>WQXI01000005.1 GCA_009784935.1 Treponema sp.
CCGGCCAGGCCACCCCGATGTTGGAATTAATTCTGACATTGGCTGTTATTCACTTGGCGTCGCTCCCCCGCTCTCTGCGATTGAAAGTATTGTTTGCATGGGTGCCTGCGTAGGCATGGCAAAGGGAGCTGCTGACGTTGGCCTTAAATACGCAATTGCAGTAATCGGAGACTCTACTTTTATACACGGCGGTATCACAGCTTTAATAGACGCAGTAGACGCAGGCACAACAATGACCTTGATTATTTTGGACAACTCAAGCGTCGCGATGACAGGCTGTCAGCCGACAATTCTGCCTTCTGCTAAACTGAAAGGTTTGTTGATTGGATGCGGTGTAAACCCTGAGCGCATTTTAGAACTTGAAGCAAAACCAAACCTTGTTGATGAAAACGCAGTTAAACTTGAAGCAGAAATTAAGCAGAAAGGCGTATCTGTTGTTGTCTTTAAACGCGAATGTCTGGAAGCGTTCAGAAAGAACAAAAAAGAGAATTTTTAAGAGATTTTAAGGAGTGCCTAAGAGTTCACACAAAGGCACTGAGTACACAGAGATCACAAAGAAGAAATGAGGGTTAAGACAAGATTTCTTTCTTAAACCTTCCAATATCCTCCGTGTTCTCTGTGCCTCTGTTTCTCAGTGTGATGTCTTCTTTTAATCAATTCCCTATTGACAGTCTCTGCCTCTTCTGTTAACCTTGCTATAAGAGGGGGTTAACGATGGTGCTTGGTTTTGGTTTTTCTCTAATTGTAAGCGTTTTATTCGCTGTTTATGCTGTTCCTAGAAAGTTCTCTAAGCAGAATGTAATCCTGTACACAATGTGGATGGGGATTGCGTACTTTTTTGGCACTATCGTTTTAATCAGCATTATCTGGGGTTTTGGCTTTGAAACGCCGGAGAACCTTTTAAACCCGTGGCACCTTTTAACTGTTTTACGAGGATTCATCTGGGTGCTTGGTATGGCAGCTTATAACCTTGCTATCGACAAAATAGGGCTTACGCGGTTTAATCAATGGAAAAACATACAGGGACCTGTAGGTTCACTTCTAATACTGTTCTTCATCGCAGATATGACATCGCCAATAAAAGTGCTTTTTCTGCTTCTTGGCATGACAATAATGTTTCTCTCTGCTCTATTATTCCAGATTAAAACCGAAACAGAGTTTTACAAAAAAAATAATCTCGATAAAAATGTTTTAAAGGGCATTTTATTTGCATTGTTCTCTGGTGTATGTTTTGGCTTTTCAGCGCTGTTTAACAGTATTGTTTCGAGACCGGCAATTGTCGGCGACAGGTTCACTTTTGCTCAATTACTGTATCATTCTTTCTCTCTTATTGTATTTTCAGTTGTTTTCTACATGGTAATCGGAAACAAGCCAAATGAGCCTTCGACAGCGAAACAGCGTTTAAAAGAAATCTTTATAGTAGACAAAAAAACATGGCTTCCGTTTACTTCGGGCGCAATGTTTTTATGCGCTACCCTCTTAACGATTTATTCGTATAGAATGATACCTAATGCTGTTGCATGGAGCATAACTCAGCTTAATGTGTTTTGGACTATCTTGATCGGAATTTTTATTTTTAAAGAAGTAAACTTAAAACAGCATTGGTTACGGTTATTAGCAGGTGTTTTAATGGCTGTGGGCGCGTGTTATATGCTTTACCTTGCAATCTAATAAATTAATTACAGGAGGAATAAGAAAATTTTTACCACGAACCAAACGAACAAAAGAAAAAATAGCGGACAAAAAGTTCGTGTGGTTTGTGGTAGAAATTCTTAGAACATTCAATGAAAGATATATCAAGCAAAGCGAAATTACTATATCACCTTCGCGAAAATAAAGGGGAGCCTCTCAGCGGAACTAAGCTTGCAAAAGACATCGGTGTTTCGCGTGTTGCAGTTTGGAAAACTGTTCAGTCATTAATTGAAGCCGGATATTCAATAGAAACTAGGGAAACGGGCTACTTACTCGACCCTAAAAAAGAAAAAGATTTTTTATATCCATGGGAATTTAGAGAAAAAGAAAATCTTTTTTATCATTTTAAAAATACGCCAAGCACAATGGACAGAGCAAGAGAATCCGCTCTTAAAGGAGCAAAAAACGGCAGTGTTTTTACGGCAGAAAAACAAAGCGCAGGAAGGACGCAACGGGCGTACATGGGTTTCACGTCAGGGTGGTTTGTTTTTTTCGATACTAGAAAGACCTTCTCTTTCTGCGGCGGATTATACATTAATTTCTTTAATAATGCAGATTGCTGTTGTAAATACAATTACATCGGTATGCGGAAAAACAGCTTATCTTCGCTGGCCTAATGATATTTATATAAACAACAAAAAAATTGCAGGTATCACTACAGAAATCTCCGCAGAAGGCGATGTAATTTCTTGGTTAACAGGAGGAATCGGCGTCAATGTAAATAATAACGCTCCTTCTATTAGAGCTGTAAGCTGTGCAGAAGTTACAGGCCGTCAGGTTTCCCGGCGGGAAATTTTAATAAAAATACTAGACGAAATTGAAAAAGTAAAAAAAACATTTATGTCTACAGCTTTTTATTCTCAGGGGAACCGCGCTATTGCATCAGAATGGAATTCTCTAGCTGATTGTATCGGAGCAAAAGCTGCAGTTTTTGAAGCTGATAAAAACGATGAGAATAAATTAAATAAAAATAATAAGCCTTCTAAAATCCTTGCAAGAGGCATTTTTGAAGGAATTGATCCGTCAGGACGCTGTATTTTAAAAACTAATGATGATAAACATTTATTTTTTAATCATGGTTTAGTTTCGTTAGCATTTATAAATGCCTAGTATTGCTTAACATTTTTAATACATCACATAACATCTAAAAAAGGAATACAAACAAGATTAAACGCGTCTTTTAACACAAGCATTACGGCTCTGCTTAATTCCAGCCTTGCTTTAGAAAGCTCTTTGTCTTCGCAGTTTAAAATCGGACATTCATGATAAAAACGGCTGAATGATTTTGATAATTCATATAAGAAACCCGCAGCTTTAGAAGGATCTAGATTTTCTGCAGCTTCGCTTATTACCGCAGGATAAGAAGAAATTATTTTTATAAGTTCCCACTCCGGATCGGTTATTAATAACGAAAAATCATTTTCTTTTTCTTTGCCGTAACTGTCTCCTGCTTTTCTCAGCATAGAAGAAATACGAGCGCCCATATATTGAAGATAAGGTCCTGTATCTCCCGTAAAAGAAAGCGATTCTTTTGGATCAAAAAGCATGTCTTTTACCGGGCTTGGCTGTAAAAGAAAATAATGAAGCGCACCTAAAGCGATTTTTTCTGCGACTTCATTTGGATCCCCTACATCTTCTTCTCTTCCCTTTTCGCGAATTTCTGATAAAGCCATGTCTTTTAGAGAATCAATTAAATCATCAGCGTCTACAACAGTGCCTTCCCTGCTTTTCATTTTACCTTCGGGCAGATTGACCATACCGTAACTAAGATGAAATAAATCTTTTGCCCATGAGTAGCCGAGCTTTTCTAAAATAATAAATAACACCTTAAAATGATACTGCTGTTCCGAACCGACAACATATATTAATTTATCAAACTTCCAATCATTGTAACGTTGAATTGCTGTGCCAAAATCCTGCGTAATATAGATTGAAGTTCCGTCGCTTCTTAATAATATTTTTTTGTCGAGCTTTTCATCACTTAAATCGACAGCAACAGCGCCGTCTTCCTGCTTATAAAATATTCCTTTTTCCAGTCCTTTTAATACTTCGTCTTTTCCTAGCTTGTATGTTTCACTTTCAAAATTATAAATATCAAAAGAAATCCCCGTACGCTCGTAGGTTTTCTTCATTCCTTCGATTGCCCAATTATTCATTTGTTTCCAGAGTTCTACAGTTTCGCTGTCTCCTGCTTCCCATTTGCGAAGCATTTCTTGAGCTTTTTTCATAGATTCTGTCTGCGCTTCGGCTTTATCTTTATCTATTCCGGATGTAATTAATTCATCTGTTTCTTTTTTTAAATTTTTACTAAAAGTTACATACCAGTCACCGACAAAACGGTCGCTTTTTACTTTTTCTGATTCTGGTGTTTTTCCTTGTCCATACTCTTTATATGCGAGCATTGATTTACAAATGTGAATACCTCTGTCATTAATGATACAAACCTTCCTCACCTGAGCGCCGCATGCTTTTATTATTCTTGATATGCTTTCTCCTAATACATCGTTTCTTAGGTGACCAAGATGAAGAGGTTTATTTGTATTTGGGCTGGAAAACTCAATCATTACTTTTTTGCCTGCCATTGTGTCAGGTCTTCCGAAGTTATCTTTAAAAACTTCATTCAGAATTTCGTTTGCTGTTTTTGAACGATCCATTTTTATATTTACATACGGTCCCTGCGCTTCGAAATTTCCTTTTCCTTTTAATTTTTCTGCGGTAATTTGCGCTATCTGAGGAGGACCTTTTTTTAGCATTTTTGCAAAATTGAACATAGGAAAACCTATGTCTCCCATTTGCGGATTTGGAGGGTTTTCTGCAATTACCTGCTGTGTATTTATTTTTTCGCTGATACCTGCTTCGCTTAACAGGGTATTTATAGCCTCGGCAATCAGCTCTTTATATGGCTCTTTATAATCGTACATATAACTATGTTACAACTTTTTAACTTTTTACTCAATAAGGGATTGTAGGAAGAATTTTACCACAGAGGTCACAGAGAAACACGGAGTTCTATGTTCGATTTATTTTCTCTTCTCCGTGTACTCTGTGGTTAATTATTAGAAATTCTTCTTTCCAAATATTTCTTTCTTCTTGTAAGTTTGTCGTACCAGAGAGTATCAGGTTCTAATACATTTAATGCCAGTTTTATTAGCGCCAGGGGTTCTTTGTAATTTCCAATAAGCATTTGTCTGTATGCATACGCATAAACTGACCTTGCAAGGCGTTCTGTGTCGTAGTTGTATTTATCAGTTTTAAAAGGAGATTCTGCAATTGAAATCATCGCAGATAAAATACCAGCAAGCCCCTTAATATCAGAAACATTATGGTCGCAGATCCCTGTTAGCCTTTCTGTCGCTCCAGTCTTTAAAAACTCAAACCAGATTTCTGGAGCAAGAGATCCGGGTATATCATCTGTTCGTTCTATTTTTAGGATGTTTGATTCTACCGAGCTTTGAGAACAGTCTTGTATAATAGTTTTCCAGAGACGGCGGGTAGGATGCAGAAGGTCGGCATGCCTGTAAAGAGGCGGTTTCATTCTGTTCATAAGAAAACGGGTTTTTATTATCTGAGAGTCAAAACATTTTCCGTTATAACTTACGATTACGGCATTTTCGGTTTTTAACTGCTGTAAAACACAATTTAAAAAATCATGTTCGCCCGGATAATCTAAAAGCAAATATTGAGTTATGACAAGTTTGCCGTCAGCAAACCTGCCGAATGCCGCAAGGAAAGCGACTGTTCCGGCACCGCCGGAAAGCCCTGTTGTTTCCAAGTCAAAAAAAAGAAAGTCTTCAATTACAGGCGCAGGTAAATCCCGATTTGCTAAATCCGGTATAATTATCGATAAAAACTCCGGTAGTGGTTTTATTGGTTTTTTTGATTTTAGCGAACCAAACGGCAAAGTCAGATTAATCTCTCTTTTAAAGACCTTAAATCCGCATTGCTGCCAGCCTTGTTCCAGTAAGACATTATAACTTTCATCTGTTTTTGCCTCGTCGCAGTTTTTTGACTCTGTCTTATTTTGATGTGTTCTTTTTATTCTGTTTATGCTATTTATTCTATTTAATCTATCGCGAAGGTTTGCCATTTTTATTTTACTCTGATTATACTAATTTCTTAAGAGTATATCATAGTTTTATTTTGGATGTCTAATTATAAAACCCTAATTCTTCTCTAAATGCTGGTAATCTTTTAAGGCTGTCCAGTTTCCGCCCCATGTCCAGCCTCTGGAAACAAGTGATTTGACGATTATATTGTCGTTTGTTAATGTTCCTATTGTGTTGGGATTGTATGTTGAATTAGCTGGTAACCTGACGTTTCCCCTAATGTACGGATTTTGCACAGGATTAATGTCAACTGCTCTGCCTCTTGCATGCATAGAAAGTGTTTGTGTCCCTGCAATCATCCTGTAATTAAACGCTGATGTATTATTTGCTGTCATAGAAAGATTATCGTTCCATCTAAAATTACTGTGAGAAATCGGGATTACAGAATGTATCGAAAACTTTTCTTTTAGAGCCTCACTAAACGCAAACTCGATATCGTCAATTAAATCCATGTCTATTACTAATTGCCCCTGATGAACTTTGCCGTCAAAGGAATAGTATTTTACAGTAATCAATCTTTGTCTTTCTCTTATATGCGGCGGACATTGTGCCGAAAGACCAAAAAAGGCTTCTTCGTATGTCATGTCACTGTCGATTATCGGGTTTTCGAAGGAACCCAGCAAAAATACTGTTTCTTCTGCTTCATTGGTACTGCCCGTCAAAAAGATTGAGAACAATACCAATACAAGCAAAAGATTTTTTTTTAACATTCCTAACCGCGTAAACCTCTAAGTATCGAATTTATACTGTTTCTATATTCCACTGTATTATGCGGAGACCATCTTGGATACAAATCTTCTACAGTATGTATTGTTCCACGAATATTTGCAATTACTTCCCATCTTGGATTAACATTCTGATTTCTGCCTGATAAACTTCCCCTTGTATACCCTCTTAAATGTTGAATATGGGCTCGAACCCCTACATTTCGATCATTGAATCTTCCGTTCCATCGATTTGTTGAATTCAAACCTCCATAATTAAATGTTGATGTAACAATTGTCCTGTTTGTTAGAAATTGAGTAATATGAAGCATTTGAGCTATAGCAATATCGTGGTTAATACCCTCCATTGCTGCTTCACTTATGTATAACCCAATTAGACTTTTAATTGCTTCATCAGATAATTGGAGAGGTCTGTTTGATGGTTTATTTCTTTTAACATATGCAAGCACATTGTCCTCATTAGATACACCTGCTCCTATTATACTTAGATTTACACTACCGCCTCTGCCGGAATGCTGCATTTGCGTATTGTTTCGAGGTGGAGCGGAAACGTTCGATGATTGAGATGGAGTGTTTGAGGCAGCAACAGAACTAATTGGGCGCTCTCTTCTATCATTGTTTGTAAAATTTACCATCAGGCGAGGATGTTCTCTGCTTGTTGTTGTTACATTATATCTTTCAATATCTCCAAGAGAAGCATCTAGTTCATAACTATCTCCTCTCAATTTAAAATGTAAATCCATGCCATTAAATCTTACAACAAAATTCCTGCTTCGATTATTTGGATCATTAGGAAGAGTTGTTATTACTCCTATATGAGAAGGAGTAAAATTGATCTCCTGAATTGGAGGAGGCGGAGGTGGATTTATTGTAATTCCATTTCCGGAAGCTACAGGTACTGCTCTTGCTTCTTCTTCTCTAATTGTAGCTTTAAATTCTGATGATAGAAATAATTGTAGTCCTCTCCTATCAATTTGATCAATATAACCAAGGATTTCGTTATTTACCGCTCTTAAATTTGATTGAGCAGCAGGCGGAGGGGTA
This sequence comes from Treponema sp., assembly GCA_009784935.1. GTDB lineage: Bacteria > Spirochaetota > Spirochaetia > Treponematales > Breznakiellaceae > WQXQ01. Next base: position 7,568 of record WQXI01000005.1, read on the forward strand.
TTTCTTGGTTGTTCAGGAGGAGTAGGAGTAGGAGGAGTAGGAGCAGGAGGAGCAACAGCTTGACGCGGTGGAGTTCTCGTTAAATTAACAATCTGTGTCCAACCAATTAATGAAGTTCTGCCGTCTGATGAATCGTGCTTAATTTGCACTGATCTTCTGTTATTATTTATACGCATAATTGTTACAGGCACATCCTTATCCAAATGTCCAATTGTAGGCGCAAAAAAACCTAAATAAGATTTAATTTCAAGCGGATTATTTGTATCAACATACCATACTTGACCTACTACTGGATTATCATTCTGCGCAGCGAGGTTTCCTGAAAGTAAAAACCCTGCAACAATTAATAATACAATTTTTTTCATAAACATCTCCTTCTTTCCTAAACGGCTTTTCTTTTTTGTTTCTGTCTTATTATGGATATCTGCCAAGTTACGGGTTAATTCTCTTATGTAGTCTTTTTCATCTTCATTAAGCTTGTTAAAATTGTTAATTAAAACATTCAGCTTTTTCTGCCTTTCCATATCTCACCCGCATTGGGGTTTATTATATACTACATTGTAGTATTTGTCAATAGTCTTTATGCAATAATATAAAAAAATTAACTTGTAAGATAACTAATTTTATTGATAGAATTAATAAATATGGGAAGGATTTATTGGACGCAAAAGCAATTATAAGCCAAAGAATCAAGCATATAAGGAAGACATTAAAACTCACTCAACAGGATTTTGCTAATGATTTAAAAATAAGTCAGTCTCATGCAGGCGCAATGGAATTAGGCACGCGCAAAATCCCCGAACGAATAATAAAAATAATTTGCTTTACCTACAACATAAACGAAAATTGGCTAAAAGCCGGCAAGGGAGAAATGTTCAAAAAAAGCCATGACCTTAAGCTGGAAGAAGCAATAAAAAACTTTAATAAACTTGACGATCTCCTGCAGGACTATGTTCTAAAGCAGCTGCGTCTAACCCTCGAATACCAGCAGTCAAAGGATAAAAAAAATAAGTAAAAACCGGGTTTACTTTAGCAATTTTCTTGCCGCGGCTATGGTTCCGCCTCGCAGGTTTGTTACATCATTGGTAATGATCATTGCAGTCTCATCAAGCTTTCGGATTTCTTCGACAATTTCGTCTTTTCCTTTTCGCTTTGCAAATATCATAAGCACTGATTTTTCCGAATCGCGTCCTTGAGCTTCCATTGTGGTTACAGCATAACCCAAGTCTCTGAGGCTTCCTGTTATCTGTACAGTAAATTCTCTTGATACAATCGCCTGAATCATAACCTGCCCCATCGCTATATAGCTTTCGATTCTGGAGCCAACATAAACACCCAAGGAAAAACCAAGGCTGTACATTATGCCTTTTATAGGCGCGTCTGCCATCCCCATAATTACCCGCGATGCTACAAATGTCCACAATAGGACTTCGAAAAATGAAAGAATAGTTCCCTGACGGCGGTATCCTTTATTTATTAATATCGAACGCAAAGTGGCTATAGCTACTTCTATTGCTTTTAATAAAAAAATGAGAAATAACTCTAACGGATGTACGGCTATAACTGCCCTTATAATAAAATCGACCATACATAACAATACCTAATTATGGTTATTGAATCTAGTCTGCTCTCTGTGTTAATATAAAAAACATGAACCGTTTAACCGCTGATGAACTTCGCAGCAAGTATATTAATTTTTTTGTATCCAAAGGTCATGCAAAAATACAGGGAAAATCCCTTCTTCCGGAAAATGACCCAACAGTCCTTTTTACCACTGCCGGCATGCACCCGCTTGTTCCGTATCTTTTGGGAGAAGAACATCCTGCCGGTAAAAGGCTTGTCGATTTTCAAAAGTGTATCCGCACAGGGGACATAGACGCTGTAGGCGATGCTTCTCACCTTACCTTCTTCGAAATGCTGGGCAACTGGTCGCTTGGAGATTACTTTAAAGAAGAAGCGATAAAAATGAGCTTTGAATTTTTAACTTCTCCCGAATGGCTTAACATTCCTTTAGAAAAACTCGGTGTTACTGTTTTTGAAGGCGAAGGTGAAATCCCAAAAGACGAAGAATCCGCAGCTATCTGGAAAAGTCTAGGAGTTCCCCAAAACCGAATCGCCTTCCTTCCCCGCGCAGATAACTGGTGGGGTCCTGCAGGCACTACAGGTCCTTGCGGTCCCGATACGGAAATGTTTTATTACCTTGGTGACGCTCCTTGCGGCAATGACTGCAAACCGGGCTGTTCCTGCGGAAAATGGCTGGAAATCTGGAACGATGTCTTTATGCAGTATATTAAAACAGCCGAAGGTACTTACGAACCTCTTTCGCGAAAATGCGTTGATACAGGTATGGGAATCGAAAGAACCGTAACTGTGCTCAACGGTAAAAAAAGCGTTTATGATACCGAAATTTTTTCTCAGATTATCGAAGCCATAGAAAAACAATCCGGCTGTAAATATGCAGGCGGGGCAAACATCGAAACAGATAAATCTATTCGTATTATTGCAGATCATGTGCGTTCGGCGGCATTTATTCTGGGCGACCCAAAAGCTGTCAGCCCTTCAAATGTCGGAGCGGGTTATGTCCTCAGGCGTTTAATCCGAAGGGCTGTAAGGCATGCACGCAAATTAAAATCCGGCGACGCAAAAACCGGAACCTTCAATCTGTCCGCTATTGCAGAAGTTGTAATTAATCAATTTAAGGGACCTTATCCAGAGCTCCAAGAAAACCGCAATTTTGTGATAGCAGAACTCAACAAAGAAGAAGAGAAATTCCTTGAGACATTACAGAAGGGAGAGCATGAGTTTGAAAAACTGCTTCCTAACCTTTTAAAAGACCCCAGAAAAATTATGTCAGGACGGCTGGCTTTTAAGCTTTATGATACATACGGCTTCCCAATCGAATTAACCGAAGAACTTGCCGCAGAATCGGGTATGACTGTAAACCGCGAAGAATTCGAAGAAGCATTTAAAAAACATCAGGAACTGTCACGTTCTCAAAGCGGACAGGCTTTTAAAGGCGGTCTTGGAGATCAGGGAGAAATGGCAGTTAAATACCATACAGCCACTCACCTTCTTCATCAGGCTTTGAGAGCTGTTCTTGGAGAAAGCGCTGCCCAAAAAGGAAGCAATATTACTGCAGAACGCCTCAGGTTCGATTTTACCCATGACAGCCCTATGACGCCTGACCAAATCAAAAAAACCGAAGATATTGTCAATGAACAAATAAAGAAGGATTTGCCGGTTTCTATGGAAACTATGAGTATAGAAGATGCAAAAGCCGCTGGGGCTATTGCGCTTTTCGGCGAAAAATACGAAGCTCAGGTTAAAGTCTACACAATCGGTAATTCTGCGGCTGATTTCTTTACAAAAGAGGTCTGCGGGGGTCCCCATGTAGAACGTACCGGCGGTTTAGGGGATTTTAAGATTCAAAAAGAACAGTCTTCTTCGGCAGGGGTACGCCGTATTAGAGCTGTTTTAAACTAGTAACTTTATACTAGTTATTTTTGTTTAGTTTGTGATATATTAAAACAGAGGGATGTATATGAAACAGATATTATTTATATTTTTGGCAGCCATTATTACGGTCTCTGCCTTTGCTCAGGCAAATTTACAGACTGCGGCAACAGTTAATCTTGTCAGAACAGAACAAATAACTGTTGGGCAGCTTCGTGCCGAAGTTGAACGAATGCAGCGGTCTACTAACCGCACTTTGACTCAGCAGGAAAGGCTTCAGGTTCTTGATGTGATGATCAATGAACGCCTTGTTTTACAGGCAGCAGAACGCGACAGGCAGACTATTTCTGAACAAGAAGTTAATCAGCAGTTACAGCAGTTCCGTAACCAGATGGCTCAGCAGCTTGGCCGTCAGCCTACAGACGCTGAATTTGCGCAGGCTGTCCAGAACGAAAGCGGGCTCAATGTTAGTGAGTTCAGTGCACAGCTTCGCAGACAAATGACTGTTCAAAAATACCTTTTATGGAAAAAGAAAGATTTATTCGATTCCATAAGACCGCCTACAGACGCGGAAATTGCCGCTGAGTACACTATAAGAAGAACCGAACTTGTACGCCCGGACACAATCCGTTTTACAATGATACAAGTCCCTTACGGCGCGGATGCCGCTTCCAGACAGAGAGCGAGAACTCTCGCGGATTCGCTTGTCAGAGAAATTAACAATGACCCTTCTAAATTTGACGAAGTCGCAACCCGCAGTGTCGCGCCTAACTCCGGTTATCAGGCGGGAGACGCAGGTTATATTCCAAGAAATGCGGATGCAAGACAGGTATTGGGGCAACCCTTCCTCGACGTAGCATTCGCTTTAAGGCAAGGTCAAGTATCACGCCTTATAGAAGGTCAGCAGGGTTTTCAGATAATTAAAGTTACAGAAAGTTATGCCTCACGCCAGCTAGAACTTACTGATATTCTCCAGCTTGGAACAGCAATAACTGTAAGAGATTACATTGGTCAGTTTTTATTAAACCAAAGACAGCAGGCTATTTTAACGCAGGCAAGCAATGAGCTTATTGCAGAACTGAGAACAGGCAGAACATTTACGGTATTAGAAAATAATATTCGCTGGTAGCCGAAATGACATCAAGGCGAAAAGGCCGAATTTTGGCTTTTCAAGCTTTATACTTTTGGGAAGCGTCGTCTCAGCAAAACCTTGAGCGCGCTTCTCTTGAGGAGCTTGTAAGTTTCGCCTGGCTGGATGACGAAAAACTCAATAAACTCGATAATGAAATTGCAGTTTTTTCGCGCTTGATAATTACAGGCACAATCGAAAACATTCAAAAAATTGATACTCTTATATCCGAACATTTAGAGAATTGGGATATATCACGGCTTAACCGCGTAGATCTCGCTATCCTCAGAATATCCGCTTATACGCTTTTTTTTCAGAAAGAAATTGAGCCGTCAATTGTCATAGACGAAGCAATCGGGATTTCCAGAGAATATGGAGCGGATGATTCTTATAAATTTATAAACGGTGTCCTTGACAGTATCCGAAAAGCGGCAGTAAGCGTATGAGGCAATTAAGAGTTACGCTGCTTGCAGGTGTGATACTTTTATTGATTGCCGGCGGCGTATTTACAATCTTTATCTTTGCCGATAGAAACGCAAATGCCGTTACCCGCCAGCAGGAAAATTTCAGCAGAATGCTCCGCGACTTTGACATTGATTTTAACGAACTCTCTTCTAATCAGCGCATTACAGAAAATGAAATAGAAATGTTAAATGCGCTGCTGGACAATATCGAAAGAAGGGCTATAAGCGTAGAATCATGGCTTTCTGTTTTAAAAAGACGAAGAGCTATCGCTTCATTGCATGCGCCTTCTTTAGCGGCATACCGCGCTTGTCTTGAGAGAGCTTTAGACGCCTACCCTTCTTCTCAGCCTATTATTGCACTTGCCGCAGCTTCTCTTGTTAAAAATACAGCGATCAATAGAGAGATAGAAGCGCAGCTCCGCGATTGGATGTCGTTTATAACAGATTCACCTTTTAATTCTCTTCGCCTTGGACTTCACGTAATATTAGGCGACTTTAGAAATCCTGAGAGAGCTTCTGTAATACCTGCAAATATTTATTCTGACGGCACTGAGTCTATAGGTATAAATATTGCAGTTTTAAGAATACTCAGAAATGATATAAGAGGAGCCGCTTCTGATATTCATGTTCTTTTAAATTCTGCTTCTCCGTCTGTAAATGCGTATCTTTTTGCCGCAGAGTACCATTATGATTTTGGCGATCTTCTGCGAAGCGCAGAAATATTCTCTTTGATTAACGACGAACACGCTTTGACCCGCCAAGCTGACGCGCTTTATCTAAGCGGAAATACAGAAATGGCAATGGTAATTTGGAATGCGTTAATCGATTATGACAACGAAACAAGCCTTTATAATCTCGCTCTAAATACAGATGATCCGGAGCAAAAAGCCGCTTATCTGGAAAAACTTGTAAATCTTGATTCTACCTCCAATAAAGAAAGCAGGCAGTTCGGTTTAATTCTATACAGCCGTATTCTGGAATATTCCGAGGCTATTGCTCTTTTAAGAAACAGCGTTCATTTTTCTCCTGAGGATTATCCGTACATAGATTTAGAGATTTGCAAACGTCATGCGATAGATCAAAATCTTGGCAGAAAGATTGCGGAAACTTGGCTTCTTTTGGATCGCCACGAAAGAAATGAAGAACTGTATAAATGGGCAGCATGGCATTTCTTTTTTCAGCGGAGTTTTGACGAATCAAGAATTCTTCTTGACCGCCTTTATATATTAAAAATGAGCGGGCAATGGATTAATATATACAATGCTATTCAGTATATGAACGAAGGAAACCTCGACAGAGCTGCTGATATTCTGCATTTGATTCATGACGAAGACGCTCCGTGGTATGTAAACGCAAATCTTGGGCGTATTTATGAAACAACCTATACTCCCAGCAGGGCTATAGAACAGTACTATACCGCTTCCGAAAAATTATTAAGCCCGGCAGGACCTGTAAATCTAAAAACTGTTTCCCGTATCCAATCCCGCATAGCAAGGTGTTTTAGAGCCCTAAATCGCCCGGGAGAGGTGCGCAGGGTGCTAAATTATGCTCTGGAACTGGATCCTTCAAATTTAACAGCTCAAATGGAGCTGGACAGAATACGTAATTAAACTGGTCTTGACAGTAAAACCTAATTTTTATATATTATTGTAAACAATTACTATTATCTTGGAGGAATTATATGAAAGTTAAACCCTTGGCAGACCGCGTCATGGTTAAACTAGAAAAAAACGAAGCTAAAACAGCCGGAGGCATTATTATTCCGGATACAGCTCAGGAAAAGACACAAACAGGAACTGTTGTAGCAGTAGGACCGGGCACAGAAAAAGTACCAATGACTGTTAAAAGCGGCGACAAGGTTATGCATGACAAATATGCAGGAACTCAAATAAAAATTGACGGGGAAGAACACCTAATCCTCAAAATGGCTGATATAATTGCGATTGTTGAATAAAACTTTCATTTTATCAGTTTTATTTTCTCTTTTATTGACTTTAGTCTTTACTTCGTGTTCTAGGCTTGGATACGGAGTATTACTCTGGTCTGTTGACGAACCAATGATTGATTCCGGCACTGTTTTGCCTGTCTATATTAAATCCAACATTGAACAAATATGGGTAGTCGGCGTACCGGAACCGCACAGAGGCGGCAGAGATTATAAACTGGAAATACCTATTAACCAGCTTGAATTTTTGGGCAGCAAACGAAAAGCGATGAAATGGGCAGAAGAGTTTGCGCCGTACGCAACAGCATACGCAGAAAATCTTCAGGACGGGCTTCCTATCCGCGAAGGAACTGATAATAATTCTCGGCGTGTTTACCGTCTTCGCCTTGGAGAAGTAATAAAAATCCTGGGTAAGGCTAGAGGCACTCCGCCTATAAGCACAACGGGAGATCCTCTGCCCGGCGACTGGTACAAAGTCATGACGAATGACGGCGTAGTCGGTTATTGTTTTTCTTACAGATTAAAAATATTTAATTCTAACGAATCTTCCGGGGATTCATCTGTCTCTCTGCCGTCTGTAAATACAGAAACCAGAGGCGCTCTTCCTGATCCGGAACTTGAATTAATTTTGTCCAAAACATGGTCTGCCGAATTGTATCTGCAAATGGTAAACTCAAGACGTTATGATATGGCAGAGATAGAAAAAAAATACTGTTTTGATATTGGATACGAAACAGGAGTCGCAAGAATTATTCTGCCTGACATAGAAAGACAATTTACATATGAAAAAATAACCGCAGAAGGCGAAAGAACATGGCGCTTTGACGGAACTACTCCTTCCAATCTGCAGATGACGCTTAGGAACAATAATACTCTTATCGTTCAATTTTTGGACAGCGTTGGAACAAGGCGCAGTCTTACTTTTACATCTCTTTCTGTTGATATAGACGATATAATTGTTCAGGAAAACGCAAGACGCGAAGCGCAGTTCCTTACTATTTACAATAATGGCCCTGTATTTACCAGTAATAATTACGGAACAATAACTCTCCTTAGATCCGGCGGATTAACATGGACAGGCTTTGAGTCGCTTGTTCCGCAGTTTATTCCTTCTGAGACAAACGGAACCGGAAGAATTAATATGGACTTATATATCGCTTCTTCCTACAGTGATAATTTTAACGGAGCGTTTACCCTTCAATTTTCTGACATAAGAGTAAACAATACTCTTTATTTTATGTATGCAATAGATAATCAAAGTCTGCGTCTCGAAATTATCCCTGATTTCGGAATAGAAGGAGTTACCGTCATCCGGCGCGCATCTCCTCCCACTGTTTTATATTTCTTTAAAGATTCTTAAAAGCTGCAATGTCTTTTGTACAATTTTCGCGGATTAACTTAAGTTACGGAGACATAGATATACTTAAGGATGTCTCTCTTCGCCTTGCCGCAGGTTCCCGGTCATCTCTAGCAGGCGCAAACGGATGCGGTAAATCTACATTAATGAAAATAATCGCAGGAAAAATCAAAGAAGATTCCGGGGAGCGTTCTGTTCAAAAAGATACGCGTATTTCGTATTTACCGCAGTCCGGCATTGTTCATCAAGGGATGAGCCTAAGGAACGAAGCTGAAACAGCTTTCGCGTTTGTTCACAGTTTGATCGACCGTCTGGAAAAACTCGGAGAGCAGCTGGAAAAAACTAAAGATAATGAGTCCTCTGTAAAAAATCTTTTAGAAGAGCACCATAATCTGCAGGAACAAATCGAAAATACTGGTTACCACAGGCGCGAAAGCGCGATTTCTTCTGTTATCTGCGGACTTGGTTTTTCTCCCAGAGATATCGATAGAAATACATCAGAGTTTTCCGGCGGATGGCAAATGCGTATTGCCCTTGCAAAAGTTCTTTTGGAAAAACCGGATATTCTTCTTTTAGATGAACCGACAAATTATCTTGACATAGAAGCAAGGGAATGGCTTGAGCAATGGCTTCTTAATTTTACAGGCGGATATCTTTTAGTTTCTCACGACAGGTATTTTTTGGATAGATGCGTAAACGAAGTATACGAACTCTTTAGCGGAGATTTAAAACGTTATGCCGGGAATTATTCTGCATACGAAAAAACAAGAAATAATGAACTTGAAGGTCTTGTTAAACGTTATACTGAACAACAGGAAGAAATCGCAAAAACTCAAGCTTTGATTAAGCGTTTTCAGTATAAAGCAAGCAAAGCCGCTTTTGCTCAGGACCTGATTAAACGCCTCGAAAAAATGGAACTGGTAGAAATACCAGAATCATTAAAAAAGATAAATATAAATTTTCCGCCGGCGCCGCACTGCGGAAACATAGCCTTAACACTGGAAGGCATAGGAAAAAGTTACGGAGACCATAACGTAATTAAATCGCTGGATTTATGCCTAAACTCCAGAGAACGGCTTGTTGTGGCAGGACCAAACGGAGCGGGAAAAACTACCCTGCTTAGAATTATTGCGGGGGAAGATAATAATTTTGACGGTACTGTAAAATTAGGTTCTGGAGTAATAGCGGGATATTTTTCGCAGGATGCGGCGGAGGCGATGGACTCTCCTCTTTCTGTATTGGAATTTATGGAAGAAGAAGCGCCGACTCATCTTGTACCAAAATTACGCGATATGCTGGGCGCGTTTTTGTTTAGGGGTGATGATGTCTATAAAAGCGTCTCTGTATTAAGCGGCGGAGAAAAAAGCCGCCTTGCTCTTTTAAAAATGTTTTTAAAACCTATGAACCTTCTTATTCTTGATGAGCCAACAAATCATCTGGATCTTTTTTCTAAGGACATTTTGCTTGACGCGCTTAAAAAATTTACCGGAACCATTATTTTTGTATCTCATGACAGGGCCTTTATGGAAGAACTGTCTACAAAAACGCTGGAAGTTTCGTCAGCCAAATTATATTACGGTAATTATTCTTATTACCTTGACCGTACCAGTAAAGAAAACGTAAACTCTAAATCGGTTTCTAAAGAAGCTAATGCGGCGCTAAAAAATCAAAGCAGCGAAGAATCTGCAGAACAAACAAACGAACAAAAACGCGCGCTCGAAAAGCAAAGGCAGGGAGCTGTCCGCAAGCTGGAAAAACAAGAAGCCGAAATCCTTAAAAACCTTGAAGAACTGGAAACCTCAAAAAAATTACTAGAAGCTCAGCTTGCCAGCCCCGAAGTATATTCAAACGGTGAAAAGGCAAAAGAAGTTAAAGAAAAACTCGATGAGTGCAATGAAAACATTGAGTTAAAAAACAAAGAATGGGAAACAATAGCCGCTAAACTCGAAGAAAAACCATAGTTTTTTTTTAATTCTTAATATATACTGATTGTATGAATGTATTAATAATCGGCGGCGCCGGATATATAGGAAGCCACGTAACAAGAGAATTTCTTGACATCGGGCATAACTGCACTGTTTACGATAATCTTTCCAGCGGGCTCCGCGAAAATCTTTTTGCCGATGCAAAATTTATACATGGCGATATTCATGATTACCCGTTATTATTGGATGTTTTAAAAACCAGCTCTTTCAGCGCAGTTGTTCATCTTGCCGCTTCTAAAGCTGCCGGAGAGTCTATGACAAATCCTGCAAAATATTCGCGCAACAATATATCGGGAACAATTAATATTATAAACGCTGTCTGCGAAGCTAATGTTAAAAACATTGTTTTTTCTTCCAGCGCAGCTGTTTACGGTGAGCCTCAGTATCTGCCGATTGACGAAAACCATCCTACAAATCCGGAAAACTTTTATGGTTTTACAAAGCTCGAAATCGAACGCCTTTTGGAATGGTATGATAAATTAAAAGGTATGCGTTTTGCAAGCCTCAGGTATTTTAACGCCGCGGGTTATGATGTTAAGGGACGGATAAAAGGGCTCGAACAAAATCCAGCTAACCTTCTGCCTATAATAATGGAAACAGCAGTTGGTTTAAGAAAAGAAATGCAGATTTTCGGCAATGATTATGATACAAATGACGGTACTTGTATTCGTGACTACATTCACGTCAGCGATCTTGCCTGCGGGCATGCAAAAGCTTTGGATTATATCGATAAGAACAATAAAAGTATCAAAATAAATCTTGGAAGCGAAAATGGTTTTTCTGTAACAGAAGTATTAGAATCTGCAAGAAAAATTACCGGAAAACCTATTCCTGCAAAAATAACAGAAAGAAGAAGCGGAGACCCTGCAAAACTTACTGCTTCCTGTTCTTTAGCGCAAAAACTTCTTAGCTGGAAGGCAGTTCATTCTGATATTGATACTTTAATTAAAACAAGCTGGGAAGCTTATCAAAAATGAAGGACAAAATATTTTCTTGGCTTGATAAATCCGCTGATATTGCTGTACAGCTGGAAACCGAACTTACAAAACGCCCCGCTGTTTCGCCGGAATCAGGCGGAGAAGGCGAACTAGATAAATGTAATTTTTTAGAACAATGGCTAAGATCTAACGGTATAACCGAACTTAAAAGATATGACGCGCCCGACGTTAGAGCAAAAGGAAAAGTTCGCCCTAATTTAATCGCTGTAATAAAAGGCGCCGCAAACGAAAAAGACGGCTGTTTATGGATATTAAGCCATATTGATGTCGTTCCTCCCGGAGAAGAAAAACTTTGGACAAGCGATCCTTGGACTGTTGTAAAAAAAGGAAATAAACTTATAGGGAGAGGCGTAGAAGATAATCAGCAGGGACTTGTTTCTTCTGTGCTTGCGGCACTTTCTTTTGTAAAACAAGGATTATTGCCTGCCCGTACAATAAAACTGCTTTTTGCCGCCGACGAAGAAGTCGGCTCCGTTTACGGAATAGAATGGCTTGTAAAAAACCACCGTAATTTATTTAACAAAAAAGATTTTGTTTTAGTTCCCGACGGCGGCGATCCAAAAGGCGAGAATATAGAAATAGCCGAAAAAAGCATTATATGGATGAAGTTTACTGTCAGCGGAAAACAAGCGCATGGCTCAAGACCGGATCTTGGCTCTAATGCGTTTATTGCCGGATCTGATTTAGCGCTTAGACTGCATAATGAATTATCAGCTAAGTTTGGTGATCGCGATCCTATGTTTGATCCAAACTACTCTACTTTTATGCCTACAAAAAAAGAAGCCAATGTCCCAAACATTAATACTATCCCCGGCGAAGATATTTTTTATATGGACATGCGCGTTCTTCCCCGTTATTCCAAAGACATGGTATTGTCTCAAATAAAAAAAATAAATTCAGATATAGAAAAAAAATATAAAGTTACTGTAAAAACAAGTACATCCCAATTAATGACATCAAAACCGACAGACGTTAATGCTCCTATTGTAAAAATATTAACTAATGCAATAATCAATGTTTATAATATTAAACCCAAACCTATTGGAATCGGCGGAGGTACAATGGCAGCGAGCCTTAGAAACATCGGTCTTGACTGCGCTGTTTGGACAAAAACAGAAACTACGCTTCATCAGCCTGACGAATATGTACTTTTAGACAATATTATTGGGGATGCCAAGGTTATGTCCTTGCTTGCGATGGAATAATGCCTCTATTAGATTCAGAAAAAATTCTGGAGGCGCTTTGCGAAGGCGGGGATGTCGCAAAGAGGCTGCCATTATATGAGCCAAGACAGGCTCAGCTGGATTTACTTTCTTTGATAGCATGCGGATTTAATGAGGACAAGCATGTTATGGCAGAAGCAGGAACAGGCGTAGGAAAATCATTTGCATATCTAATACCTGCAATGCACTTTGCTCTTTTAAATAACGCAAAGATTGTTATTTCTACAGCTTCTATAACATTACAGCAGCAACTATATGATAAGGATATACCTCTTGTTGCTTCTTCTTTATCAGACACATTTGGTTCAAAAAAAATTAAAACAGTTATTATGAAAGGCAGAGGAAATTATCTGTGTTTAAGAAGACTCGATGACGCTTTGAGCGAACCTCCGCTGTTTGATTTTGATTACGGTGAACTTAAAAATATTTATGAATGGTCTAAAACTACCAAAACAGGCGGAAAAGCAGAACTAGCCGCTGTTCCTTCTGATCCTGTGTGGTCTAATGTGTGCTCTGAATCTGATCTATGCCTTGGCAATCACTGCCCAAGAAGAGAAAATTGTTTTATATTGTCGCTGCGCAAAGAAGCAAACAGCGCTCATATAATTGTCGTAAATCATCATCTTTTATTTGCAGACTTATCCGCAAGGCACAGCGGCGCGGGATACGAGACTTCGGTTATTTTGCCGCCGTTCAATAGGCTTATAATCGATGAAGCGCATACTATAGAAAATGCCGCGACTTCATTTTTTTCGGAAGAATTCAGCCGTGTCGGTATTTTTAAACAGCTCGGAAGACTACTGCATAAACGCAAGGCAAACCGTCACGGTTTACTGGTGCGGCTTTGCGCGATGCTTCCGTCAAGAGAAGACCCGCTGGAAAATTTTTCTGACGCTGTAAATAAAATTAGAACGGCGGCAGAAGCGCTTGATAATTTTGCGCAAGAAATGTGCGGAAGCGAAGGGATTTTTAGGCTTTCACCGGCAATGGATGAAAAATATCTAAAAAAAACTCTCTTTCCATATTTTAAAACACTTAGAAAAGAAATATTGAGTTTTACAAATATTATTAGAGATATCACAGAAAATCTTGATGACGAACAAGCGGTAGATCCCGTTGTCTGGGAAATAAAAACGATAATAAGGCGGCTGGAAAATATAGCGCAGGTCTGCGATGTTTTTTGCAAATATCAGAAACACGAAAATGATGTTTTATGGGCAGAAAAAATCCGCGCTTCAAGAGACCCCTGGATTGTTTTTTCTAAAACGCCTCTCGACTTATCACCGATTTTAAAAACGAGCGTTTTTACTCCTAATAAATCAGTAATTTGCGTATCTGCCACTTTGGCAATAAACGGCAATTTTACTTATTGGGCTTCTAGAAGCGGAATACTCGATGATAAACGCCCTCCTCTTTACGGATGTTTTCCATCGCCGTTTCCCTACTCAAGCGCGGTTTTATTGGCAGCATCAACAGATTCGCCGCTCCCTGACGAAGAGAATTATCAAGGATTTATAAATTATGCCGCTTGTCAGATCGCGGCAATTGCGGGAGGTTCCGCTCTTATTTTATTTACATCTTATCAATCGCTTTCCAGCGCGTACAATGCCTGTAAAGGCGAATTAACCTCTCTTGGAATACGCTGCCTTAAACAGGGAGATGATGATCGTTCCAGGCTTTTACAGGACTTTCTTTCTGATACGAGCTCCTGTCTTTTTGCTACCGATTCATTTTGGGAAGGAATTGACGCTCCCGGAACCACTCTTAAGCTGGTAATTATTTGCCGCCTTCCTTTTAGGACACCCGGAGACCCTGTTTTTGAAGCCCGAAGAGAGGCGATACAGAAAAACGGCGGTAATCCATTCATGGAAATATCTCTTCCTCAGGCTGTAATGAAATTTAAACAAGGGTTTGGAAGGCTGATAAGAAGCAGTACTGACACAGGGGCAGTTATTGTCCTTGACAGCCGGATAATCAAAAAGAAATACGGGCAGTTATTTATTCAATCTTTACCGGAAACAAAAGTAAGTTTTGACAATTTTAACTCAGTCTTAAAAGATATAGAAAATTTTATCTATAAATGATACAATTACCCCGAATGGAGTGATTTATGTCAGAAGTAGCAGAAATGCTGGAAATTTCAGACGAAGAAACTGAAAACGAAAAACTCGAAAAATTTTTGGTATTTTCGATTCAGGGAAAATACTATAGTTTTCCTTCGCGCTTAATCGGAGAAATTTCATTATATGACACAGTTTATCCTTTGCCTCTTGTTCCGCCTTATGTGCTTGGCGTTGTAAACAGATATTCAGTGCCCTACGCTCTTTTTGATATAGGGGTTTTGTTTCATAAAAAACCAAGCGCCAGAAATAAAATATTAATTTTTAAAGACGAAGTTGACAGAATCGCTTTTCTTGCTGACGATATAATCGGCATTGCTGATATAAATCCCGAAAGCGTCTTAATAATCGAGAGAAATAATGATACAGGGGACTTAACAGAAGCTATTGCGGCTTCATTTAACTGGAATGAGAACGATGTTTTTATTCTTGATATCCAGCGAATATTAAAACGTGTTTCGCAGGAAACGGAGCAGTAATGAGAGTATTTCTTTGTTCTTACACAGGTTTTTCTCTTGCGATTCCAATGGATTCTGTTTCATCAATTTTTGTAAATAACGATAGAATCGATGATGTTGTCCATTATAACAATGAAAACCGGAATACTTATATCTGTCTTCCCATTCTTTTCAACTGCCCTGCTCTTCTTATTAAACATGGAATAATATTAAAAAACGGAACTGATAATAATACCGAAGACAGCATTGTTCTGCTGTCATCAGAAATAAATAACGAAGATTTTATTCCTCTTGAGCGTTTTTATCCTGTGCCAAAAACTTTAAGGGTTCTGCAGTTTGCAGGTTTATTTAACGGTTTAACTTTTTTTTCACATAGTAATTCGGGAGAACTTATTCTGCTTCTCAATCCGGAACAGCTTGGAAAATATATAAAAAAGGAAAATATATGATTAAGACACTAATAGTAGACGACAGCCCGCTTGTAAGGACAATTTTAAGGGATTTCTTTGAAGCCGAAGGATCGTTTCAGATAATCGGCGAAGCAGAAGACGGTAATGACGCAGTAAACAAAGCAAAACAATTAAATCCCGATCTTATTACAATGGATATAGAAATGCCTGTTATGAACGGACTTGACTCCATTGTAGAGATAAGAAAAACAAGCGCATGCGGAATAATTGTAATCAGCACGCATGATACTGCAAAAATGGCGTACGACGCTACTGTTAAGGGAGCGCATGAATTTTTTGCAAAAGATATTTTTACATCTGAGATGACGGATGAAAAAAGAGATGCGCTGTTTGATACCATTAAACAGATAGTAAAAATAAAAAATAAAACCGCTGTTCAAAAAGAATCAAACGAAAAATCCGCAGTTGCAGAACGCAAAATTAATTGTGTTGTTATTGCTTCTTCGACAGGCGGTCCTATGGCATTATGCCAGTTGTGCTCTGCATTGCCAAAAGACTTTTCTGTTCCTATTTTACTTGTTCAGCACAATACATCAGGATTTGACAAAGGATTTGTTCAGTGGCTTGACGGATATTCTCATTTGAGGGTTTGTCTTGCAGAAAGCGGTACCGTTCCTTCTAAAGGGAATGTATACGTTGCTCCGACAGATAAACATTTAATCATAAATGAATCCGGCATTGCTTTTGACAACGGAGAACATATTAACAATCAAAAACCTTCCGCTGATATTTTATTTAAAAGCGCGGCGGAACTTCATAGCAGTTCTCTATTAAGTGTTGTGCTTACAGGAATGGGCATTGACGGCGCGGAAGGAACACGGATTGTAAAAGAAGCAGGCGGCCTCACTATTGCTCAGGATGAGGCTTCATCAATGATTTTTGGCATGCCGCAAGCCGCGATAGAGACCGGCTGTGTGGATATTGTTCTGCCTTTAAATGAAATTGCCCAAAAACTTGTTTCATTAACCGGAGCTCAAAACTGAACATGACAAACTGCGCGGCTTGCGAAAATAATGCAGAAGTTCCCGCAGAAGTGCTTTCCTGCCCAGCTTTGCTTTTTTTATATTACAGAGTAGAACAGATACTCGGAATCAGAGCTTCGGTTGACGCTTTAATTGCTTTGAATAAATATCTGGAAGAAACCTGTAAAGGATCTTTTATTAAAAACCCGGCAGCTTATGAATATTTGCTTACATCACGAGAGCAAATATTTGATATTTCTAAATTTCTTACAGTAAATGAAACATATTTTTTTAGGGAAGGCGCTCATTTTAATCTTCTTGCTTCGCTGCTGCCGGAATTAATCAGATCTGGGCGTACTTTGCGGATTTGCTGTGCCGCAGTATCAATCGGGTGCGAAGCGTACAGTATTGCAATGCTTTTAGATCATCAGATAAAAAACGGATTAAATTTTGATTATAACATCGATGCTTTTGATGTTAATATTAATTCTGTAGAAACTGCAAAAAATGCAAGGTTTTCCGAGAACTCTCTCCGCACCGACGGCTCTGCATGGAAAAATATTTTAAATCTATACCTTATAAAAGAAAACGGATTTTATAATGTTTCGCATGAAATAAAAAACAAAGTTAATTTTTTTCCCCATAATATAATGAGAGGTCTTGATAAACAATATGATATTATTTTTTTTAGAAACTCGCTTATTTATTTTACGCCGAAAAACAGGCTGACAGTTTTAACCAATATATCGGAATCACTGTTTACAAACGGACTTCTTTTTTTGGGTGTTTCTGAGACATCTTCTGTTAAACATCCGCTTCTTGCAAGCAGGTATAAATCAGATGTTTTTTATTTTCAAAAGATAAGTTCTGAATCTATAGAAAATACTGCATTTCCTGATAATATAATTAAAGTAAACGCAGACAGAAGGAACCGCCAAAACTCTCAATACAAGCAGATACTTCCAAAAAAAGAAGAAATTTTTGTTGACTGCGGAGAGATAACCAATATATTAAAAGATGATGACGGCAGGCAAAACTCGGATAAAGTTCTAAGCGCCTTTAAATACAGTAATTTGTCATCTTTTAGCGGAGCTAACCTTGTCTCATGCATAATAACTTTGTTAAATATGCAGAATTTAGAAAATGCCGAAAAAATATTAGAACATCTCGAAAAAAACAATTCCAGCGTTTTTACCCGCTTTTTACGTGCAGAATATTATTTTCTCAGCGGTATTGCAGAAGAAGCCGAAAAATTTTATCATGAAGCGGCTGTTAAAGACAAGTTTTTTTGGCCGGCTTTTTACAGGATTGCAATAATTGCGTCAGAAGGAAACCGTACAAGGTTTGAATACAAAGCGAAAAAAACATTAGAAAGCATTGATCTTTGGCAAAAACTTGAACCTGATAATAGAATTAATTACGAGTGTTTTATGGGCGGATTTTCGCCGGACTATTTTAAAAGAATTCTAGAAAATAAATTGCTGTAAAAGAGGAATATAATGAATATCTTTTATTTTAAAAACCTAAAAATTATAACTAAATTGACAATAAGTACGCTTGTATTCCTTTTACCTCTGGGAATTATGCTGTATTCTATTATTTCTATGTCAATGGTATCGATTAATAAAGACCAAAATGAATTAAACGGAATAGATGTTTTAAGACCGGCTATAGAACTTATGCAAATTATTCCTCTATACGTCTTTAATTCACCAGACGCTGTAAATGAAGAACAGGAATCAGCCATAGAGAAAGCAAAAATTACCCTCTCTGTTTTAAAGGAAAAATACTCAAAACATTTTTCCGGCAGTGATTTTATGGCATTTCCACTATCACTAACAGAAAACTGGGAGCAATTTTCAATTTCTTCTGACCGGGATATTATTTTATGGTCATACAGACAGATAATGCATGATTTACATATATTAATCGTTTATGTAGGCGATGTTTCTGGTCTTATTACATTTGACAGACTTTCATATTTTGCAGAATCGGCAGATAATTCTATTAATGTTCCCGTTATTGATGAACAGCAGCTTTCTTCTCTTGATCGCTTAGAGACAATTTTAAAAAATAGAATTTCTTTTTATAGATTACGCTTAATTTTATCGCTTGCTGCCGCTGTTTTTTCTGCAATAATCGCTTTTGTGATAATTTTAATTACAACTTTAAGTATAAAAAACTCAACTTTAAATCTAAGTTATTTGTTTAAACAGCTTGATAAAAATGATTTATCTGTAAGAATTGAACCAAAATACAAAGATGAATTGGGTGAATTTATTAATGCATTGAGCAGTTTTTTAATGAAGCTTAACTCTTCTTTTTCATCTGTAAACGAAAACGCTTCTATGGTTTCTCTTTCTGTTTTAGAGCTTTCTGCTTCTGCAAAAGAAATGAGCGCAACTGCCAATGAACAATCTGCAAGCGTAGCGGAAATTGTCACTACGATGGAAAGCAATAAGGATCTTTCTGCGCAGTCTGCAGAAAAAACTACAGTGGTAGCGGAACTTGCTGTTCAAACACAAGAACTCAGCAGAAGAGGTGCTGATATCCGCAATGCCAACGAAGAAATGATGCTTAATATACGCAATCAAAATACAAAAATAATTGAGATTATCAAGAATCTTACAGATATGCTTTCCAGAATCGACGAATCAATATTATTGATTGATACAATCGCAGATCATACCAAACTTATCGCGTTCAATGCAGCGCTGGAAGCTTCATCATCCGGCGAAGCCGGCATGCGTTTTTCTGTTGTCGCAGGAGAAATACGCCGCTTTGCAGATAATGTTGTAGAATCCGCTTCTGAAATAAAAGAAAAAATATCAGAATTAAACGAAGCCGCTCATATGCTTTTAACAGAAGCAAATACGGGCTCCAATATAATAGATTCCGGCTACAATAAAATGGTAGAGCAAAAAGAAGTCTTTGAAAACATAGTAGAAGTTTCTAAAAATGTCGCTGAACATTCCCAGCAAATTTCCAGCTTAAGCAAACAGCAAGAACGCGCATCAAATCAGGTTTTTTCCGCACTAAAAGAAATTTCTGGCGGTGTTAATCAATTTGGTTCTGCCGTTAAACTGACATCTGCAACTGTTGATAAACTTAATAACATTACAAAGGATTTAAAAGAAATGCTTGCAAAGTATAACATAACAACAAGGAGAGATATATGATTAAGAATTCAATTAACGAAAAAATTAAAACAGAAGAATGTGACGGTGAAAAACTTATTAACAAGTTTCGTATGGGACTTGCAATTATTTATTCTATCAGCGTTCCCGTTGTCTCTATTTTAAGAAATTCAGAAGGATATGGATTTTTTCCTGCACGCGCGTTTATTGCTTCTAATTTGTTTCTTGCATTCTCAATATTTATATTCATTTATTTAAAAAGCGCGCAAGTTCTGCACAGCAGATTTAAATATATATGCGTTATAGTTGATATGACATTAATATCATTATCAATATGGATTGGATGTACGTATCTAGAAATCGCTCCGCCTATACCGCTGCTTTCGATCTGGACATTGTTTTATTTTGTTCTTATTATGCTTGGAGCTTTTAGATACAGCGTAAGATGCGCGTTCTTCTCCGGTATATTTGCAGGTATATGTTATTTTATAGTTATTATTGCTAATGCCGGAGCGATAGATCTTCCTTATTTCTTTATTCTCGAAACCAGCCAAATACCTGTAAGGTTTCCTGTTTACAATGAAGTATTCAGGGTAATCGGCCTTATGGTTGCCGGCATAATTACAGGAATGGCATGCAAACGTCATCTTGTTCTCTTTAGTAATATGATAGAATCTCAAGCTTCGGAAGCCGCTACTGCTTCTAAAACAGTAGAACAAACGAGAGGCATGGCAGAAGTAATTCAAAAATCAACAGATGAAATTTTTATGTCTTCTAAAGATATTTTTTCTACTGCAAATAATCAAGCAGCCAGCGTTCAGGAAATTGAAGCTACAATAAACGAAAATACAAAAATTGCTTACGAAATTGCAGATAAAACTTCCAGCGTTGCGACAATAGCGTCAAGAATGGAAACTGATGTTATTCACGGGTTTTCTGTACTTGAGCGCAATGTCGGTCAGTTTGAAGATATTAAAAATAAAAATAACGGCGTTATAGCGGGAATTATTTCGCTTGGAAATAAAATTATTAAAATCCGCGATATTGTAAAAAATATTAATACAATTACGGATCAAACAAAAGTAATTGCATTTAACGCCGCTTTAGAAGCCGCCAGCGCAGGAGACAGGGGCAAACGGTTTGCAGTAGTTGCAAGCGAAGTAAACCGCCTTGCTGATGATATTTCTTCATTAACTAAGCAAATAAGAGAACACGTAGAAGAGATTCAAAATTCTTCTTCTTCTTTAATAATTTCCAGCGAAGAAAGCGCTGATAAAATTACAGAAGGCAATAATTTAATCAGAGAGCTGGAAGACATATTCAGGGAAATACGTTCCGGAGCGGAGATAACTTCCAATCAAGCTCAGACAATTACAGTTTCTACGCAAAAGCAGCTAAAATCTACAGAACAAATAAATACTGCAATTGCGGATATCTCAAGAGGACTTGCAAACTTTATTCAGTCAACAAGAGTAGCTACATCATCCGCGGAAGACCTTACTCAATTGACACAGCAATTGGGCGAACTCTTGACAATTAAAGACAGTGAATCAGATGGCAATAGATAAAGAAAAATATATTAGTAAATATATTGAAGAAGGGCTGGAAAACTTAGCCCTTGCGGAAACTCTTGTTTTTGACATTAAAGAAGGAGTCTCTGTAAGCGATGATCTTGCTACTCTGCTGCGGGCGCTTCATACTCTAAAAGGTTCATCGCGAATGCTTGGATTTAAAAAAATAGAAGAGCTAAGTCATTCATTAGAAAGCATTTTTGTAGCTTTAAGGGAACAGCGGATAGGATTATCAGAAAATGCCGTTAAATTAGTTTTATCATCATTTGATTTATTAAAAAAAGGTATTTTAGCGATTAAACAAATAAAAAATGATTCTATCGATATCGATGAATATTTAACAAATATTTCTCTGCTTGTTTCTAACGATGATTTTATTATCCCCTCTATTAATGACGATACTGTAGAAAATCTTCTTCCTATTGACGCTGTCAGCAGTACTTCTGGTAATATCAATACAGAAAAACGCAAAGATTCAAAAACTGATACTATCCGTATTTCTCTTGATAAAATTGACGATATCATAAAAAGCATTGCTTCGCTTCAATCTCTCGAAATTTCCGCAAAAAGTATTTCTGTAAACAGTTCTGAGATTGTAAAATTAATGAAAAGCTTTATAAAACATTCAAAAGAAAACAATAAACATGACTTTTCTTCTGTTTCTAATTTAAGAAAACTAGAACGTTTATTAGAAAGACTTAATTCTTCATTAAAAAATTATTCTATAGATACAGGTAATGCAATAAGAAGCGCTTATGACAGCGTAATATCTCTGCGAACTCTTCCTATTTCTACAATTTTTGATAATTATCCGCGTTATGTTTATCAGTTATCGGAAGAACTTGGCAAAAAAGTTCAGCTCTCAATAGAAGGCAAAGAAAACGAAATAGATAAAAATATAATAGAAGCAATGTCCGACGTTTTTTTACATATGGTGCGCAATGCGGTAGATCATGGCCTTGAATCGCCAAGAGAACGAAGAGCAGCCGCAAAAAATGAAATAGGAAAACTTTCTATCACTTGTTCGCGCGAAAGCGGCAGTATGAAAATAATTATAGCCGATGACGGAAGAGGCATAGATACGGAAAAAATAAGGCAAAAGGCGGTAAAAGAAGGACTTATCGCAGAAGCTGCAGCGGCAAATCTTACTAAAGAAGAACTTACTAATTTTATTTTTCAGAGGGGATTCTCTACAAGCGGAAAAACGGACAGCGTTTCCGGAAGAGGCGTAGGAATGGATGTTGTCAGGGAAACTGTAGAGTCTTTAAAGGGCAGTATCATTGTAGAAAGTTTTTATAAAGAAGGCACCACTTTTACTATAATGGTTCCGCTTTCTATCGCCGCACTTATGGGCTTTCCTGTTGAATGCTCAGGGATTAAATTTATTATACCTGCTAACTTTGTTGATAATATTTTATTAATAAATAAAGAAAATATCTTAATGATTGTAGATCGCCCTGAGATTAAATATAATGATCGCTTAATAAAGCTTTATTATTTAAGCCAAATATTAAATATTAAAACTGATACTGTTAATACGTCTGATGTTTTTTTTGTAGTTATTATCCGCTCCTATGATGATATTGCCGCTCTCGCCGTAGATAATATAGATAGCATGAAATCTGTAATCCTAAAAACAATGCCTGCTTTTATGGAAAACATGAGTATATTTTCGGGCATTGTACTTAACGAAGATTATGATATGGTAAGCGTTTTGCATATACCTACTGTTTTAAAAATGGCTAAAAAAATTAAGTCTATTGATATTAAAAAAAGAAATATAGAATACGAAAAATTAAGAAAAACAATTCTTGTTGTTGATGATTCACTGCCGGTTAGGGAAATTGAAGCTGAAATATTATCATCAGAAGGATATGCCGTAGATACAGCTTCTGACGGAGCGCAGGGTTTAAAAGCGATGAAGCAGAAACATTACGATTTAATCTGTACAGATCTTAATATGCCTGTTATGGACGGCTTTATGTTTATAGAAAATATAAAAAAGAACGAAGAGTTTTCTAAAATTCCGATTGTTGTTGTTTCTTCCAACGAAAATGAAGAAGACCAAAACCGCGCATTTAAGCTCGGTGTTTCTAAATATATAATAAAAAATTCTTTTAATAATCAGAATCTTTTGGATGTTGTAAATGAACTTATCGGGGCAGTAAATGACTGAACAAAAACGCATTTTAATTATGGAAGACTCGTGCTTTTTTGCTGATATGCTTATAAACGCGTTTGATTCGTCTATTTATAAAATAGAAAGAGCTGTAAACGGCTTTGAAGGCATAAAAAAAACATATTCATTTTTGCCTCATTTGATAATTACAGATATAGAAATGCCTCTTTTTAAGGGATATCAGGTTACCCGTCTTTTAAAATCAAGAAAAAATACAAAAACAATTCCTATTATAATGTTTACAGCTCTTGATGAAAAAAAAGACAGATTTTGGGGAAGCCAAGCCGGGGCTGATTATTACATAGAAAAAACTCCTGATAATCTGGAACCGCTAAAAAACGCCGTAAATGAAATTTTATCTTCATCAATAGATATAGATTTTGCTTCTATAGAAAAAGAAAGCAGAAAAATTAATGATGATTCTATTATAGAAATAGTTAACAACCTTCTTGATAATAAGCTTTATCAGATGACAATTATCGGTCTTTTGACAGAGCTTTCTAATAGAGTTCATTCCATGGAAATGGTAGCTAACGGTATATTTGAACTGCTTCATAATGTCTGCGAAGCGGAGATAGCTGCATTAATGATCCGAGGCAGCAACAGAATTATGTATACTTATAATATGAATTTTGCAGGATTCTCAAAGGAGAATACAGAATTATTTAACGAAATCTGCGCTGCTGATTTTAACAGTCTTTTTCCGGAATTTGATTTTACATCCAAAGTAGAAAAAGTTTTTTTAAACGAAGGAACTAATACGCAAAAAGCGGTTTCTTATATTTCTATACCGCTTATAATAGGCGGAGAAGTGTTCGCTTCCATACATATCGCAAATACAATAAACGATTATTTTACTCCTGCTGTTATGGAAAACATTAATGTATTTACAGCTTCTGCAGCTCCGGTAATTTCTAATGCTCTGACAATGACAGAAATGTCTAATCTTCAGAAAAATACTCGCGCTGCTTTTGCCAGGTATGTTCCGCCGGATGTAATGGATGACATAATTAACGAGACCATTAGAATGACCCAAGCAAGCGAAAACCGGAATGTTTCTGTTTTATTCAGCGATATAAGGGATTTTACAGATATCTCGGAGAGTTCAAATGCTCAAAATGTTGTCGAATTTTTAAACACTTATTTTGCTAAAATGGGAAGCGAAATTATCTCAGAAAACGGACATATTGATAAATTTATCGGAGACGCTATAATGGCGGTTTTCGGCGCGTTTCAAACCTTAGAAAATTCTCCTGCAAATGCTATAAGAGCGGCTGTAAAAATGCTTGCCGCTATGGACACTATTAATAATAACGAAACTGTGCTCTCCAGAAAAAAAATAGAAATTGGCATTGGAATTAACTGCGGAGAATGTATTCTGGGAAATATCGGCTTTAAAAACAAAATGGATTATACAATAATCGGCGACACTGTTAATATCGCTTCCCGCCTTGAAAGTCTTTCTAAATATTATAAACATCCGCTTATTGTTTCTGAATCTGTTTATGAAGCTGCAAAAGAAAAATTCCTTTTTCGTAAAATAGATAATGTCCGCGTAAAAGGAAAAGAAAAACCGGTAGGTATTTATGCAGTTTATTCCGGTTTTTTTGGGGCAGAAAGTAAAAAATTACGTTCCGGCGATACGGCTGATATTTTGACTGTTCCAAGCCTTTTAATAAACAGGGAAACTCTGGTAAATTATAATAACGGGCTTAGAGTTTTTTATATGCGAGAATGGAAACTTGCGCAAGATTACTTTTCAAAAGCTTTAGAAACACAGAATGATGATTATCTTTCTAAAATTTATTTTGAACGAGCGCAAGAATACGAAAAATCACCACCGGGCGACGACTGGGACGGTGTAATTATCTTTTTAAGAAAATAAATATAATGCAGAAATTAAATATATTTTTTTTTATAACACTATTTTTTCTTGCAGTATCCCCTCTTTTTGCGAGAGAAGTAACAATATTTGTTATAGATTCTGACCTTGAACTCCCGCTAGAAGGGGCCGTTATACGCACAAGGGACGGAAACGAATATATCTGCGACAATGAAGGAAAAGCTCTTATAGAAGCGCCTGCTAACAGGCAGTTAATTGTTCAAGCGTTTTATCCCGGATATGAAACCGGCATTATTTCGATTCCTGTTTCCGGCAGTTCATTTACAATACATCTTAGATTATCGGGAGTTTTACAAGGAAGAGAACTTGTACTGGAAGCTCCAAGACCGGGTTCTAACGAATCAAGAACAGGCAGAAGTATCGCGTTAGGTTCCAGAGAAATTTCTCAAACAGCAGAAATCGGCATTGTAGAAGATGTAATGAATACTATTAAACTTCTTCCCGGTGTAAATTATTCCGGTACCTTTAACGCCCAGCCGAGTATCCGGGGAGGTTACCCCGGAGATATGGGCGCGTCAATGGACGGTTTTTTTATCAGCAATCCTTATTTTTGGGGAGGAGGATTTTCTATTTTTGATCCTCGAATGGTGCAAAGCGCTCAGCTCTCTCATGGAGTTTTTTCTACGCGTTACGGTCATACGATTTCCGGTCTTTTAGAAATAACAACACGCTCTCCTTCTCCGACAGAAATATTATTTGATTTTGGTTTTAATACAAGCATGGCAAGTTTTAGCCTTTCATTGCCTTTGTTCGGCAAGGGAGGTATATTATTTACAGGAAGAGTTACTTATTATGATCCTGTTATTGCTTTAGCAAAAGAACTTTCTCCCTATATACCTGATTTATCAAGAGTAAATTATATCCGTCAAGCTCCGTTTATAAGAACAGTTACTGCTAACGGTAATTACAGATTTACCGATAATCTTGAATTAATTTCTACTTTTTTCTTTGGGGTTGACGGAGTCGGCGTATTTTTTGCTAACCCAAGTTCTGATCCTAATGTTAATGATTCATCTGTTGATTTTGATTTTACTAATTATCAAGGATTTTTAACATCTTCTTTACTATGGAATCCAAGACCTGATATGCTTTTAAAAGTTACTTTAGGAGCTGGATACGAAGATAGAATCATATACGGAGAAATGGATTATAATTTAAGAAACAGATATTTTTCTTCTGATTTCTCAAATAATCCAAATTACAGCACTTTAATTCCTCTTTTAACTAATCCTTATAATTTTTATGAATACAGCCTTATTGACCAAACCGATTCTCATTTTAATTTGCAGGGAAGAATCGATCTTGACTGGGAAATTTCAAATAATTTTTTATTATCTGCAGGGATTCAGGAAATGTTTAACTGGCACAGCTCCAAAGGCGACCAGCGTGTAACAAATGAAACACTTTTTCAGAATCTATCTTTGGTAAATCAGAGTTTTCTTAAAATTATGTATCCTTCTATCAGTGAGTCTGTATGGAACTATGTAAGAATCGCAGTGCCTATTCATTATTCTCCGGATACAAATAATTATTTATTTACTACATCCGCTTATATACTCTGCGAATATGATTCTGAAAACCGTCTAAAAGCAGAGCTTGGGCTCCGCCTCGACCATTTTTACCTAACAGGAAGCGGTTTCTCTTTATCAAGTGATCCGGTTCTAAATCCAAGACTCAATATAGATTTTAACATCGCAAAAGATTTTTGGATTTTTAAATCGATTGATATTTCTGCAGGAACAGGGCTTTTTTCTTCTATAAACGATAATATAATTGCTGCAGAAGAAAGGTACAACATAAACAGAATAAAGCCCAACAGATCGTGGACTTCTATCCTTGGGTTAAGGCTTGAATTTCCTGAATCACTTTATTTAAACATCGAAGGTTACTATAAATATGTCTTTGACAGAATGTATATTCCATTAGCACTAACAATTGATAATCTTGATATTCTTCCAAACTTTGACGGTGAAGGAATTGTATGGGGCATAGATGTTATGCTTCATAAAGTGCAGTCACGTTTTATTGACGGCTGGCTCTCTTATTCATTTAATTGGACAAAGTACCGTGATCCTGCCGGCAGATACGGAGGAAGAGGGCTTTCCGGCGGCAATCGCGGCGATTCATGGTATTTTCCCGCTTTTCATAGGTTTCACAACCTTAATCTTGTTGTAAATATAAAACCCGCTTTAAATATGAATTTTTATATTCGATTTGGTCTTGCTTCGGGGGTCCCCCTGCCGCGCAGATATGGTGACGCTCCTCAAAGTTATCCTGTCTTACTTTTAGATCAGAATAAATTTATAGAAAAGTTTTATTGGCCGTCATATATTGATGACTCTAACCGTACTACTTTTTCTCTGCCTCTCGATTTTAAATTTTCTATTTATGGAAGCAATAGAAACGGGAAAACAAGATACGAAATTTACGCGGCTGTAGAAAATATTTTGGCTTTTGTTTATACAGCGCAGGGAAACACAAGATTTAATCCATATTCTGGACAAATTGATTCCGGCAATAGTTCTGCTAATTATGAGATTCCAATGCCTATACCGTCATTTGGGTTTAAATTCAGTTATTAAATTAAGGAGAACTAATGGTGAATAAAAGATATCTAAACAAAAAATTCATTTTTATTATTTGTTTGGCATTTCTTTTTTCTAACTGTGTTTCACTTGCAGAAAATACAGGAAGAATGCTTGATGGCTCTGCATTTGCAGAAAAAATAATTAATAAATATTATAAAGATTTAATAGAACTAAATATTACCGAAAATAAATTAGAACAAACGTCAATTATATTTATTTTTAATGATTATCCAATGATAAAAATACGCGGATCATTCTCAGGCAATGACAATATACAGTTTGATTTTACTTCACTTGAATATCTTGCAGGAAACGTTCACGGCTGGAATGAATTTTCACTGGAATTAACAGGAAGCGGCAGTTTAATTCTACAAGATATAACCGCCGAATTAAAAATAACAGAGAATATTGAGGCTATCAATATAACTCAAGGCCGTATTCATCGTTTTGATACCAGAATAACCGGAAACGAAGCGCTTATTGCTTTGCAGAACAGGCGCGAAAGAATACAATCTCTTTGCGAATGGAAAAAAACTATAAATAGTCCGGCGGGTTTAAATATCCGGGATTTTGAAAGATACTGGAAACCCATAATCTTACCGGAAACAGTATCGGCAAGGCATAGACCGCCTGATTGGCTGAGAAATACCGATGTTTTTACAAGGGCAGAAGAAATTAACTGGAATACAGGATACACTGAACGCACCTTTACAGAAGAATTGCGTAACGTAAGAAATTCTGGTACATTATTAAGAGATTGGGAAGAGGCTCTTTCTTGGATATACTTTGAGTATAACTGGGAAAATATTATTGAATTATTAAAAGATAATAAAATTTTTACAAGTGTGAGGTAATAAATGGAAACTGTTTCTTTTAGTTTATTGGAATTATTTAAACTTGGCGGCGTTATTATGTGGCCGCTTTTATTGTTTTCTATAGCTGCTGTTGCAATCTCAATTGAGCGGGCTGTTTTTATTTTAAACCATAATCTCGATGTTGACGATTTGTCAATAAAAGTATCGGAATATTTAAATGCCGGCGAATATCAAAAAGCCGTAGATTATCTTTCTTCTTTAACAAAAAAACGAATGGGAGCGAGGGTTCTTCTTTCTCTTATTCAGCAGTCAAAAGACGGAAAATATATCTGCGAAAAACGAGCGGAACGAGCTGCAGAAACAGAAGCTGTTAACTGCATAAATTCTTTAGAAAACGGATTTAATTTTCTTGTTGCTCTTGGATCTCTTTCGCCTTTAACAGGTTTTTTAGGAACTGTAACAGGAATGATCGGTGCTTTTAGATCAATCGCAGAAGCAACAGAAGTTAACGCGCAGATAGTTGCAAACGGAATATACGAAGCATTAATTACTACTGTTTTTGGCTTGATCATTGCAATTATTGCGATGATATCTCATTCAATATTTTCGCATATTGTTGACAAATTTAGTTTTAAGATAGAAACCTCTTGCACAAATTTAATAGCTAAATATTCTTACGAACAAACAGAAGGCAATAATGAAAATAAAGCGTAATAATAAAAGGAGCTTTTTAGAAAGCTGCGCCGCTTCTGATCTTGCTTTTCTTTTAATTATATATTTTCTTGTTATTGCCGGGTTTAATATTAATAAAGGTTTTACGTTAAATCTTCCGGAAAAAGACTCTACTCTGCATATTTTAAGAGATAATCTTTTACGGTTCGATTTGGACTCTGACGGTGAAATAATTTATCTTAACGAAAAAGTCAGTATTTCTCAGTCAAGAACAATTATTCAGTCATCTGTATCCGCAAATCCAAATATCGCAGTTTCTTTATCAATTGACGAGAATGCAATTTGGCAAAATGTAGTATCATTTATAGAACTCGCGCAAGATTTGCATATTGATTCATTTTCTTTTTCTGTAAAATAGGATTAGGATAGATGAAAATAAGAAAAAAAAGAAAAATATTTTTTATTCCTCTTTTTTCTATGTCTGATATTGCATTCTTGTTATTAATTTTTATTATGCTTATTTCTCTTATAAATTACAGAAAAGAAGTAAAAATTGAATATCCGGAAGCTGATACTGCTTTGCGTACAACAGCCGAAAAAAATCTTGAAGTCTGGATAACTCCCAATGGAAACATTTTTCTTGACGGAGATTTATCAAGTTACAATGAATTTGAAAATAAAATAACTGAGCTTTATGTTTCTGCACCTGATACCAGAGTGCAGATTATTGCAGATAAAAATACTGCCTATTCTCATATTAATAATGTTTTGGAAATTATGCAAATTCTCCAGTATCGTGTTGTTAGTTTTGTGGTAAAAAGCAATGAATGAAAAAAGAACCCGCTATTTAATTATTTTTATTACAGCGGCTGTGCATATTTTATTAATTTTTTTCCTTGCGTTTGAATCAAAAAGAATACTAAATGAGCCATCAGAGTTGGCTAGAGTAATGAAAGTGACAGATTTACTTGATTTTTCTCCTCCGCCTCCCAGTGAAACTGAAATTCCGCAGACAGAAAATATTGCAGAAAACATTGTAGAAACTGATTATCAGCCCAATCAGGAATTAATTACCCCAGGCGCATTAAATGTTCATTCGTTCGAAAATTATCTTTTAATGCATCAAGTTTCTTTTAGGCCGGAATTTGATGAAAGTGCAATTTTATCAGAGCTTGTTTATCCGCCGATCGCGCTTCGTTCCGGCATAGAAGGAAGAGTAATACTGGAATTATTTGTTGATCGTACCGGCACTGTGCAGTTAGTAACGATATTAAGAGAAGAGCCGGAAGGCAGAGGATTTGGAGAAGCGGCTGTAAGAGCGTTTATGGGTAAAAAAGGAAAACCGGCATACGCTAACGGTGAGCCGGTCTCGTGCAGATTTAGATATCCTGTGACATTTAGGATTAGATAAATTTAAAAGAAGAGTTCACATTAAGGCACTAAGGCACTAATACTGAACAAGTTTATATAAAATATTGACAATTTCTAATTCATATAATACAATTAAAATATTATTTTAGGAAGGCAGATGATGTCTATAATAATTAAAAATAACATAATTGCAATTTTTGTTCACGTATGTGTTTGCATTGTTTTTCTATATCCTGTCAATTTTATGTGGTGGGGAAGTGTATGGGGTAATGAAAAACTAGATATACGGGTAATTATAATTAATAGTATATTTATTTTAGTTTATACAATTATTATTTTTTCCTTATATTTCTTTGCTGGAAAAATATTTCTTAGAGGCACAAATAATATATTCAAAAATATTGCTTCTGTGATAGTACTATTTATCATACTTTTGGTTATTACATTGACAAAATATGATGAAGTTATAGAACGTCTATTGAGAATTCCATATTATCCTCTTGGAGGAACAATATCTAGTTTTCTGCATATAAAAGAAAAGTATGGTTATTTAATAATGTCAATTTTTCCGTCTTTTATTATGTGGATGGGAATAAAGAAGAAATTAAAAAATAAGTGAGGTTTCTATCTCGCAGGGCACGCAGGTGTACTTGCGGCAAAGCTTCTAGCAAGAAATTGTCCGCAGATTTTCGCGGACGAAGACCTAAGAGTTCACACGGAGGCACAGAGCTGTTGTTCGTTGTCTTAGTTTTTTAGCAATATTTATTCAAATTCCTGATAACTCTTTATTAATGTACTTCTAGGCTTTTCATTTCTGCTTTGCTCATTTGTTAAATTATATGCCTTTTTTATCTCTTTTCCAATCTTCATATTTACTGGATTTAGTTTATGCTCTTCAATGAGACGCAGATATTCACGCATTAATACAGGATCATTTTGTATCATTAGAAATATTTCGTCAGTGATACATTTGTTTTTTTCAGCTATTACTTTGCTTGCAAATTCATCAATTTCCATAAATTTTTCTCCTTTAGAATTGTATTCTTTCTGATGCTCTGCGCTGTTCTTCTACTGCTCTCTCTCTATCCCAGTTTTCTTTTACTTGTCTGTCGATTATTTTTAATTCTGACGGTCTCGTGTCATTAATAATAATCATTCTTCTAAGAAGAATCCACTCATAGACATACCGTCTGGCATCTGCATATGTCGGCTGTCCATAGTTATTAATTGCAAGAGCAATAAAATCATCACTATATCTCATATTTATTTCTATTGCAAATAAATGACCATTTAAAAAATGAAAAAAAACCTCATTGTATATATCTGAGCGATTAAACAAATGAATTGTTCTTAAAGTAAATTCAGAACGCCTCCAAATACCTAATTCCATATCAAGAGTTACACCTTCACTGCTAAAATCTGTATGAAGAAAGAAGTTTACTGGATATCCGTCTGACTCTTCTCTAAGGTTAACATTAAATACGCTTGTAACTCTTGCTCTTACTTGTTCCACGTTCATTGCTGTAGTAAAACCGTTCCATAGCTCAACCTCTGAGGAGTTTGCCTGCCCTCTGTTTTGAGCAGAACAAGATGTTAAAGATATAACGAGTAAAAAAATTAAAATTATGCTATGTTTCTTCATAAAAATCTCCTTTTAAAATGCGACAAATAAACCTACGTTTTTTTGTCGCAAAAGAGCTAAAGAAAGCTCTCCGAAAAAAGATATTAAAAGGAGTAATTAGAAACAATTTTTATTAAAATAAATCGTAAAACTATTGATAAAATCCATAAATATGCTAGAATCAAAAAATACTACTTTGTAACAAAAAAACGTACAATTAAATGTCGCATTTTGTATTTCCCCTTTCTATGTGAGAATCTTTTCACCCTTCGACAAGCTCAGTGTCCCATGCTCAGGGTTCAGCTCAGCGACCTCATGGACATTCTCTGTGTTACTCTGTGGTTAAATTTCCCTCTTCATTATTCCTCTGCGATCTTTGCGCCCTCTGTGCCTCTGCGTGAGTTTTATCCGTATTAATCTGCGTTTTTCCGCAGTCCCTACTTTACCAGTTCATAATCCTGCAGGGATTCTTCGATGAGTTCATCCAGTTCTAATTTTTCGTACAGTTCATTTGCTTCGTTTACTTTGCCCCGCAGAACAGGATGTTTAGGGGTAAACAGCGTACAGCAATCCTGAAACGGCAGTATCGAAGTTTCGAATGTTCCGATTTGTTTTGCTTTTGTAATAATTTCTTCTTTGCTTATGCCAATCAACGGCCTAAACACAGGAAGTTTTATTCTGCTTTGAGTACATGCTATATTTTCCATTGTTTGGCTTGCTACCTGCGAAAGACTCTCCCCTGTTATGAGGCATTTGCATTTAATTTTTTTTGCCGCTTTTTCGGCGGCTTCCATCATTGCCATGCGTAAAAGCACTGTTGTCCATTCTGCAGGAGAGCGCTCTTTAATGCGCATTTGTACTTTTGTAAAATTCAATATATAAAGATGAATCCCCATGCAGTACTTGCCTGTCAGCTTTGCCAGTGTAATTACTTTTTCTTTTGCCTCTATCGAAGTATACGGATAAGCATGAAAATGTATCGCGTCAATAATAATACCGCGCGTTGCCATAAAAAATGCCGCGACAGGAGAATCAATTCCTCCAGACAGCAATAACAAACCTCTCCCTGCTGTTCCAACAGGAAGACCGTAAAGTCCTTTTTTACCGCCGGAATAAACAAATGCTTTTTCGCGTATTTCGATCCTTATCGTATCCTGCGGATTATGAATATCTACTTTAATATCTGTCACTGCATTTGTAACGGCATTTCCGCCTTCGCAGCATAGTTCGTAAGAAGAAAGCGGGAAGCTCTTGTCAGTTCTCCGCGCATCGATTTTAAAAGTTCTTGCTCCATTGGCATAAATTTTTCTGCCTTCTTCTGCGGCGGCGTTTATAACAGCCTGCGGTGTTTTCTCGCATGTGACAGTTTTTGCCCAGCCGGAAATTCCAATGAGGTGCGAAAGTATATCTTCGATTTCATTTGATTTTTCTTCTGGAGCGCTAATATAGTATCTTCCGGCTGTGAACTTTACAGAAACTTTAGCTTCGATCTTTGATAAAAGACGCTGAATATTACTTTTAAGAACGCCTTCAAAACTTTTACGGTTATCGCCTTTTAGTGTAAGTTCCGAAGGTTTTAAAAGCCATGTTACCATGTTCTGATTCATCTATTTTTTACTACTCAAGAGGCGGGAAATAAAAAGTATTATCTCTTCCTGATCTTTCCATCAGGTATACTTCCGCTTCTATCGGCAGGAATGCGCGTCCAAAGTCAGAAGGAAGGCGTGAGTTATATGTAAATGTATAAACACCGGAAGGATTCTCCGCAACGCCTTTTATTAGTTCTCCAATACCCCGCGGACGATACAGATGCATTGCTCTTCCGCCTGTTTCCCTGCAAAGATATTCAATGCCTTCTGATATTTCTAAGCCGCCCAAAATTATTGCGTTAAAAACGATTCCGTTGTTTGCAAGATAACTTGCCATTTCGGAAAGACTGTACTGTTCAAACGCTAAATTGCCCAAAGAGCCGGAGCCGACATAAACAACAGAACGTTTCGGCGCTGCGGTCAAAAGATCTGTGGCGGCAAGACGCAGACCTAAATCGAAACGCCATCTTTGCGTATAGTTTGCGGCTGTTCCGCGGACAGCATTCTCAAGCGAAACAGCATGCCGTTCACGCAGCGGCTGCCCTGCAGCGGAAATAACAGAAACAATTTTTGAATTATTCATTTCGTTCATAGCGCGGTTTATATCACGTGAAGCTGCGGTTAATGCATCGCGCATGTTCGCAGTAATGTCAGATCTTTCTATGAGAAGAGAAATATCTCCGCCCGAATAACTAAAGCCCGGAGCAAGATATATCTGGTCTGCAGCGGGATTATTATTTTCTGTCAGTAAAAAGTTATTATTATCAAGACCCACAATAGGACGCCTAAGCCTGTCTTCTACAGTGAGTTCAACTCTTACTTGAGGGAAACGCTGAGAATTAACATTGCGTATCTGAACAAAGAAACCGGAAGCTAAATCATCAAATCTTGTCATTACTGCAACTTCGCCGGCGTTAAAATTTGCGGCAACAACATTGCCGTTCCTGTCCATGTCAGCGGCGGTTATGCGCGTACGCTCTCCTCCTGCAGCTCCCAGCTCACGTACTATTGCAGAATCAACATCTATTTGTAAAATCCTATTAAGATCAGCGACAAGCAAGGTTCCGTCAGAAAGAAATCTTAAACTCTCAGGACCTGTAAGACCTTCTGCCGCTAAAGGACCTAAATAGTTTCCGTTTGGATCAAACATATAAATTGTATTTGCGACATTATCAGCGACATATATTTTTCCGTTGTTAGCGGCAATTCCTGTCGGAGAAAGCATTCCGGGAAAAACAGCGTTTCGTAATCCAAAGGATAAAATAAAATCACCATCCGGATCGAATTTTGAGATTCGCCTGTTTCCGTAATCTACGACAAATAAATATCCGTCTTCGTCGATTGTAAGATAATGCGGACCGATAAACTGACCGGCGCCTAAACCTCTGGAACCCAAATAGGAAATAAAATCGCCATTACTGCTTAAAATGCTTACCCTGCTGCCGCGGAACTCTGATAAATACATACGTCCGTCTAAACCGCGCACCATGTCAAAAGGACGATCAAAGCCGTTAAGAGGACCTCTTTTTCGTTCTCTTATAATTCCGTTTACGTCAACTCTGATAATTTCGTTGCTTCCGTATGCGACAATCCAAATTGAACCGTCATTGTTTGGAAGCACAGATGTAGGCTGGCGGTAAAGAACAATATCATTGTACCTTCCCGGATAACGCCCGGATTGCACATAACGAACACCGTCATTTGCAACCGGCATTAAAAAACGCCTGTTTGCTACAGTTTCTATCCGCGCGTTAAGAAGCATTCCAACTCCGGTGTTTCTTCTGTATATATCAAGAGCGGATCTCCATTGACGAATTGCAGTTTCTTCGAAGCCAGAATAATAATAAGCTCTTCCCAGCCAGTCAAGAATTAAAGCTTCTCCGGGTCTAAAAGACAGAGCGCGTTCGAAAGAAAGAATCGATTCGTTATATGAATAACGGTTAAATGCCATAACCCCTATGCGAAACTCATCTGCGGCAGAAAGCGCGGCAGCTCCGGTGCCTCCTGTAACAGGACCAGGACGTCCGGGATCAGGCTGCGCAGAAAGACTAACACAGAAAATTAAGAACAAGAGTGAATAGGTAAAAGTCTTTATAATTTTCACCTGTCCCCTCCCGATGCAATTTTAAAATGTTTTTTTATTTCTTCTTCGTTGGGAGCTAAATCCAAAGCTCTTCTCAGCCAAGTGCGCGCTTCTAAAACTTCTCCGCTTTTATAATACGCCCACCCGAGCGAATCCAAATAAGCCGCGCTCTGCGGTCTGTAATCGACCGCTCTTCTGCAAAGACGAAGCGCCCGCATTACATCCATCCCCGTATCCGCGAGAATAAATCCCATGCTGTTCATTGCGGTCGCGTTATCAGAATCAATTTCCAGCGCTTTTTCATAAAGTTCTACCGCGCTTTTATACTGTTTCTGGAGACATGCGGCATAAGCCAGCGTATTGTAAAGAAGCGGCGATTCCAGACCGCTGGACTGAAGCCTTTTTAGTTCGTATTCTGCCATTCTGACGCGTTTTGTAATAACATAAATATACGCAAGAGTCATTCTGCATTGATAAACTCGGAGTATATCACTGCTGGAAGTTACCACTTGTTCGAGAAACGAAAGAGCTTCTTCGTAGTGTTCAAGCTTTGTATAACAAAGCCCAAGATAATATGCGAGTTCCATTTTTTCATCATAATTTAAACCGGATGTATCTGTTGAGAGCAGTTCATCAAGCGCTTTTTTCCAGTCTTTTTTTTGATATAACTGTACAGCGTCCTGAAACTTTTCGTCTGGGCGGGAATTATCATCGATAGTGTCATTTTCATTTTCATAAAAAGTCATGCTCCCTCCCCCCTGTTAACCTGACGCAATTACCGGCTGGGATAATACAATGCTGAATGCTGCATTGCCTTTTAAGACCTCAGCCCAATCAGAACCTTCCTCAGGAATATTCTCCGCTTTTCCGGGTTTGGCAAAACAATATCTGCCTCCATCCGGAGATGTATAAGAAACAATCCTATCATTATAATACCTCAAAGAAGGAAAAGAAGAAACAAGCGCGAGAGGTTTTTTTTCGGTATTGGGAAAATTAACATTCACAAATGAACCGGCTTTCCAGTATCCCATTAAAGGGACCAGTTTTTCTATGATGTATGAGATTACAGATTCCCACTGCCACGAGAGCTCATTTTCTACCAATGAAAGCGCGACAGAAGGAATGCCAAACATGCTCCCTTGTCTTGCCGCCGCCGCTGTCCCGGAATAAATTATATCGGTTCCTAGGTTTGCTCCGGCATTAATTCCGGACAGTATTAAATCCGGCGCTCTCTCCATATTAAAAGCCGGACTTTCTGTAGAAATACAGATTTCCGGGATTCCGCCCAATAACGCTGTAATAATGCAATCTACGGGGGTTCCTGAACATGACCAAGTATCTTCTTCGATTTCTGATAGTTTTAACGGAGCAGATAAAAATTCGATAGAATGAGAACAGCCCGAACGATTGGAATCAGGAGCGACGGTAAAAACCCTGTGTCCTGCGTTTCTCAGAGCTTTTGCGAGAAGCCTTACTCCCTGAGAAGAAATTCCATCATCATTGGAAAGAAGGATTTTAAGCATTTGTCCCCTTCCGCGTTTGTACTATTCTGGCTTTTGCAGCCAGTTTAATTTCGTAAACCACCGGGCGGAACCCAAATATTCTTTCATACTCTTCCATGCGTTTTTTATATTCTTCCGCAAGCTCACGGCGGATAATTGTATATGTGCAGCCTCCAAACCCTGTGCCTGTCATCCTCGAACCTGCCGCTCCTTCGATCTCCTGCGCTCGTTTTACAAGCCAGTCAACTTCGGGACAGCTGATTTCATAAAGATCACGCAAGCTTTCGTGAGAATGATAAATAATTTTTGCAAGAGAAGCGAGATCACTCCGCTCAAGCGCATCGGATGCGTCTTCTACCCTGCGGATTTCTTCGACAATGTGAATGCTTCGCCTGCGAATTTGTTCGGGGAAATCTCCGAGAACTTCTAAAAGATCTGACGAAGCAAAATCCTTAAAACTCGCGCCCTGCCGTTTTTGCGAAAGAAGTTCCAGCCCTTTTAGAATATCAGAACGGCGCAGATTTATTTCGTTCTCTGTGCCCATTCTCGGAACGCGCGAATCAACAAGTAAAAATTTAAACTTTGCAAACGGTGATTTAATGAACTTTAATTCATTTTCTGATGAATCTATCGCTAAAAAATGGTCCTTCTTGGAACACAAGGTTATATAATAATCTGCAAGCGGAATTGTCGTGCCAAAAATAGTTTTATGAGCATCTTTTAGCTTTTGCGCTAGATCTAAATCGCTTATCTGAAAATGCAAAAGATTTCTTAACGCAACTGCCGCAGCGACTTCTATAGCGGTAGAAGAAGCCAGAGCGATATGCTGGGGTATATCACCGCAAAACGAAAAGTTAA
The DNA here is from genome assembly GCA_009784935.1 of Treponema sp. Lineage (GTDB taxonomy): Bacteria > Spirochaetota > Spirochaetia > Treponematales > Breznakiellaceae > WQXQ01. Next base: position 46,021 of record WQXI01000005.1, read on the forward strand.
GCCCTTTCATTGGAAACCCAAGCTCAATAAACATAAGAATTGCAGGTTTTAAGTGGTTTGCCCACCTGTCTTCGCGCCTATATTTGAGATTTGCCAGCGTACTTCTCTTTCTTTCTTTTAAATCTGCGGCATAAAAACGGAATGAATTGTCTTTTCGGTTACTTACGGCAACATGAATGTAACGATCTATCGCGGCTGACAGAAAAATACCGTCTTCCGGCTCGCCTTGTTCACCCAAAAAGTGAATTCTTCCGGGCGCTTCGGCTATGACTATAGGGTTAGAACGCTCGCTGTCAGAAGAAACGCTGCCGCTCTTTTGACTCGGTCTTGATTCTAGTTCATACTCTAATTGATGTATTTGACCGATATCCAGCATTAAAACCCTCCCTTTTTCTTGATTTTTCTATTATATCAAGGAATAAGAGAATCTTCAATGGCGTATATTACGAAATTATGTCGTTTTTTTACTAAGTATAGAAACAATAATAATTGCAAAAAAAGTACAAATATACGGGAAAGCGAGTAGAATTTCGGCTGGAATTGTAAGAATCTGAGCATAATTTGAAAGAACCTCTGCAAACGAAAAGACAAAAGCAGCGGCGGCAATACCAAACGGCTTTTTCATTCCAAAAAATATAATAACAAGAGCTATCCACCCCTTTCCGGCGGACATTCCGGGTACAAAAGCTCCAAGGTTAAGGCTCAAAAATGCTCCTCCAATACCGCAGAAAATACCGCATATAATAAATGCTATTAATTGATAAAATTGGGGATTTATTCCCAGCGATTTAAGGGATTCTGAACTTTTTTCGCACGCTCTGAGTCTGTATCCAAATGGTGTTTTATATATAGTAATCCATGATATTAATAATAGAATAACCGCAGTTAGTATAAACCAATTTAAGTTTAATTGATCAATGTTTACGGCGAATACGCCTTTTGTATTAAATATTTTTTCTGAAAGAATAATGCATATTCCGCCGGAAAAAAGATTTACCGCAAGTCCTGATATAAATAAGTTGGCTTTTAATTTAAAGACCGAAAACAAGTAAAGTATTGATAATATTAAAGCCGCAAAAACAGCGGAGAAAACAGCAAGAATAATATTATTAGTAAAAAAATATACAACTATTGATGAAAATGCGCTAAAGAGAAGCATTCCTTCCAGCGCTATGTTAAGATTTCCGCTAAGAGCCGGGAATAATCCGCCTAAAGAAGCAAAGAATAAAGGGATCATTACTGTTACAGAACTTTTTAAAAAAGAAAATATATAATCCATTGTTATCCTTTTTTTCTTTTAAATAAATTCTTTACAATAATGCTTGTAGAAAGCATAAATATAACCGCCTGCACAATATAAGAAACCTCAAAAGTTAAACCGGTATTCTGCATTGCAATCCTTGCGCCTGCGTTTATCCAAGCGACAAAGAAAGCGCATGGCAAGACAGCAGCCGGAGAAAAAAACGCTATTAACGCGACTGTAAGCCCGCTCCAGCCAAGTCCTGCAGAAAACTCCCTTATGACTGCATGATGCGTTCCAAGTACCAATATGCCACCCGCTAATCCGTACAACGCTCCGCTAATTGCCATCGATAAAACTGTGTTTCTTTTTGTGTTGATTCCTCCGTATCTAGCGAATAATTCATTAAACCCTGCTATTCTAAACTCATATCCAATTTTTGTTTTATACAGAAAAAACCATATTAATATAATAAATATTATTGCTATAAATATTCCTGTATTTAAATAAGACGGTTTAAAAATAAACGTAAGCTGAATATCTGCTGTAATTTTTTTGGTTGACATCAGCGATGTTTCCGGGTCCAAGTAAGGACCTGTAACAAAATAATTTATTATAGGTATCACTGCCAAAGACGCAAGAAATGTAGTAATTAGTTCGTTTGTATTCCATTTTGCTTTTAAATAACCGCTTAAAGCGCAAAGCCCTCCGGAAAATAATGCCCCCGCTGTCAGCGAAATTACCGCGGCTATTGTACCTGAAAGTTTCCCTGTTACAATGTCAGAAAAAAACAGCGCAGCTGCAGTAGAAATAAAAGCTCCAAGATATATCTGCCCCTCTCCTCCAAGGTTAAGATTGCCGTTTTTCATTGTGATTATTATTCCTAAAGCTCCGAGTATCAGCGGAACTGCGGCATTTAACAAGTTTCCAAAACTAAAAGTATTTCTAAAAGGTCCCATAAAGAAAAAGTACATTGTTTTTACAGGTTCATCACTTAGCGCAAATATTAATAAAATTAAAAGCAAAATCCCTATAGCAGGAACGATAAAAACATTAAAATTAATAGTTCTCATATTTAATGTTCCTTATTTCTTTATCAAGATTATAAAAATTACCGTCATTTATAAATTCTTTTTTTATTTTTCCTCTGTGCATTACATATATTTTATCAGCAAGTTTTAAAACTACTTCAAGATCTGTAGAAATTAAAATAATCGCAGCTCCATTTTTTCTTAATTTTTCTATTTCTTCCATAATGTAATAAGAAGAAGTAATATCAAGTCCCCAAGTTGGCTCTGATAATACAATATAATCCTTGTATTGATTCATTTCTCTTTCTAAAATCAATTTTTGAAGATTACCGCCGGATAATACAGATGCATTTTTATCCAATAGCTTGTCTTTATTCTTATTTTTTTTAACAGTTTTAAAATAATTATGCCTTATATTAATAATTTTATTTTCTTCTATTGTGGCATTTCCTGCGCTTCCCACTCTTATTCTGTCCGCCGGAACATACGAAAGCCCCTGTTTTCTTAACTTTTGAATACTATAATCAGAAATATCGTTATTATAATGATAAATTTTACCGCTGTGAGGTTTAAGAAAACCGCCGAGAACAGCTTCTATTACTCCAAGGCCGTTTCCTCCTACTCCTGTAAACCCGATAATTTCTCCGGAAGAAACAGAAAAATTAATATTTTCCAGCAGCGGGCGTTCCTCTCCTTTTCTTATTACTGTAACATCATTAAACGAAATTACAGTTTTCTCTTTCTTTTTAATTTCTGATTGCTCAAATGTACGGTTAAACATTAAATCGTTTGATTTATTACTGTCTTTATCACCTATCATCATTGCGGCAATTTTTTCTATATCTATTTCTGAATTTTTTGAATCTAAAATACTTATCAGTTCTCCGTTTTTTAAAACCGCAGCCCTGTCTGCAATCTGTTTAATTTCATTTAATTTATGGGTGATAAATATTATTGATTTTCCTTTTGACACAAGATTTTTTAATGTATTAAAAAGAGAATTAATTTCGTTTTCTGTTAATATTGACGTTGGCTCGTCAAAGATTAAAATATCAGCGTCATTATATAATATACGGCATATTTCTACCTGCTGCATTTGTCCGCTTGTTAATTCTTTTAATTTAGAGGTACTTTTAATAGAAAAATTATTTGCTTTTATTATTTTTCCAGCTTCTTCGTCTGCTTTTTTTTTATCAAAAAACAAATTAAATTTTAACGGCTCTTTTCCCATTACAATATTTTCTGCAGCAGTATATTCAGGAAAAAGCATGAAATGCTGATGAACCATTCCAATTTTTCCGTTAACAGATACATCTCCGCTGTCTTGTTTTTCTAAAGAGCAGATTATTTTCATTAGCGTGGTTTTTCCCGCGCCGTTTTCGCCCGCAATACAGAGGATTTCGCCTTTTTTTAAATTTAGACTTATATTATTATTTGCCTTAAAGTCTCTACCGGCGTATTGCTTATTTACGTTTTTTACGTCAATAACATTTTCACTCATAGAATTATTAGAATTCATTTAAAAATTGCTCAAATCTTGTTCTTATATCCAAAGGAAGATTTTGATACGCAGGATCATCTGTTATAAAACCCAGATAACCGTCACTTATCCCTATTGTACGGTTATAACCATACTGCATTTCTCCTGATAGAATTTCTTCGATTATTTCGAGCATAAGTTTCTTTTGTTCCATTATTCCGCAGCCGACTATAACTCCGCGCGCGAGATTATATGCATTATTATTATACCATACAATATATGCGCCTCTATCCGCAGCTGTTCTGATCATTCCTTGAGCAGCGCCTCCTGCAATAGCTGTAAATACATCAACGCCGGAATCAATCATAGCCGATGTAAGTTCTGATGCTTTGCTCGCGTCTATCCAATTTCCTACAATACGCATATCAAGTTCTATTTCGTTATCTACGAGCCTTGCGCCTTTTAAAAACCCCGGAACCATTTGATTTGTTAAAAGCGGATATTCCTGCGCTGCAATAAAACCAATCCTTTTATGCCTGTTTGCGTTAGGCATATCACTTACTGTAATTAAACCTGCTAAATAACCCAGCAGTAATGATTGTTCGTATTGATTATAAAAGTAAGTTTTTATCTGAGGGTTACCTTCATAAAAAGCGTCTAAAATAATAAATTTAATATCAGGAAAATGACGCATTGCGTTTTTGCAGATTTCCGGCAGTGACGGATTAGAGCCTATAACAATATTATATTCTCCTGTTGAGATCATTTCTGTCAATTGCATTTCCCATTCCGCTTGATTAATGCCGGCTTCGTATATTTTTATTCTTAAATCCGGATATTTTTGTAATGCGGCATTGGCTCCTTCTGCCATTAATTCATAAGCGGGGCTTCCTGCTATTAAACCCGTAACAAAAACAAGGATAGAAACATCATCAGGATTAAACGCGGAGTTATTTTTAGGAACGCATCCAAAGAACAATATTGCCGCTAAAAGTATAACTGTAATAATTGAATTTTTCATATTTTTTCCTTTGCTTCTTTATACTCAAAATAACGATTATTGTAAAGGTCTTTTTTAGAATAATCCGGCTCATAACATCTTTTAATCTTATATAAAGCTGATGAGGCTTCTTTATAAGAAGAATAAATGCCTTTTTTAAATGCTCCTATGATAAATAAACCAAGTAATTCTGCTTCTTTAAAAGCGCCCTCTATTATTACTTTTTCTGTTATATCTGCCTTAATCTGATTAAAATAACTATAATCAGAAAGACCTCCGCTGACATGAATTTTGTTTGTTTTTTGCCCCATTTCTTTCATAATGTTTAAAATATCTTTAATTCTAAAACTAATATTTTCTAAAACATTTTTTGCTTCTATATTACTTTGCGCCTGATCAAAAAAATCATCTATATTTTTTATATTTAAACTTTCTGTCTTTTCCTCTATCATTTTACCGGAAGTTCCTATTATCCCGGATAAATTCCAGTAAGGTTCGATGGGATGACTGTAAGACATCAGCTTGTCATGCTTTATATAATTTTCTGTACAAAGATTTATACCGTCAGAAGTCCCTGTACGGTTACAAGCTGTTTCGGGTTCTGTAATTCCGCTGCCCAATATCGAAGCAAAAAAATCAGGTCCTCCGGAAATTACAGGTATATTTTTTTTAAAACCAAAATATTCTGCATTAGACGCTGATAACAGCCCAAACTCATCTCCTGGATTAATAAAAGAAGGAAACTTTTCTTTATCTAGTTTTAACTTTTCCAGAACATCATCATTCCAAAACCAGCGGTCAAATCCTTTACATGGAAAAACAGTTCTTGCATTCCCTGTCAATTTATATGCAAGATATTCCGGGCACCCTACAAAAAAATCAGTGTTATTATATAGCGATTCTTCTTCATTTTTTATATATAAGATTTTCGGCAGAAAAAAACCAGCGTCGACATAACCCTGCATTAAATCAGAAACATGTAAATTGTATTTTTCAGCTCGCCTGTCTGTCCAAAGCCTTGCGTTTTCCTGCGGATTATTTTTTTTAGGTACCGGTACTAGAGTTGGTCCGTTTCCGCTGATAATAATTGCTTCTATTTTTGAAAGATCCCTGGTTCTCTTACAGCATTCATTAAATGTGTCAATCCATACAGAAGGATCAGTCTCAATATTATTTTTTGCTTTTAAAGGCAGTAATAATAATGATAAACGATTCCCGTTATAATCCCAAACTGCGAATTTAAAAGTAGATGTGCCAATATCAATTGTTAAAAGCATAGTTTATTTTAATATTTTTTAAGCACATCCAATACCGGATTATTTATTCTCTCTTTATTTTGGTACTGCACAAGATTTTCATGGAGACTTTCTCCTATTGATATAATCCCAAAATCAAGATTTTTATAATTCCAGTAAGAAAAACCGATATTTATTTCTTTTAATACAGACAAAAGATCTTCGTACCAGCGTAATTGCGCATTTAGCTCTACAGGCGTATAAACTCCAAATTCGTTGCAGATAACAGGAGCATTGTACTTTTTACTAAACTCGCTTACAGGTTCAAACTCTTTTAAAAATCTATCTCTGTCCCATTTTCCCTGCGATTGTGTAAAACCGTATTTGCGGATAAATCCATCGCCGTAATCGCAAGGATATGTTCTTTCTTCTCTAATCTCAGGGCTGTTAAGCATCCATGGCGCTTTTTGATGAGTAAAAAGTAATGGTTCATAAAAATGAACGCTGTAAATAACATTATCGTCATCGAACGGCGTTAAAGAAGAAAACATATTAGGCCAGTTCCACATATTTGATCCTGTAATTATTGTTGAATTTGGAGCATAACGCCTAATCACTTTACAAAGCCTGTCTTTAACCTTATTCCATATTTCCGGCGAAGGAGCTACAGGTTCGTTTAAGGTCTCAAAAAGAACATGAGTTTCGTTACTGTATTTTTCTGACAGGTATGTCCATATTTTTTCTGTTTTATTTAAATATGTATCATTGTCCTCAAATAATTTTTGCACAGGGCTTTTTGTAACTTCAGAAAAATCATGTCCCGGACATTCATGTAAATCTAGAATCATTTTAAGTCCGTTTTTCTTTGACAATTCTACAGCGCGATCTAAATTAGCAATTCGGTTTTTTACAGGTTCATCATTATCGTCAAAAAACAAATAAGAGTCTACAGGTACTCTTACATGATCAAAACCCCATGATTTTACATTTACAAAATCTTTTTCTGTAATAAAAGTCTCCATATGTTTATCAATACCGGGGAAACTATCCGGATCTTTTTCCTGAATAGCGTCAATTTGACTGAGCCATCCTCCCATGTTTAATCCGCGCATTCTGATCTTTAAGTTTTGGTTCATGTTTTTCTCCTTTTATTTACTATACTATATTTTTTTAAAGTATAATTCCCTAATTACATGTTTTTTTAAGAGTCCTTTGTTCTCGAATCTTGTTTTTGGCCTCCAATCTATAGACTCAGCAAAGCCATTATAATAGTTTTTAATTTCTGCTGTATTTTCAAGTTCTTCCAGCGCGTATAGGGCATATTCTTCCCAGTCAGTAACCATGTAAATATAACCGTCTTTTTTAAGTTTTTGAGCAAGTGTTTGCGTAAACGGACGTTTTACAAGGCGGCGTTTATGATGTCTTTTTTTTGGCCAAGGATCCGGGAAAAATATATGAATCGCTTCTAAAGAACCGCGGGGTATCATCTTATCCAAAACAAAAACCGCATCGTGCTCAATAATTCTTATATTTATAAGACCCCGCTTTTCTATCTCCCATAAAAGTCTTCCTATTCCCGGTTTGTGAACTTCTATTCCAAGATAATTCTTATCTGGGTTTGCCTGCGCAATTTCTGCTGTCGCTAATCCGGAACCAAAACCTATTTCCAGTGTCACATTTTTATTTTTTAAATTGTCGTTATAAACACTTTCAAAATCAAGTTCTTCTTCTTTATAAGGAATCAAATATTTTTCTGAGAGAGATTCATATGCTTTTTTTTGGGCATCTGTAAAACGCCCTTTTCTTATAACATAACTTTTATGCATTAGTTTACAGGAACCGCGTTTGTAAAAGCGCTGCAAAAATTGGCTTCATCTTCTGCCCAAAGCGCCGCTGTTATTGCATTAGACGGCAAGTCCGCTTGAGACAGGCTGCCGGATAATGATTCTAGTTCTGCCGATCTTATAAAGTCTCCGTTACTGTCATAGTAAACCAAACGATTTACCGGCCAGGCGGATCTTACAGAGTATGTGTTATTTACAATAATGAGCTCCGGAAACGGAAAGCGGACAACTCCGTCAAAAGTAAATGTACGCTGGGAACTTTCGCCGCCTTTGTTATAGAGCACAGCGCGGTATAAACCCCTTGGAAGGTTTCCTGTACTTGCAGCGATACTGCGTGTTCCAATCCAGTCCTTGCCGTCGTGAACTGTATGAATCCATTCATCGCTTTTAATATGCCATCTTAGCTGTTCAATGTCATGAAAAAGGTATATCTCATCCAAATTTTCAATTCCGTCTTCATCATCCGGCATAATAAAAAATGAGAATCTTTCTCTTAGTCCGTCTTCTTCGTTATATATAACCAATTTAAGGAAACCAAAAACAATTTCCGGCTCTGATCTTGAACATCCTGCCGAAAAAAGTATTATTATTGTAACCACCGAGATTAAAAGCAGTTTTTCAATTTTTTTTCTCATAAATACTATTTAAGTATAGATTGAAATGAAGAATTTGTCTACAATGCTATGTATGAATATTTGGTTTGCTACGAATAATAAACATAAAAAAACAGAACTTGAGGCTGTTTTGGGAACAAAGCTTAAAATCCCGTCAGAAGAAGGCCTTGAATTTAATCCTATAGAATCAGGCTCTCAATTTTATGAAAATACTCTTATAAAGGCCTCTGCATTATATGAACTTTTAAAAATTAAAGAACCTGTTATAGCTGATGATTCCGGTTTGTGCGTAGACGCGCTTGACGGAAGGCCGGGTGTTCATTCAGCCTATTACGGCTATACAGAAAATAAAAAATTATCAAGCCATGAACAAAATCTTTTACTTTTGGAAGAACTAGGAGATTCAAAGAATAGAAAAGCCCGTTTTATTTGTTCAATGGTATTATATTTCGGCAGCGGCAGATTTTATATTGTTCAGGAAAAAATGGAAGGCGAAATTACACGTAAAGACGGAATAAAAGGTGACGGCGGTTTCGGCTACGATCCGGTTTTTTTTCTGCCGGAGTACAATAAAACTCTAGCGCAGCTTTCCGAAGAAGAAAAAAACGCTGTAAGTCACCGGGGGAAAGCCGGCAGATTAATTGCAGATTATTTATCGATAATTCACAATGGCAAAAATTAAATTTAACGATCAGCTTAACGAGCCTCAAAAAGACGCTGTTACCAGTATAGACGGTCCTGTTTTGATTATTGCTGGAGCGGGTTCCGGTAAAACAAGGGTAATAACATACAGAATTGCCCATATGCTGGATAAGGGAATCCCTCAATCTTCGATTCTCGCGCTTACATTTACAAATAAAGCTGCGCGGGAAATGGAACATCGTGTTAAAGAACTCACAGGAAAAAAACTTTTTAATCTTACTGTAAGCACTTTTCATGCATTTGGTCTTAGTGTAATAAGAGAAGAATGCTCTTTGCTGGGTTACAGAAAAAACTTTTCTATTTATGATGAAACTGACAGGATGTCTCTTATAAAAGAATCTCTTAGAGAATGTAAATTATATAATCCAAAGATTGATATTTATTCTCTTGGACAGTTTTTTTCTAAAATAAAAATAGGGCTTGCGCAATGGAAAGAGGATAAGGATATGCTTCCTGTCTACAATGAATATCAGCAGGGTTTAAAAATATACAATGCGGTTGACTTTGACGATCTATTAACTATTCCTTTAGAACTTTTTACAAATAACAAAGATGTCCTTGACAAGTACCGTACTAAGTTTAAATATATTTTGGTTGATGAGTTTCAGGATACGAGCCTTATTCAATATAAACTATTAAGGCTGCTGGCTCCGGATGAATATTCTAATATCTGCGTTGTCGGAGATGATGATCAATCAATTTATTCATGGAGAGGCGCAAATTACGAGAACATATTGATGTTCGAAAAAGATTATCCATTAAAGGCAGAAATAAAACTTGAGCAAAATTACCGCTCAACTACAACAATTCTCGAAGCGGCAAACGAAGTAATTTCTAATAATACAGGCAGAAAAGAAAAAAATCTTTGGTCTCAAAAAAAGAGCGGAAAACCCATAGAACTTTTTCATCCGGAGAATGAAACAGCAGAAGCTGATTTTATAGCAGGCCAAATCAGGTCTTTTATGATTAAAGAAGATTTAAAATATCATGACTTTGGCGTTCTTACAAGAACAAATTCTCTTGCCCGCAATATAGAAGAATCTTTTTTGGCAGAAAATATTCCTTATAGAGTCTCCGGAGGCACAAGTTTTTTTCAGAGAAAAGAAATAAAAGATATTATTTCTTACTTGAGAGTTATCGCTAACCCTGATGATGATGTTAGTCTTTTACGTATTATAAATACGCCCCGCCGCGGAATCGGAAAAACTACTATCGCCTCTTTAAGCGAAACAGCAAAAAAAAATCATATAAGTCTTTGGGGTTCTATAATAAGATCGAATTACAGCAAGTCTCAGGGACAGCAGGGTTTATTCGCAGAAAAAGGAGCAGCGACAGAACTGGAAGAGTTTTCTTTAATGCTCGATAATTTGCGCTCGCTATTTTTAGAAAGACAAGGCGAAGAAGGAAAACCTTGGAGGCTTTCTTCCTGTGTCCGCATTTTAATCGACAATATAGATTACTGGAGTTATCTAGTAATGGAGCACGGCAAAGACGAAAAAAAAGCCAGATGGAAATATTCTAATATCGAATATTTTACAAGAATGATAGAAAACTGGGAAAGCGATCCTGATAATCTTGATGCAGGTTTATATCCATGGCTTAACAGAATCAGCCTTATAACGCGCGAAGAAGGCGACGATGATAACGAAGGTAAAGTAAATCTTATGACGATCCATTCTGCTAAAGGTCTTGAGTTTCCTGTTGTTTTTATTGCTGGAGCAGAAAAAGGAATTATTCCTCATGAAAAAAGTTACGAAGACTCTAATGATGAAGAGGGCGGCGCCAATTATGCTTCCGGTGTCGAAGAAGAACGTCGTCTTTTTTATGTCGCTATAACAAGGGCTCGGGAAAAACTTTTTATTACTAGCTGCCAAAAACGCCGCCGCCTGCAAAGCGCTGTTGAGTGTTCACCCTCTCCCTTTTTGGAAGAAATACCAAAAGAACTTATAAAGTACCATGAAAAAGAAACAGAAACTTTTGACGATGAAACCGCAGATAAATTTATGGAAAAAATAAAAGCAATGGTAAATTAAAAATTTATGAAAGATCTCACACGGGTCTTGCAGCGAAGCTTCTAGCAGGCATAGCAGCACAAAGGCACGGAGAAGAAAAGAATTTTTACCACAGAGAACACGGAGTTATAAAAAAATAACGCTAGATGTTGTGCGCCTATTCCGCTGCTTCACTATAAAAAAACGGCGATAGACACTTTTTAAAGACAAAAAAAAGCACTTGAAAGTAAAAAAATTGCATGATATAATATAAGAGTTGATTTTAAATAGAGGATTTAATTATTAATGAAGATGGAAGAAAGTCAGTTTTTACAACAGGAAATGGCGTATGGACACTTTCAGAAAAAGCGAGAGATAAAGGAACATATAATTTTGCTCAAAATACAATGGAAATTGGAGCTAGAACAGGAATGGTAAAAGAAATGGGACAGGGCATTATTAATAAAAAAATATTTTCAATATATATGATTTGTGTATCATTTATTATGATTATGTGTAATGCATGTGAGCAATCTTATTCACCAATAAGATATAATATAATTGATATTACTGGAAAAAGATCAATTACAGTAAACACAATAAAAAAAGATATTAGTTCTTATGAAAAATTAATTAATACGGGTTCTGTTTTACATATTGAGTTTGCTCAGCTTGGTAATAGAGAATACTTACAAGCATTAATTAGCTTAAATACTTTGGAAAAACATAGAGCTTTGAAAATTCACAAAATTGAATTTGAATTTGATGATAGAAAAGAAATTGTTGAAGTAAATAAAAGAATAAGATTAAAGCAAGAGTATGATTTATTTACTGTAGAAGATAATAATGAATTAACAATAAATGTATTTTTTGATTATATTTTTTATAATCGTAATAGTATAAGATTGTATTTACAAGATGTTTTTAATAAAACAGAAGATGATGTTGGCAAAACTTTTGAGATGACTTCAAGAGTTAATTATTCATTAGACAGAGGTGATATAGAAACACAAGAAATAAAATATCTTGTTTCCATTATTAAAAATTCTCCTCACCAACCTGATTGGGTTTATATGCTTTTTACTGGTGAGTTTTTGAGAAGATAAATGTCGAAGCGCCGAAGAGATTAATGAATATTTATATTCTCTGCATGCTCATCTTTTCTCTGTGCGCCCTGCATTAGGTTTTGGCAAATATTTTTTGGTCAAGAATCTCACACAAAGACACAGGGCTCACAAAGGCACGGAGGAGGAAAAAGTGGTTACTAGCATATAGTGGACAAATTATACAGAGTGTTATATATTGTTAAGCAGGTAGAAGTGTAAAAGAAAAGTGTAAAGCTGACGAATTAATCTCAGCCGAAGGCGCAAAAGTGACTGTTACTACTTTAAAAAGGAAATAAAATGAAGTTCAGAATTATAATTATTTTTTTGTTATTCTTAATATTTTTTAGTTGTAATAATATTAAGGATATTAATTTACATGATGATCTAGAAACTATAAATGCTGTGATAAACTCAGATTGCTGCTACTTTATTAATTATAGCAATAATCCTTCTGGTGTGTTTTTAAAAGGGCAAAATATATCTGTCTTGGATTATTATTATTCTGTGCCAAATGAAGATGGTATCATAGAAATATTTATAAAAGTCCAAGCAGCAGATAACGGAATAATAGGTGCTGTTAATGAACAATATATAACATATAATGAAGATAGCATCTATAATTTATGGAATAAAAATATTCAATTAATTCCTGAATATTATTACTACGACTCAATCGAAAATATTTATATTAAAGATTATATGCCGTTGATGTATGAAGGTGTAAGCAGATTAGATTCAATAAGAATGATGAGACATTTCTTTTCTGAAAATAGAATGCTAATTACTAAAAAACATTTGATCATTGGGAATAACATATATAGAGAAGAGTATAGAATTAATTCTGTTATTAATGTTCGCAATAATACATATCAAATCCATTTGTCAAATTTTTTAAATAACGAGCTTATTTTAACATTATTTATTGATGAAAATAATAGTTTAACTATTGTTGATATTAATATATTGAATAATAATCATTACATGAGGCAATTATTTAATAATTCATTGAATATAAGATATATACCGTATGAAATAGAGAAATCAAAAGTATTAAATGAAAATGTTATACGATGGGCTTGGGAAAATGGAAAATAATCAACAACCCCGCCCTAAACGCCCTAAAGGGACGGGGTATGCTGTTCTTAAGAGGTATTTGCATTCGGGATTTAATACCTTTAATAAGCGCCATGAATGGCGGGGTATTAAACCCCTCAGCACGAATAAAATTAATATTATTTCTTTGTTAATTGCAATGCTGTTATTTCTCTCAGGTTGTAAAACATATTCAACAGTAAATAATATTATTCTAGAAATTGAAGAAGAGTTTTTTCCTTTTATCTTTCTCTGTGCTTCTTAGTGCCTTTGTGCCTCTGCGTGAGGTTTTGGCAATTATTTTTTAGCAAAGAGCCTCACACAAAGACACAGGGTTCACAAAGGAACACGGAGGAGGAAAATATAGGATTATAAAATGATCTCTGCGTAAAAAATTTTACAATATTTTTACAGCTAAATACTACTGCCGGTTTGCCGCTTGTTCATTGCTGCGGACAATTCTTTTTGCAAGAAGTTTAGAAAGAAAAACTCCATAATGCGGGTATTCTCTTATTATATTAACAAATGTTTTTTGAGTTAGATGTATTAGTTTTCCTGAACTTGATGCCTTGATAGTAGCAGAACGCCTTTGATTAAGAAGGAATGACATTTCTCCAAGAAATATATCCTGTGCGGAGAGTGTTCCTACGCATTTATCATTATGGATAACGTCGTATGTTCCGGAAGAAATATAATAAAGACAGTCGCTTGGGTCTCCTTCCTTAAGAATTACATCTCCTTTTTTTACGCTAATAATACGCTCTTTTGTAAAACCTGCAGGTACTTCGTATTCTGCGGATTTATCATGTTCTACAATTAACGCAACCTGATTGCCTTTTGCGTTAAACTTAATATTTTTAAAAAGTTTTGCAGCCATCTTTATGCCCCTTCCATGAAGGCTGTACTCGCTCTGCGTTCTCATTTTTTCTAAATATTCTTTAACATCAAAACCATTCCCTTGATCGCTTATAACAAATGTTGATTTTTCGGGTTTTATATCCCAGCTAAAAACAACTTTTTTTGCATTAATCGCAGGATCTTTGCATTTTTCTGCGATTATCTCTACTGCAGTAAGCCCAGATTCCAATGCTTCTGTTTTTTCTTCGTATGATATTCCGCAGTTTCCATGTTCTATCGCGTTAACTATGAGTTCTATCAAAGCTAACTGAAGGTGCATTTTTCTTTCTGGATCTAAAAGCCCCCTCTGAGAAAGAATAGTAGCTCCTATCCCTGCATACAACGGCACAGATTTTAAGTCGTTATCCAGCGTAAAACTGCCGGAAGCTCCTTCTAAAAAAGTCCTGGAAAACTCACGCTGAAAAATAATCTGATAATTTTTTTCTATACATTCTATGCATTTTAAAAAATGAGATGCTATTAGATTTTTATCAAGCATTACCAAAACATTTATATCATTGTATTTTTTTAAAAGATCTGATTCTTTATCTTTTTCATTATCAAATATTCCGATAATACCAAAGTTTAATATCCATTTATCGTTTTTAACATGTTCGATTATTTTAATTATATTTATTACAGATTCCGAAAAATTAATAATTACAAGTTCCGGCAGGGCATAATTAATAAACTCAAAGATTTCATCTTCTTTAACCAAAAACAGCATATCCTTGGAATATTGTGAGTTTTGTCCAAATGCGGATTCTATGCTTTTTTTAACCTGTGAGTCTGAATTTATTATACCTAATGTGCTCATACTTAATTATAGACGATAATCGATAATAATATCAATCTTTATAATGTTACTTCGCTGAAAGCAGGGGCTTTTTCCAGAACTGACGCTATTATTCTATTGTTTTCCTGCAATAAATCAGGGTCATTTATTAATATAGAAAAAACATCTTCTCTCGCCTGTTCCAATACTTTGATATCTCTTAACGGATTAGATAATCCAAGTTCCAAATACCCCGATTGTTCTTTTCCGGTAAACTGCCCCGGTCCGCGTAATTTTAGGTCTTCTTCTGCAATAATAAAACCATCTGAGTTTTCCATCATTACTTTTAACCTTGTTTTTCCTTCTTCGGAAAGTTCGTCAGAATAAACCAAGAAACAATACGACTGTTCGCTTCCTCTGCCTACCCTCCCCCTCAACTGATGTAAGGCAGAAAGCCCAAAACGCTGCGCATGTTCAATAACCATACAAGCGGCATTAGGCACATCTACGCCAACCTCTACAACGCTTGTTGCCGCAAGAATTTTTATATCTCCTTTACGAAAATCATCCATTGTCCGTTTCTTTTCTTCTTCCGGCAGTTTAGAATGAATAAGAGCTGTTTTATAATTTGGAAATATTTCTTTTGAGAGTCTTTCTGCCATTGTTACAGCGTCTTTTATTTCTTCTCCTTCAGAAATTAATGGATATACAAAATAAGCCTGCCTTCCCTTTTTTAATTCTTCATGAACATAATCATAAACTTTTTTTTCGTTAGATTCCTTAGCAAGATGAGTCTTTATAGGTTTTCTTCCTAATGGCATATCTTTAATAACCGAAACATCCATGTCTCCAAATACTGTCAAAGCTAGCGTCCGCGGAATAGGAGTCGCGCTCATCATTAAGAGAGCAGGATTATCCCCTTTTGACATTATTAGCGAACGCTGCGTAACCCCAAAACGGTGCTGTTCATCTATAATTACGAGTTTTAAGTTCTTGTATTCTACATCTTTAGAAAAAAGAGCATGCGTTCCGATAATAATATCTATATTGCCGTTTGCAAGGTTTTTTAATAGTTCTTTTCTCCCCTTTAGTTTTACATTTCCCGATAAAAAAGCCAGCTTAATTCCAAGCGGTTCAAGTAATCGCGAAGCATTTTCTGCATGCTGCTGAGCAAGAAGTTCTGTAGGAGCCATAATTGCAGTTTGCCCGTTTTTTTCGGCTGCTATGATCGCTGCCATAAATGAAACAAGCGTTTTGCCGGAACCGACATCACCCTGCAAAAGCCTTGCCATTGGCACATTTGATAATAAATCGCTGTTAATTTCTTTGATTGCCTCATTTTGCCCGTTTGTCAGCTTAAATGTTAATCTTTCTAATAAACGTTCTTGTAAAGGCGAAAAATTAATTGTGTTTTTTTTATTTTCATTATTATTTAAAAAATTTTTTCTTTCCAACGTACGTTTAGCTATCATTATTTCAAGATAAAATAGTTCTTCGTAAATTATTGTTTTTTTTGCTTTTTCCAGCATTTCAAAAGAAGACGGAAAATGTATTTCGTTTAACGCGTTTTTTTTTGACAGTAAATCATATTTTATAATTAAGTCTTCCGGAAGTTCATTTTCTATATCATTTGAATATTTTTTTAATGATTCCAAAATTATACGTCTTAGAATATTCTGGGTAATTCCCGCTGTCAAAGGATATACAGGCATAATTTTTCCAAAACTGCAGTTATTAATATCTTCGGATTCAAAAGAAGTTGACTGCAGTTCTGAATATTTATTGCTGTATTTAAATGAACCCCATATTTTTAATTTTGAACCAATTATAAATTTTTTATCAAGCCATTGGCGGCTGTTTATATTAAAGCACATTAAAACAGCTTGAGCGGTTTCGTCTTCTATATATACTTTAAGTCTTTTCATTGCGCCAAAACCAATATATTCTTTGCCAATTACTGTAACTTCTGTACAAACCTTGCCTTTTTCATACCCGCTAATCGGAATTTTTATTGTATGATCCTGCCAATTATTTGGATAGTATAATAAAATATCTGAGATTTTTAACAAACCAAGGCGGGCGAGCTTAAAAGCTTTATCAGAGCCGATTCCGTAAATATTTTTAACAGAAGATGTTAATTCTCTAAGAAACATAATACCGCTATATTATACCGGAAGATTCCAAAGAATATTCGCGATAAAATTAAAAATAAACCAGCCTCCTGCCGTTATTACCGCAAGAAATAAAATAGAAATAACAATGCTTTTTACAAAGTTAGTTATTCTATTGCCAAAAATAATTCTATTAATTCTGTATATAACAGGCTGAGAGATAGAATCGACAATGCTCCAAAACGGGCTGTATGCATTTTTTCCTGTCAAATATCCAATAAGCCTAATTAAAATAACTACAATAAAAAACCCTAAAATAAATGATACAATTCTCCAAATCGATAAAAGAACTTCTGCAAGAATAATGCCAAATGACATTTTTTCTGAAACTGACAGGGTCATTAAAATAAATTGCAGCAGTGACAGGAAAACAATCGCAGCTACTGCCGAAAAATCTAACATTCCTACACGCAGGTTTAAATGGCGTCTCCACCAATTTAGGTATGGATCTGTAATACTTTTAATTATTTTTACCGGTTTACCTTCGGCAATATCAGAAAACCATGATAATAGTATTCGGATAAAAATTAATAACGAATATATCCCTGCCGCCGCAGCCAGTAAACTTAATATAAAACGCATTACTTCCTCCAAACTTCGGCTACACAATCACAATTGCTTATTCCGTCGATTACTTCTGTTCTGGAAGAATCCAAACCTGACATAGCCTTTATTTTCTTTTCTCCGCCGTCAACCGGCACATATATATAAATTGTACACGAACCCGAGTTTTCTGCAAGATAATCGCGCAGTTTATTAAGTTCATTATTATCATTTACAAATTCTTTTTTTAACTTTATATGTATTTCATTTACAGTATTATCATCTTTTTTAATCGGCTCAAAATCATCAGGTTTTTCATTTGCGGCTGCTTTTTTTACAGCGCTTCTGCTTAACTGCGCATAATCTGCAATACTTGTTACCTTAAAACTTATTTTTTCCTGATTGCGTTCGTTTTCCGGGTCTATGCTTCCTTTAAGCGCAATAATTTCATCAATATTTAATAGATGACGGCACTCTGCATATATTTTAGAGAAAAAAACTATATCTATTTCGCCTTCAAAATCCTGAATAGTACCAAATGCCATGTCGTTTCCGTTTCTGTCTTTTATCTCCCTTATTTGCTTTAAAAATCCGATAATTGTATAGCTTCCCTTTTTTGCTTTTAATATAAATGAACTTTTTAAATCTGCCATATACGCCCAAGTATTTTTATGCGCTTTATTTTTTTCTTCCATTTCTTTTACTTCTTTTGCGACATAAGAAACTTCTTCTTTACTTATAATACTGTCTGCCAAAAAACTGTATTTATCTTTATCTCTTTGATAATCTATCTTTCCTTTTAAAATAGCAACGCTGTCATTCTTAATTAAATGCTGGCATCTTTCCCATGGACCGGAAAAAAATGTTACTTCTATTTCACCGTTATAATCAGATAAAGAAGCAAAAGCCATTTTACTGCCTTTATTTGTTATAATAGATTTAATATTTTTTATTATTCCAATTAATATACAATTGCCGGTTTTTAAATTGTCAGTATCTCCCAAATTTGCATTTACAGCCGTCTCCCAAATATCTTTATACTCGTCCATTGGATGACCCGAAAAATAAAATCCGATAAGCTGTTTTTCTATATTTAATTTATCTGTTCTGCTTCTTAACGGAAACTCTTCAAATTTAAATTCTTGAATATCTCTTTCATCATCAACGTCATCAAAAAGACCGGATTGACCTAACACCTTGTCTTCTTTATTTTTAAGCGCGTATTCAACTGCTTTTTCCAGATTACCTTCCAGTGTTTCGCGGGAAACGCCAAAATTATCAAAAGCGCCTGTTAGAATTAAAAGTTCTATTACTTTTTTACCAACTGTTTTTATATCTACTTTGTTAAGAAAATCGGTAAAACTTTTATACGGCTCTTCTTTTCTGCCTCTTATGATTTCTTCTGCCGACGCATCTCCCAATCCTTTTATTCCTAATAATCCGTAAACAATTCTTCCTTCTACTACGCTAAAAAGTTTGCCTGACCTATTTATATTAGGCGGATCTACAGGTATTCCCATTCTTCTTGCTTCGTCAATACATCGAGAAAGCCTGTTTTTATCTGCGCTGTCTATATCATTTGTAAGGTTAGCGGCAAAAAACTCTAAAGGAAAGTTTGCTTTTATATATGCTGTATGATACGCTATTACAGAATAACCTGCCGCATGGCTTTTATTAAAACCATAACCGGCAAAAGGAATAAGCATATCATAAATAGCTCCTGCCTTTGCAGCAGAATATCCGTTTTTTGCAGCTCCTTCTAAAAACGGAATTTTTTCTTCATCGAGAATTTCTTTTTTCTTTTTTCCCATAGCACGGCGCAAAAGGTCAGCTTTTCCGATACTGTAACCGGCAATTATTCTTGCTACTTCCATTACTTGTTCTTGATAGACAATTACGCCGTAAGTTTCTTTTAAGATACCTTCCAAGCTTGGATCGGGATATGTTATAGGAGTCTTGCCGTTTTTTGAATCTACAAAGCGCGGAATGTTCTGCATAGGACCCGGGCGATACATGGCATTTAGAGCAGTTAAATCGTCAATCGAATCAGGTTTTGTCTGTTTTAATATATCCTGCATTCCGTCAGATTCAAACTGAAATATACCAAAACTGTTTCCTTCGCCGAGCATTTTAAATGCCGCCTTGTCATTCTCAGGAACTTTTTTAACGTCAAAATTTGAATATTCGCCGCCGCGTAATTTTATTAAATCTTCTGCATGTCTTATAACATCAAGCGTTTGAAGTCCAAGAAAGTCCATTTTTAAAAGACCGGAAGATTCAAGATAATTCATGCTATATTGGGTCGAAATCGCTCCGTCTTTGCCTGTTTTTGGATCATCTCTTTCTTTATATAACGGAACCAAATCTATTAAAGCTTGTTTTCCAATTACAACGCCAGCCGCATGTATCGAAGAATTTCTGTTAAGCCCTTCCAGTTTTCTCGCAAGTTGGAATAATTCTGTATAGCGCGGATCGTTTTCCAGTTCTCTAAGCCTTGGTTCGTCATCGAATGCGCTTTTTAGAGTAACCGGATCCTGTCCTTTAGGAGCAGGAATTAGTTTTAAGATCATATCCGATTCGGGGATTCCAATACCCAATGTGCGGGCTACATCTTTTAAAACTTGTTTTGTTTTAAGAGTAGAAAAAGTGATAATCTTTCCTACTCTTTCTTTTCCGTATTTTTCTATTACATAATTTCTGACTTTATCTCTTGCATAGTTTGGAAAATCAATATCAAAATCCGGCATTGAGATTCTTTCTGGATTTAAAAAACGCTCAAAAAGAAGGCCATATTTTATCGGATCAATATCTGTTATCTGCAATGAATACGCCGCAATGGAACCCGCTCCGGAACCGCGTCCGGGTCCCACAGGTATATCGTGCTCCCTTGCGTACTTTATAAAATCCCATACTATCAAAAAATAACCTGTAAAACCCATGTTTACAATTGTATCAATTTCAAAATCTGCGCGTTTTTTAATTATTTCTAATTCTGCGCCGTTTGCCAGAAATTCTTTTGGATAACGGACTTTTAATCCTTCATTAATAAGATAACGCAGGTAAGTATCAGCATTTTCAAATCCGGGCGGAATTTCATAATCAGGAAGATATTTTGGCAGATCTTTTATGCTGACATTGGGAACTTCTGCATTGCAGCGGCTGGCAATTTTAACGGTATTTTCTATCGCCTCCGGATAATCACTAAACAGCTCATACATTTCTTGCGCTGTTTTTAAATAAAATTGATCGCCAAAATATTTTTTTCTTTTTTCATCTGTTCTTTTTTTTCCGGTTCCTATACAAAGCAGTATATCGTGGGCAATATAATCTTCTCTATCAAGATAATGAACATCATTTGTCGCCACCAAGGGCACTCCGGTTTTACGGGAAATTTCTATTAATCGCTTATTTATATCTTCCTGCGAAAAGTCACTGTCATTAAAAACATCCGCTGTAATTCCATGACGCTGAATCTCAAGATAAAAACACGGTTCTCCGTTTTCGTCTTTTCCAAAAAGTTCTTTGTAATATAAAGCTTTTTTTTCCGCTTCTTCGTTTTTCCCCGCTTGAATAAGACGCGGAATTTCTCCTGACAAACACCCCGAAAGCGCAATCAGCCCGTCATGATATTTTTCCAGCAGTTCTTCGTCTATTCTCGGCCTATAATAAAATCCTTCTGTGTATGCCAAAGAAGACAGCCTGACAAGATTATGGTATCCCTGTTTATCAGCGGCTAATAAAATTAAATGATAATATCTGTTTTCGTGTTCTGCGCCGCTTTTTATAAATCTTGATGACGGAGATACATAAACTTCGCAGCCGACAATAGGTTTAACAGCGTTTTTTTGTTTTTCGCAGGCGGCAACAAACTCCATAGTGCCGAACATGTTTCCATGATCTGTAAGGGCAATATGCGTCATTTCCAGTTCTTTTGCTCTTTTTACAAGAGATGCTGTAGAAACAGAAGCGTCTGCAAGAGAATAATCAGAATGAACATGTAGATGAACAAAATTTGACATACTATTCTGTATTTCTCGCCTCAGGAAGCATAATTAATAAAATTGGATCGATTGCGAGAATTTCACGGCAAAGATCTCTTACATTATCAGCAGTAACATTTCTTATAGAATCCGGTCTAAGATAGAGCCTGTTAAGAGATGTATTATAAAGCACAAAAGAATTTGCGTAACTTTGCGCAATATGAAGATTTTGCTGTAAGGATCTTCTGTGTACCATTAACAAAGCTTCCTTTGCTTTATTAAATGTATCCATATTAACACCATTAATAAAAATATCCGATATACATTCTTTAACCGCTGCAATTAATTCTTCTGCTCTTTCGGGATTACAAACAAACATAGCGTTTATCCAAAAATCTCCTATAGGAATAACAGAAAAAGAGGCTCCGCCGGAAATTGAATACACGCCGCCGAGTTTTTCGCGTATCTCGTCATTTAATACAATATTTAGGTATTCAGTTAAAACACCGGAAACCTGGCTTTTTTGTTCGTCAAAAATATTAGGAGCCGGAACATTCCAAGAAATATAAACTGTACATCTGTCATCTATGCCTTTATAGATAGTTCTTCTTCCCGGCTCTGTAATAGTAACACCGGGATCAGTCCATTTATTCATAGAAGTATTCTGCGGGATCGACCCTATATATAAAGCTGATAATTGCCTGATAATATCTTTATCAATATTCCCGGTAAAAATAAATGTATAGTCCGATGGATTAATACAGTGCATTAAAAATTCCCATGCATCGTTTATAGAAACTTTTTCCATGTCATCAAGCTCAAGCGGCATGAACATAGGATGGTGATTATTTAATATTCTCGTTAATTCGCGCGAAAAGAATCTTTGAGGATTTTCTTCCTGATTTATAAGACTTGTTTTGTATTGTTCGATCATTACAGAAACGGCTCTTTCATCAAGCCTTGGATTTGTAAAAAATATATGAATCATTTCGAACAGTACGGATAGATCCTGAACTGTAGAAGAACCCTGAAATCCCCTATGATAATTAGAATTTACAAATGAAAAAGAAACCTGTTTTCCTGTCAGCTTATTAATTAATTCTGTTCTGGAATAATTTCCAAGACCTGAAGCGTTTAACATTTCTGCAAGCAAACTAACCGAAACGATTGTCTCCTCATCCGCATTCATTCTTCCGCCCTTTGCCATTGCGTACATTATTATTTCGTTGTTTCTGTTTTCAGTATCCTGAATAATAACCCTCGCTCCGTTAGAAAGAACAAAAATCTGGGCTCCTGTATCAACGTCTATAGTCTCAGATACAATTGTCCCCGGAGCAGGAAGCCGGTCTATTAAATCAGATGAAAGTTCTATTTCTGCCCTTTGTTCAAGACGAGCATTTTGAGTTTCCCTAAAAATTGCTCTTATTCTTTCTTCTGACGGCAGACTATCAGCCTCGCTTTGCGGCGCAAACAAAAAAACCACTGCATCATTTGGATCAAAATAATTATTTACAGCCCGGGTGATTTCGTTTAAATCTATTCCGGGAAGCAGAGCTTTAACAGCATTAACTTCCCATTCTATGTCTGCATTATCTTCTCCGAATAAAAAATGACTCGTAAAGGCAAACATAAATCTTCTGGAGTCTGTCCTGTCTTTTTCTGACAAAAGCTGTTCTGCATTTGAAACAAGCGCAATTTTTGCTCTAAGCAATTCATTCTCTGTAAAGCCGAAACGCCTCATTGATTCTTTTTCTGTGAGAAGTTCTATCAAAGCTTGTTCGGCTCTTCCTGTTTTTGGAGTTGTTGCCATTATATAAAACCGAGAATCGCCGACTGAATACCAAATATTTCCATAATATGACGTTGCCGCTGCTTCCGGGTTTTCCTTTGCTTCTTCCAGCCGCTGACTCAGCATTGTATTGATTAAAATATCAATTAACGTGTTTCTGTAATAGGCAAGCGTTCCGCGCTCAGCAATATTTCTTTGCTTATAAAAAATATCAAAACTAGCAGCAGTAAGTTCCGGATCAGTTACAATCTCTACATGAAAATTTCCATTTACAGGTTCTGGCAGTCTGTAATTATTACGGTTGACAGGCGATTGAGGCGCCGGTTTATTAAAATGACTTACTAGTTCTTCTTCTAGAGCCTTGCCGTCAAAATCACCTATAAATACAAGCGCCATGTTATCGCTTGTATACCATCTATCATAAAAATCTTTTAATTGCTGCGCCGACGCGCTTTCTATAGTTTCTGCAAGACCTATTACATCTCTATCTTCATAAGCAGAACCTTTAAAAAGGATAGGAAACATAATCCTTCTCTGTCTTGCCTGCACTCCAAGCCTTGTCCTGATTTCTTCTAATACTACGCGCCTTTCATTTTCTACATCTTCATTGTTAAAGCTAACTGCATAGCTCCAGTCATCAAGGATATCCAGCGCTACAGACGGCACAAGCTTTTTTCCGTCAACAACTTCTACGGGAATATCAAAATAATAAACTGTTTCATTATAAGAAGTATACGCGTTTAAATTCGCGCCAAAACGGCTTCCCATCGATCTTAAAGTTTCGACAATTTCTGTTTTGGGAAAACGCTCCGTTCCCTGAAAAGCCATATGTTCGGCAAAATGCGCAAAACCTCTTTCGTCATCTCTTTCTAAAACAGAACCGGCATTTACAGCAAGAGCCATGTACACCCTGTTTTCGGGAAACGTGTTTTCCAGTATATAGTACCGTATCCCGTTAGGAAGGACTCCCGTAAGGGCGTTTTTATTAAGAGGAACCCTGTCAGTACCTTCCCCGAGACCTGCATAATCGATTCTGGGGACACTGACACAAGAGAGTAAAATAACAGAAATCAGGAGATATGCAAAAAACCGGACTATTTTCATCATTACATATTATATCGCGTCGCTGTCAATTCATCAATCTCATTCATGTCGTAATTCATGAGTTCTTTTCTGTATTCTTCTTTGCGTTTTTCTTTTAAAATTTCTATTGCCTTTTTTTCTTTGTATGCCTCATTGTACAAATCACGTTTTTCATCAACAACAATTTCTGCTTTTGCGGCTTTTTCCGCGAGTTTTTCAGCTTCGTTCTCCAGCCTTAGAATATAGTTGTCCCAAGACGGCATTTCCAGCGGATCTTTAAAGCGCTCGGAGGCAGCTTTATGCCGTTTTACAGCAGTTTTTTTTATCTCATTTTCTATTAAATTTAAAGCGCTGATTGCCTGTCCAAGTTCTATCTTACACTCTTCTTCTCTAAAAGTTTTTAGCTTTAAGACTTTTTCGAGTTTAAAAGAAAACTTTTTCATTCAACGGTTTCTCCGGTTGTGTTCATACCAGACACACTCATTCCGGGCATAGAAGAAAATAGAGACGCGACGCTGTTTAAAGCTTTTGCTGTGTCTTCTACAGGAACTGCCGGTATTTCATTTTTTTCTTTAACCTTTTGAACCGGCCGCGATCTTACAGCTGACGCAAGCTTTTCATTATTATCGATCATTTCGTCTTCCGGGATATCAATTCCAGTTATTTCTGACATTGCGGTAAGAGTTTCTTCCAATGACGAAGGTTCATCAACTCCCTGAATCAAAAAGTTTTCTATAACTCCATGTTTATTAATTGCGTCATCAGTCGCCGGATTTGTTCCATGGCGGTATGCGCCGATATTAATAAAATCTTCTGCTTCCGAATATGCAGCCATGCTTCTTCTAATTACGCCTGCCGCTCTTTTTGTTTCTTCTCCCGAAACATCAGTAGCAAGACGGGAGATACTTTTAAGAACATCTATCGGCGGGTAATGATGAGCCTCTGCAATTTTTCTTGATAGCACAATATGTCCGTCAAGAATACCTCTTACTGTATCAGAGACAGGTTCATCCATTTCATCACCGTCTACAAGAACTGTATAAAAACCTGTTATACTGCCTTTTTCTGAAGTGCCTGATCGTTCCAGCAATTTTGCCATAGAGTCAAACATCGAAGGCGGAAACCCTCTTTGCGCGGGCGGCTCACCGGATGCAAGGCCTATTTCTCTCATCGCTCTTGCAAACCTTGTAACAGAATCAAATAAAAGCATTACATCTTTGCCTTGATCCCTAAAATATTCCGCTACAGCTGTAGCAACATAAGCACCTCTTAAACGGGCAAGAGGCGGAGAATTGCCCGGAGTAACAATAAGTACACTGCGCGCGAGTCCTTCGGGACCGAGATCTTTTTCTATAAAGTCATTTACTTCACGCCCGCGCTCACCGATTAACGCAACAACATTAACATCTGCAGTTGTGTTACGTGCAATCATTCCAAGTAAAGTAGATTTTCCTACGCCGGAACCTGCAAATATACCGAGACGCTGCCCTTTGCCTACTGCTAACAGCCCGTCAATGGCGCGTACTCCTGTTGTAATACGTTCTTTGACACGTTTTCTTTTTAACGGATCGGGACAGCCAGTAAGCGCAGGATACAAACATTCGGATTCGACAGCGCCTTTATCATCCATCGGATTTCCAAAAGCATCTAAGACCCTTCCTAATAATTTTCCTGAGACGGGTACTTCCAGACGTGAGCCTAAAGCTATAACTCTGTCGCCGATTTCCAGTCCTTCTGTCTCATCATAAGACATAAGCTGAACTGTTTCGTCTCTGAGTCCGACGACTTCTGCTCTAATTATTCCTTTCCCTTTTGGAGCGATAATACGGCAGATTTCTCCGATGATTGCATGAGGTCCATGGCTTTCTATCAGCAGCCCCTGAACCTTTTTGACTTTACCGACGCATTTAATCGGATCTGTCCTGTCTGTGCATTTTAAATATTTGTCAAAAATTGTAGTTTCTATAGTATTATCCTGCATGTCCCCTCCACGCATTAATAATTAATCAGTTTTTCTTTTCATACCCAAGTTTTCTATTTTTGCAGCAATTTTTTTATCAGCTTCTCTTTTTCCTTTGGTAGCCATTGTCGCCAAAGCCGCCAAAGCCGCAGAAGCTGTTAAAGCGGCGTTTGCTCCGCCTGACATTTCATCTTCTTCTTCCTCTGAACCATCAGAAGGAGCCGGAGGTCTCTTTACACCTAACAATGATGAAGCAGCCGCAAGATCGGCGTTAAGACTTACAGTTCTTACAATCGGAACGGGCGTATTTTCTTTTACTCTCGAACCAATCGGAGAAATCTCCAGTATTTTATTTTCTAGTTCTGCAAGCTGACTTGCTATCCGCGCGTCAATTTCGCCGAAATCAGTTTCTATAATACAGCCGCCGGGATCTACAGAGCTGTCCTCTGCAATATTGATCGAACTTACACCTTCCATCTGTTTTATAAAATTCTGTTTATTTTCTGTCGCAAGCTCAAGGTCAGCAAGATTAACCCTTATAATAACGCTGCCCTTTGCTTTTACTTTTCTGAGGGCTTCTATGACATTATAAACAATTATATCCTTTTGGTTCTCAGAAATAACTTTTATAACTTTTCTGGAAATTAATAAAACAAGATCTACGATTTCTTTTTCTGTCTCGCTTAAGATTTCGCCTCTCTTGTCCTGCGCCCTTTCCAAAACTACCTGCGTTCTTTCTATGAGCCTGTCAACTTCGGCTTTCCCGTCAGAAAATCCGTCTTCTCTGCCTTCTACCCTGCCCTGATCGCGCGCTTCTTTTCTTTCTGATTCCAGCGATTGCCTTATTTCCATTTCGAGATTCTGAGCTCTTGCTTGCGCTTCTGCAACAATTCTCTCAGACTCTTCTTCTGCCTGCTGTTTTATTACAGCAGATTCATCTGTCTGTCTTTTAACTTCTGCAAAGGCTGCTCTCTGCGCTTCTGACACAATGCTGTCTGCTTCTGCTCTTGCGCTTGCAAACATTCTTTCTTTTTCTTCTTCCCAGCTTGCTTTAAACATTTCCGCTTCGCGTCTTAGATCATCCGCGGTCGGACCTGTATACTCCTCTACGTCATCTAGAGCTTCGACTTCTTCCTCTATTGTAGAAAGATGCGCCATCTCCGGATACGATGTGGGAGAATCTATAACGATCTTGTCCTGAAGCGCGACAAGTTCATTTGGTCTAAAAACAGCCTTTAACATAAATTACCCTCGTTACATTACTTACATCAAGAATTTCTACCACGGACCATCACGAACAATGAAAAGTTATCAAAGCACAGGTTCGTGTGGTTAGTGGTAAAAACCTCCAAAAAAATCAGACTACCAGTTCGTCTTCTCCGGCGCGCGCTACAACGATCTCACCAGTATCTTCCAAGTGCCTGATAATGGATACAATCTTCTGCTGTGCTTCTTCTACGTCTTTTAAGCGTACAGGGCCCATATACTCCATATCTTCCTTGAGCATAGATGCCGCGCGCTTGGACATGTTCTTAAAGATCTTGTCCTGAACTTCCGAGTCAACAGACTTAAGCGCTTTTGCGAGTTCCTGTGAGTCGACTTCGCGCATAACTTTCTGAATGGCGCGGTCGTCGAGCATAACAATGTCTTCGAATACGAACATTCTTTTTTTGATTTCTTCTGCGAGTTCCGGATCTTCGTCTTCCAGTGCTTCTATAATTTGTTTTTCAGAAGCGCGGTCAACAAGGTTAAGAATTTCAACGATACTTTCGACACCGCCTGCAGCTGTGTAGTCTTCGCTTGACAGCGACGAAAGTTTCTTTTCCAGAACGCGTTCGACTTCGCGCAGAACTTTCGGGCTTGTTCTGTCCATAGTTGCGATACGCCGTGCGACATCGCTCTGAACTTCGTGCGGAAGATTCTGCAGAATGATAGAAGCCTTGTTAGGTTCTAAGTAAGCAAGGATAAGCGCAATTGTCTGCGGATGTTCCTGCTGGATAAAGTTTAAAAGGTGAGCAGGGTCTGTTCTTCTGATAAAGTCAAAAGGACGAACCTGAAGACTCGATGTCAAACGATTGATGATATCAATTGCCTTTTGGCTTCCCAATGATTTTTCCAACAGTTCTCTTGCATAATCGATACCGCCTGTAGAAATAAACTGATTTGCCATCATCAGTTCTTGGAATTCCTGCAGAATTGCGTCTTTTTGTTCTGCATCGATAGTTTCCAGACGCGCGATTTCGAATGTTAAGGTTTCAATTTCATCTTCGCGCAGATACTTGAATATCTCTGCAGAAATTTCTGAACCTATTGTTACGAGAAAGATAGCCGCCTTTTGGCGCCCTGTATATTCTTTTACACCCTTTTTCTTGGTTCCGCCTACTATGGCGTTTGGGTTTACTGAAGCTTTTGCCATAAACTATTCCTCCAACAGCCATGTTCTGATGAGCTGAGCAGCATCTTCCGGATGCTCCTTCGCCATATTGATGGCGCTTTCCATCAATTCCATCCTTGTGCGTTCTTCCAGAGAAATGGATACGTCCATTCCTTCCTGTTCCGCCTCGGCCATCGCGCTTTCACGCAGCATCTGTTCGCGGCGCGCGCGTTCTTCTTCTGCAAGCCTTTTACGTCTTTCCATCTCACGAGAGATTGTTCTAAACAGCATAAAGCCAAACAGTAATAATGTCAAACCAACAATAAAAACTAATATTGTTGTTTGAAGCTGCTTTCTTCTAAAATAAGCCGCATCTTCTTCCCTATGCTCCAGTGTACGATCTACCTGAAGGTTTGTTACCATTACAAAATCGCCTCTAGCCGAATTAAAACCGATAGCGCCTTTTACCAAGTTCTCGGCTTTTAATAAATCTTCGGGAGAAACAGGCGTATATTCTCTTTCTATAGTACCGTCAATTCCGACAACTGGATTGCCTTTTGCGTCATACTTCCATCTCCATGTACCATCGATATTTACAGAAACAGTCACGCGATCCATAGAAGGACTTCTTTCTTCTTGTACCTTCTCTTCATTAATAACTTGATTATTCGTGTTGGTTGTTGATGTCATTCTGCCAAAAATATTATTCATATCTCTGAACGCCATAGGCATATGCCCTTCTACTCCAGGAGGACCTTCGGGGTTAAAACCAATACCTTCAAAATTAGTATCAGAAGTAGAACTTGCTATTGTTACTGACGGAACAACAACAGAGTCATCATAAGGAAGATCTGGTGTTCTTTCTTTAATTACAATCGGAGAGTAAACTGTTGCCTCTATTGACTTCTGAGACATATCCATATCGATTTTAATATTAAGATCCCTTACACGATCTGCTGTAAAAATCCTCTGAAGATTAGTAAGAATATCATTCCTGTACTGACCTTCCTGTCTTCTTATCTGATTTTGTTCCTGAGCAATGAGAGCCAGCCTGTCAGCGGCTGCCATACCTTCAAAATCGTTAAGGATATTACCTCTATTGTCTGCAATTACGATATGTTCCAGCTGTAATCCTTCGATAGCATATTGTAAAAGCTTTTGTATACCTTCGATCTGCCTGCGGTTATCGGGACTTCGTGTAATAGTACTCCCGGGTTTGGGAGTAATGTGTACGCTGGCAGTCGCAGGATTACGATCTCTGAATAATAATGCGTCTTTTGGCCATACAATTTGAATATGAACATTATCTACATCTTCTATAGCTCTGATGTGCTCGATGATCATTCTTTCCTGTGCCCGCTGAAAATTAACATTGCGTTCAAAATCTGTAATTGTCCAGCGTTCCCTGTCAAAGATCTGCCATGGATCAATTCCCGAAGGTATTAAATCTTCGCGGATTAATAATGCTCTCATACGCCGCGCTGTAACTGCGTCAGCTACCTGTACTACACCGTTAGATGTAACAGAAACTTTTACATCTTCCTGATTAAGACGCAAAATAATCCTGTCTAATGCGGCTTCGTCTCTTATCGGCGCGTCAATTACAGAAACCAGCACCGGTGTCGACGAAATCCTAAAGAGCGCGATGACTCCAACTAAAATAACAACGCCGATAGCGCCGATTATTAGCCGTTGAGTCATCGACCATCCTGCCCAAAGAGCAGTTGCCTTTGTTAGTAATTTTTTAAGAAAATCCATTTTTCCCCTCCCCAAAAATTCGCTTTCCCCTGGAAAGCACTTATCTAGTATTAATCAAATCTCTCCAGCTTTGTACCAGCCTGCTTAGAATATTTCTTGTTACTCCAAGAGCCATAGTAGCTTCTGCTTGGGCGATTGTAATATCATGAATATCTACAGAACCTGGATTGATAATCGCTTCTTTCTGAAGTTCACTCGCGTTTAACTGAGCGCCCGATACTTTATCAAGCGCATTTAGCATTGCGTCTTCGAATGTTCCCGCTCTGGTAATGCCCTGCGCGCCGACTGTGTCCCTTAAATTAAGAATTCTGCTTCCGCTTCCGGAATACGGACTGTCAGGCGGCAGCATGTGCAAAGGATGAGTCAACTGCATTTTTGTTGAATAATCCTTTAATGCACTTGCGTTTACAAACGCTTCATTGTTAAAAATTTGCATAATTTCCTCCCAAAATTATTACTATCGTGAGCCTATATCCAGCGCCCGCTGGAACATAGCTTTAGATCCTTCTATAATCGCGGCATTAGCTTCATAAGAGCGTGATGCGGATATCATATCTACCATTTCTGTTACGATGTCAACGTTCGGCATTTCTACATAACCTTCCCATCTTCCTGTCAATATCGCGTCAGGATGGGTCGGGTCATAAACAAAACGGGATTCCTCTACTGTACGATCTTTTTGAATCTCTACAACTCTTACGCCCTTTCCTATACCGTTATCCAATGACTGAGGAAGAAACGGCGATCGCCAATACGGACCTTCTGCAATAGGACGCATAACAACACGGCTTCTTTTAAAAGCGCCGCCTTCTGTAGTGCGGGTAGTATTTACGTTTGCCATGTTATCTGCAATAACATCAAGCCTTGCCCTGTTGGCTGTTAATCCTGTCGAAGCAATGTTTATAGAGCTGTATAATCCCATTTATTATCCCCTTAAAACCTGATTTATCTGGCTAAACTCAAACGCTGCCGCCTGCGTATAAAGCGTATAGCTCATCTGGTTTTGCGTAGCAAGCATGAATTCCTGTTCCGGGTCTACATTGTTCCCGTTGTTGCCGTATGTGCTTGTATAATCGAGAACACGGCGAATTTGCACATCGCGGTAATCTCTTTCCTTAAAATTAGGAAAATGTTTTTCGTGAGTCATTTTCATCTCAAGAGGCGGACGCATTTTTTCTGACTCTAGAGCCCTTTTAAGCTCGCTTTCAAAATTGACATTCGTTCTCTTAAAATCGGGAACATCGGCATTAGCCAAATTGTTGGCAATTACCTGACGGCGCACTACACTTGCATCCATCGCGCGGTGCAGTAAATCTATCGTTCTCGCAAAAGTATTCATAAAAACCTTCCTATACTATAAAATTCGGTAAAATCGAAGAAAAACTATAGTTTCCTTCTATCTATAATATGTACCGCCCAAGGTCTTGATCTTTGACTATGTCAGCAAGCTTTTTATTGACATAATCTACAGTAATGTCAACATTGGCAGGGGCTATGTCAGAAGCGTCAAACGAAAGCTCCTCTAACAGGGTTTCCATAATGGTATGAAGCCGTCTTGCTCCGATATTTTCCAGCTTAGAATTGACTTCTGCAGCTAGAGCGGCAAGATGTTCGATTGCTTCTGGCGGAAATGTGAGTTTTACTTCTTCTGTGCCCAGGAGTTCTGTATACTGCTTGATTAAAGCATTTTTGGGTTCTGTCAGAATTCTTAAAAAATCATCCTTGCCCAATGAATCCAGTTCTACACGAAGCGGAAAACGTCCCTGTAATTCGGGTATAAGATCAGAAGGTTTGCTTACATTAAAAGCTCCCGCCGCAATAAATAAAATATGATCTGTATTAACATGTCCCCATTTTGTATTAACGGTCGCGCCCTCTACTATAGGAAGAATATCACGCTGAACGCCTTCGCGTGAAACATCAGGACCGCCGCCTCTGTCACCCTTAACTGCAATTTTATCGATTTCATCGATAAAAATAATGCCGGTTTCTTCTACACGCTGACGGGCTTCTTCGCTGACCTTATCGCGGTCAATTAATTTTTCCGCTTCTTCGGCTTTTAATATTTCTTTTGCCCTTGGCACAGAAACAACTTTTTTCTTTTGCCCTCCGCTCAGCATACCTGCGATTCCTGAGAGACTCGCTTCTAAATCTTCCATGCTTCCGCCCATCATTTCGAAAGAAGGGAACGCGGGAGTTTGTCCGACTGTGAGTTCTACGGTTCTATCATCCAGTTTACCCTCATGCAGCATTACCCGCAGTTTTTCTCTTGTTGCTTTAAATTTTTCGTCGCTTTCTTTATCTTCGGGGATCTCTGCTGCAGGTTCTTCCGGAATATTCGTATTAGAATCATCCATAACATTCTGTTTAACATTTGGAATTCCAAACTGCATTGTTGTCGCAAATATTCTTGAATTTGAATTTTCGGGATTAATTGTAAAAGCGCCCATTGGTCCCATTACAGGAGCTGCTCTTTGTTTTTTTTCTGATTTTCTTTCGTTAGAAGGAAGCAGTAAATCCAAAAGAGCTTCTTCCGCGCGTTTTTCCGCTTCTGCTGTTACAGATTCCTGCATTTCTGATTTGACCATCGCAAAACCTGCCGCCATTAAATCGCGAACCATCGATTCTACATCTCTTCCTACATAACCTACTTCTGTATATTTTGTAGCTTCTACTTTTATAAAAGGAGAGCCGGCAAGTTTTGCAAGCCTGCGGGCAATTTCTGTTTTGCCTACACCTGTCGGTCCAATCATAAGAATATTTTTCGGCGCGATATCTTCCCGTATTTCTGGATCGAGCTTTAATCTTCTTATACGGTTACGAAGCGCGACAGCGACTGCTCTTTTTGCGTTTTTTTGTCCGACGATGTATTTGTCCAGCTCGGCGACAATTTCTTTTGGTGTAAAATCTTTTTTATCTTTCATTATAGTTCCTCTAATGTTATTTTCATGTTTGTATAAATGCAGATATTACCTGCAATGTTTAAACTTTTCTCTGCAATTTCCGCTGCAGAAAAATTGCTGCCTTCTAAAAAAGCCAATGCCGCTGCAAAAGCATAATTGCCTCCCGAGCCGATAGCAAGCGCGTTCTCTGCGGGTTCTATAACATCTCCTGTACCGGAAATTAATAATGTTTTAGAAATATCCGCAACCAGCAAAAGCGCTTCTAACCGCCTTAGATTACGATCAAGCCGCCAGTCTTTTGCAAGCTCTACAGCCGCTCTTAATAAATCACCCGAGTACTCTTTTAGTTTTACTTCGAACCTATCAAAGAGCGTAAATGCATCCGCTGTCGCGCCGGCAAAACCGCAGAGTACTTTTCCGTCCATGAGACGGCGTACTTTACGCGCGTTATTTTTCATGACAGTGTTTCCCATTGTTACCTGTCCGTCGCCTGCCATTGCAACTTTGCCGTCCTTACGAACACAAATTATCGTTGTACTTTTAATTTTTTCTGCCATTTTGACTCCTTATCCGAAGCTGAGCTTTGTTATAGACCTTTTTCATTTTTTCTAAATTAACATGAGTATACCGCTGAGTTGTAGAAATGCTTGAATGCCCGAGCATTTCCTGCACCACACGCACATCACAGCCTGAGTTTACTAAATGAGTAGCAAAAGAATGACGCAATGCGTGAGGATGAACGTTTTTTCCAAAACCGGAATGCTGTGAATAACGCGAGATAATCCAGCGTACTCCCGGAATCGAAATTGGTTTTCCTTTTCTGTTAATAAAAAGAGCGCTTCTTCTTCCATCTATTCCTGACATTCTAAGCCGCGCTTCTCTCTGAGGAAGATACTCGCTTATAGCGTCTTTTGTTTCATCGGAGAAAAATACAAACCGTTCTTTGCCGCCTTTCCCTGTAATTTTTGCTTCTCCAAGCGAACCGCAGATATCATTCATAGAAAGCGAAACTACTTCGCTTATTCGCAAACCGGCGGAATACATTGCCATTATTAATGCCTTGTCTCTCTCCGGCCACAGTATCCCAGCAGTATCGGGAAGCGAAGCAAAATCCGCCATTTCATTTTCCCACAATACATTTGGAAGATTTTTTGGCGTTTTAATGTTCCGTAAAGAAGAGCATGGGTTATCTAAACGTTTATTAAATCTAACCATCCAGCGGTAAAACCCTCTAATCGATGAAAGACAGCGGTTTACGCTTGAAGCTGCCATGCTTTCTGCTGATAAATCAGCGATAAAGCTTTGTACTTGATAGGCTTCTGCATTTTGTATTTTTAAATTATGATTTGAGCAATAGTTATCATAGCGGGATAAATCATTATTGTAAGCTTCCAGTGTTCTTTCTGAACATCCTCGCACAGACTGGAGATAAACTATGTATTCTTTTACTATACTATTCATATTTTATCCTTAATTAACCACGGAGTACACGGAGTTACACGGAGAAAAAGGGGGATTTCATAACAAAAACTCTGTGAAACTCCGTGACCTCTGTGGTTATATTTCTTTTTCATTTCTCATTCCTCGCCTTCCGCGCTGTGAAGATAATCACAATCCGGATTTATACAAACTTTATGGCTTCCGTTTTTCTTGTCATATTTTTCTACCATAAAGAATCCGCATTTAGGACAATCCTGATTTATCGGTTTAAAGAAACTGACAAAATCACAATCCGGATAATTTGTACATCCAAAAAACTCTTTTCCTCTTGATTTAGCTTTTCTTGATACAACATCGCCTTTACACTTAGGGCATTTTGCAAGCGGAATTGATTTTGTATTTTTACATTCCGGAAATCCCGAACATGCAAGGAAAAATCCAAACCGTCCGAGCTTCTTTAATAAATGCTTTCCGCATTTTTCGCATGTATGCTCTGTGACTTCGTCTAATGTTCCTTTGTAGGATTCTATTGTCTTGCTGACTTCGTCAACTGTACTCTTAAAGGGATCCCAAAACTCCCTGATCATCTCAGGCCAGCTGACTCTGCTTTCTTCTACTTCATCAAGTTTTGTTTCCATAGAAGCGGTAAAATCAACATCTACATAAAGCGGGAAATGTTCTACAAGCACTTCGTAAATCAGTTTTCCCAGCATTGTAGGTACAAGCTGTTTATTAGAACGCGTTACATAGTATCTGTCAAGCAAGGTAGAAATAATTGCAGCATATGTAGAAGGACGTCCTATGCCTTTTTCTTCCAGTATTCTTACAATTGTCGCGTCAGAATACCGAGCAGGTCCGTTTGTAAAATGCTGTTCGCTGTGAAACTCTTCTACTTTTACTTTTTCATCAATTTTTAACGAAGGATAAGAGCCGCCGCTTTCATCTTTGTTGTAAAGAAGCTTTGCGATCTTATAAAAACCTTTTTCTATTATTTTTGTTCCTCCGACACGGAAGATACCTTCGTCTTCTCCGGATTTTACCTTGATGTCAATATTGACAGATCTGCTTTTTGCGTTAGTCATTTGACTGGAAACAAATCTTTCCCAAATAATTGTATAAAGACGAAGCTGATCCCTTGTTAGATGTTCTTTAATGGAATCCGGAGTATATTCGGTATATGTAGGCCTAATTGCTTCGTGCGCATCCTGTGCTTTTTTTCCTGCAGAATATTCAATTGGGGCAGGAGGCAATTCGTTTGGATGATTCTTGCCAAGCCAATTGCGCACATCTTCTATCGCTGTATTTGAGATTCTGATACTGTCCGTACGCATATAAGTTATTAAACCAACGCGTGACGCTCCCAAACTTACGCCTTCGTATAATTGCTGGGCAACCTGCATTGTTTTTCTTGATGTAAATCCAAGACGGTTTGCCGCAGATTGCTGCATCTGAGATGTTGTAAAAGGCGCTTTTGGCCTTATTGTTTTTTCACTTTCCTTTATTTCAGAAACAATACAGTCGCTGTTCTTTATTTTTTCTATTATTTCCTTTACTTCTGTTTCATTTTTTAATTCCGGTTTACTGCCGTTCCACTGAGTCAGCTGTGCTGTATAGTTTGTCTTACCGGATTTAAAATCCGCATCCAATGTCCAAAACTCATCGGGAATAAATGATTCTACTTCTTTCTCCCTATCGCAAATAAGACGCAGAGCTACCGATTGAACACGGCCTGCAGAAAGTCCGTTTTTTACCTTTTTCCATAAAAGCGGCGAAAGATTATACCCGACAAGCCTGTCCAAAACACGACGCGCTTTTTGCGCGGAAACTTTTGATTCATCTATTTCGCGTGGATTTAGGACAGCTTCGTTTACTGCCTGCGGAGTAATTTCGTTAAAACTAATACGTTCGACAGGAAGCAGCGAAGCTTTTGGAATAATCGCGTTACGCAAATGCCATGCAATTGCTTCTCCTTCACGGTCATTATCGCAGGCAAGCAGCACTTTTCCTGACTTTTTTACATCTGATTTGAGTTCCTTTAATATTTTTGCCCTTCCGCGGACAGTAATATATTCCGGTTCAAAATTATTTTCTATATCGATAGCGGTTCTGGATTTAGGAAGATCAATCAAATGCCCCATACATGCCTTAACATTGTAAGACGGACCAAGATATTTCTCGATTGTCTTTACTTTTCCGGGAGATTCTACAATCACAAGAATCGGTTTTTCTTGTTTAACCGCTTTCTTTTTAACTCTTGTTTTCTTTGTCTTTTCCTCTGTCATAACCCGTCCTTAAATTTCAATTTTTAGAAAATTTGCCATGGAGGATACCATTTTATCTCTGTCCGCGCCAAAAACAGGCGCCGTATCTTTTTCTTCAATTTCATAAACGCTGTAATTCCATTTATCCAAAATATCACATGCAGAATTAATAACGGGCGCGCCTTCTATCGCAAGTTTAATAGTGCCTTCTCTTCCGGAACCACCTTCCTGCACTCCAGAAGATGCAACCCAGAGATCCTTCCCCTGTTCCAAAGCAAAAGCGGCAGTAATTAAAGCGCCGGATTTTTTTGGAGCTTCTATAATTAAAACGCTTCTTGATAAAGCGGCAATAATTCTATTTCTTGCGGGAAAAAACCATTTACATGGGCGGACTCCCGGATGATATTCAGAAATCAACGCGCCGCCGGAATCCAATATTCTTTTTGCCAAAGGTCTGTTAACAGAAGGATAAACTTCGTCAATTCCCGAACCCAAAACTGCATACCCGGGAGCGCCTCCTATTAAATTGCCTCTATGAGACATTGCATCTATTCCTTTAGCTAAACCGGAAATCACAGATACTCCTTTTCTGCCGATGTTTCCTGCGATTTTATATGCTTGTTCCGCAGCATTAACGCTTGGTCTTCTCGTTCCTACCATGCCTAAAAGCGGTTTTTCTGGATTTGGAAGAGTTCCTATATAAAAAATTACCGGCGGAGGATCATAAGATTCTCTTAAAAGCGGAGGATAATCTATATCCATCCATGAAACCCAATTAAATCTCCTCATCCTGCATGTTGTATCGATAAGACCGGCTTTATCCCTAATTTCGGTTATATCCCAAAATGTTTTTAATTCACGGTTAATAATTTCTTCTATATCTCTTTTTGACTGAACAAACAATTGTTCTTCATCATCAAATGACATTAAAAGTTTAATTTTTTCCGTTAATTTTAATTCCGGCAAGAGAGAAATAATTAAATCTAAAATTCCTCTGTTATTCATACGTCCCTCCGCTCAGAATAATGTCTTTGTTTATCCATGCTTGCTGTTTTATTTCATTATCTTTTGTACGGTCAATGATTCTGTCTAATACTTCTAAAGCTCTCGTATTACTGCGCGTCATATAATATGCGCTTGCCAAAACAAACATTGCGTTAATATCGCTTGGTAATATCTGCAGATACCGTTCCAGCTGAACAATCGCGTCTTGCGGGCGGTTAAGTTCATAAACATACATTATTGCAAGCGCGTACATGGGCCTTGTATATGTTATATCCAGCTGTAAAGCGCGTAAGTGAGCGTTTTCTGCAACCTTAAAAAAGTGCTCGCGTTCATTAGGAGAAGTCACTCTTGATTTAGCGACATTAGCCGCAGAAACTCCTGTTAAATAATAAAGAACGGGGTCATCCGTATTATAATAGATTGCTCTCTCAAGCGCGCTTAATGTTTCGTTATGCTGATTGGTATCCGAAAGTCTTGTCGCAAGGATTTTCCAGTATACGCCTGTCTGAGCTCCTTCTCTAACATTGCGTTCTACTTGATCTTCGTATAATGCGATTGCTCTTCTTAAGTCCTGTTCATCAATCGGGGGTCCGCCTGTAGGACTTAATTCCGCTATCCGTCTCGCAAGTTCTCTGTTTTGCCTTGCGCTTCCTCTCTGATACATAAAATAAATAAGAGAACCGACAGCGGCAATAATGAGAATAGCGACAAAAAAATCAAATATCTTTTTCATTTTAATCCCTTGCTCTTATTAAGTTTAATTTAGGAAGATACCTTCGATGGTTTTCTCTAAGAACAGCTGTATCTACATGCGTGTAAATCTGAGTTGTAGAAAGATCTGCATGCCCTAATAATTCCTGAACCGTTCTTAAATCAGCGCCTCCTGCAAGCAATGATGTAGCAAAACTGTGCCGCAATGTATGAATGTGCGATGATGTTCCGGCAAGGAGCGCATACCTTGCGTAAT
Source organism: Treponema sp. (assembly GCA_009784935.1). Lineage (GTDB taxonomy): Bacteria > Spirochaetota > Spirochaetia > Treponematales > Breznakiellaceae > WQXQ01. The sequence goes on from WQXI01000005.1 coordinate 85,262, forward strand.
TTTTCCAGATACCTTTTCTAGAAAGCCGCTTGCCGCTTCTGTTAATAAACAAAGCATTGCTTTTATTTATGCTACCTGCAAGTTTTGGCCTGTCATAACTTAAATATTGCTTTAACAAGCCGGCGGCTTCTCGCCCAAATAAAACAAGACGCTCTTTGTTTCCCTTTCCTCTGACTTTTGCGACTCCTCCTTCGATATCAATGTCCTTTAGATTTAATAACGAAGCCTCAGAAACCCTTAACCCGGCGGAATAAATAAGTTCAAAAAGACATCTGTCGCGCAATCCTTTTGGAGTTGAAGTTTTTATCTTATCGAGCAGTTCTTCTACCGTATCCCTGTCCATAACTTCCGGGAGGCGGGATTTTCGCTTTGGGCTTTCCAAAAGAGCTGCCGGATTCTCGCTGACTAACCTTTCGTCTACAGCAAAATTAAAAAATGAACGCAAAGCGGAGATTGCTTTTGAGGCAGTGCGGGAATCAATCCCGTTAACATCCCGCCTCATCGCAAGATAAGAGGTAAGAAACGCAGCATCTGCTTTTTCCAGAGTAATTTTTTGTGATTCGGAATATTCCAAAAATTGTTTTATTTCCAGACTGTAGCAGTCTTTTGTCAAAAGAGAGCGCCGCTCAATCGCGATGAGCCGGGAACAATACCTTTTTAGAATCTCTGCGTTATTCAATTTATTACTCCGCTGTTTCTATAAAATTATGCTTTCTTATTACAGACGGCACATCCAAATCATCTTGATACTCTCTGGGCGGCAGATATGAAAAATAATCGGGTCTCTTTGTTCTCTCGACCATTCTTACATACTCATTGTAATCAATAAAATCAGAATCAGGAATTTTTGCAGATACAGACTGCTTTAACCCTGAGTACTTATTGCTCTGAAACCCGGTAGCGATAACAGTAATCTGGATACTGTTACCCAGTTCCGGCGTAATGCGAAGACCATGAATTACGTTAACTTCTGGATCGCATTTTTCTTTTATTGACTTAATTATGTTTTGAATCTCTACAAGCGTAATATCATCAGGTCCTGCGATATTAATTAATACGCCCGTTGCGCCTTCTATACTTGTATCTTCCAGGAGAGGATTATCTATTGCGCTGGTTACAGCATCTTGCGCGCGGTTTTCTCCGGTACCAAAACCGATACCCATTAACGCATCGCCTTTGCCTTTCATGATTGTCTCAACATCGGCAAAATCTGTATTCTGAAACCCTGTTTCTGTTATTAATTCAGAGATTCCCTGCACTCCGCGGCAAAGCACTTCGTCTGCCATCAGGTATGCTTTATTCCATTGGGTTGTATTGTCTACAATTTTAAAGAGATGTTGATTTGGAATTACAATCAGCGTGTCTACTTCTTCCCTTAGTTTTGCGATACCTTCTTCTGCAAGCCTCATTTTATAACGGCCTTCGAATTCAAAAGGAGTTGTTACAACTGCGACTGTTAAAGCGCCCATTTGTTTTGCAATCTTGGCAATGATAGGAGCCGAACCTGTTCCTGTTCCGCCGCCCATTCCCGCAGTAATAAAAACCATGTCCGCGCCTTTAAGCGCTTCTGCAATAGCAATCTGGTCTTCTATTGCCGCTCTTTCGCCCCTGTCAGGAACTCCGCCTGCTCCGCGTCCGCCTGTAACTTCGATACCCATCTGAACCTTAACATCAGCTCTGCTTTTGTTGTAAAGATCCTGCTGGTCTGTATTGGCGGCGATAAATTCTACACCGGCAAGCTTTGCGTCGATCATGCGGTTTAACGCATTTCCGCCGCCGCCGCCTGCAGAAATTACCTTGATTACTGCCGGTGAGTCCTTACGCGAACTCCTTATCTCCCTTTTTTCTTCCGGCGTAATTTCTCTCGGTTTAAATTGAAGCACCTGCGGTTTAACGCTTGCTACTTCCCTTTCTAGCTCACATACAGCTAAAACATTCATTTCTGATCCCCCCCGTTTTATTTTAAAAAAACTCTTCCCTTAACCATGATTTTAATTTATCTATAAGAGCACCGCTCTTTTTTTCTCCATTTCTAGAATCAGTACCGCGTTCTAAAGATTCCAATCCTGTTCTCCTGTCTCCTTCCAGAGCAAGTCCGATAACTGTAGCAAATGCAGGATTTCTGTATTCTTCTACCAATCCGCCGAATCCTTCGGTTGGTATCGGGCTTCCCAATCTTGCCGGTAATTTAAGTATGCTATTTGCAAGTTCTGTAACTCCCGCAAGCTGAGCAGCTCCGCCGGTTAGTACAACACCGCCGCCAAGAGGACGCGGAAGGTTTAAAGTATCAAGGTGCTGTTTAATAAGCTTAAAAATTTCTTCCATTCTTGGTTTTATAATTGTAAGTATCTGTGAACTTGGAATAGACATCGGAGGTCTTCCGCCGACGCCGGGAACAATTACAGTGTCATCATAATCAAGCAGAGAATCCCAGCAGCAGCCTGCGTCTATTTTAATTTTTTCCGCGTTTTCCAGAGAAATGTTTTTGATAATAGAAATATCGCTTGTTACCTGTGTTCCGCCTGCCGGTACAGTAAAGGTTGAATACGGAGTACCTTCCGAATAAACAAGAGTGTCGGTAGTGCCGCCGCCAAGATCAATAAGCATTACGCCAAGATCAATTTCTTCGCTTGTCAAAACTGCGCGCCCTGATGCCAGTGTCTGGAGAATAATTTCATTTACCTTAAAGCCCGCGCGGTTTACGCATTTAATTAAATTCTGCGCGCCGGTTACGGTACATGTAATAATATGAACTTCCGATTCCAGACGAACGCCGATCATATCCATTGGATCGCGGATCCCTTTTTGATCGTCAACTTTATAGTTTTGAGGAATTACTTCTAAAATTTTTCTGTCTGTAGGAATCACTACTGCCTTTGCGGCTTCTATAACTCTGTCTATATCTTCTTGCCCTATTTCCCTTTCTCTGGAATCCCGTTTCTTTCCTGTGATTCCGACTACACCCTTTGAGTTGATCCCGTTTATGTGGTTTCCGCCAATGCCGATCCAGCAGTCTGTAAATTCAAGACCGCTCATCATTTCTGCATCTTCTATTGCGGCAGAAACCGCGCGAAGCGTCGCTTCTATATTTACTACTACGCCTTTTCTTAAACCTGTAGACTGACGTATTCCTGTTCCAATAATTTTGAGACATCCGTCTGTGTCACGTTCGCAAATAATGGCGCGTACAAATGTAGAACCAATATCAAGAGCCGCGATTGTATCTCTCATAAGGATTGCTCCTTTATTTTATACGATCCCATACCGGATCTAAAATCAATTTCATACGGTTTATTATTGCTTCCTTCGAATACATTTAACATTAATAAAATATACCTGAGCGTATTCTCTGTAATATTATCTTCGACCCTTACTCTAATCGAACTGTGAACAGGAAAAATAACAAGATCAAATCCGTCCCATGCCTTGCGTTCGATTCTGATCTCAGAAACTGCGGACAAAAGGTCCGGCGAAGATACAGCCATGCCGCTTAAATTATCAACAAGCGAAACTAGCGAGTTTGGCAGGCGCATATTGAGCTGCGGATTTTCGATCCCGGAAAGCACAGGAAGATTCATACCTTCATATGAATACGCACAGCCGATTTTATAAAACACTCCGTTTCTGTCTATGTACAACGGAGCTTGCCCTGAATCTATATTAGTTATTGTAACAGCCGCCGGCTGGCGCGGATTTAAATACATTGTAAGCCTGTCAGGAAAACGCCTAACAACAACTGCAGATTCTACAAGGATGTGCGAAGAAAGCTTGTTTTGAATTTCTTTTGTATTTACAGAAAAATACGATGAGTTCTCATTAATACCGGCGAGATGAAGAACTTCTGCGCGGTTTAGTTCTAAAAATCCGTTAACTTCTATTGTAGAGAAAGGAATAAACGGGCTTACGCCGAAAAGCCAGATCATCTGGGCGAAAAAAATTACCACTGCGATAATCAAAAGCCTCTTAAGGCCTTTTTCTATTTTTCCCGCTGATTTCTTTTTTATGTTTAGGTTTTCTGGATCATCATAATAATCAATACTCATCCGATTCCTCCTCGTAACTATAATTCTCGCTTACCAATGTTCCGCCTGTATTAGTGCCGTTCTTTCTCGCGACATTTGCTATAAGCCCTGCGCATACAAGAGTCGTCAAAAGCGAAGAGCCGCCGGCAGAAAAGAAAGGAAGCGGTATACCGGTAGCCGGAAGCGCGCCGGATACTACAGCGGTATTTAAAAGCGCCTGAGACGCAATCATTGTGGTAAGTCCTGCCGCCAAAAGTTTTCCGAATACTGTTTTGCTCTTTAGAGCAGCTTTATATCCAAGAACGGCAAAAATAATAAACAATGCAAAAAATAAAAGTATGCCGATAAAACCAGTTTCTTCTACGTATGCGCTAAAAATAAAATCTGAGTGTATTTCCGGAATACTAGCCATCTTGCGCGTTCCCTCTCCGATTCCTTTCCCAAAAAAACCAGACGAAACAATAGCGTCACGGCTTGCATTAACCTGAAACCCTGCTCCCATTGGATCCCATTCCGGCCTTAAAAAACTTACAAGACGCCTAACCCTGTGTTCTTTGGTAAATATTAAAAGCGCAGAAATTGGAATAATCATCGCAGTTGCGGCAAAGAAATATCTAAACTTCATGCCGGCAAGAAAAAAGATTATCATTGCGTTAAAAACAATAAAGACAGCTGTAGAAAAATTGTTCTGCATGTATATAAGCCCAAAGAACATTCCTGTTACCAATACAGGCGGAAGAACGCCGGAATAAAAGTTATCGATATTTGCGGCTTTTTTATCTAACAGATGTGCAAGATAAAGCGGCAGTACAAACTTTACCATTTCTGACGGCTGATACGACAAAGAGCCGATTTCGATCCAGCGCGAAGCCCCGTAACGTTCAATGCCGATACCCGGCACCAAAGTTAAAACGCACAAGAACGCCGCAACGCAGACAAACGGTAAAATCAATTTTCTTAATGATTCCAGATTAATATGAGAAAAAATAAAGAATGCCGCAATACCGATTACCGCAAAAATAAGCTGGCGGACAAAAAAGTAATTGCCGTTATGGAAAAACCGCGCCGCAAAAGAATATGATGCCGAATACAGAGTTACAAGTCCTGTTCCCAAGAGCAGTATAATGCAAAAGTAAAACAGGTGAAGCATTTTATTGTCTTGAACTCTTTCTACATCAAATTGATACATTAGCTTTCCCTATTGAATCTTTAAAGTTGAAAGGGCAATAATCGCAAAGAGCCCGCCTAAAATCCAGAATCGGATAACAGTTTTTGTTTCCGACCATCCCATAAGTTCATAATGATGATGAAGCGGAGCCATTTTAAAGACCCGCTTTTTCCTTAGCTTGTAAGAAGCAACCTGAATAATTACAGAAGCAATTTCTAATACAAAGACTCCGCCGATAACCAAAATTAAAATTTCTTTTTTTGTTATAAGAGAAATAACAGCGATTACTCCTCCCAGCGAAAGAGAGCCGACATCACCCATAAAAACTTCTGCAGGATGCGCATTAAACCAAAGGAAACCTACGCAGGCTCCTGCAGCGGCAAGACAGAATACAGTAAGTTCAGCGGCTTCCGGGATATGAGGTATGCCGAGATAAGTAGAAAAATCAAAACGGCCGGAAATATATGTAAGAGCCGCAAGGGTAAGAAAAACAATTATTAATAATCCTGCCAAAAGTCCGTCAAGACCGTCAGAAAAATTAACAGCGTTTGACTCGCCTACAACAAGAAGAACAGCAAAAGGAATCCACCACCATCCCATGTCCAAAACAGGTTCTTTAAAGAACGGAATATAAAGAGCGGTGATTTCTTCTCCGCCGGAAAAATAAATAACAAGAACAATTGTGATTGCGACAGCAAACTGCCCGATTAATTTTGCCCATGCAGGGAGACCTTCGGAATTATGTTTTTTAACTTTTAAATAATCGTCAATAAAACCAATCGCGCCAAAAAGAACAAACGCGCTTAATGTTATCCAGACTGCCGGGTTTTTTAAATTGCCCCAAAATAACATCGCTATCACAACAGACATAATAATAAGGATTCCGCCCATTGTCGGAGTTCCTGATTTCATTAAATGAGTCGCAGGACCGTCCTGACGAATCGACTGGCCTATTTTGAGCCTTTTTAAATATTCGATTATTTTTGAACCAAAGATAAAACAAATTAATAATGTAGTAAGAGCTGCAAACGCGCTGCGGAATGTTAAATAACCGAATACGCGAAATGGAGTAAAAATACTGTACAATTGCTCAATTAATTCAAAAAACATTACTGCCCTCCGTTAGAATACCGCTTAACCTTTCTAAAGCGCAGCCGCGCGAACCTTTTAAAAGCACAAGATCACCGTTTTGAACATAACCGTCTAAAGCTGACGACAGTTTTTCGATTTCGTTGGTATGAAAAAACACTCTGGCATTTTCTGCGATAACTTCTGCGGCTGCTTTTATTTCTGTGCCGAATAAAAAAACTTTTTCTGCCATAGAAGCGGCTAAAATCCTGCCGAGCTTTTTATGTTCGCTTTGAGAACTATCGCCAAGTTCCAGCATGTCTGCGATTACATAAACTTTTCTGCACGGCCAGTCAACAGAATCCATAAACTCAATCGCTCTTGCCGTTGACTCAGGGTTCGCGTTATAACAATCCCTTACAACTGTTGTACGTCCCTTAAGAATCTCAAGCCTGCCAAAAAGCGGCTTAACGGATTCCAGTCCTTTTTTAATAGCCGCGCTGCTTACAGGTATTTCTTTTGCAATCGCGATCGCCGCCGCCGCATCTTCCAGACAATGTTTCCCGGGGAGAGCAAAATGTATTTTTTCTCCCGCCCACGAAATTTCTGTTCCGTCAAGTCCAAGGCTTCTTGAGCCTTCAAATTCTTTAAAGGATTCTATGTTGTATAATTTAACTATTCCGTTTACATCCTGCGAAAGTTTTTCCGCATACTCGTCATTAGCGGGAACAAGGGCAATATCGTCTTCTTTTAGAAAATTAAAAATTGATTTTTTTTCGTTAACTATTTTATCTTTACTGCCGAAATATTCGATATGGGCAGAACCTATGTTTGTAATAAGAGCGATGTTTGGTTTAAGAACATTTGCGATTTCAGAAATCTCGCCCGGTCTGTTCATACCTAATTCAAAAACACCGGCTTCGTTATCGCTTCTGACTTCGAAGACAGAAAGAGGAAGCCCGGTTTCCGAATTAAGATTACCAAGATTCATAACAGTATTTTTTTCGCAGGAGATAATAGCCGCAGTAATTTCTTTTGTTGTAGTTTTTCCTGACGAACCTGTAATTCCGATTTTTTTAATATTAGGAAACTTTTCTAAATATATTCTTGCAGAATCCTGCAGCGCTCTAAGCGTATTATCTACGACAATTAAATCCCTGCCCATATCTTTTGCCGTATTTTCGATATCAAAACTTTCCAGACCTGACAAACTGACTACTGCCGCTTTCGCGCCCGCGCTGAATGCAGCTTTTACAAAACTGTGCCCGTCTGCAGCTGTACCGGGGAGCGCAAAGAAAAGACCGCCTTCCTTTACATTGCGCGAATCAATGGCTACCGAAGAAAAACCTGTATCCGGTAAATTAGAAATATGACGCGCTCCAAGACTATCAGAAAGCTCGCCTATTCCAAGCAGGTCAGTATCCATGCTCCATTCCCCCCATTATTCTTACCTGAAGATAATACTCAGGCTGTATCTTACGCAAATTAAGTTCTGTTACTGCAATTTCTTCGATTCTGTCCGGTGATGAATATTCCGAAATACCGGCAATGAGCCTCTTATTGCTTTCTACCCATTCTTTTTGAGTCTGTTCCAGACGAGCTAATTCTCTGGAAAGATTCTGATACCTGTTCGACTGCCAAACCAAAAGGCAGAGTAAAAGAGGTATTGTAAGAACAAGCAGGTAAAGCAAAAAGTATTTTTTAATCATTGTCGTCTCCGTCAAAAACTTTTTCTACGACGCGCAGCCTGGCGCTTCTGGATGGAGGGTTTCGTTCGATTTCGTCTTGTGCAGGCGTAATACCCTTTTTTGTGAGTAAATTAACCGAACGATGACCGCTACACTTACATATCGGCGCTTGCTGGGGGCAGATACAGTTTTTATTCATCGATCTAAGGAAGTTTTTAACTATTCTATCCTCTAATGAATGAAAACTGATAATCCCGAGCCGTCCCCCCGGCTCGAGAACCCTAAGCGCAGCCTCAAGGAGCGGCTGGAGCCGTGAAAGTTCCCCGTTTACCGCGATACGCAAAGCCTGAAAAGTCTTTGTCGCGGGATGTATCTGTCCATGCCTGTAAGAAGCCGGCACGGAGTTTTTAACCACCTCAGCAAGCGCCGAAGTAGTTGTAATTGCTGATCTTTGTCTTTCGTTTACTATAGAAGCGGCAATTCTGCGTGAATATTTTTCGTCAGCGTTATTGTACAGTAAATCGGCAAGCTCTCTTTCCGAGAGACGCGCCAAAAGGTCCGCCGCTGACAAACCGGAAGAACTGTCAATACGCATATCAAGATATTCGTCTTTTTCGAAAGTAAATCCCTTGCCGCTTTTTTTATAATGGTAAAAACTTACGCCCAAATCAAAAAGAATTGTATCCGGTCTTTTAAAAGCCGAAGGATAATCGGCAAAAAAATCATGAGACCAGCCGCAGTAAAAATGAACGCGGTCTTCGTATTTTTTCAGCCTTTTTTTGGCAATTTCTATAATTTCGCTGTCAGCGTCAATTGCGATTATTTTTAAATCAGAATAGTTAGAAAGGAATGTATAACTGTGTCCGCCTTCTCCTGTGTTGGCGTCTACCATCCATTCGTTCTTTCCGCGTGGTCCTAGAAGATCAATTGTTTCGTTCAGCATAACCGGTGTATGCGCATATTCTGCTGTCAATCAATTCCCCTTCTGCGTTTAATTCTTCCGCTCAGCGCTTCTGACGCCGCAATAAATTCTTCGTCTGTATTAATAAGGTATTTTTTGTACCTTTCTTCATCCCAAATTTCTATATAATCAATCTGCCCCAAAACCATACAATCTTTGGATAAACCGGCAAATTCACGCAAACCTTGAATAATAGGAATCCTTCCCGCTTTGTCAATTTCTACCTGCTGGGAGGGACCGATAATACGGCGAAGAAGACTGCGGTCCATTCTGGAGAAAGGATCGGTATTTTCTTTAATCGCGCTGCTTACAAGCTCTTCCCATTTAGCTCCTGTAAAAAGCCAAAGGCAGCTGTCTTCGCCCTTTGTTATATGAAGCGTCATTTCGTTCATATCCCTGCGAAGCGGAGCGGGAAGACTAATCCTGCCTTTTTCGTCGAGGGTTACTTTGTACTCACCTGTCAATAACATCATACCACTTTATCCCACTTCATCCCATTTCCTTTTATTTTACGCTGAATTTTCCATTCGTCAACTACTATTCATAATATTTTTTAAAAAAAAGTGAGATTTTTTCATATTTAGCTACACATCTATGTAGTAAATAGGGATAATTGCATTGTTTTTGACGTTTTTATATGATTTTGATATGCATATAAGCGAATATTTTTTGGTATTTCCAGAAGGCGATGTTCAGGAGATAAAGGGGAGGCTTCCTTTTAATTCTCTTGTGGACATGAACGGCAATGTTTTGAGCCTTCCCCTGCCCACCAATAAGATGATTGTTTTTAAGGTTGCGGGCATAAAAACCGATGAAAGAACAGGCGTTAGTGAAACGTATCATTTTTTGGATTTGATGAGCGCTGAGGAACTGCTTGAATACACAGCCAAATTCTAAAGGACTTCTCGTAAAAGCACAAAAAATCAATTCAAAGAAGAACCTCACACAGAGGCACAAAGGCGCAAAGAACACAGAGAAAATTAAAAAAGCTGGTAAAACATCAGTTTCTATAGGTACGAAAAACGAGAGCAGCCTGCATAAAACCCTCAAATTTCGATATACGGGGAAAAGCGGAAAAACCGAAGTTGAAACAGAGGGGTTTGTAGCTGACGGGATTCGTGACGACGGCGAGTTTATCGAGGTTCAGACGGGCAGTTTTGGTCCCTTAAAAAAGAAAGTAAAAGCCTTTGTCTCTCTGGGAAAAGTACGGATAATTCATCCTATTGCGGTTATCAATACTATCGAGGTTTATAATACAAAGGGAAAACTCCTATATAGACGAAAAAGCCCCGTACGCGGCTCTCACTGGGATATTTTTGAAGCCCTATTATCTGCGCCGGAAATACCGCTTATCAAAGGTTTAACAATAGAGTTAACTCTCGTAGACATTACAGAAAAACGCATAAAAGACGGCAAAGGGTCTTGGCGGCGAAAAGGAATCAGCAAGCAGGATAAATTATTATCCGCCTATCATTCCAGCATTGTACTGAGTAAAAAAAGTGATTATTTAAAGCATTTTGTCCCGTTTAAAAAGAACGAAGAATTTACAGTATCGTCTCATGCGGAAAAAACCGGAATAAAAAGACATTTATCCCAAAAAGCGCTCTATGTATTAACAAAAATGAAAGCAGTAAAAAGAATCGGAAAAAAATCTAATGCCTGGGTGTATGTCCGGTAGAACATTTATTATTTAAGAACTCTTTTATTTCGTCGGCTGTAGATAATTGTAAAGCGCCGGCGGCAAGTTCTTCGCATTGTACAATAGTAAGACCCGCTAACACTCTTTTTACTGCCGCGACAGAGGCGCTTCCCATACTTAGTTTGCGCATTCCAAGTCCAAGCAGAACAGGTATAGCCAGCGGGTCACTGCCCATTTCCCCGCAGATGGATATTGGTTTTCCGGCGCTGTCAAAAGCGGCGATTGTCTCTTTTATTAACCTTAACATCGAAGGATGAAAACTCTGATAGTATTCCTCTACCGCGCTGTTCATCCTGTCAGCCGCGCACAAATACTGGATCAGGTCGTTAGAACCGATGCTCGCGAAATCTACTTCTTTTGCGGCTAAATCTGCAATATATGCAATAGCAGGAATCTCTATCATTATGCCGATTTTTATTTCCTTAAAGGGCTTGTTTTCTTTTTTTAGTTCTTTCTTTGTAAGGGTTATAAATTCCTTTGCCTTGCGGATATCATCGAGCGAGCCTACCATCGGAAGCATAAGCCATAAATTGCCAAAGACCGAAGCGCGAAGCGTAGCGCGAATCTGTGTTTTAAATATATCTGGGCGGCTAAAACAAAAACGAAGCGCGCGGTTGCCCAAAAAAGGATTATCTTCGCGCGGAAGCTCCGTACTTTCGAGCTTTTTATCTCCGCCGATATCCAGAGTGCGCAGTACAACAGGGCGGTCTCCGTAGCTTTCTAAGGTCTTCTTGTATATCAAAAACTGTTCTTCTTCTGTTGGGAGCGTACTTCTTCCCATATAAATAAACTCTGTCCTAAAAACACCGACAGAATCAGTATATTCCGAAGCGCCAAGTTCGCTTGCGTCAGCAGACGAAATATTTAGTCCTATGTCTATTTTTACCCCGCAGGCAGTACATCCGTCATTTTTAAGAAAAGCCGCTGTCTCTTTTTTTTCGTTTAAAAAAATCTCTTTCTTTTTATTATAGTCCCCGACTATTGCGTTATCGGGATCTAGTATAATTTTTCCTTCGTCAGCGTTTACCGCAGCAAGCTGGCTGTTTTTGACATGCTCCAATAATTGGCTGACACAAACCACAGCGGGGATCCCGCAGCTTTTTGCGATAATCGCAGTATGAGAAGTAATTCCGCCTTTTTCTAATAGAATCGCAAGAATGTTTTTTTTATCGCCAATAGCACCAATATCAGAAGGCAAAAGATCTTCGGCGGCAATAATCACCGGTTCAGCTAAATCCGAAAGCCCTGTTGTTGTTTCATTGTTCCAAAACCGCAGTAAGAGCGCGCGCACATCTTCAAAATCCGATGAACGCTCGGCTATCAGAGAATCAGCGGTTTTACGTAAAACAGATAAAACAGTCTCATAAACAGTATAAATCGCCCAGTCCCCTGCCCATCTTTCGTTTTTTATTTTTGCAGGGATTTCTTCGTTAATAATAATATCTTCTATTATTTCTTTTTGCGCCCCGAAAATCTCCGCCTTAGAAGGGTCAACCTTAGACATAGAGACTTTAATTTTTTCGAGTTCTTCTAATGCTTGCTCTTTTACAGATAAATACCGGTTTAGATGAGATTGTTCTTCGCCCGCAGAAATAAACCTTTCTGCAGGGATACTAATTTTTTTGTTATAAACATACACACGCCCCACAGCAACCCCGGGGGCGGCTCCTTTTCCTTGCAGTTCCATATAAAAATAAAGGCTGCCATTTACGGCAGCCCCTTATTCTTACCAGCCGTCGACCATGTCGTCGGGATCACGGTGATGTTCTGAGAAAAGGTCTGTTTCGGCCCTGAGGTCGTCAAAATAGATATAGTAACTGCCTCTGGCTTCCATTGGGTCTACATCAATTCTAAAACCCATTATCTTGATACCAAAATTTCCCTGATGATGGTAGCTTCGCTGTACAACGCCGCTTAAGCCGTCATCTGGAGCAGGAGGAATCGCTACAGTCATTCTTTGCCATCCAAGGAAGTTAAGTCTTCCCATGATAAACTCATAGTTTCTGCCGTAGAAATCCTGAATTAATAATACGAGAGTATGGTTAAAATTACGTCCTGCAACCCATACAGAAACAGTCTTTGTAATCCCTTCGATTGGGATAGGACGGCTCGGATAGATTGTAAAATCGTGATAACCTCTGCGGAGGAAGTCTACCCTTGTACCAAGAACGTGTTCATCCGGTATATTAAGACCTTCTTCGTCAGGAATCGGTGTCTTACCTGCGGGATTGCCTCTAAACAATCTGGTTGTCGTATAGCCGTTGTCATTGGACATTGTAGAACGCCAAAAACCGTCATGTTCAAATTTTTCTACAGATACTTCCCTTATGTGCTGCTGAGCGGATTCAATCCCCAGCCTTTCTGCATCCGGCGTACCTACTTCTCTTTGCTGCTGTGCAAATGCAAATGCGCCGACACACAGTATTAAAGCAATTGCTAAAAACTTCTTCATTTTTATCTCCTTAATTGCTTGACCAGAGTCTTTCAACATGAGCTGGATCTGCCAGATCATTGCCGTCAAACAGGGTTTCAAACATATCCGTTAAAATTTTAAATTGTTTGAAGTAAATATAGAAATTATCAACCCTTTCTACAGGCTGAGTCCAAATCCTGAATTTAACAAATGTCAAACCGGCATACGAAGGTAATGTGCGTCTTGCCTGAGTAATATTTGAAGGAATGGTAACGCGAAGGTTTCTCCAGCCCGGATAAGCGATATCGCCAAGCCTCAAGGTGTGAACCACTCCGCGGTAGTCTCTTACAAAGACTTCTATATAATAGCGAAGATTTGCGCCCCAAACCCAAACGTCCATATTCTGGACTCTGCCCGGAATTGGAATTTCGAATGGATTTCCGTCAGGATCATCTGCCAAGGTTGGATACAAGTCTATCCAGTTATAGCCTCTGCGATCAAACTGTCCGCGTAAGCCGAAGCTCCTGATAGGTGCGGCGTTTGGATCCCTTGCATAGCCGAAAACAGCTACAGGCCAAGCGTCGATATAACCGGTTTGAGGGTATCTTACCGTATTACCATTACTATCCTGAACTACAGTACCGTCAGCGTTCCTAACCGGAGAAATAAATCTGCTGGCTTGGGTTTTCCAAACATACGGAGTGCCTTCGTCGCCGTTAAAGGATTCCAGAATTCTTGTTTCCCAGGCGACGGTTCTATCCTGACCATAACCTGAAATGACCGTTATACATGCCAAAATAAGCAGGCAAATAATTTTTAAAGTAGCGTGCTTCATCCCTAAACTCCTCTTTAATAAAGCCTTATTATGATTATATTTATTTACATTATATTTGTCAATCACTATGGATAAAATTCTGCATTTTACTGTTATTTCTTTCTCCGTATTTTTATAAAATTTGACACAATAAAGGCTTCTGTCTTGTCCGTATAAGCCAAAGCCGCCGCCCCAAAAATCTGAGCCCATGGCGAATCATCGATAACCAGGACAACTTCATTGGGTAAAATTGATGGATCTAGCCAAGAAAACAGAATTACCGGGATTCCGGGGGTTTTTTCTATGAATTCTGAGCCTGCTCCGGCTAAAACAGCGCAGGAAACGACGAAATCATCGGGTAATTCGCCGATCGAAGTAAAAAAGGAGACCTGCGGAGGGTTCTCTTTCTCATTTATACCTCTAAAAAACGCTTCCATTAGCCCAACCCTGTTATTTGCGTATTCATTTGGTTCAATAAAAACAGCAATACTGCCCTCTTTGCCCTGCGAATGGGCGGCGGCAGAAAGAGCCGCTCTATAAAAATCGGCATAAATATCGGTTTTCACATAAATTAAATCTAAAGAATCTGTGTTTTCTTCAAATTCATAACTCCTGCCTGACATAACTATAACCGGGACTTTGGGGTTTAAAGCTTGGTACAAATTGGCAGAACGTAAAAAGCGGACCGGGAACATAACGCAGTACGGATTAGAAGAGACTTCGGAAACAGCATGAGGCACTATATCTTCGCCTGTTTCATTACTGACAGCGACGGTTTTTACCTGCCGGAACAGCCTTATAGAGGCAGCTAAAGAAGCCCTGTTAAGCCTGTCTTTTCCGTAAAGTTCGATAAATGAATGTTCTGTTACAATTAATACCGGAGAACGGGCAGAAAAGATAATAATTACAGAGACAGCGGCAAGAGCCAAAAAGGATATAATTATCAGGTTTGCCTTTTTATTTTTCATTGTAGTTTTACAGGATATTCTACAATGATTTACTAAAAAAAACGAGTGTTGACGAGGCTTCGAAAAACTTATAGTATTTTATAAAACCACTTAAAGGAGTGCTAAAATGACCAGTTACAAAGAATTGGGTCTTGTAAATACAAAAGACCTTTTTAAAAAGGCAGTTTCGGGCGGATACGCCATTCCGGCTTATAATTTTAATAATATGGAACAAATGCAGGCTATTATTCAGGCTTGCGTAGAAACCAAATCACCAGTAATTCTTCAGGTTTCGGCAGGCGCGCGCAAATACGCTAATCAGAACATTTTACGTAACATGGCACGCGGCGCTGTAGAATACGCTCATGAGCTTGGCTGCGACATTCCAATTGTCCTTCACTTAGACCATGGCGATACATTCGAAATCTGCAAAGATTGTATCGAAACCGGATTTTCTTCTGTTATGATAGACGGCTCGCACCTTTCTTATGACGAAAATGTCGCCCTTACAAAAAAGGTCTGCGAGTTCGCTCATTCCCAAAAAGACTATGTTTCTGTAGAAGGAGAGCTTGGTATTCTTGCGGGCGTAGAAGACGATGTTTCTTCTGAACATTCAAGTTATACAGAACCTTCCGAAGTTATTGATTTTGTGAGCAAAACAAAAGTTGACTCATTGGCGATCTCTATCGGCACAAGCCATGGACGCACAAAGTTTAAACCGGAACAATGCACAAAAGACGCAAACGGCATTTTAATACCGCCTCCGCTTAGGTTTGATATATTAGAAGAAATCGAAAAACAAATCCCGGGCTTCCCTATTGTTCTGCATGGTTCTTCTTCGGTTCCTGTTGAATATGTTCAAATGATCGAAAAATTCGGCGGAAAACTGTCAGATTCTGTCGGTATCCCCGAAGAACAGCTTCGCAAAGCTGCAAAAAGCGCTGTCTGCAAAATTAACATTGATTCCGACGGCAGGCTTGCGATGACCGCTTTGGTCCGCAAAGTTCTTTTTGAACATCCGGATGAATTTGACCCTAGAAAATTTATTGGTCCTGCAAGAGACGAACTAAAAAAACTTTATGCGCATAAAAATCAAAATGTATTGGGGTCGGCAGGACAGGCGTGAAAGGAAATACATCGGTAGTACCGGTTTTATTTAGAATGAATGCGGGCGTCGGAGTAAAGGTCGCCCGCACATTTTACCAGATAGCAAAGGCGCATTTATTCCCTAAACGCAATTTTGGCTGCAATCATTTTAAAAATCTTGGTCTTGTTTATATAAAACCAACTGGCGAATGCAATCAAAGATGCGTAATGTGCGGGCAGTACGGCGAAAAAGGCATCATGAAAAACTGCGCCCCAGAAGAAAGAAAAAAGACTCTCTCACTTGAAACATGGAAAAAGTTTGTTGACCAGATTGTGCCGCAAAAACCTACTGTTTATGTCTGGGGCGGAGAGCCGTTCCTTTATCCTGATTTAATGCCGTTATGCAAATATATGATACAAAAAGGACTTGTTGTAAGCGTAAATACTAACGGCACATTAATGGAAAAGCATGCCGAACAAATCGTACGCGACAAATGGTCTTCATTATTTGTCTCGCTTGACGCTTTCCGTGATGTTAACGATCAGCTTAGGGGTAAGGGCTCTTATGATAAAGTAATTGCCGGAATAAAAGCGATAAGCGCCGAAAAAAAGAGGCAAAAATCACGGTATCCTGTATTGGGAATCGTTACTGTAGTGACAAATAAAAATTATATGGACTTGGCTAACCTTGCAGAAGCAAGCAGAGAATACGGCATTAACCTTCATATATACAATTTGGGTACTTATACCAATGATAATATTGTCGCAACCCAAAAAAGATTTATGAAAGAAAAACTTGATACCGAAATTGACTGCCTGGAAAGTTACAATACAGGCTATAATCAGGGCATTGACGGCGAGAAACTCTATAAAATCTTAAGAGACATTCAGGAAAATAATTACGGTCACCCGATTCTTACTGTTCCCACATTAAACCCCGAAAAAACGCACACATATTACGCCGAACTTGAAACGCCTGTGCGCAATCACTGCGCTGTTCCGTGGTGTCAGGCAAACGTAAACTATAACGGCGATGTGCATTTTTGCGCGGATTATACTGATTATATTATAGGCAATATAAATGAGCAGTCATTTAAAGATATTGTAAACGGCGATCGCGCTAATCGTTTTAGAAAAGCGATTCAGGAATGCGACGGCGGAATGTTCCCCGGCTGTCTGCGTTGTTATCAGAACATGCTCTTTGGCAGAAAGATCAAAGGCTTTTAGAAGGAGTAATTTATGCTTCAATTTATTTTAGTACTGGTATTGAATTTTGTAATATCCTGGATGAACTCAGTGTCAGTAGGCCGGATGTGGTCGGAATCAAAAGCTATCGGAGGATCGTTTAGGGTTTATACTGTGGCAGGATATGTAATGGCTGTTACAGGATTTACAATGGTATACGGCTATTTGCTAATAATAATTGCTCCGTATGTTATTCCTTTAATACCGGGATTATCAGAATTTCCTGTAGATGCGCTTGTATCGCTTGCAGATGATTTACTTTATGTAATGATAACTATATGTGCAATTCCTACCGGATTTATTATATGGTATAATACTTTTATTCATTTTTGGCGTAAAAAGACTCTTAAGAACGGCCTAACAGCCGCATGGAATACTTATGCTCAAATTAGAAACACTGTAAGCGCTGTAAAAAATGTGCCAAGCGCAATTGGCAGAATCTCAAAGGCGCTATTCGGCGGAAAAGATAAAAAAGGAAAAGATAAAATTATACTTTTTGCAGTTTTTATTTTAATTTTAGCAGTTTTAGGAGGCTGGTTAACAGCTTCGGCTATAATGAGAAAAGCAGACAAAAAGCATGATGCTTTTGCGGAATTCTCTCCCGAAAATCAAAAAAGTAACGGTGAAAAAAGTTAAATAATTATTTCGCGCAGAAAGCACAGTAGGCAATAATATCTCTTTTTTATCTTCTGTGCTTTTCCATTTCGTTTTTAAAGAAATTAATTGCTGTTTCACCTTCTCCTATTAATCTATAAAACTCCCAAAAATGAGAGCTTTGCACATCATTATTACTTTCAGAAA
>WQXI01000006.1 GCA_009784935.1 Treponema sp.
ATATATCAAACAGCCCAGCGCAAAGCCCTGCCGGCTCCGGACGGCTGTGGCATAAATCGACGCACGCTCTTGGCGTGGCAGGTCTTTCGATCCACACCGTAAGTCGCCGACATGGCTTCGCGCTGCGGCTATAAAATTTTTTTTCCTCTGTGTTCTTTGTGCCGCTGTGCCTCTGTGTGAACTTCTTTACCGTACGATCAATCCTGCAGTAACTGACGTATAATTGCTAATTGGTTCCTCAGGTTTGCAATTTCCTGATCTTTGGCTGTGTTGTCGGCGCGAAGCTGATTAATAGATGACGCAAAATTCGTGTTTTCGTTTTCTAGCTGCGATATAGCGCTGTCCTTTTCGTTTGTACTTTGCTGCAGAGCAGAAATATTCTGCTCCAGTTCGCTGATCCGCCGCGTAAGACCGGTGCCGCCGCTGCTGAGAGCGTCTATTGTTTTTTGCAGTTCTGTTATATTGTCCTGCAGCTGTGCGTTTCTTGTTACTAAATCAAATTGTCCGGAATTATCGCTTTCGTTATGCGATCTTTGCGTTTGTTCGTTAACAACGGCATAACCTCCGGAAAAAAGCGCTTCTACAGCGGAAAGCCTTTCTCTTTCGTTTGTCAGCTGATTAAGCTGGCGCATTGCAGAATTAAATTCGTCAGGATTGATATAAGGAGTATTCTGCGCGCGAAGGTTTGTTTCTCTTTGACGGGAGCTTTCCAGTATTTGAGTTCTTTCTCCCTGCAGTATAGAAAACTCTTCTCTGTAAGAGTTTTGTACAGCGATGAGCCTGTTCTGTGACGCGCGCTGGGCTGCAGTGAGTTCATTGCCGCCGGATTGCAGTAATTGCATTAATTCGTCATCAATATCTTTCATGCGCATTGCGATAGAAGCGATTTGCGCGTCTTTTTCTGCAATTTCTTCTGCAGTATTTTTACGGATTTCGTCTATAAGCGCTCTTTCTGTAATATTTAAAACACTGTTTCCTGTTCTTGCATGCGCGTCGATTCTGCCGTTAAATAAAAATAAAAATAAAACGCCTAAACCAAGAGCGCAAACGGCTGTAATGTTAAGAATTAACGGAAAAACAGCGCCGTTTTTTTTAGCAGTAAAGAAACCTTTTTCTGATACAGGATTTCTCGAAAGCTCACTGCGGTTTTTTTCGGCAATTCTGTTAATTTGAGTCATTATTTCTTGTTGTTCTTCTATTGATATGCCGGATTTTTCGTTTATAAAAGTTTCGTTATTTTTCATTTTTTTTCTATTTAACTCCTTGATAATTCCTTCGGGCTTTACCCGCGTAAATCACTTGCTCTTCATTATCTCTACGCCGTTCCAGTTTTCCGGCACCGGATTAGAAGCATAATCATTACACCTGTTGTAAAGATTTTCTGCGTTAAAATCGCCGGGCAAAAGGCTAAGAGCTTCTTTAAATTTTGCGGCAGCTTCTGCAAACGAACGGTTGTAATATAATTTCATGCCCTGATTATGTATGGGCCACGCTTTTTGTTCGGCTGGAGATAAAGATTTTTTTACAGTAAATATTTTAACGCCGAGGGTTTTGCCTTTTACTGCTACTGTATCAAGAAGCCTGTAATAAAGAGCATTTTCCGGCGAAGATTTAGAAGCGCCGCCGCGGAGTTCTTGATAAAGGCTTTCGGAAATTAAAATGTCAGAGTGATATGTTTTTGTCAGTCCTTCCATGCGGGAGGCTAAATTAACAGCGTCTCCTATAACAGTGTAGTCCATTTTACGTTCGCTGCCGATGTTTCCTACGGTTACTTCGCCGTAATTAAGGCCGATACCAATTTGGAATTCACACTTTCCTAGTTTGCGCTGGTTTTCGTTGAATTTTTTTACGGCTTCTGTCATTTCCAGCGCGGACATCACAGACTGCAGCGCGTCATCTTCATGTTTTTCCGGCGCGCCCCAAAATGCCATTATGGCATCGCCTATATATTTATCTACGATTCCTTTTCTGTTATAAATAATATCAACCTGACCCGAAAAATATCGGTTAAGAGAGTTTACCAAATCATCCGGCGCCATTCCTTCTGATATTGTTGTAAAAGAGCGGATGTCAGAAAAAAGTATAGAAAGACTGCGGTTATCGCCTACAAGCATTTTTTCGGGCGATGCAAAGAAACGTTCTATTACATCATTTGGGACATATTTTTGGAAGATATGGCGGATTCGCTCTTCTTTTTTTCCGGCGAGAACCGCGTCAAAAGCATAACGCTTTATTTGAGAATGCGCTTTGTCAAGTTCTTCTGTCATTCTGTTAAAAGTTGCCGCAAGAACGCCGGTTTCGTCATTGTATTCCGCTTCTACTCTAGAATCCAAATCCGCTGTTTCTATAATTTTTTCCATTGCAATTACTATTTTACGCAGAGGATTTGTAAAGCGGTTTGTTATAAGAATAAGTAAAAAAACAGCAAGGGATACCGCCGCGGCTAAAGAAATAAATGTCTGAATTGTTATGTTTTTTGCGTCTCTGTAAAAAACGCTTTCTTTTTCTGATATTAAAATATGAAAATCAAACGGCGTAAAGAAAAAAGACTGAAAAATATATTTTTCGCCGTTCATAACAAAGACCCTTAATCCGGGATCTTCTTTTTCTAAAAGGAGCAAAAGGGAGTTTAACTCGTTAGGTGAAAATAAAAGCTCTGATGTTTTAATTTCGCTGCCGGTTTTTCCTGCAGAAAAGATAATTTCTGAATCGCTCAAAAGAATGCTGCGGCCGTACAATTCGACGGCTTTTTTTGCCGCCTCTATCATATCCTGCCTTGAGGCAAAGTTGTTATCTACAAGCAAAGACCACTGGCTGTTTGCGAACTTTTCCAGTTCTCACAGTTTAAAACCCAAAAGCTGGCGGGCAAGGCGGGTAGTTCCGTTTACAGCGTTAAAATATGAGGCTGTCTGCGCCAGAATAAGCGGGACAACTATCAGCGGCACAATAACAAGGATCATTTTTAACCGGATTTTCATCGTTTATATTGTAGAAAAAAGGGTTAAAAATCTCAAGTACCTCGTTAATTATACCGATATCAAGAGTATGAAACGTTATAGTATCAGGTGTTTACCGGGGAATACAGAATACATTGATATTCTGAAAGAAATGGATAACGAATATCTCGTTCGTTTCACACGCAATAACAATGGATGCATTAAAACTACAGAAGAAACAATCACAAGGCATCTGTTTAATATTTGTGTACAGACCGGTTACCTAAATCCAATGACAGAAAGTTCTGTCGCTTAAAACTTAGTTGTGCAGGCGAAAAACGCACAGTGGTTCCGCGATACCGGCTTTTGGGAGCAGTTTGCTCCCATTATGTTCGATGATGCCCATTGGGCAGAGGTTCCAGCTGTAGCTGACGCGCTTACGCGTATTTCCCGCTTTAATCTTTACGGAGAAACTTCGAGTAAAGACTGGAAGAAACCCTTGGATTCTCCTCCAAGGGTTTTAGACGTTTGCTGCGGTCTTGGGAGAATAAGCAGCGAGCTTGCCAGAATGGGTTTTGAAGTAACAGGCATTGATATTACAGAAAGTTTCTTAAATGCGGCAAAAGAAGACGCAGAATATGAAAGTTTAAAAATCGAATATATAAATACTGACGCGAGGGATTTTGTCCGTCAAAATTATTTTGATATGGTCGTTAATCTTTATATTTCTTTTGGGTATTTTTCTGATCAAAAAGATGATTTAAAAGTTTTGTGCAATGCACAGCAGTCACTAAAAAAAGACGGCGTTTTTATTTTAGAAACGCTGGGAAAGGAAATCAGCGTAAGAGATTTTACCGAAGCTGAATGGTTTGAACGCGCAGGCGGTTTTATGCTGACAGAATATGAGCCGCAGGATTCGTGGACATTTTTAAAGAATCGCTGGATATTTATTAAAGACGGTAAAATAATAGAAAAAACATTTGTTCAGCGGCTCTATTCGGGATCTGAGTTAAAAGCGATTTGCAAAGAAGCAGGTTTTAAAAATGTCGAAATTTTCGGCGACTGGGACGAAAGCCCCTATGATCAAAACGCCGCAAAATTAATCGCCGTCTGCAGAAATTAGTTTTCTGCCCAGCCGCGGCTTCTGCCTACCGCTTTATGCCAGCCGTTAATAAGTTTTTGGCTTTTTTCGCTTTCCATAACAGGATTAAATACCATGTCCTGCTTCCATCTGCTTTTTACATCATCTAAACCTTTCCAAAAACCAATTGTTATTCCCGCAAGACATGCCGCGCCAAGGGCAGTTGTTTCGCGTATCTCCGGGCGTATAATGTTTGTTCTGCAGACATCCGCCTGAAACTGCATAAGAAATTTATCTTTGCTCGCGCCGCCGTCAACCTTTAACTCTTTTAGTTCTATGCCAAGATCGCTTTCCATCGCTTTTAAAAGATCCATTACCTGATATGCGATTGATTCCTGCGCCGCTCTTATAATGTGCGCGCGTTTTGTTCCTCTTGTAATTCCAACTATGCAGCCGCGGGCGTACATATCCCAATACGGCGCGCCAAGACCTGTAAACGCGGGAACGAGATATACGCCGCCTGTATCAGAAACTTTATTGGCAAAATATTCGCAGTCCGCGCTGTCAGTGATTATGCGCATTTCGTCTCTCAGCCATTGAATAACTGCGCCGCCTGTAAAAACAGAGCCTTCCAGCGCGTAATTAACTTTATTATCAAAACCCGCAATAATTGTTGTTAAAAGTCCGTTTTTGCTTTGTATTGCTTTTGTGCCGGTATTCATTAAAAGGAAACAGCCCGTGCCGTATGTGCATTTAGCATCGCCTTTTTCCAGACAGCATTGGCCAAAGAGAGCAGCCTGCTGATCGCCTGCGTCACCCGCAATTGGAATTTCTGTTCCGTTTATTACGGCATTTGCAAGTATTGAACCCGACGGTTTTACCTGCGGAAGCATCGCGCGCGGAATATCGAGAGCATTTAAAAGTTTGTCGTCCCAGTCAAGTTTATTTATATCAAAAATCATTGTACGGCTTGCATTTGTATAATCTGTGACATGCGCTTTTCCGCCGGAAAGTTTCCATATAAGCCATGTATCTACAGTGCCAAAAAGTATTTCGCCTCTTTTTGCTTTTTCCCGCGCGCCTTCGACTTTATCAAGTATCCATTTTATTTTTGTTCCGGAAAAATATGCGTCAGGAATAAGGCCTGTTGTTTTAGAAATATAATCGCCGAGTCCGTCATTTTTAAGGGAATCGACAATACTGGATGTTCTTCTGCATTGCCATACAATTGCATTGTAAATAGGCAGTCCTGTTTTTGAATCCCAAAGAATCGAAGTTTCGCGCTGATTGGTAATACCGATACCTGCAATATCCGAAACATTTATTTTTGCTTTTGAGATGAGATCCGTCATTACAGTATACTGCGATGTATAAATTTCCATTGGGTCGTGTTCTACCCAGCCTTCTTTTGGATAGATCTGGGTATACTCTTTTTGTTCGGTAAAGACAATTTCCATGTCTTTATTAAATAGAATTGCCCGCGAACTTGTTGTTCCCTGATCAAGGGAAAGTATGAATTTGCTCATTTACAGCAGAATAACACAGATTACGGATTTTTTCAAGAAACTTTTTTCCCTATTGACCTTCCTTTTTTTTTATGTTAAAAATTAGGTAATACTATGAAGTATTTTAACCCGGCTAATCTTGCTGTTATTGCCTGTCCCGGCGGGGAAATTTTCGCAGAAGAAGTGATCGAACATCTTCGCAGTAAATACCGTCACAGCCGCAGGCAAACGGTAGAAGAAATATCAAAACGTCATAGTATCAGTATAGAACAAGCAGATCTTCATATAGATTTAATAAATAAGATTGTTGCGCGCGGAACAGCTTCGCAGAGCGGCACTCATAAAAACGGCGGAGCTTTTAGAATTCCTGTAAAATTTACGCAGTTTCCCAACGGAGAGATAAAATCAGAAATAGAAGAATCTATCCGCGGCAAGGATGTGTATATTTTTCAGGATATCGAAAACCGCTATCCTGTTAATTTTTCGGGCGGTATAATCAACAGGCTTTCGCCGAACGATCATCTAATGACAATTTTTGTAACAGTAGACGCTGCGCGGCAGGCGGGAGCGGAACGTATCACCCTTGTAATACCCGCTTATCCTTATTCGCGTCAGCATAAGGCAAAGGGCAGGGAAGGGCTTACAGCCTCGCGCATAGGAAAAATATTCGAAAGCCTTGGAGTAAATCATATAATTACGCTTGATATTCATTCAAGGGATATTATGAATGCATTTACAAATATGCGTTTAGAAAACATGCATGCAAGTTATCAGATTATTCAAACCTTAACAAATATGGATGATATTTTAAACGATGACTTTGTTGTTGTTTCTCCGGATACTGGCGCTGTTGACCGCAATAAATTCTATGCGTCTGCGTTAAAAAAACCGCTTGCTCTTTTATACAAAGAAAGAGATTATTCCAGGCTTTCTAAGGATGCTTCTCAGTCAAATATTTCACAGATTCGCCTGTTAGGAAGCGTAAAGGATAAAACTGTTTTTATGGCAGACGATATGCTTGGTACAGGCGGCACTTTAATTAAGGGTATGAGGATTCTTAAAGAAAACGGCGCGCGGAGAATTATCTGCGCCATAAGCCTTCCGCTTTTTTCGGGAAACGCGATCTCTCATTTTGACGAAGCGTATAAAGAAGGTCTTTTTTACCGTATAATCGGCACCAATGCAGTATATCAGGAAGAAGTAGCAAAGCGCGAATGGTATGTAAATGTCAGTGTTTCGCGTCTTTTTGCACACGTTATTTCGCGGCTTCATCAAAATCAATCTGTTTCGAGCCTTTTGGACAATGCGGGGATCATTAACCGTCTGCTCTCTAAAATATCAAACGAACCGCAGAACGAACTGCCGTTTTCGCATACAACAGAAGAATAAAAAAAAAGCCCGGCGCTTTAATGCCGGACTTTCTATATTCAATAAAATTATTATTTTCAGCTTTGCCGGATTATTTTTTGGCTTTAGCTTTTTTTTGCTTTGCTGTTCTTCTCTTTATGGAAGTTTTTACTTTAGGATTAGCTTTCTTTGCAGTACCCGGTTTCTTTTTGGCAGCAGAAGAAGAAGCAGTTTTCTTTCTTGTTCTGGCATACTTTCGGTTTAAATTGGCTTGATATTCGCAGCACTCTGTGCAAAGAGTATAGCCTTTTTTAACTTTACCCCCGCAGCGAGGGCACTTTCCCTGTGCAATACGATCATTATACCTTTGTTTACGCTGTTCGTTAATTTCATCTCTGTGCGCTTCGCGATACTTCCTT
Source organism: Treponema sp. (assembly GCA_009784935.1). GTDB lineage: Bacteria > Spirochaetota > Spirochaetia > Treponematales > Breznakiellaceae > WQXQ01. The sequence continues at coordinate 7,289 of WQXI01000006.1, forward strand.
TGACGCTCCCTGTTCGCCAAGCGAGTTTTTGCATCAGACATTAGCATTTTCTCCTTTTTGCATGATATAATATTAAGTATAGCATAATATTAAGATTTTGTATACAGTTTATTTATTAAAATTATTTTTTTTAAGGTTTGCATTATGTCCTTTTTTAATAGATTTGATTCTAGGTCAAAGCTTTTTTTTGTTTTTCTATTTGCCGTTCTTGTATTTCTGGTTGATAAACTCATTATTGCTGTTTTTATGTTATTCTCGGTGACAATTGTCAGGTTGGCTTCGAATGTGCCTTTAAATATATTTAAATTAATCAGGAATCTTACATTGTTAGCGGTTTTTGTCATAATCATTCAAGCTCTTTTTGGTCCCGGGGATTCTTACATAGTGAAACCTTTCAAAAAGGAAGGTTTATTGTTTGGAATAATGATTGTCTGCCGTCTTGCAGCTCTTTTTATTATTCTGCCGGTTTTTACAGAAACTACCCGCCCAAGTGAATTAACTGCCGGTCTTTGCGCTCTTGGGCTTAATTACCGTTTTGCTTTTATTATTACTACCGGGTTTAACATGATTCCTTTTTTTAAGAACGAAGCTTATACTATTATAGAAGCTCAGAAACTGCGCGGAATGCAGGTTTTTGAGCGCGAAATGCATATGTTTAATAAATTGAATAAATTTAAGGCATATATTAACCTGTTAATACCTCTTATGTTAGGTGCAATGCGAAAGGCGCAGGTTTTATCAATCGCTATGGATTCGCGCTGTTTTGGAATCTATAAAACCAGAACATGGACTGACAAACCAAAAATGAAAGGAATTGATTATTTGTTTATTGCAGTTTGCGCTGTTTACAGTATTTGTCTGCTGTTTGTAAATTATTATTTAGGGAAGTCAGGTGTCTGATACGATTATTAGTTTTAAAGACGCTTGTTTTTTGTATCCCAAAGCGGAAATATACGCTCTGAATAATATCAATTTATCGGTAAGAGAGGGCGAATTCCTTGCAGTAATGGGTTCTGAGGGAGCGGGAAAAACGACACTTTGTAAACTTATAAACGGCATTATTCCTCATTTAAGCGGCGGTTCCCTGTCCGGAACCGTCACAGTAGACGGCATTTGTACAAAGAGCGCCTCTGTCCCGGAATTGGCACTAAAAGCGGGTATTGTTCTGGATGACCCCGATGCCCAGATTATTACATCGGCTGTTTTTAACGAAGCGGCTTTTGGTCCCGAGAATGTCCTTTTGCCGGAAGCCGAAGTCAGAGAAAGAGCAGACCTCGCTCTCTGCGCTGCCGGTCTTGATGGTTATAGGGACAGGGAACCGGCAACGCTCTCCGGCGGCGAAAAGCAGCGTTTGTCTATCGCGGCGGCGTTAGCGATGAAGAGCAAAATACTGGTTTTGGATGAACCGCTTTGCCGCCTTGACCCAACGGGAGCTGCGGATGTAATTGCTGTTTTAAAGGACATAAACAAAAGCCAAGGCGTTACTATTATTATGGCTGGTCATAACAGCGCGGTTTTTGCCGGGTGCGCGGACAGGGTTTGTGTCCTTAAAGACGGGATAATTGCTGCTCTTGATAAGCCGGATGTTATTTTTTCTAATGCTGCTCTTCTCAAAGAAAACGGGATTCAGCCGCTGGAAAGTTTTGCAAAAAAACCATTTTGCAGTGCAGGTAATTTGATTAAAAAAAACGAAAACGCTGCCATCGAAATAAAAGATTTTTCGTTTGCATATCCAAACGGCGCATCTTTACAAAAAATTAATTTGTCAATTATGGATAATGACTTTATCGCAATTACCGGAAACAACGGCTGCGGAAAAACAACTTTGTTAAAAAATATTACAGGGCTTTTACATCCGGACACAGGGGACATTTTTATCCGCGGAAAAAATACAAAAGATTTAAAAATAAGCGGAATTTCCGAAGAAATCGGCTTTGTTATGCAAAATCCTGACACCCAGATTTTTACCGATTCTGTTTATAAAGAAGTAACATTTGCGCTAAAAAATAAACGTCTGCCTAAAGCAGAAATAAAAAAGCGCGCGGAAGACGCATTAAAAACTATGGGTCTTAACGATTATGAAGCATATCCGTTTGTTTTAAGCAGATCGGACCGCGCAAAAGTTATAATTGCCTGCGTTATAGCTATGGGCTGCAGGATATTAATATTTGACGAGGTTGATGCCGGCAATGATTATAACGGCAGTAAAAATATAATGAATATTGCCGGAGATTTTCATAAAAAGGGCTTTACTATTATTTTTGTTACGCATAACATGTTTTTGGCGGAAGAATACGCGCATAGGATTGTAAAAATGGAAAGAGACGGTATTTATGAACTCTAAAAAATATATTACTGCTCATCCTGCCGTTATTGCGGTATGGGCTGCGGTTGTTGCCGCCGGATATTTAATTCCTGCGTTTCCTATTTTAGGAACAGGAGCAAACTTTACATTTGCCAATGTTTTAAATCCATTATCCGGCATTCTTTTTGGTCCTATTGGCGGCGCTCTTTGTTCTGCGATCGGCGGTTTTATCGGATTTTTTATCGCGCCGATTAAACCGATGATGGGACCTTGGGGATTTATAATCGCTATGACAACGGCGTTTACCGCGGGCTGTATTGCATGGGGAAGATGGCCTTTAATTTCTGTATCCAATAACGGCAGTTTTATTATTAACGGCGGAATCATCGTTTATATTATTGGAACAATTCTCTGGTTTACGCAGGAAATCGGCAGAAGCGTAATTTTTCTTCCTATTATTTTTTATGGTTTAGGTTTTACCGCGATGATAACAGGAATAATATTTTCTTATAAGATACTTACAGGCAAAAATTATTTTCTTAAAATGGCTGCGGTTTGGCTGTGTTCGTTTGGAGGCCTTATAGGAGGCGCAACTGTCGGTAACTTTTTTTCTTTGGTATTAATAAGACAACCCAAGGAAGTATGGGCTGTAATCACGGTTCTTGCGCCTATAGAACGCGCTGTTTTTGCGTTAGCTGCAATGCTGATAGGCGTTCCGCTTTTAAAAGGACTTAATAAAATGGGTATTACAGCGGGTCCGCAGAGCGAGCTGGCAGAAAATATTCAATCCAATAATTTTCAAGCGGAAAAAAATCATGAAGATTGACAGTCATGTTCACGTTACTCCGCCTGATATAAGCGCTGACTGGAAAAGATACGCAAAAAGAGAGCCGCATTTTTCTTTATTGTCAAACGCCAAGTATAATTTATTTGCTTCTGCAGAGGATGTTTTATCGATAATGAAGATGACGATGACGGAGACGACAACGGAGACGGAACAAAATAATTTTGACAAAGCGGTTATTTTTGGCTTTGCGTTCCAAGATCATGGCCTTTGCCGTTATGTAAATGATTATGTAATAGAAAAAATTTCTCAGTATCCGGATAAATTTATTGGTTTTGCAGTTACGGCGCCCGGCAAAGGCAGAAAGGGAGAAATTGCCGCAAAAGAAATTGAACGCTGTTATAAAGCGGGGCTTAAAGGAGTTGGAGAACTTTTTCCGCAGGGACAGAACTTTAGTTTAGAAAATAAAAAGGATACAATGGCAGTATGCGGAATCTGCAAAGAACTTAATATACCGCTTTTACTGCATACAAACGAAACTGTAGGGCATTACTATGCGGGAAAGTCTAATATAGAACTTAAACAGACCGAAACATTTGTAAAAAATAATCCTGATTTAAAAATAATACTTGCGCATTGGGGCGGCGGCATTTTATTTTATGAGACTATGAAAGAAATAAAAGAAAGTTTTAAGAATGTCTATTATGATACAAGTATTTCGCCGTTTCTTTATGATAAAAGAATCTACAATACGGTAAAAGCGCTGGAACTATGCAGTAAAATTATTTTTGGCAGTGATTTTCCTGTATTGCCGCCGTCGCGGTATTTAGATGATATTAAAAAAAGCTCATTGTCAGAAAACGAAATTAAAATGATACTCGGCGAAAACGCAAAAAATTTATTATTTTAGTTTTTTTTGATAAGGAGCCTGCCCATTATTGCAGCGACAGTCTGCTGAAAAATTAAGCTTAAAAGCACAGGTAATACAGCAGCCTCCGGGAAAAACGCGACGGCGATAGTCATAACCGCGCTGTTGTTTCTGAGTCCTCCTGCAATTACCAAAGAAGCGCTTTTTTGCCTGCCGCAGTTTCCAAAAATACCAAAAACTTTTGCAAGTAAGAATCCTATTGTAGTAAGCGCGACACAGAGAGCGGCAACAGACCAGACTAACGGATCATTAAAATGCACGATAGATGATATCGCTGATGAATTAGCGGCTATTACAAGTATCAGGCAAATTTTAGCAAAAGGATCCAGAGCAGGGCAGATAACACGGGGGATTTTTCCTTTGCTTGTTTCGTTTAAGGTGACGCCGATTATTGTCGGGACTACAACCATAAAAAGCAGCGAAATTATTATTCCGCTCATATCCATTTGAATTTTTGCGCCCAAAAATAACAGCATTGTAGCGGGAACAACAAGCGGCGCAAGCATTGTATCCAAAAGGATTAATGTTAAACCAAGAGCTTTATCCCCTTTAAAAATCGCAACCCAAATAAAACCCGAAACAGCTGTTGGACCTGCAAACAAAAGAACAAAACCGGTAATTATATCTGTGTTAGTAAAAAAAAACGAAGACGACGAAAGCGCCGCAAGCGGCATTAAGATATGACTTACAATAAAAAACAGTATAATCGGCAGGGGGCTTCTTACAGACGCGCCAAGTTCGCCGGCTTTTAATTTTAATGCTCCGGAAAAAGTCATAATGCCGAACAATAAAATAACCAGCGGGCGCAGATGAATAAAAACCCCGGGAAAAAATAAACCCAGCGCGACAGCCAGCGGAGTTGTAACAGGTATCAGGCGATCTAAAATACGATTTAATTTATTAAGTCCAAAAGACACTAGTTCTCCAGTATGGTAATTTCTACCCTTCTGTTTCTTCGCATTCCTTCTTCTGTAGTGTTATCTGCAATAGGTCTCTCCGCGCCGAATCCTCTTATTACCATCCTGTCGGCAGTACGTACCTGCTTAGATAAAAAATAATCAGCTACTGTTCTTGCTCTGTCCTGCGAGAGTCTCATTCTTCCCTCTGCAGTGCCTGCAAGCGCAGTGTGTCCGCTTACCAGTATATCTCTGTCTTGATAACGCATTAAAATTTCCGCTATTCTGTCAAGTTTTTCCTGTTCGCCGGGAAGCATTCTTGCGGAGTCAGGATAAAATCTTATATCTTCTAAACTTATCGCAATGCCTTCTTCTACCGCTCTTACCTGAACATCAGGAATCTGCAGGCGGTTAATTTCTTCTGTGATTTCGGAAATTATTCTGTCCCTGTCCATTTGTTCTGACTCTATAAATTCAGCTTCTGCTGTTCCGCGGAATTCTATAACTTGTCCGTTAGACATTGTAAAAATAATGCGGAAAGTTTCGGTATACGCAACAGGCTGCCCAAGCTGCCTGTCCCAATGTACAAGCTGATTAAATGTTCCTGATATTCTAACAGGATAAATTCTTCCCTGTACCGGCTGAGGACGGGATTCTATATTATAATTAACCGAAAATGACGGATAACTTTTATCTTTCCACTGGCGGTAGCCTACATATTCATAAAACGCGTTAAAAGGAATGCGGTATGGCTCACGTATTCCGAACGCGTCGCGGAAATCATGAACCTCGTGCGCTTCTGCATGCCATCTTTCACCGACCTGCAAAGCTCTGTCAGGAAAAACAGGAACATTGCGCACAACCGGCATATAGTACTGCGGATCTATTGTAAGGCGTCCGAGTTTATCGCGTTCAAATACTGAATCATATTCCCTGTTCCATTGAAACGATGTTGACGCATTTTGATCTCTGGACTGTGAATCATAAATTACGCGTTCGGAAGTCTGAAAAACCGCCCTGTGGAGGCCTTTTCCGTCTCTTACATCAGTAACGTCAACAGCAACCCTGTTAAGTATTTCTGCGCGGTGGCTTAATACATTATTAATTAAAACAGCCTGATCTACCTTTGATAAAATTCTGTATTGATCGCCTGTAGTGTGCCTAAATTCAAAAACTTCCGCTGTTAAATTTAAAGAAACAAGCGAGAACACTATCGAGAACCCTATTAACTTAAACAAGGATAAAGTTCTTGTCATTTTTATTCTCCGTTAAATTCATATCTAAGCACAGAGCTGTCCAATATAAATGCAACCCTGCCTTGAGATAAAAGACTGCGGTTTTCTTCCGAAGAAATTATCAATAAAGCGTCGTTTCTGTCAATTATAAGATCTGTCGGAGAAATACCAAATACTCCGCGCGCAAAAATCCGCAAAGGTCTTTGTCCTACAACTTCCTGCAGTTCCGGCGAAAGACCGGATGGATGGTTACTCTGAAAAATACTTTGCATTGCAGAATATTTTACCATTGCAGAATTACGCGGATCGACTGTGTTTCGTTCATAGATAAGGTTCATTTCGCTGTCCCAGATTTTTGGAAAAAGACAAGGTATAGGAAGCGCTGTGCTTCTCATGCCATGAACCGGAAGATTCTCTGCCGCGATAATTATTATACCTGTGTACTGTGCGGAAGAAACAGGATTTAATGTTCTTGTTACAGGAGCGGGACGGTTGTGACGCATAAGAGCGGAACTTATATTTAAAAGCGAGATTGTATGAGAAGCGGAAATGCTTCGCATATCAGGGGAAAGCGCGGGAGCTACAGAAGAAGCGCCGAGAGCGAGGGTTTCTATTTCTGCAAGTGTAAAATCGCCTCTTTCTACAAGATCGCCTATAGTAGAAGATGAATCTACCTGTATCGATAAAATACCGGGTCTAATCAGGTTTACATAACTTTCCCTCAAAAGTGATTCTCCCTGAGATCTCCCTGCAGGAAGCCTAACCCCTGCCGAAATTAAATCAAGCGAAACCCGGGCGTTTATTTGATTGATGTCCCAATCTACAGCCCCGTTAATGCCGGTTTTTAACTGTCCAAAAGCCGCTATTGGGGTAATTATTATCAATAATATGATCAGTTTTTTAAACATTACTCTATTATCGGCACTCTTAGGGTTCTTCCTGTATTGAGTATATCAGTTAATTGCATGCCGTTTGCTTCTGCCAAAGCCTGCGGGGTTGTGCCGTACCTTCTGCTTAAAGACCAGAAAGTTTCTCCCCTTTGTACAACATGCATCCCGGGTGTCCTCTGAACCGAAGGAGCGGCAGCGGCTGACCTTTGCGGCGCGGCTGTCTGAGCAGCCGAACCCGATCCTGCTCCCGTCAAGGCGGGAATAACCACTGTTTCTCCAAGTCTCAGGTAACGTCTGGAAATCCCCGGATTGTGCTGTTCTATCATAGCGACGGAGGTTCCGTAGTTTCTGGACATTGACCATAATGTATCGCCTTGTCTTACAACATGGTAATGATACCGGATCAATCTTAAATCTTCGCGTTCCAGTATTTCTGTTACAAGTTCCATATATTCTGCCGGTATTTTCAGCCTGTGATTGCTGTCCAGAGGAGTAATACCGTGTATAAGTTCCGCGTTTAGGCGGCGCATTAAAGCGCGGTCAATGCCTGCTTCGTCAGCGATAATATCGATAGAAACCTGACGCTGAAGCGGAATGTCTATCCATTCGAATCTTTCATGCCAGACATTTAAGCCAAATCTTCTCGGCTGCGAAACGACATACGAAACGGCGATTAATCTCGGCACAAAATTTATTGTTTCCGGCCTTAAATCCCTTCTGCTGCTTAATTCCCAATAATCGTTTCTACCTGTTCTCTGAATCGCGCGGGTCACTGCTCCAAGACCGCTGTTGTAGGCGGCAAGCGTCAGTTTCCAGCAGCCGAGCCTTCTGTGTTCGTCTTCGAGCTTTTGCAAAGCGCCTTTTGTTGATTTAATAAAATCACGTCTCTCATCGACAAGATCAGAAACCTTCATGCCATAAGGCGAAATACTGTTCATCATAAACTGCCAAAGCCCCATAGCTCCCGAGCGGCTTCTGGCTGTTATTTGAAAGCCGGATTCAATAATCGGCAGATAGATGAGTTCCGGCGGTAAACCCCTTTGTGTAACTTCTTCTCTGATAAAGGGCATATAAATACTTGCGCGGTCTAATACCGCGTTTAGCATAGCAATGCCGCTCGGGCTTGAGTACTGAGCAATATAGTGCTGTGTAAGCGGCTGTTCCAGCGCTTTTTGCGTTAATAGAGAATTATGGGCAGGTTCAAATTGAAAAGAAGATGAAAGCGATTGAACGGGAAGAGAAGCGTCGGGTCTTGATGAACGAAGAGGTCTTTCGAAAACTTCCGTTTCAGCTTCGGCTTCGAACGCCCATGATAAATTTGCGCACAATATTAATATTAAGAGAATTACCACGGATTTCTGCTGTCTTGCGGGCAGCTTGGAGTAACACTGAGAAAAAAAGGGTTTTTGAATTATAACTCTGCGAAACTCTGTGTCCTCTGTGGTAAAAAATCTTTGCTTCAAAATTTTTCTCCGTAATAAATACCTGCCCATTCCCAGCGTCCGTGTATATCCGGATCCTGCGGGAAACTTATCTTTCTAAAATACAGATACCATGTATTTAATGATATAGACCAGCCTGTTGTTCTAAGAAATGCTTCATTTGCATTGGATGATGCGTCAAGAGTAGGCGCGTATCTGATATTGTTGCCGTACATAAACTGCGCAAGGTTAAAGGCAGTCATTCTTACATTGTCGGCTTCTGTCTGCTCCCATGACCTTGCAAAAAAGTTCACTTTTGCCTGATAACGCATAAGTGTCCATGGATTATTTTCGTCTATCGCTTCTTCTACAGATCTTCTTAAAGCGGGCAGGCTTTCGAAAGTCCAGTCTTTGGCAGACCTGCTAAAGTCTACCTGATGTCTTGCGTACTGGTCGGCGTTCTGAAAACCCGGTACAACAGTCCCTGTAAACGGAAGATAAGCCGCATATGCCGCAATCGCGCCGTTCCAGTCGCCCACCCGTTCGCAGGCCTGGCCAAGCATAAAATAAGCGACGCCTAAATCAATTTTATCCGGAAACCTTGTAATTAATTCATTGTAATACCAGACTTGGTGCTGTGGATTATCGTTTAGATTAATTAGATATCTTAAACAGACAAGATGAATTGATTCGTCATTTATATATAAATCCGGATAATTTTTTACAATAAGGTCAAAATACAATGCAGCTATAGGTTCAGAATTCTGCTGAAGAAAAGCGTACGCAATCATCAGGTAATAATAGCTGTTATACGGATTTGCAGGGTCATTAATGATTACCGCGCTTAAATAGTGCGTAAGCCTTTCATAGTCCCCAAGACGGGCAAAACTGGCTGCAATTTCCCTGTTTACAGCGAATTCGCCTTCGCTTCCGGGCTCTTCCAAACTTAAAAGGGTGAATAATTCTATGAATTTTTCTCTATTTTCACTGTTACCTGTGATATAGTATGGATCAACACCTGACAAATTTCCTTTGCCCGACATGCCGCACGATACAATTGATACAATTATTATTAAAACCGGGAAAAAAACAGCAAAATATATAAAAAGTGCGGGTTTTCTTCTTGTATCCATTGTTTATAATACTATCATTATGTTATGATTTTGTATATATCTATTCATTCGGATAATAAAAAGTGGTAATAAATTTCTGCAAAATTGCATTTATATATGTATTTTTTTCCCTTATTATTCTGTCCTGTGGAACAGGCGGCGCGGTTGTCCCTGATGATACTGCTGATGTTGTCCAGCAGGGAGGCGGTCTTGCCGATGAAATTCGAGGTTTAACAGAGTCCGGCGTTTTATCTTCTATGCTTAACGCTTTGGAGCTTATCCGCAGCAGAAATTTAAGCGGCAATGAATTCGGCAGAACAATGAGCGGGATTAATGTGCTTTTTATAAGGCTTGTTTATCCCGATACTCTCGCAAGGCTTCCTTCGCTCGATCTTCCGCAGACTTCTGTCTACACAAGGATAATAAGAGAAGGTGAAAGGGGCGTTTATACCCGTCCTTCCGAGGCTTCGGTCGATTTTTTTGAACATATTCTGCCTTTTTTATCGATAAACGCGCAAACTTCGCAGGAAACGCTTCAATTTGCTTTAAGAGATCTCGAAAAAGCCGCCGGTTTGCGTCAAAATTCGATCTTACCTCCCTATTTAACAGGTTTAATTCACGAGAGAGCGAGAAGGTTTCCGCAGGCGGAGGCTGCTTACAGAAGAGCATATGAAATTTCCAGCGAATGTTACCCTGCGCTGGCTGGTATTGCCAGAATAAGAAGGCTTACAGGAAATACGCGCGAAGCTATTACAATGTTCTCCGATTTAGCTATTCGTTATCCTGACAGTATAGAAATCAGGCGGCAGCTTGCGATTACTTATTTCGAAAACCGTGACTGGTCAAGAGCGTTATCCGCTGTTGATGAAATTTTAAGAATAGAACCGAGAAACGGCGATTTTTTGCTTTTAAAAGCGGCAATTCTTATCGAACAGGGTCAGTTTTCGCAGGCAAACTCGTCTTTGGATACGTTTGTTTCGATAGATCCAAATAACAGATCGTATTTGTTTATGCGGGCAAGGGTTCAGGCCGAAGGAAACCGCAACCGCGATTCTGCCTTGAATTATCTTCGTTCAATTTTGCGCGCAAATCCTGATGATACAGAAGCGCTTGTTTATGCCGCGACTCTTTTAATGGAATCATCAAGACCTGCAGATCAAGCCGAAGGCAGGGAGCTTTTGGACCGTTTAAGAAGGGTGTCAGGCTCTTCTGTAGAGGTTTTGAGTTTAAGCCTTAGAGATGCGGTACGCCGTGAAAACTGGAACGAAGCTCAGGGTTTGTTAACCCGAATTCTTACAATGAGGCGTACTGTTCAGGATTTGACCGACGGCTACTATGTCGAACGCGGTTTGGGCAACAATACGAGGGCTTTGAGTTTTGCCCGTGAATTGTATGAACGGGATACTAACAATAATGATTTTATAATTATCTATATATCTGCGTTGATCGATAACGGCAGAAGAGACGAAGCAGGCCGTCTTTTAGAAGCCAGATTGGCTTCTACTCCGGGCGGACCTGTAAAAAGCCGTTTTTTCTTCCTTAGAAGCCGTTTGCAGACAACGCAGGAAGCCGCTCTGGGTGATTTGCGCTCAAGCCTTTTCGAAGACCCAAGAAACCTTGATTCGCTCATTGCGACCTTTCTTATTTACCATAACAGGAGGGAAGAGCGCCGGGCGGTTCATTACCTAAGGCAGGCTCTCGCTATTTCTCCCGACCATCCTCAGCTTAGGCCTTATGAGAGGGAATATGCCTCTCTTCTTGGAAGAAATTAGGAAAATAGCTTATAATTAGAATATATGCCCAGTAAAAGAAACAGGCTAAGCGACAAATTTATCAAATTCTCGATAGGCGCAAAGCTGGTAACGATTATTACGATTTTGATTCTTATATCTCTTGGGGCGACTACCGCTGTTATTACATACGATGTAGGGAGTAAATACGAACATAACATTCTGATAAATCTTGGAGAAACTCACCGGCTTGTATCTAGGGAAGTTGAATCTATCTTTACAAATATTAGATCTAATTCTCAGATGGTAATAAATATTATCAACGAAGCGGGAGCAGACTCAAGGCTTGCAGAAAATACATTATCGTTTTTCTTTAATCAAAATGAACAAATAGCAGCTATTACTTTTCTTGCAGAAGATAATCGACCACGTATTATTCCCAATAAAGATTTTTTTAGCAAATTAGAAAGAAGAGCAAATATTTCTTTTGTTGAATCGTATTATGAAAAAAATAAAAATTATTTTTTAGCCAATGAATCTTTTCTTTTAAATGCTTCGGAGGATTTAAAAGAAGACATGCTGGCGATGTTTTTTTATATGGACGGAGTCGGCACAGTTTCTGTGCTTTATGCTCCGGAGAATATAAACAAAAATTTTGCTTCCAGTTTAAATCCTTCGCTTCTTATAAACAATGAAGATAGGGTAATTATATCTGCAGCTGATTGGGATTTGGGAAAAAATTATTATCACAAGAAGTATGTCCGTGATTTTCGTACGTTAGGTTCTACAGAGCCTTTATATTATGATGAAGATGATGATATTAAATATTTCATTCGTTGTAGTAAGCTGAGTTTTGGTGATTCTGTTATTATTACCAGAATGGAATTTGGTAAAATTGCCGAACTTATCAACGATATTATGCTTTTTAATATTTACACAGCATCTATTGTTGTTTTTCTTGCCATAATGTTTATTTGGTTTTTCTCCAAAACTATTTCTTCTGCCTTAAAAATTCTGTCTAATGCAGCGCGTCAGATAGAAGGCGGTTCTTTTGAACTTAATTTAAAACCAAAAAGCAGGGATGAAATCGGATTTTTAACGACAAGTTTTCAGCGGATGAGCAAAGCGCTTAGTATTTTTGGAAGATTTGTAAACCGTGAGATTGCAATAAAAGCTATGCGCGGCGAAATTAAACCGGGCGGGCTGCCTAAGCATGCCACAGTATTTTTCTCTGACATACGCGGCTTTACAGAAAAATCCGAAAACTTTACAAAAGAGTTTGGCGGGGAAGCCCCTGATAAAATAGTTTTTTGGCTTAATAATTATTTAACCCAAATGGTTGACTGCGTAGAAAAAACAAACGGCGTAGTAGACAAATTTATCGGAGATGCTGTAATGGCGCATTGGGGTACTGCCTATACAGCGGGCAGTCCTGCAAAGGACGCGTTTAACGGCGTTAAAGCCGCTCTAATGATGCGCAAAGCTCTTATTGAATTAAATAAAATGCGCCGCCCCGGTGATCCTGCAGATCCGCCGATTTGTATCGGCTGCGGGTTAAACACAGGGATCGTAACTGCAGGGCAAATAGGTTCTGACCTACGCATGGAATATACAGTTATCGGAGATCCTGTTAATCTTGCTTCGAGAATAGAAGCGTTAAATAAACCGCTAGGGACAGATATATTAATTTCTGAGAGTACATGGAATCTTGTTAAATACTTTTTTATATGCGAAGAAATGCCTTCTGTTACAGTAAAAGGAAAAGAAAAACCGGTAAGAATATTTGCAGTCGTAAATCATGTTTCTGTAACATCGGGTCCAAAAACGCTTGCAGAAGTAAGAGAACTTTTAGGAATCGAAGCGCCGGATGTTTCTAAAGCGGATTTAGACAGTGATGAAAAAAAATATAAAATTGGAACAGACAATTAACGGAGTTGTTTAATGAGTGACACGGTAATTGTTGAACGGCGGAAAATCTCACGTACACCTTTAGATATGTTTGTAATAGTGTTTTGCCTTTCCGGGGCTTTGTCAGGTGCTGCTTTATTATATAGTAATATTAATAAAACGCTTACTTCTTCATCAGAAGAAGCAGGTGAAATTTTAAGTTCAGAAAAAGAAGTAATTCGCATGCTCGGCGGAAGTTTTCTTACTGACAGATTATCCAAAGGTTCTACTTTTTATTATGGAGACATAATTAGTGTAGCATCTATGTCTTCTGCAAGACTGGATATGTTTAATAAGGGTATTTCGCTGAATCTAAAGGAATATGCAGTTTATCTTGTAGAAAAGGATAAAATCGAAATTACCGGAAATTTTACTATTTTGAGTAACAGTAAAACTGTTTTGAATATTAATGGCAGAGATGTGATTGTAAATCCTGGAGACGAAATATTAGGTGTTTACGAAGAAGATAAAGACAACGAAGATGTTAAAATAGTTTTTCTTGCCTTAACTGGTAATCCGCAGATAATAATTGACGGAGAGGAAAGAGAGATGTCCAAAGAAATACCTATTGTCTTTGATTCATCAAACAATATTGTTTTAAAACCAAGTTTAATAATGCGTGAGCCGCAAAACAATGCGCGTTTTTTAAAAAGACCACGAGCGCTAGGAGAAATTGAGTTTATATGGGCAAGCAGTAACTTGCAGCCGGAAGAGCTTATATTAGAAATAGCAAGCGATCAAAACTTTTCTGTAAATCATAGACGCATACGTGATCCGCAGTCCGGCTTGCGTGAACCGCTGGATTCTGGAATATGGTTCTGGCAGATGGTATACAATGACACCGTGCTTTCATCGGGGCGTTTGTCCGTAACTGAACCTTCGCCGCCTAATTTAATAAGACCATTGCAGAGACAGATCTTTACTGCCGAGGAAGATCTTGATGAAGTGCGGTTCAGCTGGTCAAGAATAGGAGACGCTGATTATTATGTTTTACAAATTTCGAGCACAGAGGATTTTAGCGGGCAAATAATTAAACGTGAACCGTCGACAACATCACTATCATTATCAATTTCTGAAATCGGTGTTGGGACATGGTACTGGCGCGTAAGAGCAGAATATCCTTCTGTATTTAGAGGTTCTGCCGGTTTTTCACAAATTTATTCGTTCTTTATAGAAAGACCAGCGTCTGCTGCAGAAAGGCAGCCGCAGGAAACAGCGCAGGCAGAAGAGTCTGTTATTAGAGAAGAACAGCAAGCCGCCGAAGAACAACAGGTTAGAGAACCGCCGCCTGCACAGCCGGTAGAACTGTCGCCTCTGCCGCCTCCGGGAAACAGGCAGCCTGCTTCCGGTTATTATGCAGGTATAGAACAGTTTAGGCAGAGACCAAACATTATCTTTAGCTGGAACGCGGTCAGCGGCGCTAACGGATATATAATTACATTTTATAGGGATGTTTATCCGCGGCCTCAGCAGATATTCCAGGATGTAGTTAGAAACAGATTAACCTATACGTTAGAGGATTTTAGTTTATTCGAAAGCGGCAGTTATATCTGGGAGATAGAAGCTGTTCAGTTTGATAATATGGGAAGAATTATCCGCGGGGGAAGAAGAGAACGAAATACATTTACTTTCGATGTTCCGCGCCCTGGACGTGTGCAGACAAGAGATGTGGGGACTTTATATGGCACCGAATAATATTAATAAACATATTTTTTTAACAGTTTTAATTCTCCTGTTCGCTTCATTAATGCTGTATGCAGAGGATGAGCTGCCTGTCTCTGGATATGAAATCAGAGATGACGGTACGCAAATACGCATTTTTCAGCATCTTGTATGGGAAAAAGAAGAACATGCCGTTCGTTATGAAGTTGAAATTCAGGTTTATCGCAATAATGAGTATGTTCGTTTTGACAGAATTGAAACAACAGATCAAATTTATACTGTTTCATTGCCGCCGGGCAGATACCGTTATAGAGTAACTCCGATTGATTTACTTAGGCGCAGAGGAGAAACATCCGAATGGAGAGAACTCCCGATTCTCACGGCTTTTCAGCCGGTTATAAACAGGGTTTCTCCTGTCGAATTTTTTCTGGATTTACGCGCAGAGAGAATTATAACCATAACAGGCGAAAACTTTATAGAAGGCGAAACTTCGGAGATTTATTTATTTAAGGGGGATGTAAGGATAAACCCCGAAAAAATTACTTTTGTTGATACACAGACTATCGTTGTTGTATTTAATGACAGAGAATTAATAGAGGGAACATTTGATCTATATGTTCAAAATCCCGGCGGTCTTGCAGCTGTATTTAACGGCTTTTATATCACTTACCGTAAACCTTTTGATTTTTTCTTAAAGGCGGCATTTATGCCGGTGTATCCTATTTATGGTGAGATGTATAATTATTTTGGTTTTAATCCGTTTTTGCGGGGCGGGTTTATTAGTCTGGAAGTTACTTCTTCCAAACAGGGCTATTTAAACAGCGGGGTGGAATTTCATGTTTCTTCTGCCTATTTAAATGATATTGGAGACGGGGTTTTAATTACAGATATCCTCATAAATCTGGTATTGCAATTTAGGTTTAATCATAGGCGTAATGCGTTTACATTTCGTTTTGGCTGCGGAGTGTCTTTCATAGATGGTTTTGGAAATTATGAGATGAACGATGCTACTATAAATATGGGTCTTGGCGCTTCGTTTTTATTCCTTTTTTACGGCAATTTTTACCTCGAAATGGGCGTAAATTACTCTCATTATCTAACAATAAACGACCCATTTGGGCTGTTAAAGCCCTGGGTAGGCATTGTTCTTCAATTTTGATTACCCCCTTGAATAATATCCTCTATTTGTGCTATAGTGCTGTAAATTCACTATTTAAGGATGTTTTTCATGATTGATGCATTTACTTTTCCGTTACTTATGGGTGCGCCTGCAGGAGCAGAAGCTACGCAAGGAGACGCTATAATGGCTTTTCTCCCCTTTATCGCTATAATCTTTATTTTTTACTTTCTTATGATCAGGCCGCAGAACAAAAAACGCAAAGAAACCGAGAAAATGATTGCCGCTCTTAAAAAAGGCGATAAAATTGTTACTATTGGCGGACTCTACGGAACAATTCAGAGTGTTAAAGAAACAACTGTAATTATTAAAGCCGACGATAATGTAAAACTAGAGTTTCTGCGAAGCGCGATTTCCAGTGTAATATCACAAGGAAGAGACGATAGAAACGAAGACAGAGACGAATCCGAAAAACAATCCTCTGATTCCGGAGAATAAAATGAGTAAACGCTATAGATTAATCATCTTAATGATTGTGCTGGGGGTCAGCTTTCTTTTTCTCTGGCCTTCGGTTCGCTGGTATTTTTTTACCCCCATCGATAAACAGGCGTTGGCGCAGAATACCAGACAGCAGATAAAAGTAAACGCTAATCAGGCAGCTCAGGCTGACTGGCGGCGTTTGATAGTTCTCGCTGATGAAAAACTTTCTGACGCCGAGGGTATTCTTCCCGAAGATATGGAATTTTTAATTCCTATTGCAAAGAGAAGATACCAAAGACTTAAAATGCCTATCCCTGATGTATGGACTGCAAGAAACACGCTCTTGGCTTTTGATACCAGAAGACAGGCGTTCGAAGCCATAGAACAAAGATACGCAGAAGAAGTATTCGGCTTAAAGGATTTGCAGAGAAACGCTGTTAAGCTTGGATTGGATCTTTCCGGCGGTTTAAGCATTGTGCTGCAGGCAAATATGGAAGCGCTTGCACGAAGGCTTGATCGTCAGTTAACCGAAGATGATCGAGTTGACGCAATGAACCGCGCTTTAGAAGTTTTAAACAGCCGAATCGATCAATTTGGTCTTACAGAACCGATTATCCGCCGCCAAGGGCCGGATCAAATATATGTAGAAATTCCCGGAACAGCAGACCCGGAGAGAATTAATGATATTATTATGGGCAAAGGAAGCCTTACCTTCCATTTAATGGACGAAGAAGCAAACGCGGCATTTGCCCGCTATTACAGAAGCAATCCTGCAGAAACATTTGACGCAAACGGCAATCTTCGCGAACCTTGGGTGATTCCTCCCGATACGATGGTTCTTGGTATTTTCGAAAAAGATAGGTTCGGGCTTGATGAGCAAAAAGTCGATGCATTCGGCAACTTGGAATATATCGTTGTAAAAAGAGAAATTGGACTTGACGGCAACTATATAGAAGACGCATCGGTAGAACGAAACAGCATGTCAGGCAAACCGGAAATTTCTTTTAGATTAAACAGCGAAGGCGGCAATATTTTCTATAGCCTTACATCAGCTAACATAGGAAGGCCTTTGGCTATTGTATTGGACAACAAAGTTAAATCCAGTCCTAATATTAATGCCGCTATCCGCGAAAGAGGGAGTATCTCCGGCGATTTTACTCAGGAAGAAGCTGACAGCCTCGCTCTTGTTTTAAGAACAGCGGCTCTGCCTGTAGAACTTGATGTAGTAAGTCAGCAGAGTATCGGAGCTTCGCTCGGTGCAGATAAAATTCAGCAGGGTTTATATGCGCTGCTCGGCGGTATCGCTCTTGTCTTCTGTTTTATGCTTATTTATTACAAAGCTGCAGGCATTAACGCGATTATTGCGCAGTTATTAAACTTTTACATTATGTTCAGCGTGCTTTCTGCTCTTGGATTTACATTAACATTACCGGCTATTGCAGGTTTTATTTTAACGATTGGTATGGCGACAGACGCAAACGTAATTATCTTTGAACGTATGAAAGAAGAAATGCGGCTTGGCAAGTCAAGAAGAGCAGTTGTAGAAGCCGGCTTTGGCAAGGCATTCTGGGCGATTATGGACTCTAACATTACAACATTTATCGCGGCGCTTTTCCTTTCTCAGCTTGGATCGGGTCCTATCAGAGGGTTCGCAGTCAGCCTTTCTATCGGGGTATTCTCGTCTGTCTTTACAGCCCTTTTTGTTTCGCGCCTCATCTTTGACTTTGGCACCGATGTTCTGCGAAGCAAAAATCTTTCTGTAAGCTGGACAACCCGCATACAAGACACCTCTGATTTTCGTTCGGCGCCCAGCCGCACAAAGGCGGTAACATTATGAAAAAACTAATTCGTTTTTCTAAATTTTTTATTCCTGCAGCGGTTATTTCATGTTTTCTTGCCGCCTTTAGTATTTTTGGTTTTATTTACAATAACGGGTTTTCGCTTGGCGTAGATTTTCAGGCTGGTCTTATTCAGGAAGTGCAAGTTGCGCCGACCGCTCTTAGCCTTCGCTGGCATGGCGCTTCTAACGCGACTTTGCGGCATAACCGCGGCGGTATCGAAATTCTTATTTCCGGCGCCGGCGCAGATAATAGACACTCGTTTTCTTACGGCGACTACACAACAATCGGCTCTCTTTCCAATGCAATAAAAGAACAGCTCGAAGAAATGGAAATATTTATGCCGGCAAATCAGGGAGTTAATACCCAATGGCTTGTTTTTAGTTCGCAGAGTAATCCGTATTTAAGCAGTACGCCTTTTGTTATTCATTATCTCGAACCTAACAGCGTTCCAATAGATATTTCTGATGTCAGAACAGCTATGGCAGGTTTTAGTCAGGGTGTTTCTGTGCAGAATCTCGGCGTTCCTTCTGACAAGCAGTTTATGATTCGTGTAGAAGATAAAGAAGAAGGACGCGTAACCTCAAACGAAATTGTTCAGATACTGGAATCATATTTTGGCGCTGGTAATATTGCTGTGCTTCGTTCTGATTATGTAGGTTCGCGCTTTTCTAAGGATTTGACGGATCAAGCAGGCGTATTAATTTCTCTTACGCTGTTAATAATTTTAATTTATTGTTCTATTCGCTTTAGGCTGCAGTATGCGGTCGGCGCTGTAATTGCGATTATTTACGATGGTCTTGTTATGATTGCTTTTATGGTATGGACACGCATGGAATTTACTACGCTTAGTATTGCCGCGATTCTTACGATACTTGGGTATTCTACCAATAACACAATTATTTTCTTTGACCGTGTCAGGGAAAACCTTCGTATGAATCCCGATACTTCATTTAATGATATAATTGATATGTCGCTTACTGGAATTTTGGGACGTACAATTATTACTACAGCTTCTACAATGCTTGCAGTATTGGCGCTGTTTATCTTTACAGCAGGCTCGATGAAAGACTTTGCTCTTGCTCTGCTTGTTGGTATGACTTCTGGCGTTTACACTACATTGTTTATAGTTTCCGGTTTTGTTTTGATGTGGGAAAAACAAAAGATTAAACGGGAGAAAAAGAAACTGGCTGTAGGATAGTGAATGTAGTCCGTGCAAAAGTTCTTGGTTTCTGTATGGGTGTGCGCCGCGCCGTAGATTTAACGTCTATGGAGGCGCGCAAAGGTACAGGCAAAGTTTATACCCTTGGTCCTTTAATTCATAACCCAAGGGTATTAGCCGAGCTAAAAGAAATCGGAGCGCCTTCTGTTAATTCTCTCGATGAAATAAAAAAATTAAACAAAAACTGTTCTGTAGTTATCCGCGCGCATGGAGTTAAACCGTCAACAGAGATCGAACTGCATAATATAGGAGCGTATGTAGTTGACGCTACATGTCCAAATGTTAAAGCAAGTCAGTTAAAAGCAGAAGAGTTAGCGCGCGCGGGGTATTGCCTTTTTCTTGCAGGAGAAGCAAACCACGCAGAAATAGAAGGAATTATCGGTTATGCGCATTCGGGCGGCTTATCGGCTGATTTGTATAGCTGTTTTTGCGAAGCTGTATCCAATGCGGCAGAAGCGGGAAAAGCTGCAAAAAAACTCTATGGTATTAATAGTAATGCAAAAACAGCTTTAATCGGACAGACTACGATTTCTGAAAAAGAATATCTTGCAATCAGCGAAGCGGTTAGAATGTTTTTTCCTAATCTGGAAGTTATTAATGCAATCTGTTTGGCAACAAAAGAGAGGCAGGATGCTCTTCGCGATTTATTGGATCTGGTTGACGGCGTGATCATAGCGGGCGGAAAAGAATCCGCAAATACGCGCAGGTTGTTTGCAATTGCAAAAGAGAGCGGCAAACCTTCTGTTTTAATCGAAGACGCGTCAGAAATTTCTATAGAATTATCAAAAGAATTTTTAAAACTAAAAACAATTGGTCTTTGCGCCGGCGCCTCTACGCCTGATTCTGTAATTGACGAGATAGAAACAAAACTGGCTGCAATAGGTTAGCAGATACGGCTAAGAGGTTCACGCAGAGACACAGCGACACAGAGAAGCACGGAGTCTGCTAGAAGCTTCGCTGCACAAGATTCTCTGTGTTCTTTGTGCCTTGGTGCCTCTGTGTGAGGTCTTCCTCTTTGCTCCTCAGTCTAGATCTTCAAGATTATACGGAGTTTCCTGATACACATAATTAAGCCAGTTATCAAAAAATAAATTTGCGTGCGCTCTCCAGCGGACAACCGGCGTCTTAGACGGATCATTATCAGGATAATAATTTTTTGGCATTTCTATCGGTAAGCCTTTTGATATATCGCGGCGGTATTCTTTATCTAAAGTAAGAGGATCGTATTCCAGATGTCCGCTGACATAGATTTCCCTGCCTTCGCGCGCGGTTATAATAAATACGCCGGCTTCGTCAGTTTCTGATTGAATCGTAAGCCGCGGCTCTTTTGCAGCAGCGTCTCTAAAACTTGCCGTGTACCTTGACTGAGGAGCAAAAAACTCATCATCAAATCCGCGGAATAGCATATTGTTATGATCATTAATTGTATGCGGAAAAACGCCGGAGAGTTTTTTTTCGAGGGCATATTTACCAATACCGTAAAGATGATAAAGACCAGCCTGCGCGCCCCAGCAGATATGAAGGCTGGAAAAAACATTTTTTTGAGAATAATCGATAACAGCAGTAAGTTCGTCCCAATAATCTACTTCTTCAAAAGGAAGAGTTTCTACCGGCGCGCCTGTAATAATTAATCCGTCAAAACGCACTTTCATAGCAATAATATCTTTTGCGCTGATGTAGAATCTTTCAAGGTGTCCGGGCGGAGCGTTTTTTGACGTATGGCTCCCCATTCTTAAAAAAGTAATATCCACTTGCAGAGGACTGTTTCCAAGAAGCCTTAAAAGCTGAATTTCTGTATCGATGGTCGTAGGCATAAGATTAACAATGCCGACCCTCAAAGGCCTTATATCCTGTTTTTCTGCGCGATCGGCAGTCATAACAAAAACCCTCTCTTTCGAAAGAGCGTCATAAGCGGGCAGTTCTCTGGGTATTTTTATTGGCATAATAACCTCTGTTTCATGCCTTATTTCTATCATATTTCTTAAGAAATATCCACATTAAACTTGACAGTTTAAAATGAAGAGCAATATAATGAATCTAAATGAAAACAATATTTGTCGTTGACGATAGTGATACAAATTTATCCATGGCTGAGGCTGTATTAGAAGATAACTATCGGGTAATGACAATGCCGTCCGCGTCAAAAATGTTTACTCTTTTAGAGAAAGTAACGCCGGATTTAATACTTTTAGACATCGAAATGCCCGAAATGGATGGTTTTGAAACCATTCAAAAGTTAAAAAACGGCAGCTTATGGGCAGAAATCCCGGTAGTTTTTTTGACCGGCCGCGATGACTCAGAAGTCGAAGCCCGCGGGCTCGAGTATGGCGCTGTAGATTTTGTAACAAAACCGTTTTCCGCTCCTGTTCTTTTAAACCGCATAAAGACCCATCTTAATATCGACGAAATTATCCGCGAACGGACTTTTCAGCTTCATAGGCTGCAGAACAGCATTGTCGCAGTTTTAGCGGATATGGTAGAAAATAGGGATAAGGGAACCGGCGGTCATATCGAACGTACTTCGGTTTATATAAAAATATTAATAGAAGAGATGAAAAACAGAGGCGTATATGCCGAAGAAATCCGCGGATGGGATGTTGATAAAATAATCTCTTCCGCGCGAATGCACGACCTTGGTAAAATTTCCATTACGGATGTTATTGTCAATAAGCCGGGCAAACTAACAGATGATGAATATGATGTAATGAAAAGCCATGCAATGGAAGGCGAAAGAATAATTGACGAAATTATTGCAAGAACAGGCGAGGGTGACTTTTTGCGTAATGCAAAATTATTTGCAGGCACTCATCACGAAAGATGGGACGGCAAAGGTTATCCGCGCGGACTTAAAGAACAGGAAATTCCCCTGCAGGGAAGAATAATGGCGATTGTTGATGTTTATGATGCGCTCGTGAGCGAGAGACCGTATAAGAAAGCGTTTACTGACGATGAAGCTGTAGATATAATAATGCAAAATTCTGGCACGCATTTTGATCCCGTCATTGTCGAAATATTTTATAATTCAAGGGAACTTATAAAAACGGTTAAGGCAGGTCTTTAGTGCCTTCTATAATTAAAAAAATGATAAATATTATAACTCACGCGCAGGTTTTGCTTGTTTTTATAGTATTTGCGCTTATGGTATTTTTTAGCTACAATTTTATGAGCGATATTGAACGCAAGCATTTAATTAAAAATGTAAATAATGCAATTAATAATGTCCAGACATATATAGAAACTGATCTATTAGAACCCGAAACAACGCTTGGCGTTATTGCAGAAAATGTCCGCAATATGATAATCAAAGGTTCGACGTCAGATGAAATATACAATTATCTTTTACAGACAACCGATTATTTATCATCCAATGAGCAGTTCATGTCAAAGACAATAGGTCTTTACGGATACTTTAATATTTATCAAAACAAATTTATTTCCAGTATTGGATGGACTCCGCCCGATGATTATGTTCCGGAATCACGTCCATGGCACAGGGCTGCAATTGACGCTAACGGAAAAGTCGGGCACACAGAACCTTATACAGACTTAGCGACAGGACAAACTACAATTGCTTTTGCGCGCGCGATTTTTGATAACGCAGGAAGGCTGCTGGGTATTGTATGCATGGATGTTGTGTTGGATAGAATCTGGGACTTTGCGGTTAATATAAGCGTAACAGATGACAGTTACGGGATACTTTTAGACAGGGATTTTAAAGTACTTGCTCATCCTCATCCTGCGTTTAAAGGAAGAGCTCTAAGCCAAATGAATGACGGACCTGCGATTCAGAGCGAATTATATATGGGAGTGGAAATTTCCGAGAGGCCTGCTACAGATTATAACGGAAAACCTTCTGTACTATTTGTAAGAAAATTAAAAAACGGCTGGTATATGGCTGTAATTGCATATTCAAAAAGTTATTATAAAAGCGTTAACGAAATTGGTTTTATTTTAATTGTGCTTGGAATTTCTTTTGCTGTTGTGTTAAGTATAATTCTTTTAAGCATGATTTACGGAAAAAGAAAAGCAGAAGAAAGAACCCAGATAATGCTTGACGCTATGCCGTTATGTGCAAACTTTTGGGATAAAAAATTCAATATTATCGACTGCAACAGCGAAGCGATGAAGCTCTTTGCGCTTTCCAGCAAAAACGAATATCTAGAAAAGTTTTTGGATCTTTCGCCTGAGTATCAGCCAGACGGAAAATTATCAATAGAGAAAGCGCAAGCGCTCGTAAAAAAAGCATTTGACGAAGGTCTATGCCGTTTTGAATGGATGCACCGCAAATTAAACGGCGAACTTATTCCGTGCGAAATTACACTTGTGCGCGTTAAATACAGAAACAGCTTTATGGTGTGCGGTTATACGCGTGATCTTAGAGAAATCAAAGTCATCATGGCAAAAATGCGCGAAGCGGATGAATGTACGCAGGTTTTATTTGACGCGACTCCTTTAAGCTGTTTAATGATAGATAATAAGTCAAATATTGTTGAATGTAATCAGGAAATTTTAAGGCTGTTTGGAATAACAGATAAAAGTGATTTTATAGAAAAACCGTACAGTTATTGGCCGGGGTATCAGCCGACAGGCGTTGAATCTAAAGATCAGATGAACAGGAATATTGACGAAGCGTTCGAAGAAGGATACTGCCGTTTTGAATGGATGCATCAAAAAAAAGACGGAGAGCAGATACCAACCGAAGTTTCTCTAGTACGGGTTAAGTTTAGAGGTGAATACGCAGTTGCCGCATATATAAGAGATTTACGCGAAGTAAAAGCGATGATAGCCGAAATGCGCAGGGCAGAAATTGCCGAGGAGAGCAGTAAGGCAAAGAGCGACTTCCTCGCAAAAATGAGCCATGAGATCCGCACGCCTATGAATGCTATTCTTGGTATAACAGAAATTCAGCTTCAGGATAATACGCTGCCGCTTGTAACAAGAGAAGCACTGGAAAGAATTTATAACTCAGGTGATCTTCTTTTGGGCATTATAAACGATATACTTGACTTGTCAAAAATAGAAGCCGGAAAACTCGAACTCTTCCCTGTAAATTATGAAATCGCAAGTCTTATTCATGATACTGTTAAGTTAAATATAATGCGTTACGAAAGCAAACCGATAGATTTTAAGCTTTCTGTAAACGAAAATGTACCTTCTACGCTTTTTGGAGACGAATTAAGAATAAAACAGATTTTAAATAATCTTTTGTCAAACGCGTTTAAATATACGCAGGAAGGTCAAATCGAATTACTGCTTTCTGCCGAAAAACAAGACGGTGAATCCGCCGCTAATCTTATTATCCGCGTAAGCGATACAGGTCAGGGGATGACGGCAGAACAAGTTAAAAAACTCGGCGATAAATTCAGCCGCTTTAACATGGAAGCAAACCGCAAAACAGAAGGCACCGGTCTTGGCATGAATATTACCCGCAACTTGATTCAGCTGATGAACGGAGAAATTTTTATAGAAAGCACTCCGGGAATGGGTTCTGCGTTTATGGTTCGCCTTCCGCAGGGCTGCATAGGCGCAGAATTGATAGGCAAAGAACTTGCAGATAACCTAATGAAGCTTAATTTAAAAAACACGATAAAGATGAGAAACGCGCAGATAAAACAGGAATTTATGCCTTACGGACGCGTTCTTGTTGTTGATGATGTTGAAACAAACCTGTATGTTGCCCGTGGATTGATGGCACCTTACGGAATATCGATAGATTCTGCAATGAGCGGTTTTGAAGCAGTAGATAAAATAAGAGAAGGTTCGATATACGATATTGTATTTATGGATCATATGATGCCGAGAATGGACGGTATCGAAGCGACAAAACTTATAAGAAGCTTGGGATACAATGAGCCGATCGTAGCGCTTACAGCAAACGCGCTTGCAGGACAGGCAGAAATGTTCCTTAGCAATGGTTTTGACGATTTTATTTCTAAACCCATAGATGTCAGACAATTAAACGGTATATTAAATAAACTTATTAGAGACAAGCAGCCTCCTAATGTACTAGAAGAAGCGCGCAAACAAAAGAACACTCTTTATGCGGCAGGCGGCCATAAAATAGCGATTGATCCTCAGCTGGCAGAATTCTTTGTCCGCGATGCAAGAAAAGCGGCAGCTTTTCTTCAGGCTATTTGCGATAATAATTGCCGCAGGGGCGACGATCTTTCGTCGTTTATTATTAACATCCATGCCATGAAGAGCGCGCTTGTCAATGTCGGAGAAAGCGACTTATCAAACAGAGCTTCGGAACTGGAACAGGCGGGAAGGGATCAGAATGCCGGCTTGATTTTATCATCGCTTCCGGGTTTTATGGAAGATTTAAATAAAATAATTGACAAGTTAAAGCCTCAAGATGAAGACGAGGCAGAAAAAGAACAGCACTATGATGATAACGATCGCGCTGTAATAAAGGAAAGATTACAGGCTATTCAGGATGCCTGCGCGTCTTTAAACAAAAAATCCGCAAAAGAAGCGCTTGCCGCTCTTAAAGAAAAGAACTGGTCCCGCAGTAATAAGGACAAACTCAGCGCCATTGCCGAGCACCTCTTACACAGCGAATTTGATGAAGCCGCCTCAATCGCCGCAAGCGTAGCTGAGGCGATAAATATATAAATACCTATCGGCTCGAGACTGCGAAGTCAGTCTCCAGCCGCCTCAATCGCCGCAAGCGTAGCTGAGGCGATAAATAAATAAATACCTATCGGCTCGAGATCGGCGAAGCCGGTCTTCTACCGTAAAAATAGTTGAAAATTATCGTAAATTCCAGCAAAAATTCAAAAACCCTATTGACAAAAATCCCAAAAAACAGTATTTTGTAGTCAGTATAGTTTTTCATTTAAAAAGAAGGGCTCAAAGTAACCCCTTAAGGGTTGCGGAGACCTTTTTTTTATAGTCAGGGGTTGAATATGCGGTATGCCGGTAATGATACGCAGGAAATTGTATCTATACGCGAACCGTTAGAGGCTGTTTTAAAGGGGTTGGGATTTGCTCTTTTAGAGCTGGTCGTCTCCAGACACCGCGGCAGCGTACAAGTCAGGATTGTTATTTATAACGGTTCAAGTATTGGTACGGATGACTGCTCTAAAGTGCACCGCGCTGTTATACCTCGCCTTGAGCTGGCATTTGAAGGTCAAGAGATAGTTCTGGAGGTTTCTTCTCCCGGAATTGACCGGCTTATTAAAGCCGCTGATGAGTTTGTCCATTATACGGGCAAGGGAGTACGGTGTTACCGTACCGATATTTCAGATTGGACGGCAGGAATTTTAGAAGCTGCCGATGAAGAAGGAATTTATATAAAAACAAAAGAAGGAAAAGTCAGTTTAAAGTTTGATATTATTGCAAAAGCAAGACTTGACAGCACAATAGCTGACTGAAAGTCTACTTGAAGCAAGTCTACTTGAGGCAAGTTTACTTGCAGTAAACAGGCTTACCCTTAATAGGAGGTGTAAATTGGGAACAGATATGTCGCAGGCAATTCGTCAGTTAAACCAGGATCGCGGTATTCCTGAAGAATTGATTCTGCGTACCATAGAAGATACTTTAATTGCCGCATATAAACATCGTTTTGGCAACGCAGATAATGCAGTTGTACAGTTTGATGAAGAAAATCTGGTAGTCTCAATATTTGCAAAGAAAAAAGTTGTAGAACAGGATGGAGTATATGATCCTGTAACAGAAATTGATTTAGAAGAAGCAAGGGAATTAAATCCTGATGCAGATATTGGCGATGAAATTTTGGTAGATGTAGATCCAAAAATGTTTGACCGCATTGCTGTTCAAAGCGCAAAGCAAAAAGCTCATCAGACAATAAGAGATATTCAAAAGGACAGTCTCTTTTCTGAATTTAAAGATAAAGAAGGCGAAATTATAATTGGTTATTACCAGAGAGAACGCAACGGCACCATTTATGTAGATCTTGGAAAAATGGAAGGTATTCTTCCTAAAAAATTCCAGTCTCCGCGCGAAATATATCATGTAAATGACAGAATTAAAGCGCTTATCGCAGAGGTAAAAAAAGATTCGTCAGGGCTTCAGATTGTGCTTTCCAGAACCCACACGGATTTTGTCCGCGCAATTTTTGAAATAGAAGTTCCGGAAATTTATGACAAAACCGTTGAGATCCATAAAATTGTACGCGAGCCGGGTTTTAGGACAAAACTTGCGGTTTATTCTAACCGTGAAGATGTAGATCCTGTCGGCGCATGCGTCGGGCTTAAGGGTATTCGCATTCAAGCTGTAATAAAAGAGCTGGAAGGCGAAAAGATCGATATATTAAAATACGATCCTGATCCGAGAAAATTTATCAAGAATGCGCTTTCTCCGGCAGAAGTCCGCGAAGTAATTATTCTTGACGAAGGAAAACATCAGGCGCTTGCAATTGTAAATGATTCGATGTTGTCGCTTGCAATCGGCAAACAGGGTTTAAATGTGCGCCTTGCAAACAGGCTTGTTGACTGGAATATCGATGTCAAAACAGAATCGCAGTTTGCAGAAATGGATATTACCGCAGAATCAAGGCGCGCTGTTTCTGAATTGTTCGGGGATACCGATTCGTATGATGACGAAATTTCTCGTATTATCGAGCTTCCGAATGTTGACAGCCGTGCGGCTCAGATACTTCTTGATAACGGCATTGATTTGATCGAAGACTTCTTAGCTTTAAGCCAGGAAGAGCTTGAATCAAAGGGATTAAATTCTTCTGAACTTGCGCAAATGCGAAAACTCATAGAAGAATATGTAGAAATTATAGAAGAAGAAACAATCGAAGACGAACAAGATTCAAAATCCTCAAGTGACGAAGGTGAAGAACCTGCAGAGGGCGAAGAATACGAATGTCCTGAATGCGGAGCCAAAATAACTGTAGACATGGCAACATGTCCTAGCTGCGGTATTGGCTTGAGTTTTGAATACGAAGAGGAGGAGGGACAATAGGATTTATGGCAGAAGACACTGACAAAACAAAAAAACCAAAAGCCCAGCTGATCAAACATTCTCCCGGAGAAGCGGATAATTCTGCAGGGAAAAATTCATCGGAACAGGGTGAGCGCCGCAAGGTTAAGGTAGTGGTAAAAAAACCGTCTCCTTCTGCGTCGAAAAAAACTCCGTCAAAAGTAGTTGTCAGTTCTCCTTCTGCAAAGTCACCTCACTCAAAAAAACAAAGTTCTGCATCTGATGATGCTTCTCGTGTAAGCGCGTTTCCGCAGGCAACACGTCCTGCCGCTGCAGCGGGAAGAGTAGGCGGTAAACTTGTAGGAAACTATGGTCATTCACAGCGTCCGCCGCGTCCTTCTCAGCCGCCAAGAAATAAAACAAACGACAGCGGTCCTCCAAACAGAGGAGGCTTTGGACAGCGTCAGGGCGGCGGTCAAGGTCAGGGACCAAGAACCGGATTCCAGCCCAGACAAGGTCATAGCGGCGGTAAACCGGGATTTGGCGGCGGATTTAACCGTCCGGCAGGCGGCGGAGGTCAACGCGGAGGAATGGGAGCGGCTCCGTCAGGACCAATCCCCGAAGGAAAGGGACCTGCAAAACGAAAATTTATTGCAAAAAAACCTGCATATAACAGAAAAGAAAAAGAACTCGAAATGGAGGAAAAGCTCCTTCAGACAAAAAAGAAGATCACGCATATTGCAAATCCTGTTCCAAAATCAATAGACATAATGGAAGTTATTTCTGTTTCGGAACTTGCGCGTAAAATGAATTTAAAAGCGTCTGACTTAATTCAAAAACTAATGAGTATGGGTCAGATGGTTACAATAAACCAGCAGATTGACGCTGACACTGCTACGATTTTGGCTGCTGAGTTCGGCGCTGATGTTAAAATTGTAAGTCTCTATGACGAAACAGTAATCGAAACATCATCTGACACAGATGCGATTTTACTTCCGCGTCCTCCGGTTGTTACAGTTATGGGACATGTCGATCACGGTAAGACAAAGCTGCTCGATGCTATTCGCAAAGCCGATGTTGTTTCGGGCGAGTTCGGCGGCATTACTCAGCATATCGGCGCATACATGGTAGAAACTCCGCATGGCGCGCTTACATTATTGGACACACCGGGTCACGAAGCTTTTACGCGTATGAGAGCAAGGGGCGCTCAGGTAACAGATATTGTTATACTTGTAGTTGCGGCTGATGACGGAGTTATGCCTCAGACAATAGAAGCTATCAATCATGCCAAAGACGCAAAAGTTCCTATCATTGTCGCTGTTAATAAAATTGACAAACCGGAAGCAAACCCCGATAAAGTTAAAAGTCAGCTCTCTGATCTTGGGCTCATGCCGGAAGACTGGGGCGGACAGACAATGTTTGTCGAATTAAGCGCGCTCCAAAAAACTGGTATTGATAAACTTATAGAAGGTATTTTGTTAGAATCTGAACTTTTAGATCTTAAGTCAAATTTCCAATGCAGTGCAGAAGGAAAAATTCTTGAATCAAAAGTAGATCATGGCAGAGGTATTGTAGCTACGGTAATGGTAGAAAGAGGAACTCTTGCGATAGGCGACGCTTTTGTCGCGGGTATTTGGCCCGGGAAAGTACGCGCTATCTTTAATGATAAGGGAGAAAAAATAAATAAAGCAACGCCTTCTATGCCCGTAGAAGTTCTTGGGTTTGAGGGTATTCCAAATGCAGGGGATCCTCTGCAGGTTGTAAGCGACGAAAAAGTTGCGAGAGAATTTTCTTCTAAACGGCAGGAACTAAGGCGATTTGAAGACGCAAAGATCTTAAGAAAAGTAACCATGGATAATCTACATGACATGATCAGCGACGGTACTATTCAGGAATTAAAAGTAATTATTAAAGCAGACGTTCAGGGTTCTGCAGAAGCGCTAAAATCCAGCTTAGAAAAACTTTCTACAAAAGAAATACGCCTTCATGTCATTCAGGCGCTTCCCGGTCCTGTTAACGAAGGAGACGTTGATCTCGCTATTGCGTCAAAAGCGATTATTATCAGCTTTAACGTACGTCCGCTTCCTAAGGCAAAAATACTCGCGGAGCAGGAAAAGGTAGACGTCAGAAAGTACAATGTAATCTATAAGGCAGTTGAAGAAATTAAGCAGGCAATGGAAGGCATGCTAAAACCTGATACAAAAGAAGAAGTTGTCGCTACAGTAGAAGTACGCGATACATTTAAAGTTCCAAAAATCGGAACAATTGCCGGCTGTTATGTATTAACAGGAATGGTAAAACGAAACTGCATTATAAATGTTATAAGAGATCAGGTAGTAATTCATTCGGGAAAAATGGCTTCTTTAAAGCGGTTTAAAGACGATGCGCGCGAAGTAGCCGCAGGTTATGAATGCGGTATCGGGCTTGAAGGTTTTGATGATATCAAAGTAGGCGATACTTTAGAAGTAATTGAAACTATAGAAATCGCAAGAAAGCTCAGCTCATAAGGTATTAAATGCCGGGATTTAGGACAGAAAGGCTTGGTCAGGCAATTCAAGAAAAAATAGGTTCTCTGATATTAGAAGGTAAAATAAAGGATTCGCGGGTAAATTCGTTTATTTCGATTACAAAAGTCGATGTTTCGCGCGATCTCTCTTATGCAGATGTTTACGTATCAGACATTCGCGGTAAAATAAAAGAAAAAGAAGTTGATGGATTAAGGAGCGCGGCGGGTTTTATTCAATCGCAGCTTGGCTCTGTAATGCATATAAAGAAAATCCCGCGTCTGCGTTTTCATGCAGATACATCAATCGGCGACGCTTTTGATTTAATAAAGAAAATTGAACAACTTGTTGAACCAAAAGTAAATGAAGAAATTTAACCACGGAGGTCACGGAGTTTCACAGAGTTAATTGTTCGAAATCTTTTCCTTACTCCGTGTAACTTGCGAACCAAAGGTTCGAGTGTACTCCGTGGTAAAAATATTGAAATCAGGAATAATTTTTTTTAACAAAAAGCCGGGAGTAACATCTTTTGACGCATTGCGGGATATTAAACGTTTTCTTGGGACAAAAAAAGTAGGGCATACAGGCACTCTTGATAAATTTGCATCAGGGCTTTTAATTGTACTTGCTGGAAAAGCTTTAAAACTAAGCCAGTGGTTTACAAATTGTGATAAAAAATATATTGGCAAAATTCGTTTTGGGATCGAAACAGATACCCTCGATCCGGAAGGCGTAGTAATAGCAGAAGCAGATCTGCCTTCCCGCGAAAAAACCGAGCAGGTTCTAGCGCAGTTTACCGGAGAAATTTTGCAGGCTCCCCCTGCTTATTCCGCGATTCATATAAACGGAAAACGGGCATCTGATCTTGCGCGTTCTGGGATTCAGCCGGAAATGAAAAAAAGACCTGTAACAATTTATGAACTTAAACTGCTCTCTTTTGAGAGCCCATTTGCAGAAATATTTGTCCATTGTTCCAGCGGGACATATATCCGCTCTCTGGCGCGGGATATTGCCCTCGCTGCGGGAAGCAGAGCGCATTTAACAGCTTTAAAAAGAACCAATGTAGGCAATTTTAATAATATAGAAGAAAACGTTCCAGCCGGTGAGTATAAATTAAATCCAATAAATGAATCTATAATTTCTGCCTTGGGAATGAAGTGTATTAATGTTGAGCCGCAAATGGCTCTGCATGTTTTTAACGGAAAGCCTCTTTCTCAGATATTGGATGAAAAAGGCAAGGGAATATATGGATTATTTTCTGATGGAGCCCTTATCGCTGTTGTAAAGAATGATGACAGCGGCTGGAAATACGAATGTGTGCTGAATAATACATAAATTTGTATTAAATAAGTCCTTGCAAAAAAACGGTTTTTCTGTTATTTTATTAAAATGAGATATTTAGTACCAAACGACTATATGGCAGACCCTTCTGTGCATGTATTTAACGGAAAACTCTACATTTATCCCTCTCACGACTGGGAAGAACCCGGTACTGTAGAGAACGATAACGGCGATCACTTCAATATGAAAGACTATCATGTCTTTTCTTTGGATGATGTGGAAAACGGCGAAGTAACTGATCATGGTGTTGCCCTTGATGTTAAGGATATTCCATGGGCAGGCCGTCAATTATGGGACGGCGATGTCGCTCATAAAAACGGCAAATATTATATGTATTTTCCGCTTAAGGACAAAAATGATATATTTCGTTTTGGCGTAGCAATTGCAGATAAACCCGAAGGTCCTTTTATTCCTCAGCCGGATCCAATGCGCGGCAGTTACAGCATAGATTCCTGTATTTTCGAAGAAAACGGTAATTATTATATGTACTTCGGCGGTATTTGGGGCGGTCAGCTTCAGCGTTACAAGGACAACAAAGCGCTCGAAAGCGGCGCTACATATCCTGCCGATAACGAACCTGCGATTTGTCCGCGCGTTGCAAAATTAAGCGATGATATGCTTCAGTTTGGAGAGGAGCCAAAAGCAGTAGTTATTTTGGACAAGGACGGGAAACCATTAACGCAAGGCGATACCCAAAGGCGTTTTTTCGAAGCTTCGTGGGTGCACAAATATAACGGCAAGTATTATTTTTCGTATTCTACAGGGGATACTCATCTTTTATGTTATGCGACAGGCGATAATCCTTACGGTCCGTTTACATATCAAGGCGTAATTCTAACTCCTGTTGTCGGCTGGACAACTCATCATTGTATCGCTGAGTTTAAAGGCAAGTGGTATCTTTTTCATCACGACTGTGTTCCGTCAAAAGGCAAAACATGGCTTCGCAGTTTAAAAGTAACAGAAATTACCTATAATGCTGACGGTACTATTAATAAGATCAAAGGCGGGGGCTGAGTTTGGATAAAGAAAAAGCCAAAAGAAACATTAGCGCAATTCTGGAAAAAATGCATGCAGGCACCGATATAACAGAAATGCACGAATACCACAAGCTATATAAAAAAGAGGTTTCTTTATTTAAGCGCTCGTGGGCAGCCGCATGGCTTTTTATGTATTATGACAAACGTGAGGCGCCGCCTACACAAACTGCATTTAATAAAGAAAAAACAAAAAGTATTAATAAAAAGGCTTCTGATAAATCCGAAAGAGTAGAAATAAACTTGAGCGAAGATGAATCAAAACGCCTTTTTATTAGCATAGGCAAAAACCGCCGTCTTTTTCCGCGGGAAGTTATAACTCTTATCATGACAAAAACATCGTCAGCAAGGGAAGATATCGGCTCTATAAGAATTCTCGATAATTATTCGTTTGTACAGGTAAGAGATACCAAAGCAGACGAAATAATCGAAAAGCTCACAGGCCACAGATTCCGCGGCAGAACACTGACAGTTAACTACGCCAAACCAAAAATATCAGAATCAGAAACAGAGTAGTGTTTAGTGTAAAATGTGTGTGGCTTGGAATACCCTCACACAGCAGTACAAAGACATGGAGTTTCTCAAATTAATATACTCTATGGAGTGCTATCGGGGAGGGTTTATAGGAATAGTATAATTAATACCATTTAACTCAAAATTAAAAGGATAGTTTTGAGTTGAGTATTCTTTAACTAAATTTCCTGTAAGAGTATCATATATCATTATTTGATTCCATTCATAACGTACAGACCCCGGACGCCTAGGTGTTTCGCCCGGATTTAATAACCGAGTCCTCTCAAAAGAAAGCCAGAAATATTTATGGTCTTCTGTTACACCAACTTGTCTTGCACTACTAGGATTATTATGAGTTAAAGTATTAATAAGATTGCCGTTTAAATCATACAAAAAACTTGGACCGCCGGACGTCAATACTGCTTTTTGTCCTGCAAAGATTCTTTCAATATCTTCCAAGAAGATAAATTGTAATTCTCCGCCGCGCACAATTGGATCTGCAATTGTTCTGCCGTAAAAATCGAAGAATTTTATGGTATATACACCTAAATTTGGAATTATCTCAACTGTAATAAAAACAACAAGGTTTTTTTCATTAAAAATATGATAACTGTCATATCTATTTATCTGTATTGTAGTTTCGCCGTCAAGAAATACAATTGTGTTATTAACAACTTGCGGTATTTCTTGGGAAAAGAGAAATTTTGTAATTATTAAGAATATTAGCATGATTAAAACAAACATTCTTATTTTTTTTTGCTGGTTATACATAATTAATTCTATTATATCACGCAATTTATTAAATTTCAAGTTTTATTCCAGTTAAAAGTTCGCTGCAAGGTCCTGCGTGAGGCTCTTTTCAATAAATTTCGTTAATTAAAACCAATCTCTGCGAGAGCTTTTTCCGCTTCTGCGATTTCATCATAAGGCATTGTATTGTCAGCATATATAATAGAATTTTCGTGTCCTTTTCCCAAAAATAAAACAATATCGCCTTTTTGCGCAAGCGACAAAGCCTTGCGTACTGCAGAAGGTCTGTCCGGAATAAGAAAAAGATTTTCGTCACGTTTTTGTGTTACGCCTTTTGCGATTTCTTCTATGATACTCATAGAATCTTCGCCGCGGGGGTCTTCGTCAGTAAGTACTATATAATCCGAGTACATAGAAGAAACCTCTCCTTGTTCGGCTCTTTTTTTTGTGTCGCGTTCTCCTGCAGATCCAAAAACACTGATTATCTTTCCGCCGGTTTTGATCTGTCTTGCATGTAATGGCGGAAAAATTGCAGTAAACGAAGAAGGCGTATGCGCATAATCTACGATGACCTCAAAAGGCTGTCCCTTATCTATGCTTGTCATTCTTCCTTTGACTGGTTTAAGGAATCTTACAAAAGGAGCTATTTCACGTAACGGCATCTTTAAAAGACCAGAAACAACAAGCAAAGAAGCCATTACATTGGCAGAATTAAACGCGCCGGGGAGTTTGTCTCTTATATTAATATGTTCTTTTAACGCAGGGATAAAAAGTGAATACCAGCTGCCCCATGCGCTGTTTTCTATTATTTCCAGAATGACGTCTCCATCTCTTCCCGCAGGGCTGTATGTAAAAGTTTTATGATGAGTCGCTTTAATAAAATACCGCGAATTTTTATCGTCAGCGTTAACTACGCCGAAAGGACCCGTAAAAGAGCCGCCGAATTTATTTAAAAGTTCCGGGGTTGGAGAAAATTTATCAAGCGCGCGGAATAGATTTGCCTTGTCATCCCTGTATTGTTCAAAGGTGCCATGAAACTCTAGATGTTCATGCGTAAGATTGGTGAGCACGCCGGAACAAAAGTCTACGTCGCCGAGACGGTTTGTTTTTGGAGAAAGTCCGTGCGAACTCGCTTCCAATACAGCGTATTCACAGCCGTTATCTGCCATTTCTCTTAAAAGGCGCTGGACTACAGGAGCTTCGGGCGTAGTTTGATGTTCGCTGTTCCAGTAAACATCATTGCCGAGGCAGCTTTGGACTGTAGAAAAAAAGCCTGCCTTTTTTTTAAGCAAAGATAAAAGCTGCCAGATAAGATAGACTGTTGTGCTTTTTCCTTCTGTTCCTGTAACGCCTGTTACAAGCATACGGCTCGAAGGAAAATCATAAAAAGACGAAGAAATCGGAGACATTGCAAATCTGGAATTTTTAACTCTTAAATATACAACATTGGGATTAATTTTTCTTATTTCGTTTTCGTGTACAATTACTGCGGCTCCGCGGTTAATTGCGTCAATAATATAGAGGCTTCCGTCTGTGTGCAGTCCCGGCAGCGCAAAAAAAAGATTGCCCGGTTTTACCTGACGCGAGTCATATTCAAGTCCTGTAACAAGCGGATTCATAACTCCGTTTAAAGATATAAAGCCGGATTTTTCTGAGATTTCTTTTGTAAAAAACTGCGACAGGTTCTTTTCCATATCTTTCCTATGCTTCCGAAAAAACTATTGCCGTAAATGTCTGTAATTGCGTATCAGGAGCATTATGTGATCCCTGAGGCAGTCCGGCTTTTACGCAGATATAATCCAAGTATTCTTTTAAATCCCATCCTTGTTCAACAGGAACCTGCGGCAAGAGAACGCCGGAACGTCCCCGCCCTGTTAATAAAAGTCCATGTACTCCTACTTCTATTGTTTTAGGATCAGTGCAAATCTCCATCGGAGAAAGCGCCGAAATTTCGATTTGAAGCCTGTCCAGCTCATTCATTGATAATGCCGGAAAGCGCGGATCTCCAAAAGCTGCTTCCCTTGCCATAAGCCGGACAGTTTCGATTAAAGGAAGGTTAGCGATCATCCTGCCGATACATCCGCGTAAACTGTGAGCAGGGCGCATGTGCAGCGAAACAAACGCCCCGCAGGGCTTTTGCAGATTTGAGTTATCTTCAACCTGTTTAAATGAAGGTTTTCGCCCTTCGAGCTCGGCAGTAATTGACTCCCGCGCCTGAGAAAGCAGGATGTTCTGTTCTTCTTTAGTTAGGGTGAATTTCATACCTATATATATTATAATATAGGTACTTTTAATGAAACAAGGAAAAAATACTAAAGCTGTTAAAATAGGCGGTTTTTCTCATGTTCGTACGGTTTATATCGGGGGGGAGAACCGCATTGCTGTTCAAACAATGTGGAAGGACAGTCTTAATGACGCAAATATAGAAAGCGCTGTTCAGAAAATTGAATCATTGCAGTCCATCGGCTGCGAGCTGCTTAGGTTTGCTGTTCCTACAATTAAATCTGCTGAGGTTCTGGGACGCCTTGCAGAGATCACGTCGATGCCGCTTGTCGCGGATATTCATTTTGATTATAAGATTGCGCTTAGATGTATGGATTTTCCTGTATCAAAAATCCGGATAAATCCCGGCAATATCGGCGTAAAAGAACATGTTAAAAAAGTGCTGGAAAAAGCCGGAAAGAGCGGTATTCCTATTCGTATTGGGGTGAATGCGGGAAGCCTTCCTGCCGATTTAAGAGCCAAAAAGGGTGAGGACTGCGCTCCAGCTATG
This sequence comes from Treponema sp., assembly GCA_009784935.1. Taxonomy (GTDB): domain Bacteria; phylum Spirochaetota; class Spirochaetia; order Treponematales; family Breznakiellaceae; genus WQXQ01. Next base: position 44,663 of record WQXI01000006.1, read on the forward strand.
GTTCAAGCGGCTCTGAGAGAAATTGATGTATTTAAGGAATTCGGTTTTACGGACTATCTGGTGTCAATGAAGGCAAGCAAAATTGCCGATAATATACATGCTAACCGAATTTTGTCAGAATTGACCGATGCGCCCCTTCATATAGGGGTAACAGAAGCCGGTCCCCTTGCAGCCGGAGTTGCAAGGAATACTGTCGCTATTGTGACGCTTATTAACGAAGGGATCGGCGACACGATAAGGGTTTCGCTTTCTGACACTATGGAAAATGAGATTATTGCAGGAAGGGAAATTCTTGCGGCTGCCGCTGAGATTTCCGGCTATCCGAGGCTTAAATGCGGGGGCGTTAATATTATTTCCTGTCCTCGCTGCGGCAGACATAGTTTTGACACTTTGGGGTTTACAAACCGCTGGATGTCAAGGTTTTATGCTATGGACAAGGATATTACCATAGCAGTCATGGGGTGCGAAGTAAACGGCCCCGAAGAAGCAAGGCATGCCGACATCGGCATAACTGGCGCAGGAGATAAAGTGCTGATATTTAAGCATGGAAAAGTTGTTAAGACAATTACAGCCGCAGAAGCAGACGCGGCAATAAAAGAGGAAATAGATAAATTATGAGAAATAAAAACGTATGCCTAAAAATTTTATTTGGGGTCCTGTCGGCCGGTCAAGTGCGCCTTGGCGCAGCAAGGCACACTTACACGCCGACACCCTTCAAGTATTTTATTGGGCATACATTTCTTGTTCTATTATTATTTATATCTGTTCCGCTCTTTGCGCAGCAGCCGGTTCAGCCTTGGTGGCTTTCCCTTGAACAAGGCAAGCAAAGGTTCCGCTCAGGCGATTTTAGCGGCGCTTTAATGCTTTTTGAGGACTCACGCCGCAACAGGCGCGCTTCTTACGAACAGATGGAACGCGATCTAATTCATTTTCTTTCTATGAATGAAGTGCGCCGTATCGGTGATTCACTCGAAAGAGTGGAGCATTTTTCGATCGAACGCCGCTATACTGCCGCAACTGCAGCTTTTAATGAACTCTTTTACAGGATTCCAAAAGCCAGCTTTAATAATTCTGCAAGCGCGGCTCTGGCGGCTTTTGATAAATTAAAAAATTACCCCGAAGCAGAATTCTGGATTGGCGAAGTTTACAGGATAGAAGGCGAACTGCCTCTTGCTCTAATTCAATACAGAAGAGCGCTTGCAATGCGCGATGTTTTTGAAGATCCCGGTTTTACAGTTACAATTCAATATGCGATTGCAAGCGCTTTAAGAACCAGACAGGAATACACAGAGATGGAAAGAACTCTGCATGCTATAATTACAGAAAATGATACATTGTGGTCAAATGCCGGCAGAGCAGAAAATAATACTACAGGCGTAATTCCGTTTGAACAAGCATCAGCTTCTTTTGCAAGGTCTGCGATGACAAGAACATTAACAGATCAAGGAATTAATCGTTTTATGGAATTATACAGATACAATAACAATACTGTAGAACAGGCGCACAGGCTTTTGGGATATCACTATACAGCGCAGGGACGTCCGTCAGGCGAACACCATCTTATGTTTGCGTTTCTTATTCAGAATACTATAATTATAGAAGAAGTCCGCCGCCAGCAGTATAATTTTGTGTTTACAAATCTGGAAGCGCTTTCGCGCGAATTAAACAGAAATCATCTTTTAAGATCATATATAAATGATGTTGAATATTTTAAAACAACTTATTATTTTGCAGCCAGTCTTTTTAGAAACGGAAAAACTACAGTTGCGCGCAGTTTGTGGAGCTTTTTAGCTTCTCAGCCGCAGGCAGGAGAATGGCACAATAGAGCTGTAAGCCAGCTGCAAAATCCACGGTTAGAACCAATCGTAGAAATGCCTTAAATAATTCAATTTTGGGGTATACTATATTGAACATGCTTATTGTATCCGGTATAACTGTTGAAGTTTGCAGAAAAAATGTAAAAAATATGCTTCTCTATGTCAAACCGCCCGATGGTAAAGTGCTTGTAACAGCTCCGCTTTCTTTTCCTTATGATCAAATCGAACGTTTTGTTCGTTCTAAGGCTGATTGGATTACTGCCAATGTCGAAAAATATAAAATCCAGCAGCTTGAGTCAAAACAAAAGTATATATCGGGAGAAAGTTTTTTTGTCTGGGGCGAAAAATACAATCTGCAGATTAAATACGGCAGTAAAAATTCGATAGTACTTTCCGGAGAAAAAGCTGTATTCACAATCAAAAAAGGTTTAACTACAGAGAAGCGCGAAAAATTTGTCCGCGAATGGTACAGAAAACTTTTAATAGCCGAGGTCGAAGAAACCCTGCCAAAGTGGGAAAAGAAAACCGGTTTAAAAGCCGACATCTGGCAGACAAAATATATGAAGACCCGCTGGGGGTCCTGCAGACCAAAACTAAAAAAGATATGTCTCAATGTACAGCTTGCAAAATATTTTCCGCAGGGATTAGAATATATTATCCTGCACGAACTTATTCATTTTAAAGAAAGAGGACATAACGCGCGGTTTAAATCACAGTTGGACAGATACATGCCGGATTGGAAAGAAGTTAAAAAAATGCTGAATAAGCAGGGTTTGGATTGACGGGAGAAAAAAACAAATTCTCCTGTCGGGCAACCCGGATTTGAACCGGGGACCCCAAGTCCCCCAGACTTGTACGCTAAACCAACTGCGCTATTGCCCGTCAGGAAAATCTGTTATATATATTCACAATAACAAAACAATAAGTTTATGTCAATAAAAGCTGCTCTTACATCTTTAACACAGACTTGTCGTAATCCGCCGGCGGAATAAAACCTAATAACTGCATTGATGTTGCGGCGATAGAGCTTATTCCCAAACCTTCGTTTAAGCAATTATCTTTTGGTTCATTGGGGTATTCGCCTTTGTGTTCCGGATCGTAAACAATGCAGGGCACAGGATTTAAACTGTGGCTTGTTTTTGCTTTTGGAGTGCCGTCTTCTTTTAAGCTGACAGCGCCCGTTTTTTTCTCGTGCTCAAACATATCGTCGCTGTTGCCGTGGTCTGCGGTAATGAGCATTACGGCTCCCGCTTGATCAGCCGCAGTTTTTAATCTGCCGAGATGAACATCCATGCCTTCCATTGATTCGATAACTGCTTTATATACGCCTGTGTGTCCTACCATGTCGCCGTTTGGAAAATTAAGTCTTATAAAATCATATTTACCGCTGCCGATTGCTTCGATAACTTTGTCTGTAATTTCTTTGCACTTCATTAACGGTTTTTGTTCAAAGGGAATTACATCGCTTTTTATTTCGATATAGTCTTCCAGTTTTTCATCAAACTTGCCTGTACGGTTACCGTTAAAAAAGTAAGTTACATGCCCAAACTTTTGCGTTTCGGAAATCGCGAGAGTGCGCACTCCGCTTGCCGCAAGGTATTCACCCATTGTCTTATCGATAGAAGGAGGGCTTACAAGATAACGTGACGGTACATGCAAGTCGCCGTCGTATTCCATCATTCCTGCATAACAGACTTTTGGCCTGCGTTTGCGATCGAACTTATCAAAATTATCATCTTCGAAAGCGGCTGTCATTTCCAACGCGCGATCACCGCGGAAGTTAAAATATACGACAGAGTCGCCGTCTTCTATTGTACCTATGGGTTTACCGGCTTCGGCTATTACAAATTCTTTTAAATCCTGATCGATAATGCCGGGAATTTCTTTACGGTAAGTCTCAACGGCTTCGCGCGCTGATGAAAACTGGCGGGCTGTTCCCAGCACATGAGTCTGCCAGCCGCGGTCTACCATAGACCAGTCTGCGCCGTAACGATCCATCGTGATCCACATACGCCCACCGCCCGAAGCAATCTTTGCGTCAAAGTTATTATTATTTAATTCTTTTAAGAAACTTTCGAAAGGGTCAACATATTCCAGCGCGCTTGTTTCACCTACATCGCGTCCGTCAAAAAGTATATGAATACGCACGCATTTTACGCTGTCTTTTTTTGCCTGTGCGATCATTGCTTTTAAATGATCCATGTGGCTGTGAACATTGCCGTCAGAAAAAAGCCCAATAAAGTGTAAAACGCTCTCGCGTTTTACTTGGGAGTTTCCTTCGGAAACTCCACGATTAGTTTGCCCGCGAACAACGTTTTCTATAATTTCTTTCCATGCAGAACCTTGGAACATCGCGTTTTTTTCGATAGATTTTGAAACAAGCGCCGCGCCTTGATTAAAAACCCGTCCGCAGCCCATTGCATTATGGCCGACTTCGCTGTTACCCATATCTTCGTCGGAAGGAAGCCCAACGGCTGTTCCGTGCGCTTTAAGTTTTGTATGAGGTGCAATACTAGTAAGCAAATTCAAATTGTCCATTTTAGAACCGGCGACAGCATCGCCTTCTTTATATTTACCGTAACCAACGCCGTCCATTATAACTAAAACAACAGGACCTCTTCTGCCTTTCCATGCAGGGTTTTTCTTTAAAGCTTCCATTCGTTTCTCCTTAATTGCTTATAAATACATTCTCCAGCCAAATTGTAAGACAATACCGCTGGTAATAAAGTTTGAAGATAATGTTTGAGCCAGATAGCCGGCTTCAAAATAAACAGAACCGTATTCAAAATCGCCGAATTCAAAACCTCCGCCGAAGCCGAAAGAAAAAGTTAAAGTATCTCCAGAAAATCCTTTTTGAGAATTGCCGTAGAAACCTATCCCGCCTTCGAGGTAGATATATGTTGAATAAAAATCTTCATCATCGCGTCCAAAAACCAGTTTTTCTGAGATTGTAATAACAGTGCTGTCCAAACCGTCTATATTAAGACCTCCGGCTCGTAACATTATTCTATTGTCTACATAGATCATTCTTTGGAGTAAAGGGAAACTAAATTCAAAATGCCCGCCGTTAAGATCAGAGTTAGTTACACGGGTGTAACCTGCGCTAATACCGATAGCTCTTCTATCATCATTAAAACTAGTATTACGAGTATTGCTGTTATGCGTATTGTCATCATTCTTGTCATTGCTTGTTCTTTCTGCAAACAAATTTGCGCTGACAATTAATAAAATCGAAAATATAAAAATAGTTTTTAGGAATTTCATTGTTTTCTCCTTAGAAAGTAATTGTAGCAATAAGGAGAGAAAATTACAAGTATACTTCTACCGGCGTTGTTATGCTTTTTTTTGCGAATATATTACGAAGAGAATCTGCCCGCTGTTCAAGATATTCGGCGGGGAGCTCTGACGCTAACGGGTCTTCCGGAGCGGCGCGCGCTTTGCCGTAAATCTGCACTTTGCGGATGGTGGCTGCGGCTAATCCGCAGACTAGTTCTTCCCATGCTTTTTTTTCTTTTTCCGGCGGCGGCTCGTTATTAATTGCGCATAGCATTGTTTGTATTGTAACAGTCGTGCAGGAAACAAAGCTTTTTATTTTTTCTATTAATTTATCATGAGGTATTTGACACCGGTTAATTTTTTTGTACCAGTCAGAAGTACCCGCATCCAGCTTGAGCCAAATGTTAAGTAAAGGATTTGCAGCAAATTCATTCAATAATGAATATATATGCGGATGTAAAAGTCCTGTGCCGTTTGTAATTACAACAAGCTGAGATGACGGAGCTGATTTTTTACGTATATCTTCTGCAAGGTTTAATGCGCCGCTAAAAGCAGGGGAGAGTGTCGGCTCTCCATTGCCGGAAAAACAAATATCCATAATAGGGATATCCTGCTTTTGCGCATTTAAAATACAGGATTGCAAATCATCTTCCATTTGTTCTAATAAAAACTCTGTATTACTTTGAAAGGGAAACACTTCGCAGTAAGGGCAGTCAAATTGGCAGGCTTTTTTTTCCGGAAAAAGATTAATCCCAATAGAAAGCCCTTTGCTGCGTCGTGAATAAACCGGATATACAATTATGCCTTTCTCCCTCTCGCGGTGATTGGCAACAGGAGTAATATTCAACACTTAAGCAAGGAATGTGATGTCTTTGTTTATCAGCATTGTAATAATATCAATTATCCAGCCGATTCCGAAAAGTCCGCCAGAAAATATCCAGATAAGTCCGATAATTATCCTGCCTCTAAGAATACGGTTGATTCCCTGAACAATCGGATCAAAAAAGATTGTCAGAATAAGGTTGATAAACCATCCAAGTTTATCGATTATTGTCTTTGCCATAGAAACTCCTTTTAATTTAATTTAGTGATTGTATACGATATTTTGTAAATTTTCAAGATAAGTTGTTTCCATATTTATGATTTTTATGTTATTTTAAATATATAAATGAAATTTCTTGCTGTAACAAATGAATCCCTCGAACAGGGTGCAAAGATTCTCAAAAGCGGAGGGCTTGTTGCGTTTCCTACGGAGACAGTTTACGGGCTTGGCGCTGATGCGTTTAATGCACAGGCTCTCGCAAAAGTTTTTCAGGTTAAAAACCGTCCGTCATTTGACCCTCTGATAATTCATATTGCCCAAATTGAAACTTTGGAGAAGGTTTCGGATTTATCATTACTGGATGAAGAAACACGAAAAAAACTTTTTATTCTTACAGAAAATCTTTGGCCGGGACCGCTTTCGATCATTCTGCCTAAACATAAAAATATACCCGGCATTGCAACTGCAGGTTTGCAGACTGCCGCCATTCGCTTTCCGGATAACGAAGCTGCGCAGAAGTTAATCTCGCTTTCTACAGGAGCGGTTGCAGCCCCGAGCGCTAACCTGTTCGGCGGTCTTAGTCCTACAAGAGCAGAGCATGTTAAAAACGGGCTTGGAGAAAAGGTCGACATGATCCTTGACGGAGGGTCTTCGCGGATTGGGCTTGAATCTACTGTGCTTGATATTACAGGCGATTGTTTTAAAATACTGCGGCTGGGCGGAACGCCGAAAGAAGCGATAGAAAGATTAATAGGTAATGTTGAAGTTGTTTCTCCTGCCGGCGAATCTTCTGCCGAAGATAACAGCGCGCTTGCTTCCCCAGGTCTGTTAAAAAGTCATTATGCTCCGCGAACGCCTCTTTATGTATTAAAACGGGAAGAAATTATTAATAAGACTTATGAACAAAACAGCGTATTTTTATTTTATAACAATTCTGCAAGAGACGAATGGATAAAAGCAAAAAAAATAAACGAAACCGCTATTATCAGAGTCCTGTCCGAAGCCGGCAACTCGTTGGAAGCCGCTTCCCGCTTTTTTGAAACCCTTCATGAGCTTGATAACCTTAATGTTTCTCAAATATACGCCCAGTTGGCTCCCAACGAAGGACTTGGAGATGCAATAAACGACAGGTTAAAACGCGGCTCTGCTAAAAATAAATAATTATTTTTATTCTCTATTGACAAATTAATTTTCTTGCGCTATATTTATGATACCAATGCATAGGTAACCTATGCATTGTCAAAGGAGGCTTATTATAGACTTTCAAATGATTAAGGGAAGCGTTTCGATGATGCTGCTTGGGCTGTTGGGCACATCCGATATGTACGGGTATCAGATGATTCAGGAGATTACAAAACGCTCAAAGGGAACTTTTGAGTTTAAAGAAGGCAGTTTGTACCCTGTTTTACATGAACTCGAAAAAAAACAGCTGATAGAATCCTATTGGGAAAATACTGCGCTTAAGCGTAAACGAAAGTACTATCACATAACCAAAAAAGGCCGTGTTAAGTTTACAGAAAAACTAAAAGACTGGCAGAGTGTCATGCGATCCGTAGGTTATGTAGTAAAAAGTTTAAAATTGGAGGAATAAAAATGAAGAATAAAATAACAGAATATTTGGATATTGTTTGTGATCAAATTAAATCAAACCAAACAAGGCTTTCTGCAAGAGCAGAATTAATGAGTCATATTCAATCTGTAATTTTCGAATTAAAACAAACAGGCTTAAACGATGAAGAAGCAGAAAAAAAATCATTGGAACGAATGGGCAATCCAAACGATATAGGAAAGCAAATTTCTTCTTACAATACGGTGTGGCAAAATGTAATTACTGCTGCAGCAGGGTTCATACTTCTTGCAGGCGTACTATTGTTTAACATGTATGAGTTTAGCTCATTTTTCCTATTTAATTTTAAAGCGTTTGCATTTGTTGTGTTATTAACAATTGCTTTTGTTTTAATCGGCGGGTTATCAAGACTGACACGTTTATCAGCGCTTACGAGGGGACGTACTGCGGCATTGTATGCCGGCGCAATAGGTATGATAAAAGGAGCTATAACTACTATGGGATACTTAGGAGACCCGGAAAAATTCGGGATAGGACTCGGTTTTTGCATTACATGTATTCTTTATGGTCTAATTGTAAGCGCTGTTTTAACAAGTATAGCTCATCTAATGCGTCCTTTAGAAAGCAAAGAAATACGCAGAATCCTTGGATGGGATGATATATGAGAATTGTTATTATTAACGGCAGCCCCAGAAAAAACGGCGCTTGCGGTAAAATATTAAAATACTTAAATGATTATCTGGAAAAAGATAATCCGGAAACTAAAATCAACTTAATCAATTTGATTGATTTTAATATTAAGTATTGCACAGGCTGCCAAAATTGTTACAAAACAGGTAAATGCGTAATAATAGATGATAATGTAGAAAATATTCACGATTTAATTAAATCTGCTGACGGTATTATCCTAAGCAGTCCTGTTTATGCAAGCAATGTTTCCGGGCTTTTAAAATCGTTCCATGACAGGGTTCACATGACAATGGAGCAATTATTGTACCGTAAGCCCTGCGTTGCTATTGTTACTTACGAAAACTTAATGGGGCATAAAACAACAAATATATTAAAAGAAATGGTCAGAAATGCAGGCGGGTATACGGTATCCTCGTTAACAATAAAAAACACTTTTAACAATGACCCTTTAATAAGTAAAAACAGGGCAAAAATAGAAAGAGCTGGCAGTAACCTTGTAAGAAAAATAGTAAGAAACAAGCCGCCTTTGTTTTCTTTATTGTATTCAATCATTGCTATTAATTTCTTTCTAAAACCATTTGTATTCAAAAATAAAGAGAATTATAAAGGTATAATCGACAGCTGGGTAGAGAAAAAACTGATAAAGTGTGATATAGTTAAGGAATGAAAACAATTATTTTATACGCGACCAAGTACGGAGCTGCAGAAGAAACCGCGGGGCGTATTGCAGAAAAAATTAACGGCGCTGCTGCATTTAATCTAAAAAAGGGCAGCATTCCTTCGCTTGCGGATTTTGAATGTGTTATAGTCGGAAGCGGCGTTTATGCAGGTAATATCCTCAAAGAGGCAAAGACGTTTTTGGCGCAGAACGAAAAAATCTTATCAGAAAAAAAACTTGGACTTTTTTTATGCGGCATGGGTACAGAAGGTGAAACTTACTTTAATAGCAATTTTCCCGCAAGCTTGCTGGAATCAGCAAAGGCAAAAAGTTTATTGGGCGGAATCTTTGATCCTAAAAAAGCAAATGCATTTGAACGTTTTATAATTAAAATTGTCACTAAGAGTTCTGCTTATATTAATACGATTAGTGAAAGAAGAATAGAACAATTTGCCAAGGCAATGCAGTAAAAATTTTGATATGCTGGACCCTGAGCCTGTCGAAGGGTGCAAGGTTACTTTATTTTACTTTGAATGTTAACCGTTGTATTGGAGAGGGACCATACTTTAGAACAGCTTCGCGGTGCGCTTTTGTCGGGTAGCCCTTGTGTGTTTCATATCCATACTGCGGATAGAGTTTTGCCATTTCGTTCATATATGTATCCCGTTCTGTTTTTGCAAGAATAGAAGCCGCCATAACTTCTGGGATTTTTGCGTCAGCTTTTACAATTGCTTTACAGGGCATGTTTATTTTTGGCGTATAAAGACCGTCAACAATTGCTGTTATATTTACACCTAACGGAAGAAGCCGCCTTTCGCTTGCTTTATTTATCATTTCGTCAAATGCCCGCTTCATTGCCAAAAGGCTTGCCTGCAAAATATTAATGCTGTCTATTTCTGTGTGCGATGCCCAGCCAAGACCCCAAGCAAGCGCTTCTGCGCAGATAATGTGCTGCAATTCATCTCGCTTTACAGGAGTCAGTTTTTTAGAATCATTTAATAAATGACGCTTAAACTTGCCGCCTAGTACAACTGCTGCCGCGCAAACGGGTCCTGCAAGCGGACCTCTTCCTGCTTCGTCAATTCCGCAGATTAGAGAGACATCTTTTGTTTCTCTAATAAAATCCCGGCTAAGAGTTATCATTTTTTTCCGTTATTACATGTAATGCAGACTTTAAATCCGGATCACGGCTATAGTAGTTTTCTTTTAATTCATTCTCTGTAAGACCTGTAAGTTCATGACTCATATAATGAATCCAAGAACTTTCGTCATTGACTGATGCTTCGTGCTTTCTGCACCAGTAATCCGGCTGAAACGTCAGCTGCTCTTTTTTATCATAAAAGTATTTATAGTCATGAACCGCTATTTTTAAATCTCTGCGCGGAACTCCCTTGTCAAGAATAATCTGCGCAAGATGATTTATTGTTCTTCCTGTATCAAAAATATCGTCAATTAAAAGAACCTTATCTCCAACGCGCAGATAATCCGGCGAATATGTCCAGCCGTCAACTATAACTTTTCCTGATTTGCCGACATCGGTATAAGAGCGCGCAACAACTGCCGCATAATAGACAGGACGCGCGCCTGTGTGAACAATTTTAAAATATTCGCTTATTATATTGCCGAGATATGCTCCGCCGCGCAGAGATACATAAATTACATCAGGGATAAAACCGTCATTATAAATGCGGCTTGCAAGTTTTAAAGAATTATCTCTAACTGTGTCAAACTGTAAAAATTCTTTTTTCATTAGTTTCTCCCTTGGTTTCTGTGTCCATGATTTTTAAAAAATCCAAAAAAGCTTCCGCATAAACCGCCTATTATATGCGCAAAATGAGAAATATTTGTATTTTCGGAATTTAATAGTCTTAGGATTTGCTCTCCCATAAATATTATTAATACAAAAATAAAAGTCAAAGGGATTTCTCCTCTCGAAAAATTTGTAAATGAGGAAAGAAGAATCATCATAAATACAACACCTGATGCTCCCAATAATGCATTTGGAAAAAAGAGGATATTTAAAACTCCGGTAACAAGCGCGGTAATAATTATCATTATAAATAAAGGTTTTGAACCGTAATTTTCTTCCAGCATAGGGCCTATTACAAGGATAAATATCATGTTACTGATTAAATGCCCCCAGTCTCCGTGCCCCATTGCATGCGTAATAATTGTAATCCAGTGAATAAGATAAGCCGGGTTAAAACTTTCTTTTCCCGGAACCATAAATAGATTTTCTATAAGACCCGGAAATATTGTTCTTGATAAGTAAAGAATCAATACACATAACAGAGAAAATGTTAATACTGTCGGCGAGTTGTATTTAATTCTCATAGGTTTACTTCTATCTCCACAGGGCAGTGATCAGAGCCTTTTACTTCCGGCCGTATTATAGAAGATTTTACCTTTGGCAGGAATTCTTTGTTTACGCAGTGATAGTCGATTCTCCATCCTACATTTTTTTCGCGCGCCTGACCCATATATGACCACCAAGTATAATGACTTGGTTCGTCAGGATGAAAGTGACGGAATGTATCGATAAAACCTGCATCTAAAAATGAGGTCATCCATGCTCTTTCTTCCGGCAGGTAACCTGCGCTGTTTTCGTTTTGTTTTGGACGTGCGATATCGATTGGCGTATGCGCGACATTATAATCGCCGCAGAGTATAAAATGCCGTCCCTTTTTTACAATGGATTTACAGAGTTTTAACATTGCGTTATTAAATGCTAGTTTATAAGGAAGACGTTTCCGTTCATCCTGCGAATTGGGGAAATATGCCGCAATTAATGTAAAGTCATTGTAATCTGCTATTAAAACGCGGCCTTCGTCATCAAACTCCGGTATTCCAAGAAAGCGCACATCATTAGGCTGTATTTTTGTATAAATTGCAACGCCGGAATAACCTCTTTTTTTTGCGCTTGCCCAATGTGAAAAATAAGATGTGCCTGCCTTATTGCTCTGAGGGCTGATAAAAACCGGAGAGAGCTGCCCCGGTTCGGCTTTGGTTTCGTTGAGACACATAATATCGGGATTCTCTTTTTTTAGCCACTCAAAGAAACCGCGTTTTTCTACAGCGCGGATACCGTTTACATTCCATGAGATTATTCGCATAAACTGTATTATATAATATTTTATAAATAACGTCCACGAACAAAAACTATATTACTTTCTTTTCTTTCCATTTATTGCTCAGCCATCGTTTGGTAAAAAAGATACCCCTAAAAAGAAAATCTGCGCCCATAGCAAGATATACAGCCACAGGTCCAAGGCCGAATGTAAACGCCAGCAGAAAAGCAAGGCAAACCCTAATAATCCACATTGTACATCCGGCGACAATCATTACATATTTTGCATCTCCCGCCGCTTTTAATGCATTAGGAAGAACAAAAGACGGACACCAAAAAAGGGTCGAAGTTACACAGTGTACCCTGAGGAATAATATGCATAATTCACCTGCTTCTGCAGATAAGTTAAAGATACTTATTATCGGTTTCATAAATATAAAGATATTTATGTTTATAAAAAGATAAGTTAAATAAGAGAGAATCATTATTTTTTTTGTATATCGTTTTGCCGCAGAATAATCTCCTGCTCCTATACATTGTCCCGCTACTATTAAAAGCCCCATGCCAAAGCCGCTTCCCGGCATGAATGCAATGGAATTAATTGTAGCTCCTACTGCGTTGGCGGCGATAGCTGCCGTTCCAAAAGCGGTAAAAATCCTTGTTATTAATATTTTTCCAATCTGAAACATAGAAGATTCCAGTCCGCTTGGAATGCCGATGTTTAAGATTCGTTTTATCATTTCTTTATCCAGCTTTATCTTGAATAAACCGCTTAGATTGATAATTCTTGTTTTATCTTTTACCAGCAGGTATATTAATAAAACAGCTGTCAAAAACCTGCCTGCAAAAGTAGAAATAGCGGCTCCTGCTACGCCTAATTTTAAACCGTAAATAAGCAGGGCGTTTGCGCCAATATTAAAAATATTCAGTATGATTACTGCGCGCATTGGAACTTTAGAATTTCCCATACTTCTAAACATTGCTGCAGCGGTTGTATAAAGCGCAAGGAAGGGATAAGAGAGAGCTATAAATAAAAAGTATGTATCTGCGGCATTCATTACATCGTCTGCTATATTGCCAAATATGCTTTTTAGCATGATACGCTTTGTAATTAATGTAATAATCATTAATGCGATAGAAATTATCAAACTTATATATACAAGCTGCCTTGCAGAGCCGCTGGCTTTTTTTTCTTCTCTGCGTCCCAGATATTGGCTTGCTACAACAGAGCCGCCTGTCGCGATAGCATTAAAGGCTGTAATTATAAGAAAGTTAATGGTCTCAACAAGAGAAATCCCCGAAACTGCATGTTCGCCGACAGAACTGACCATAACCATATCGACAATTCCAATCATAACGACAAGGAGCTGTTCGATAATTAACGGCCAAAATAACGTAAAAAGCCGTTTGTTGTTCCAATCTACAGGAGTGAATGTTACCGGGGTATCTATCGGGGAACTGCGTACTGCCGGTTCAATTGGGGCTAGCGGTTTTTGATTCAAACATTTTCTCCTGTTTATTCTGTACACAATTTATGTTATATTTACAAGTATGGCATGTTTGTTTGACTATATAAAATGGAGAGGCGATCTCGATTTTTCCGAATCCCCGTTTAACCCTGTGGATAATATTATATTGTCGCAGTTGTCCTATCTTACGCTTGACGGCATAGTTCCGGGACCGGAAGGAAAAACAGGAATAAGCATCGCGCTTGCAGTCAGAGTTTTTAAAGAAAGACTAAAAGAAGGAAGCATAAAATTAACTTCTGTCTTTAAAGAAGACCCCGAGTTAATCAAGGCTCTTGGCGCGTCCCGGCGGTTCGGCAATTGCCAGCTATTCGGTTATGTTAATTTTATCGATACCATAAGAGAAATTCAATTTTCTGCGGTTTGTATTACTACAGGCAAAGGATGTTTTGTTGTATTCCGCGGGACAGATTCTTCTTTAGTAGGGTGGAAGGAAGATTTTAACATGTGTTTTAGGGATGTAATTCCTTCTCAGCTGGAAGCTGTTAAGTATCTAGAAAATATGTCTCCAATGATCAAAGGAAAATTCCGGATCGGCGGACATTCCAAGGGAGGAAACCTTGCTATTTTTGCCGCTTCTAAATGCCGCAGAAAAATTCAAAAACGTATAATAGAAATTTACAGTAATGACGCGCCGGGCTTTAACGAAAAATTTATTTCAAGCGCGGGGTTTTTGGCAATAAAAGACAGACTTCGTATTTATGTGCCGCAGTCGTCAATCATTGGAATGTTTATGGAACATGGAAGCAGTCTTAATATAATAAAAAGCAGCGAAAGCGGTCTTATGCAGCATTGCCTTTATTCGTGGGAAGTAACTCATAACAGTCTTGTTTCTGCAGATAAAGCTACAGTGAGCAGCATTTTTATTAACAAAACTATCCGTGAATGGGTAAACAATAATGATTATGAACACCGCGAACAATTTATAGAAGCTCTTTACTATATTTTTAACGCGGCAGAAGTAAAATCGATATCCGAGTTGTAAAACTCATGGTTTTCTACAGCGGGACGTGTTCTTAAATCATTAAACAACATCGATGAGTCAACAAGAAAATTTATTAGTAAGACAATAATAGAACTTTTCCGCACTGCCGGACGCAATATAAATACTTTATTACATTAGCGGAGCAAAGACGCGGAGTATATCCGATACAATTCTCATAAACGCATTTTTTGCGCAGTCTTTTAATGTGATTGCCTGTGATGCAGATAATGTCCGCAAAAAGTCTTCTTTTATTACTGCAATTGTTTCGCTTGCGTATAACAAAACACCGCATTCAAAATGAAGATAAAGGCTGCGAAAGTCAAGATTTGTAGTGCCGACAGTCGCTATTTTATCATCAGAAACAAATGTTTTACCGTGGTTAAAACCTGATGTGTATTCGTACAATTTAACGCCAGCCTGAATAAGTCTGCGGTAATATGAACGCGATGTAATCGCTACGATCCATTTGTCCCATCGGTGAGGAGTAATTATCCGTACATCCAAACCGCTTTTTGCCGCGAGCGTAAGCGCTGATAAAAGATTGTCATCTACAATTAAATAAGGCGTATTAATATAAACATAATTTTTTGCCTGATTAATTATTTTAATATAAACATGCTCTCCTACATTTTCCGGATCCATGGGACTGTCTGCATACGGCTGAACAAATCCCCAGTTTTCAAAGCCTTCTGCTACGCCTTTTGCCGTATAATCTATAATATTTTCTCTTACAGGAAAAAAGTTAGAATAAATCTCTTTTTCTTTTTGGCTTAAATTCCACATTTGCAAAAAGATAAGCGTTAATGACCAAGCGGCGTCACCTTCTATCATTATTGCGGCATCTTTCCAGTGTCCGAATCGTTCGACCGCATTAATATATTCATCTCCGATATTTAATCCGCCCGTAAACGCAGTCTTGCCGTCAATAGAAATAATTTTTCGGTGGTCGCGGTTATTCTGCAGCGAAGAAATAATCGGCCTGAATCTATTAAAGACATATGTTTTAATGCCTTTTTCTTTGAGTGTTTTCTGAAAATGAACAGGTAATGTAAGAAAACATCCCATGTCATCATAAATTATTCTTACATCAAGACCGGCAGCGGCTTTTCGTTCCAGTATTGTTAATATCGAACTAAGCATCAGCCCTTCTTTAATTATAAAAAATTCAAAAAAGATATATTTTTCTGCTTTTTCTAATTCTTCCAGTACCCTGTAAAAAAAAGCTTCGCCGGAAGGAAAATATTCCTGCCTTGTATTACCGTATACAGGAAACCCTGCGTATTCCTGCAGATAGTGAGCATGAGTTTTAAATTCAGGATAAGTGTCGATTAATTCGTCAAGTCTGTTTCCCGGAAGATAAAAAGCATCTTGGCTGTCGTTTATATTTTTTTGCAGAGCTCTTCTGAATTTTTTTGGATTAGACCAAAAGTTTAACATAATATAAAGTGAACCGCCAAAAAGAGGAAACAGAAGTATCAAAAAAATCCATGTCAGTTTAAAACCGGCTTTTTCGTGTTTATTAATTATAAAGATACTTACAATGACGCTTAATACAGTAAGAACCCAATATGAATATTTTAAATTTAAACTCGTTCCCGCTATCAAAAGGAGAACAAGGGCTATCTGGGCAAGCAGTGATAATATTATCAATACCCTTCGTCTAAAGAGAAATATAAATGTATTCTTTAGCCTTTTTCCGATCATTATATTCTTAAATATATATAAAAAAGCCGGGATTTGCTATATAGGCCAAGCTCCGGCTCCTTGGCGCAGCACCTTTATCTCGTCAGAACACATATCAAGAATCGTAGAAAAAATTCGCTCTCTTTCTTCGCCGCTGTCCAAAATCATATCAAGCCCGTTTATATCTTCTAGTTCCCAGCCGCTTTCAAAAAGCTCGTCTTCCGGGATACCGCCTAGTTCCATATCGGAGGAATCATCGCCTTGCGGCTCTATATCTTCGTCTTTGCCGGCCATGCTTTTTTTTGCCGTTATAGAATACAACGGGTGGTTCAATGTTTCTATTAGGCGTATAGGAACGGAATAATCCGGAATCCTTACCCCTAATTCCTTTCTCCGGATATCAAGAAATTTTTCGGTGCCGGAAAGCGTCTTTAATATAAAAACATACGGTCCCGGACTTAGGCGGTTAATCAGCCTAAAACGGGTATTATCTACGCTGCACACTTCTCCAAATTGAGAAATACTTGAACAAAGAAGGGTAAAATGCCTTTCATCCCTTTCTCCGGAAATTTTCCTTAATTTTTTTATTGCAACAGGAGATTTAATTGAACATACAATACTCCAGCTTGTGTCGGTCGGCAGGGCTAAAAGCGCTCCGTCCTCAAGCATTCGTACTGCGCGTCTTAAAATTCTGTCATCAATATTAGAAGGGACTATGTATTCCAGCATGCCTCAAGGTACCCACATTAATTTGTCGGGAGCCGATTCCTTTAAAAATATATTTTCATAGCGTCCTGAATGCTTAAGATTTGTTTTTTCAGGAAAATATTGCTGCATATAAAACCAGAGCACATCAGCCATAATATTAGAAGAATCTGTCGGGGTATACCGATACCAAATTTCTTTTTCTTCAAGGATTTTTCTCGCTTTTTCGTTATCTTTGCATAACTCCGGGTCTGTGATCCGCCGAATTTCGCTTCTTAATCCGCCGTAATCAGTTTTTCCAACTACAAACAACCGTAAACGGTTCTTTTCGTCCATCCAGTAGATTTCAAATACTCCCGCCAACGCAGGGACTTTGGTGATAATATCATAACGAATTGCTTTTGAAAGCGGAGACCATTGAACAAAGTAATAAATGTCCCCATGTTTTTCTGTAGCTGTAATGCCGTACTTCATACCCAATTCTATCATAAAACAATTACTATTTCTATACATAAAATATAATCGCTGTATGAAAAATTATACATTTTAGCGGTTTAGTATAATTCAATTTTTTTGGTATTTTCTCCTAACTCCTTATGTAACAAAGAGTTATAATAGTTGTTATTAAGTAAAAGGGGACTTGGCACACTTGTTGCTATATAATTATTGCCGTTTAAGTGATGGCAGGGGGCTTATATGCAAAAGAAAGCGTCTAGAACCAGCGAAGATTTGCTAGAAACGTACATAAAGCAGATTAAAGCATTTCCTCTTTTATCATTTGATGATGAAATCGAATTATCAAAACAGATTCAGCAAAAAACTGATTTGATAAAACATCAGGCAGCATTGAATAAACTTATAAACTCGAATCTAAGGCTTGTAGTTAAAATAGCCGGATTATTCAATGTTCCCGGCATACCGCTTTTGGACATGATTCAAGAGGGGAATATAGGACTTATTAATGCCGCGAGAAAATATGATTATAAAAAAAATGTGCGTTTTTGCACTTATTCAAGCTGGTGGATTCGTCAGTTTATAAGCAGGTACATTGCCAGTAAACGGAGGCTTGTCCGCCTGCCTCAGCGCAAAGAAGAAACTATGCGTAGAATTAATCACGCATATCATGTTCTTTGCCAGAGTCTTATGCAGCAGCCGAAAAGTTCTGATATTGCAAATGAACTTGGCCTTCCTGTAAAAGTAGTTGATTCATTCATTAATATGGACAATTACAGCGATGACGTAAACATTGTAGATATTCACGAAGATTATACCTACAGCCCGGAACTCAATTATATGAAGCAGATATCTCATGACGATACAATGTTCCTTCTTAATAATTTGAAAGACAGGGAAAAGAGAATTATAAATTACCGTTTTCAGCTTAATGGCTGTGAATATCATACATTAAGAGAAATTGGCTGCAAGATGGATATTTCGCCGGAGACTGTCCGCCAGATCGAACAAAAGGCTCTTAAAAAAATCAGAAGCCGCGCGGATGAAATACGGGAAATTTATGTAGAAGCGATTTAGAAGCAATTTAGCTTTTAGCTAGTGACTAATTGCTGATGTCTAACTATACTTAATGAATGACAGAAAACTCGCTGGTTATTTATAAAGAAAAACCTGCTCTTGTAAAAAATTACAGCGAAGGTAAATTTACGATAGCGCTGTCAGACGGTTCACAGATAAAAGTTCGTGATAAAGATATTGAACTGCTTCATCCCGGTCCATTAAAAGATTTAAACGGAATCGCTGACTATAATATTGACCATGCTTCTATAAAAGAAGCATGGGAGTATCTCACAGAAGAAGACAGTCCTGTTTCTGTAAAAGATTTCTGTGCACTTGCTTTTAATGAATATACTCCTTTTACTGCTTATGCCGCGTATTCTCTTTTAAAAGACGGTCTTTATTTTTGCGGAAAAATTGACGCTATTTTGCCTAGAAGCAAAGATGATGTAGCTGCAGACGAGATAAAAAGGGGCGATAAACAGCGCGAGACAGATGAACGCATTAAATTTTTAGAACGGTTAAAGTTATGCTATAAAAAACCGGAAGAAAATAAAATGCTTCCTGATGATACGCGTTTTATTCAGGATGCCGAAGCTCTTGCATTCGGAAAATCTGCAAAGAGCCGTACGATGAAAGAGCTGGGCTTTAGTGAAACGCCGGAAGACGCGCATGCGCTTCTTTTAAAAACAGGTTTTTGGACAAATAAAATTAATCCGCACCCGGCGCGTTTTGGCCTTTCGCTGTCTGATTCTGTTATACGCCCTGATGAGCCGCCTAATGAAGACAGAAAAGATCTTTGCCGTCTTGATGCATTCGCTATTGACAGTCCTTGGAGCAATGATCCCGATGACGCTGTTTCGATAGAAGAAACAGAAAACGGCAATTCTATTTTATATGTGCACATTGCGGATCCTGCATCTTCTGTGACATTTGACAGTCCTGCAGAAAAAGAGGCGCGCGACAGGGGAGCGACGCTTTACCTTCCGGAAAAAATTACACGTATGCTGGCTGATGATTTTCTGCCGGTATATGCGCTTGGGGTCTCCGATAAATCGCCGGCTTTGACATTTAAAATGACAATTAACGAAAACGGCGCAGTGACAGATACAGAAATATTTCCTTCTATTGTAAAAGTAACGCGTTTGACTTATGAAGAAGCAGACAAAGTAATAAATACTAAACTTAGCTCTCTTTATAAATTATCTCAAAAAATTTTTAAACGCCGTGAATTAAACGGATGTGTTAATATTGAATTTCCTGATGTATATATTTCTGCTGTAAACGGAGAAGTAAAGATACAAATAGCGGCAGAATATCAATCGTCTTCTCTTGTCAGGGAATGTATGCTTGCCGCGGGTGAAGGCGCGGGAACTTGGGCCGCATCGCGCGGAATTACTTTTCCGTATATCAGTCAGGAAGTAGAATTGCAGGGAAAAATTATCAATGGTCTTGCCGGTTCTATGCAATTGCGTAAATGTATGAGACCGCGTGTTCTTTCTGTAAAACCCGGCCGTCATCAGGGACTTGGGCTTGATACATATTCGCAGGTTACAAGTCCGCTGCGCAGATATACGGATTTATTGTCACACATGCAAATACGGGCTTTTCTGCGCGGCGAAAATACTCTTGGCGCAGATGAAGTTTCTGCGCGCCTTGGTTTTAGTGAAGCGGCTGCTATTGCATCTGTGCAGGCAGAGAGAGCTTCAAATAATTATTGGATCATGGTTTACTTGTCCGATAAAAAAGACTCGCTATGGAACGCAGTCGCTCTGGAAAATAAAGGCAGCCGCTGGCAGGTAATAATCCCTTCGCTTGCCCTGGAAACACAAGTTGCTCTGCAAAAAGACGCAGCTCCTAATGACGAAATAAAATTAATATTAAAATCTGTTAACATTGCAAAAGGCGAAGCGGTGTTTCTGCATGCGTGAGAAAACTGAGTTACGCGCTCGTAGAAGAGGACACACAGCAAGAAGTTCACACAGGGGCACCGCGCCGCAAAAGAGCAGCTAGCTTCCGAAGCTTTCCCCTTGCTTTCTTCTCCGCGTCCTCCGCGCCTTTGTGTCTCTGCGTGAACCTCTTCGATATTTTTCTCTCCGCGTCTTTCCGCGTTAATTCGCGGACTCTCTCCATATATCTCACCAACTTATACTACAATTCAAATATTTTCAATAATTAAAACACCTAATCGAATGTCCTGTACTTACATCTCTAAGCTCAGGGTGTTCACTTAAGCAGCGTTCTGTTGCAGAAGGGCACCGCGCCGCAAAAGAGCACCCTTCAGATGATTTAATTTCTCTGCGTCTTTCCGCGTTAATCCGCGGACTCTCTTCTTCAACTCCAGCCGCAGACGAAAATAAAAGTTTTGTATACGGATGCAGCGCTTCTTTGTATAGATTTGCCGCAGGCGCTTCTTCCATAAGTTCGCCCTTGTACATAACGCCGATACGATCGCAAAAATAACAAGCAACCTTTAAATCGTGAGCAATAAATAAAAACGAGATATCATGTTTACTGCGGATGTCCAAAAGCAAATTTAGAATCTGCCCCTGAACCGAAACATCAAGCGCAGACACTACTTCGTCGCAGATTAAAACTTCCGGCTCCATTAAAAGAGCGCGCGCGATAGAAATTCTCTGGCGCTGTCCGCCGGAAAACTCCGAAGGTCTTTTTTCCAGATCAGCAGCCTGAAGCCCAACTTCGTCAAGTATTGCCGCCGCTTTACAGCGCAATTCCTTTTCGCTTATTCCTCTGCGTTTTAATGGTTTCCGGCAGCCTGATACAAGTATTTCGTAAATATTCATTCTTGGATTTAGAGATCTTGCAGGGTCCTGAAAAACATAGCGGACTTTTTCCCGGTAAAGCTGTAAATCTTTTTTCTTTAAACTTGATACAGAAACAGGCGCGCCTTCGCCGTAGTAGAGGATTTCTCCCGCGTCTGCTTCATACATCCGCACAAGCATTCTGGCTGTAGTTGTCTTTCCGCAGCCGGATTCTCCTACAAGACCGTATGCTTCGTTTTTTCCGATCGAAAATGATATATCGTTAACAGCGTTGATCGTTCTCCCAAAGCGGGCGAAAAAACCCGCTTCGAGATTGAACTTCTTGTAAACATGAGAAACAGATAACAGGACAAGCGCTCCTAGTTGCCTAGTGCCGCTAAAGCGTTAGCCGCTAAAGCTCTTTCGTGCGCTGTGTATACATTCACGTTCCGGTTAATTGTAGTAAGCAAATTCCTTATTTCTGCTGATTGAGTTCTTGTCGCGCCTATACAAGGAATAAGCCATTCATAAACTCGTCTTTCTTTATTTCCCCAAGGACCGGTTCGTCTTCTTGTGTTGATTTCCCTCAAAAATTTAAAAAGAATCTCAGTTGATTCTTCTGACCTGATTGCAGAAAGAGCGTGTAAAGCCGCTGATATTTCGTCAAAGTCAGGATTATTGCTGGAAAAATTATTAGCATAGGATCTTTCCAGATTTGTAAGCACTGTTTCGTCTGCGGCTCCAACTTGTATTATCAAATTAATCGCATTTTTCCGCAGTTCTCTCATTTGACCCTGAAAAGCTCTGTTTGAGGTTTGAAGCGCCCAGCCGACATCTAAAGCAGCCGCGGCAACTTTTGCCTTGGAAGAATCCGGCATATTGGTTCTAAGCATTTCGTTCCAGATAGTCAATTTGATCTGAGGTTCGCTTCTTGGATCACGGATAATCTCAACAATTACTTCGCCCGGGTCATTTACGATATTAGGAAGCGCGTTTGCCGCGAGTCTTTTTACGTCAGGATCATACTGACCGATAGAAGTATAAAATACAGGTCTGTAACCTCTAATGTCTTTTAACGCTTCCAGAGCAGAAATACATCCGACAATCGCCATCTGTGTTCTGCGCCTTAAATCCGCGCTTCTAACATTAACAGCGTTAAATTCATCCAGACGCTGAACGATATTAGGAATAAGCGCTCTGGCTTCCATTTGTCCCAGAGCTTCCAAAGCTGACTGCATTGCTAATCCGTCAAGAACATTGCCAGTAACGTCAAATAATTCGGCAGCCTGCCATACATCCCATGCGGCGGCAATGTGCTTTTCTGCGCCAAGCCCCTGACACAAGATTATTACGGATCTTTCAGCTTCTGCCCGTTCGGTGAGATTCTTGATATCAGGAGACCTTGCAAGCAGTACTCTCAGCGCGTTATGGTAAAACTCGCCGATACCGGTTGTTCCTGCATCGCGGACAGTTTCCAGAATTATAAGCCTTTCATTAAAAGTGCTGTCGGGCCTATTATATTCGGCAGTATAGTATGACATGTCCTGACTAAAGGCAGTCATCCCGAAAATAAAAACAATAAATAATATAAATAAACGCTTCATATTGATATAATACCGCAATTCTGCCTAAAGATCAAGCTAAAAACCTCCTTCACAAGGGTCTTTATTCCTGATACACTTTTTTTTATGCTTGGAAAAATATTAAAAGTGCTGTTCGGCTCTCAGCAGGAGCGGGATGTAAAGGCTCTTCAGCCTATATTACAAAAAGTAAATGAATTTGAAACTTGGGCAAAATCCCTTTCTATCGATGAATTTCCGCGCCAAACCGTTGAATTCCGCAGACGGTTAAAAGAAGGAGAAAGCCTTGACAGCATTTTACCGCAGGCTTTTGCGCTGGCTAGAGAAGCTGCGTTAAGAACCCTCGGCGAGCGTCCGTATGATGTGCAGATAATCGGCGGTATTGTTCTTCATCAGGGTAAAATCGTCGAAATGAAAACCGGCGAAGGAAAGACATTGATGTCTGTCGCTCCGGCTTATTTAAACGCGCTTACCGGCAGCGGCATTCATGTTGTTACTGTTAATGATTATCTTGCAGGCCGTGACTCCGAATGGATGAAGCCTATTTTTAACTGCCTTGGACTTACTGTCGGTACTATTCTTTCCAATATGGACAATGTGCAGAGAAAAGAAAACTATGCCTGCGATATTACCTACGGAACTAATAACGAATTTGGTTTTGATTATCTCCGGGATAATATGCATCGAGAAACAGAAAGCCGCGTTCAGCGCGGGCACAATTTTTGTATTGTTGACGAAATTGATTCTATTTTAATTGACGAAGCGCGCACTCCATTAATTATTTCCGGCGCGGCAGAAGATGATACTTTTAAATTTGCAGAAGTAGACAAACTGCTGGGCGGGCTCCGCGAAATAGAAAAAAAAGAAAACGGCGAGTATCCTGACGAAACCCGCGGAGAGGAAGTAATCGGCGATTATAAAATAAACGAAAAAAACAAAAATATTTCTTTTAGCAATCAGGGACTAGCCAATATCGAAGAAGTGTTAAAAAAACGAAACCTGATTCAGGGCGCTATTGTTGACGAAGAAAATTTTGAATATCTGCATTATTTTACGCAGGCTTTAAGGGCACATAAACTTTTTCATGTAGATGTTGATTATGTTGTAGAAGACGGTCAGGTTCAGATTGTTGATGAGTTTACAGGCCGTATTTTGCACGGTAGGCGTTATTCTGACGGGCTTCATCAAGCTATAGAAGCAAAAGAACGAATAAAAATCGCCCAGCGCAACAGAACGCTTGCTACTATTACTTTTCAGAATTATTTTAGGCTTTATAAAAAGATTTCGGGTATGACAGGAACTGCAGATACAGAAGCTGTCGAGTTTGGCAAAATTTACAAGCTCGAAGTTGTTGTAATCCCTACTAATCTGCCTGTTGCCCGCAAGGATGATGATGATTTAGTTTATCTTAACGAGTCGGATAAGTTTAAGGCGTTATGCGACGAAATAGCGGAAGCGAATAAAAAAGGGCAGCCTATGCTGGTAGGAACTGTCTCAATCGAAAAATCAGAAAAAGTATCATCTCTTCTTGCGCGGCGAGGCGTTAAACACGAAGTTTTAAACGCAAAGAACCACGCGCGCGAGGCTCTCATTATCGCAGAAGCAGGCGCAAAAGGTTCTGTAACAATTGCAACCAACATGGCAGGCCGCGGAACTGACATTAAACTCGGCGGAAATCCCGAACACCGCGCGCGCCGCCGCGCCGGAACAAATGCGACAGATGAACAGTTTGCGGCAGTTTTAAAAGAAGAACAGGAAAAATGGAAAAAAGACTACGAAGAAGTTAAATCTCTCGGCGGTCTTTATGTTATAGGAACAGAACGGCACGAAAGCAGGCGTATTGATAATCAGCTTAGGGGAAGATCAGGGCGGCAGGGCGATCCGGGAAAAAGTAAATTTTTTATATCGATGGATGACGAGCTTATGCGTCTTTTTGGCGGCGAAAAAATGAAAAATATAATGTCAAGGATCGGCATGCCAGACGGAGAGCCTATTTTTCATCCATTGTTAAACCGCAGTATAGAAAACGCGCAAAAGAAAGTAGAGGAGCGCAACTTTGAAATCCGCAAACATCTTTTGGAATACGACGATGTTTTAAACCAGCAGCGTAAATTTATTTATGAACAGCGCGACGCGATTCTTATCGATAATGAATTAAAAAACCGTGTAAATGACGCTACTGCAGATATAGTCGGTGATTATATCGATAATTACAATCAATCCAGCAGGAATGATATTGATTCTGCAATAACAGAAATAACAGAACTATTACGCGCAAAATTCGGATATAATATATCCTGCGCGCATGACAGCAAGGAATTTAAAAACCCCGAACTTTTAGAAAAATTAATTCTTGCTGATTTAGAAAAAGATTTGATCGAAAAAGAAAAGCTTATCGGCAGCGAGTACCTTAATTTAATTATCCGTGACAATTATCTTAACTCGATAGATCGAAAATGGCTTGATCATCTCGAAAACATGGAATCCCTGCGCGAAGCTGTATATCTTCGTCATTATGCGCAGAAAAATCCGCTTGTAGAATACAAACTGGAAGGCTTTAAGATTTTTGAAAAAATGATAGAAGAGATCAGGCAGGAAATTGCTTCCCGTCTGCACCTAATAAGGATTCAGATAGCAGACAGCGGACAGCGAAGACCTGTAAGCCGTTCTATTACAGCAAACCAGTCTGCAAGTCATAATAGTATTGGTTCTTTCGGCGGCGGAGCTTTTGCCGCGCCCGCAAAGAGTTCATCTGACGGGGCGTCGGCAATGCAAAGAGCAAGCTCGCCAAGCGGCGCAACGGTTATTAGGAATCAACCGAAAGTTGGGCGCAATGACCCGTGCACCTGCGGCAGCGGGAAAAAATACAAACATTGTCATGGGCGCTAAATATGCACCCGAAGGGTGCGGATGAAAAATGCAAAAACGCGCCGGCGCACAACAAATGTAATAAGATAAAATGTGCCGCTTGGCTTTAGTCAAGCGAGCGCGCCGCGGACGCTGACATCGCGCGGACGCTAACTATGCACCTACAGAAATTATTTCAGTTCACTGATCGCTTCTTGCGTCATAGCGTCGCACAATTCGTTAAACTCGTTCCCGGCGTGCCCCTTGACCCATTCCCATTTTATTTTAAAATCTCCTGCTAATGAATCAAGTTCTATCCATAAATCTTTATTTTTTACAGGAGATTTGCCGGCAGTTTTCCAAGCATTGCGTTTCCATGTATGAATCCATTCTGATATTCCTTTTTGAACATATTGAGAATCGGTTAACACAACAGCGTTTGGTTTGTTCATTTCTTTTAACTTGCGCAGCGCCATTATAACAGCGGTCAGTTCCATTCTGTTATTGGTTGTATTTTCTTCTGCGCCTTTTTCCTGCGCGATTATCTGCAAAGACTGAGAAATAATTACGAACGCCCAGCCTCCCGGTCCCGGGTTACCGGAACATCCGCCGTCAGTGTAAATTTTTAAAAGAGTATCCATAAATTTCTCACCGGTTATTTAATCAATGTCGCAAGCATAAGCGCTTTGATCGTATGTTTGCGGTTTTCTGCCTGATCCCATGCTCTGCTGTTGTTTCCGTCTATCACATCGGCAGTTACCTCTTCGCCTTTAACAGCAGGAAGACAATGAAGAAAAATCGTGTCTCTCTTGCCGGTTTTTTCCATGAGATTTTGATTTACCTGATAAGGACTTAAAAGCTTCACTCGTTCATCTCTTTTATCTTCTTCGCCCATAGAAATCCAAACATCGGTATAAAGCGCGTCTGCGCCTTTTACAGCGTTAATATCAGAAGTAACTGTAATAACCGCGCCGGATTTTTCTGCAATGGGAGCAGTTCTTTCGCGCAGTTCATTATCCGGGTTAAGTTCGGCAGGCGTTATTACTGTAAAGTTTGTACCCAGTTTTGAACAGATTACCATTAGTGAGCGGGCAACATTATTTCTGCCGTCTCCTACAAACACAAGGTTCTTTCCTTTTTCTGTGCCAAAACATTCTTCCAGTGTCATTAAATCTGCCAGAGCCTGAGTTGGATGATAAAGATCCGTAAGCCCGTTATATACAGGAACATTAGAATACTTTGCAAGAGTTTCGGCAGTTTCCTGCTTAAAACCCCTAAACTGAATAGCGCTGAACATTCTGCCGAGAACGCGGGCAGTATCCTCGATTGATTCCTTGCTGCCAAGCTGAATATCCTGTGTCGAAAGAAAAACGGGGTGTCCGCCTTCTTCGCCGAAAGCAGTCTCAAAGGCACATCTTGTACGGGTCGAGCGTTTTTCAAATAATAGAGCAAGGGTTTTCCCGTTAAAACGATTAAAAACCCTGCCTTTTTTTGCTTCGGCTTTAACTTTATGGGAAAGTTTTAATAAATACCGGATTTCTTCCGGCGAATAATCCAGCAAAGTAAGCAATGATCGTCCGAATAATGACACATCAACCTCCATTAAACATCTTTTAAAAGTCCGAAAAATATTCTACATTATAATTGCATATTATGATATACTAAAAAAAGGGAGCGGGCAAAATTTAATGAAAAGTTCATCGTCAACCACGCTATTCGCTCAAATAACTTTTACCGTTTTGGCATTTCTGGCTATGGTAATTTTAAGCTATTTCTTTATGCGGAACATCGTGCAAAGAAACCTTGTGCGCAATGCAGAAAGCGTATTCGTATTTGCTCAAACTCAGCTGGAATCTGATCTGCTGGAACCAAGAACAGTGCTCAGCGGTTTTTCCTATTCTGTCCTTAGCATGATATCCCGCGGTGAATCCGAAGCCGCTATAAAAACTTATCTCAAAGACTTTTCCAGTTATCTGCAATCAGGAAGCAGCGAGCTTATGCAGTCTATAGCTCTTTTTGGTTATTTAGAATCCTTCGGCGAACCTATTTTTATAAGTACAAATAATGTTCCGATAGAAGATGTCGGTCCGCTGGACAGGCCATGGTACCGTGACGCTGTAGCAAGGTGCGGCGAATTAATCGAGACGCTTCCCTATGAGCATGTTATTACAGGCGAAAGAGTTTTGGCTTATGCGCGGTGTATTCATAACGAAGAAGGCGCTCGAATCGGCGTGATCGGATTAAATATCAGCATGGATAAAATAGGCAGTAATATTGTAGATATTGCAGTTGCTCAGGGCGGCTATGGCATATTAATAGGAAGTGATTTAACTATTATTGCGCATACCAATCCTGATTATGTAGGAAGAAATGTATCAGAATCAGATATTCCGCTTTCTGTTTTATATAATGAGTTTCTTACAGGCAAAGATATTCTGGAACGCCCTCTTGTAAACTGGAAAGGCGAAAAAACAGTTGCCTTTTTTAGGAAAACATCCAACGACTGGTATCTCGGTCTTCTGACGCCGGAAGGTCCTTTCTATAAAGATTTATCGACAATGGCGTCAACCTTAATTTTTCTCGGCGCAATATTCGCTTCTGCGCTTATTATGATATTGTTCCGTATTGACGCGGCAAGAGACAAATCCGACAGGGAAAGCAGGCATAAGAGCCAGTTTCTTGCAAACATGAGCCATGAGATCCGCACGCCGATGAACGCGATAATCGGTATGACGACGATAGGCAAGTCCGCTTCCGATCCGGAGAGAAAGGATCATTGTTTTTCTAAGATCGAAGACGCAGGTAATCACTTGTTAGGTGTAATAAACGATATTTTGGATATGTCAAAAATCGAAGCAAATAAATTTGATCTTTCTCCTTCGGAATTTAATTTCGAAAAAATGCTTCAGCAGATTGTGGCAGTTGTAAACTTCCGAGTTGACGAAAAGCGCCAAAAACTTGCTGTGCATATAGACAGGAATATTCCAAAGGATCTTATCGGCGATGATCAGCGCCTTTCGCAGGTAATTACAAATCTTTTAAGTAATTCAATTAAATTTACGCCTGAGAACGGTTCGATCAATCTTGATACCCGGTTTATAGAAGAAATCGATGAGCTTTGCACTATTCAAATCTCTGTTACAGACAACGGAATCGGAATGACGTCAGAACAGCAAAGGCGCGTATTTAGTTCTTTTGAACAAGCCGAAAGCAGCACAACGCGCAAGTACGGCGGCACCGGTCTTGGTCTTGCGATTTCTAAAAGTATTGTAGAATTAATGGGCGGCAGAATATGGATGGTCTCCGAAGTCGAAAGGGGATCAACTTTCTCTTTTACAGTTAAGATGAAGCGCGGAACAAAGCCTCATCGCGGGCTTTTATCTCCAAGCGTCAATCTGGAAAATGTTCGTATCATGGTTGTAGATGATGATCAGTGCATTCTGGATTATTTTAAAGAAATATCCAGAGAATTTAATCTTAAATGCGATACCGCGATCAGCGGCAGAGACGCAATTAAATTAATAGAAAAAAACGGACATTATCATATCTATTTTGTAGACTGGAGAATGCCGGAGATGGACGGTATTCAGCTGACGGCAGAATTAAAAGCATTCAATGAGCCTGCGGACTCTGTTGTAATAATGATAACTGCGGCAGAATGGACATCTGTCGAAAAAGAAGCAAGAAATGCAGGCGTCGATAAATTTTTATCAAAGCCGCTGTTTCCTTCGTGTATTGCGAATGTTATAAACGAAGCGCTTGGCATAGATTATAAAAAAATAGAAAAAGCAAATGCTAATATAACAGGTCTTTATGAAGGACGGCAAATACTGCTTGTAGAAGACGTAGAAATTAACCGAGAAATTGTGTTGGCGCTTTTAGAACCTACAAAAATACTGGTAGACTGCGCGGAAAACGGCAAAGAAGCTCTGCGGATGTTTAAGGAAACGCCTGATAAATACGAAATGATTTTTATGGATGTTCAAATGCCGGAAATGGACGGTTACGAAACAACACGCGCGATAAGAGCGCTTGATTTTCCGCAGGCAAAGAATATACGCATTGTCGCGATGACAGCTAATGTTTTCCGCGAAGATATAGAAAGATGTCTGGAAGCCGGAATGGATAATCACATAGGAAAGCCGCTGGACTTTAATAATATTCTTGATAAACTAGATATTTATCTGCCAAAAAGGAGTAAACAATGAAACCGCAAATTACCGAAAGAGCAAAAGACTATATAGAGAAGGAAAAAGATCCCCTCTTTAGGGCAGAAGTAGAAAAACTTCTTGCAAATCAGGATGAAGCGTCAGTAAAAGAACTGGAAGACCGTTTTTACCAGAATCTTGATTTTGGAACAGGCGGGCTTCGCGGAGTAATTGGCGGCGGCTATAACCGCATGAATACGCTTGTAGTAAAAAGCGCGACACAGGGGCTAGCCGCATATTTAATAAAAGCATTCCCTCAAAAGGCGGCAAAAAATGAGCTTAAAGCAGCCATTGCTTATGACAGCAGACGCTATTCTGCAGAATTTGCAGAAGCCGCCGCTTTAATATTTGCAGCTAACGGTATAAAAACTTATCTCTTCTCCGCAATGAGACCTACACCGCAGTTGTCTTTTGCGATACGTCATCTTGGCTGTGATACAGGCATTGTTGTAACAGCGTCTCACAATCCTCCGCAGTATAACGGTTACAAGGCATATTGGAATGACGGCTCTCAGGTAGTGCCGCCGCATGATGTTGGAATCATCGATGAAGTAAACTCTGTAAAAGAAATAAAAGAAATTTCGCGCAAAGAAGCGCTTGATAAAGGACTGCTTGCGGTTATCGATAAAGAAGTTGATGAGCCGTATGTTGAGATGGTTAAGTCCCGTCTTTTTAGGCCGCAGTTAATAAAAGAAAAAGCGGGCGAAGTTAAAATAGTTTTTACGCCGCTTCACGGAACAGGCGCGCTTCATGTAGAAAAAGTGCTTGGAGATTTAGGGTTAAAGGTGATTACAGTGCCCGAACAGCGCGAAGGCGACGAGAAGTTTCCGACAGTTGCGTTTCCAAATCCAGAAGAAGCCGCCGCGCTTGATATGGCGATTAAACTCGGCATAAAAGAAAAAGCGGATGTAGTTATGGCGACAGATCCTGACGCAGACCGCTTCGGGATTGCTGTCCCTTCGAACTTGCCGCAGGGAAATTCGTCAGACTTTGTGCTCGTTACAGGAAATCAAATGGGCGTTCTTCTTGCGGACTATATATTCCTTTCTCTTAAAGAATTCGGTAAAATGCCAGCGAACGCCGCAATGGTTAACACAATAGTTACGACAGGAATGCAGAAAAAAGTCGCCGAGTATTACGGCGCGGTCTGCTATGAATGTCTTACAGGTTTTAAATGGATTGCCGATGTTATGCGCAAATGGGAAAACGGCGAGACCATTGCCGGTTTAACAGAACCCAAAACATTTGTTTTCGGCACAGAAGAGAGCTACGGCTACCTTGTAGAGACAGAAGTAAGGGACAAAGACGGCGTTTCGGCGGCAGCCCTGACAGCAGAAATGACCCTCTACTGGCGCAGTAAAGGAAAGAGTCTTTTAGACCGTTTAGAAGAACTATATGAAATTTGCGGTTATTGGCAGGAACTGGGTATTTCCAAGTATTTTCAGGGACCGGAAGGCCCTGCGACAATGAACGGTATAATGGAAGAATACCGCAAAAATCCTCCCAAAACACTCGGCGGCATAGAAATAACAAAGGTTCGCGACATAAAGAATGGCGCAGACGGTCTGCCCCCAAGCGATGTTTTACAGTTCTTCCTTAAAGACGGAACAATCGTAAGCGCGCGCCCAAGCGGAACCGAGCCTAAAATCAAGTTTTACGCATCGTGCTGTGCTGGGTCAAAGGCAGAAGCTGAGAGTAAACTGGACAGTATAAAGAAGGATATCCGTTCGGTTATTGGTAATTAATTGTAACCATATAGTCAAAAGTTCCCTTTTTATATATATTATTGTATATTTGTTGAGGTAATATGAAAGTGCGACTTTTTTTTACAGTATTATGCATCGCTTTCCTCCTGCCTTCATGTTCTATAAATAAAATGGCGCTGAACATGATAGCCGACGCTCTTACAGGGGAGGGCAGTTCCGATGTTTTTACCGGAGATTCCGATCCCCAGCTTGTAGGCGATGCGATTCCCTTTGCTATCAAAATGTACGAAGCCCTTCTTTCTCAGAACCCCGATCATCAGGGGCTGATAAATACCACGGGTTCAATGTTTGTAATGTACGCAAACGCGTTTGTTCAGGGACCTGCAGAAATGCTTCCCCAGGCAAGACATCAGGAACGCCAATCTGCGCTTGACCGCGCGAAGCTTTTATATTTAAGAGGACTGGATTTACTTTACAGCGGGCTGGATAAAAAATATCCCGGTTTCTCCGCTTCTTTTAGTAATGGTTCCAGCGCAGAGTTTCTTGCAAGAATGAAAAAAGCTGATGTGCCGGCTATGTATTGGTCAGCCGCAGCAGGACTCTCTGCGTTTTCGCTTAACCCTTTCGATTTAGATTTAGGAATGAGAATAATGGAATTTTATTCTCTTGTAGAACGCGCGTACGAACTTGATCCGGATTTTAATTCCGGCGCTTTGGATGAGTTTATGTTAATTTTTCATGCGTCAATTCCTGCGGGAATGGGCGGAGATCCTTCTAAGGTAGAAATTCATTTTCAGCGCGCTCTGGAAAAATCCGGAGGTCTTTCGGCAGGCACTTATGTAGCTTACGCGCAGGCTGTCTGCATACCTGCGCAGAATTATGATAAATTCAAGGAAATGCTTGATAAAGCGCTTGCAATAGACATTGACGCAAATCCGTCAAATCGTCTTGTAAATATAATCTCTCAGAGAAAAGCCCGTTTCTTGCTGGATTCTGCAGCTCAATATTTTATATTTTTTGATTCAGGAGACAACTGGGACGACTGGGATGAAGACTGGTAAAGTAAATTTATAAGGAGCGCTGTTATGTACTTTGTTAAAAGAAATTTTTTATTAATTTTATTTGTGATTTTGGTTCTTAGTCCATTGTCCGCTCAAAGAGCAATGACAATAAGACTTGCTTCGCTTGTTCCGGAAAATACACCGTGGGGTCAGGCGATTAACCGCATGGCGGCAGATTGGTCGCGCGTAACAAACGGACAAGTTAATGTAACCGTTTTTCATGGCGGTACTGCCGGAGACGAATCACAGACGATGGCTTTATTAAGAAGCAATCAGATACAGGCTGCTGTATTTTCCAGCATGGGGATGAATTCGATCACGCCGGAATTAATGGCAATTAGTTATCCGTTTCTTATAAGAAATGACGCAGAGCTTGACGAAGTGCTCCGAAGGATAAAACCCGATCTTGACGCAAGAATGCAGCAGAATGGCTTTGTTACGCTTGCATGGGCGCGCGCCGGATGGATAAAAATATTTTCCAAAACTCCGGTTACAACGCCTGATGATTTACGCAGATTAAGAATGGGAACAGGCACTGATGATCAATCAATGATTCAGGCATTTAGATTGTTAAACTATCAGATGGTTCCTGTTAATATAACAGAGCAGTTGTTTGCGCTCCAGAGCGGAAGAATCGACGCTCTTTATAACAGCCCGATTTATGCGGCAGGGAATCAGTTGTTCGGCATTGCTTCTAATATGTCTTCGATAAATGTTGCTCCGTTTATGGGCGGAATCCTAATGAACGAAGTCACATGGCGGAGAATCCCTGACAGGCACAAACCTGCTCTTATGGAAATATGCAGGCGTATAGAAAGAGAAATTGAACAGTCAATTGCAAGTCTGGAAACAGAAGCGATTAATACAATGGTAAGGCATGGCCTTAGAATAAATAATCTCTCATCTGCGCAAATGCAGGTTTGGTATGATGATACAGCAAGGCACGAAAGCAGGCTTACCGGCGGAGCAAGCCCGATTTTTAACAGAGAGTACTATACAAGAATTAATAGTATTTTATCAGAATTCAGAAGGGGACGCTAAAAAGTGGAATCCAAAACAAAGCTTGTTCATCTTATAGAAGATATATTCTGCATAGCTGTTTTGATTTTAATGGCTATTTTTCCTTTGGCGGAACTTGCGGCGCATTTTTTATTTAAAACTGTCATTCATGCTTCTTCGGGCTTAATAGTCCATTTTTTATTGTTTTCCGCTCTTGTCGCCGGAATGATCTGCACGCGTAACGATACGCACCTCGCAATCTCTTTTGTGCAGTATGTCCCCGAAGGAAAAGCAAGAAACAGGCTGAAAATTTTTAGCAATTTAGTTTCTGCTTTTGTTTCGATTATAATCGCGTGGAGTTCGATCTCTTTTATAAAAGTAGGATTGGACGGAACCATGGTGGGCTTTGTTTCGCGTCAGGTTTTAGCTTCTATTATTCCTGTTGCATTCGCTGTTATTGCATTCCGTTTTGCCCGCAGGGCGTATGATAACTGCAGTTTAAACGGATGGAAAGTTTTGCTTCCTGTTTTAGCGGTATTATTCGGAACAATCGCTTCGTTCCCTTCTATCGCTAAAATAATCTGGGGCTTTGACATGCCAGAAGTTATTTTTGGCATTTGCGAACTCTATGCGGATATCGCATGGTACGCCAAAATACCTTTAGTAGTTTTTATGATAGCGGCAGCTCTCGGCGGCACTCCGTTGTTTGTAGTATTAGGCGGGCTTTCGCTGCTTCTGCTTCAGGCATCCGGAGGAGAGCAGGACTCTGTTGCAGTAAATATTTATTTTGGACTTATAAACCCAAACATTATTGCGATTCCGCTTTTTACGCTGGTTGGTTTTTTCTTGTCAGAAAGCAAAGCAGGGGACAGGCTTGTTGCGGCGTTTAGAGGATTTTTCGGCTGGCTTCCCGGCGGCGTTATTATAGTAACTGTAGTTATCTGCGCGTTTTTTACATCATTTACCGGAGCATCAGGCGTTACAATTCTTGCGCTTGGCGGCATTTTATTTGTTATGCTTCATGAACATTTAAAATATCCAAAAGAATTTTCTATAGGTCTTTTAACTTCGGTAGGAAGTATCGGCCTTCTTTTTCCGCCAAGCCTTCCTTTGATACTTGTTGGAACAGTTATGCAGGTAAATATTATACATTTGTTCCTTGGAGGTATAATACCCGGTTTTCTTCTTGTTATAGCGATGATTATTTTTGGAATAATTATTTCTATAAAAGTAAAGATCCCTGTAGAAAAATTCGAGCTTAAAAAAGCTGTTGTTTCTCTTAAAAACGCAAGCCTTGAGATTCTCCTGCCGGTATTTTTAATTGCCGGTTATTTTACAGGCACGCTCGATTTAGTTCAGCTGGGAGCGTCTGCTGTTTTATATGTGTTTATTGTAGAAGTTTTAATTCACCGCGATATTAAGTTTCCTGACATAAAAAAAATATTTGATAAAGCAATCCCGATTATTGGAGGAGTGCTTTCTATTCTTGCTGTCGCAAAAGCGTTTTCCTTTTACATCGTTGACACGCAGGCTCCGGCAAATGTCGCGGCGTGGATGCACGAGGTTATTTCTTCTAAGTGGGTTTTCCTTTTAATCTTAAACATTGCTTTGCTTATAATCGGCTTTGTTCTGGATATGTTCTCTGCGATACTGGTTGTGCTTCCATTAATAATTCCATTAGGTGAAATTTACGGGATAGATCCTGTGCATTTGGGTATTATTTTCCTTGTTAACCTTGAAGTCGGATACATTACGCCGCCTGTCGGACTTAATCTATTCCTTTCTTCTTACAGGTTCCAAAAGCCGTTTATAGAAATCTGCAAATATGTTTCGCCGTTCCTGCTTGTCCGTGTAGTAGTAGTGCTTCTGGTTACATACTTGCCGTGGCTTAGTACTTGGCTTGTGTCTTTGTTTACAGGGTAACTTATATTTGCTTTTTAGGAGATCTTGGCTGTCTTAGGCAGCCAAGTTAGTTTCCCGATTTGCCATTTATAACAAGTTTCTCCCTGCTCCAAAAAAGGCTGCCAATGCATGTTAGCTGTTGCCGCTGCGCGAAACGAAAGGTGCGGAGGATCAAAAGAACTTAAAAAACCCTGCGTTTTTTCTTGTTTTTTTTCATTAGTAATAAATGTCCCGATTACCAATGGAGAAAAAGTTTTTATTATTTTATCAGAGCTGTAAGTACCTGACAGAATATTTAAATCAAGCTCAGGACCAAAAAGAGTTTTATTATCAAACTCTAAAGCTGATACTTTACGAGAAGTTATTTTTCCTTCTATGTTTTTAACGGCAATTTCTCTTAGAATGCGGGCAATTTTAGTCAACTCGCTTTTTTCTAGTGTCTCGTCAAGGACTGCAAGCGGCGTAATAAACGGAAAGGGATACACCTGTTTTAAGCCGTTTTTGACAAGTGAATTGAAGTATTTTTTTAATTCTGCTCTTATATCAGTATGAGGTACTAGAACAAGCAGAATTTGCCCGTTTTTTTTGGTTTCCATTTTTACAATCCCATGATACACTGTTTATAGGGGAAATAACAATGAAATATAAAACAAAAATACTGGTAGAACGATTTACAGAAATTCTTTCTGTCTGGAAGGGCGTGGAATGTGTTACCTTAAACGAGGCGGCTCTGCCTGATACATTGGATCCGTACTTTGCGCTTATTTTAGATGTTTTTTGCTCCGGACAGATCCCCGGCGCGGATGAAAGATGCCGCCTGTACGGCGATGATGTCGCCGCTTTCGAAACTGCAGGGCAGGGTGAAAAAGACCGTTTTTTAATCGGTGATATTCCGATAAGGCTGGAATTTAAAAAGACAAAAAAAATTGACGAGCTT
The DNA here is from genome assembly GCA_009784935.1 of Treponema sp. GTDB lineage: Bacteria > Spirochaetota > Spirochaetia > Treponematales > Breznakiellaceae > WQXQ01. Next base: position 81,190 of record WQXI01000006.1, read on the forward strand.
ATAAAAATTGCCTGCAAAGATCATGAATCATTCTGGTTTATAAAAGACTCCGGAACATACGGTTTTTACAGGCTTGCAAACTGCGAAATAGTTTATTCCAGAACAAAATGGATACATGGCGTAAGGGAACAGCTAACAAAAATAGGCGAAAAATTCTGGAGCGAAATGCGAAGCGCAGTGCAGTCAAAGATGGAGCATTTTTTATCCGATTTGGGAGCCGCATGTTTTCAGGGCGACAAGTTTCATTATTTAATCGCTTCTGCAGGTTTTATAAAAACTGCATGCCTTACGCTTTTTTGTATCAACAAGCGTTTTGAACCTTCGCACCGCGCGTACTTTAAGCAGGTTTGCGAACTGCCGATTTTGCCCGAATCATTTGTTGCAGAGTTTCAGACATTTTTAGAAAATAATGCAGGCACAGATTTAGACACGCGGTTTTATATAGCTAAATTAATCGCTCAAAAGATCGTAATGCTTTAATCCCGTCTTACTGCTTTATAAAGCGCTTCTTTATTTATTTCTGTCCAGATTGGACGGCCGTGCGGACAATGCGGGTCGGGAAGAGAAAGCGCTTCTTTGCCGAGCGCAAAGGCGGTCTCGTCATCAGGATAATCGCCGTCTTTGATTGCAGCGCGGCAGCACATTGTTGCAGCCCAGCGTTTTGCCATGTTTTCGCCTGCTGTTCTAAGTTCTAAAATTTCTTTTATAGTTGCGGTGTCGCTTAAACGCCAGTCTGCAGGCAGGGCTTCGATAACCCATCCGCCCGCCGCATTGGAGCTGTCTTTTTTTATTTCTATGCCAAGGAGCGAAAGTTCTTTTTGTTTTGAGAAAAGAAAATTATCGTCATCATCGCTTTCTGTGTTAAACGGAATAGGGGAGAGCAGTTCTTGTTTTGGAATCCCCTCGTTTAAGAATTTATTGTATAGGATACGTTCATGCGCGGCATGCTGATCGATAATATAAAGTTTGTCTTCCCATTCGATTAGGATAAAAAGCCCAAACGCCCTCCCCGCATAGCGCATGTTACTGGAAGAATTATTAACCACAGAGGACACAGAGTTACTCAGAGTTTTTGGAATAAAGAGTTTTTCTCCTCTGTGAGACTCCAAGCTATCTGCAGGATAGCAGTACTCCGTGGTTATAGTTTTCTCTATTCCTCCGTGTGAGTTCTTATCAAACAATCCCTCTTCTCTTTCTGTGTCCTTTGCGTTCTCTGTATCTTTGCGGGAATCTTTTAAATACAATTTATGAAAAAAACTTTTAACAGCGCCGGAGACAGCATGATGTATCGCGCCCGGATCTTTAAAGCGGACTTCGCGTTTTGCAGGGTGAATATTAAAGTCTGCAAGAGACGGATCGACATTTATAAAGACAGCTCCTATAGGATGAGCGCCGTTAGGGAACCACCCTTGAGAGCCGTATTCCATAGCTTGAATCAAAGAAAAATCCTGTATTCTTCTGCCGTTTGCAAAAACAAATAATTGTCTTCTGTCGTTCCTGTAAAGCTGAGGTCCGCCTATGACAATAACTGCCGAAAACCCTTCTCCAGTTACGTTTAATTCATGCAAAAAATTTTCTCCGTCAAATGCTTCGCTGGATGACTGCAATAATGCGTCAGCAAAGCGCTTTTTGACAGAATCAACGGCAGGCAAAAAAACTTTTAATTTACCGTCACTTAAAAATCTAAAATTAATATTGTTAAAAACGCAGGCTTTTTCGTTAAAAATCTGCCTGCAAAGAGTTCCTTCGCTGCCTTCCCGTTTTAAAAACTTTTTTCGTGCGGGAATATTCTCGAATAAATTAACGGCTCTTGCAGTCGTACCTTTTGTCCGCCGCGTTTGTTCGATTTTTGGGGGATAGCTGTCTCCAGGACCTGTGACAAGTTCCCATGCTTCTCTTCCGTCTGTGCTTGTAATAATCTCCAGCCGCGAAACAGCAGAAGCTGCCGCAAGCGCTTCTCCTCTAAAGCCAAGAGTGTTTGAAGTATCCAAATCATTTAAACTGCGTATTTTGCTTGTAGCGTGATCAAGATAACATTGTTCCAGATCTTCGCGGCTCATACCGCTGCCGTCATCAGATACTTCTGTTTTTTTACAGCCGCCTTCTTCTATAGAAACGTCTATGTTTTCCGCGCCTGCATCGATTGCATTATCAAGAAATTCGCGCACAAGCGCGGCGGGACGATCGACTACTTCGCCGGCGGCAATGCGTCTTGCTTCTTCCGGAGGCAATACCTTGATTTGATGCATTTTATTCATCTGAGTTAAACAGATCCAAATCGGGAGAATCGGTTATGGGCGCATCCGCAGAGTTCATTAAAATTTCTATGCGGTTTTCAATTTTTTCTAGATCGCTTTCCAGCGCGCGCGCAAGGCGGATTCCTTCTTCGAATGCTTTAAGCGCTTCGTCAAGGGGGATATCAGTTTTGCGGATCTGTTCGCCGAGTTTTTCCAGCCGTTCAAGGCGTTCTTCAAAGTTTTTTGAACTGCCGCTCTTAGGCGCTGCAGCCGCTGTTTTTTTAGCCATATATTTTCTCCTCGTTTGTATTCTCAACTATTGTATTTATTGTTCCTTTTAACGGTTTTATGATAAGCCTGTCGCCTGTTTTAACTTTTGCTGCGTTTCGTACAACTTTACCTGTGCTGTCCGTCACGACAGAAAAACCTCTTTCCATTGCAGCTAACGGACTTCCCGCATTAATCACAGCGCAGGTCAGCTCTATCCTGTTTTTGGTATCTGATATTTTATCAGAAATCGTTCTGATTAATTCGTCCTTTGCGTCATCAAGACGTATAAGGCGCGGCTGTAAAATCGCTCTTATGCGGTATTCTAAATCCTGCGGATCAAATGGTTTTAATAAAAGTTTAGCTTTTTCTAGTCTGGAATAGAAAAAATCATAAAACTCTGTTTTTGCTTTTAAAACATAATTAATTACTGCGTCAAAATTTTCGCTCACTAACTCTGCGGCGGCTGACGGAGTCGGCGCTCTTAAGTCTGCGGCAAAATCGCTCAATGCCCAGTCAATCTCATGACCTACGGCGCTTACTACAGGAATTTTTGACATTGCAACCGCGCGCACAACTTCTTCGTCAGAAAAAGGCAAAAGGTCTTCCAGCGAGCCGCCGCCTCTTCCTACTATTAAAACATCAGCAAGACGCCATTGGTTTGCCTGTTTTATACGCATTGCAATTACAGAAGCGGCTTCATCTCCCTGTACCGGCGCAGGTAAAATTATTATTTTGATTCCCGCGGCGCGTCTTTCCAGAATATTTAAAATATCCCGCACTGCCGCTCCTGTAGGAGAACTTATTATTCCGACAACAGAAGGAAACCGCGGCAGCGGCTTTTTTTTATCAAGATCAAAAAGTCCTTCGTTACTGAGCTTTTGTTTTCTTTTTTCCAGCATTGCAAGGATTTCGCCCGCTCCTGCAATTTCGATTTCTTCGCATACGATAGAATATGTTCCCCTCGGCGCATACACAGAAAGGCTTCCGCGCACACGCAGTAATGCGCCGTCTTTAGGTTCAAAGTTAAGGGTTTTTAATCGATTTTTAAACATTACAGCGTCAATCTTTGCGCCGGAATCCTTCAGGCTAAAATAAAGATGTCCCGAGCTTGCCGGTCTGCAATTGGAAACCTCGCCTTCGACATAAACAGAAGAAAAAGATCCTTCCAGATTTAGGCGAATTTGTTCCGTAAGCTGGGTTACTGTAAGATGACTAGTATTCATTTTTCAGGTCATTGTAGCCCAAATTGGAGTTTTTTTCAATTGTCGTTTTTCTTATAGACAAGGCTGGAAAATTTGTGATAGTATACCCACAGTGAAACATTATAAGCTCGCAGGTTCAAAATTGAATTACCCCACCCACACCCCCCCCCCCCCCCCCCACCCACACCCACACCCCCACACACACCCCCCCCCCACCACACACACACCCCACACCCACACACACCACACACACACCACACACACACACACACACACC
>WQXI01000007.1 GCA_009784935.1 Treponema sp.
AATCGAGGAAATAATTATGGCTAGAAGGGAAAAGAATTTAACCCAAAAAGGTTTAGCCCAATTAATCGGAACAAAACAATCTAATATTTCCAGACTTGAAAGCGGTAATTATAATCCTTCTTTAGATTTCTTACAAAAAATAGCATCAGCAATGGATAAAAAATTGGAAGTAAGAATGGTATAGAAATAATTTCCAAAGTCATTGTAAACATCCAATTTGACAGCACTGGAAGTTTTGCTGTGAGCTCCGTGCCTGCTGGAAGCTTCGCTGCATAGTCCTCTGTGTCCTTTGCGTTCTCTGCGTCTCTGCGTGAGATCTTCCCAAAAAAATATTTACCAAAACCTCAAAGGCACAGAGATAAAGAATTTTTTACCACAGAGGGCACAGAGTTTCACAGAGGGAAAGAATTTTCGGACAAGAACTCCGTGAAACTCTGTGGTTAAATTCTTATCTTAATTCTTCCCCTGCGAGCCCTGCGCCTTTGCTCTTAGTAAACCAGAAAAGAACAGGTTAAAACATGCACTACCATTTTTCCAAATTTTATGTTATATTTTATATATGACCATTTCCCAAACCATTGACATACCGGCTGACCGCCGAATAACTCTGGAAGTTCCCCGTGAAATACCAACAGGAACAACCGCCAGGTATGAACTCGTCTGGTTTCCAGTTACAAAAACTGCAAACAACCTGAATACAACATTAGAAAAGATACAAGAACTTTGTAAAAACTCATCAATTACCGTTGATAGTTTTAAAGAAATGCGCCGTAAAGATAAAGAACTTGAAGAAAATCAATATCGCAGGTTATTTTCCGGAGACATTAATTGAAATATGTTTTTGATGCCTGCGCTCTTATTGCAGTTTTAAAGAAAGAAAAAGGCGCAGATAAAATTAATAGCTTACTTGAAGAAGCTATTATAGGGCAAAGTGAAATTTTCATGAGTTCTATTAATTTGATAGAAGTACATTATGGTTTACTTCGTACATTAGAAAAAGAAAAAGCAAATACTGTTTTAGAAAATATTTATGAACTCCCGATTAATTTTATTAACACAATTGACGAAGTCATTTTTCATGAGTCAGCACGTCTTAAAGCTCAATATGCTATTCCGTTGGGTGATTCCATAGGATTGGCAACCGCAATTAGATTTGGCAGTGTATTTGTAACTTCTGATCATGATGACTTTGAAGAAATAGAGAAAGCAGAGAATATTTCATTTTTCTGGTTTCGTTAACTTATTCATCTTGCCTAACTCTTTCTTTACAGTTATACTTACGTCATATGGCAGCACTTTTACCTCCTGGTATAATCGGTATTATTGGCGGCGGTCAGCTTGGCCGTATGATGATTTACCGTGCAAAAAAGCTGGGGTATCGTTTTTCTGTTCTGGATGAAAAAGGCGCTCCTGCAGAAAACCTTGCAGATTTTTCTGTACACGGCAGCCTGAAAGATCCTGCTGCTTTAAAAAATCTTGCTAATGTTTCCGATCTGTTAACCTACGAAATCGAACATATTAACACAGACGCGCTTGATGAGCTTGTTTCAAACGGTGTTAAAATATTTCCTTCGCCTTCTATGTTACGGATTATTCAAGATAAACTTTTACAAAAAGAATTATTTATTAAAAAAGGAATCCCTACGGCAGATTACTTTAGCGCTGATGATCCAGAAAACTTTGATTTTTCCCAAAAGAAATTCTCGCTTGTACAAAAACTGCGAAAAGGCGGCTATGACGGAAGGGGTGTAAAAGTATTAAATGCAACTAATGACAAACCTATGAATGCTCCTTCTATTTTTGAGGACATGATCGATATAGAAAAAGAACTTGCTGTTATGGTAGCCCGCAGTACTGACGGCTCTATCGCGGTTTTTCCAGTAACAGAAATGGCTTTTAACCCCGATCATAATATTTGCGATACAGTTATCGCTCCCGCAAGAATAGACGAAAAAACCGCAGAAGCTGCAAAAGAAATTTCTGTTAATGTTGTAAAAGCATTAGACGGAGTCGGTATATTCGGCGTTGAACTTTTCCTCGATAAAAAAGGAAATGTGCTTATAAACGAAGTCGCGCCTCGCCCTCATAACTCCGGGCACTACACAATGGAAGCCTGCGTTACGTGCCAATTTGAACAGCATATAAGAGCTATAACAGGGCTTCCATTAGGTGATACAACGTTAATCCGCCCTGCTGTTATGCTGAATCTTTTGGGTGAAGACGGAAGTTATGGAGAAGTTGAATTACAGGGTTACGAAGAAGCGTTAAAAGTTCCCGGTATGTCGCTTCATTTATACGGAAAAACAGAATCACGGCCAGTCCGCAAGATGGGTCACTTTACTGTAACTGCTGATACTTTAGAAGAAGCGATAAAAAAAAGCGAATATGTAAGATCGATTCTGAAAATTCACGGAAAGGAGAAATTAAATGACAAATAAAAATGATAAACCTCTTGTTGGAATTATCATGGGAAGCGATTCTGATCTTCCTGTTATGAAAGAAGCGGCTGCAATTTTAAAAGAAGCAGATATTCCTTTTGAAATTACAATTGTTTCAGCTCATCGAACTCCTAACCGTCTTTTTAAATATGCGCAGTCCGCCGTAAAGCGCGGTTTAAAAGTAATTATCGCAGGCGCAGGAGGAGCTGCTCATCTTCCCGGAATGACAGCTTCGATTACTCCGCTTCCTGTTATCGGGGTGCCCATAAAGACTTCGGCTTTTTCTGGACTGGATTCAATGCTGTCGATTATTCAAATGCCTGCTGGAATTCCTGTTGCGACTGTCTCTGTAAACGGCGCAAAGAATGCGGGTCTTTTGGCGATAAGAATCCTTTCAATAAAAAATAAAGAAGTTACGAATTGGATGAATAATTATATGAAAACTCTGGAAGCAGAAGTAGAAAGCAAGGCTGTAAAGCTGGAAAATGAGCCACTTGAACGAATTCTCCAATAAAGATATAGTCTAGGTATGGAAGACCGCCTGCAGGAAAAATGCGGAGTATTTGGAACTTACTCAAAGAACCCTGCTTCTGATGTCGCTGCGCAGGCTTATATGGCGCTTTATGCATTACAGCACAGAGGTCAGGAAAGCTGCGGTATAGCTGTCTGCTGTGAAGGTTTAATGCAGTATCACAGCGATCTTGGTTTAGTCCCTGATGTTTTTTCCAGAGAAACGCTTGCAAAACTCGGCAAAGGAAACATGGCAATAGGTCATGTCAGATATTCGCCGATGGATCAAAAATCAAGAGCAAACGCCCAGCCCCTTGTTGTAAGGCATATAAAAGGTTCGATGGCAATTGCGCATAACGGAAGCATTACAAACTCTGCCGCTTTGCGCGAAAAGCTTCAGATGGAAGGCGCAGTTTTTCATACAACAAATGATACAGAAATAATAATCAATATAATTACAAAAAAAAGAATACATACAAATACTATAGAAAACGCTATAGAAGAAGCAATGAAAGAAATCGAAGGCGCATATTCTCTTGTAATTATGTCGCCGAGTAAAATGATTGCTGTCCGCGATCCTCAAGGGTTCCGTCCTCTTTGTCTTGGTTCCCGTGACGGCGACATTATAATCGCTTCGGAAAGCTGCGCTCTGGACAGTATCGGGGCAAAATTTATCCGAGACATAGAACCCGGCGAAATTTTTGTCGCCGATAAAAACGGAAGCAAAAGCATTAAAACCCACTGCGGTAAAAAAAGCGGCATGTGTCTTTTTGAATATATTTATTTTGCGCGCCCCGATTCTGTCATTGACGGAGCGTGTGTACATACAGCGCGCATTAATGCAGGCGCATTTTTGGCGGATCAATACCCTGTAAAAGCTGATGTTGTTATTGGAGTTCCCGATTCTGGATTAGATGCCGCTTTAGGATTTTCCAGAAAATCAGGCATTCCTTATGAAGTTGGTTTTATAAAAAATAAGTATATAGGGCGTACATTTATTCAGCCTACTCAGGAAGAAAGAGACCGTTCTGTCAGAATAAAACTCAACACAATCGTAGCTAGTATTAAAAACAAAAAGATTGTACTAATCGATGATTCTATCGTACGCGGAACTACAATGAAACGTATTGTTAAACTTGTCCGCGAAACAGGAGCAAAAGAAATTCATCTGCGTATTTCTTCGCCGCCGTTTGTAAATCCTTGTTATTTCGGCACTGACATTGATTCGCGCGAAAATTTAATTTCCTTCAAAATGAAAACAGACGAAATCTGCTCTTACCTTGGGGCTGACAGTTTAGGATTTCTTTCGATAGAGAACGCTTCTAAAATTGCAGAAAACGCAAAATGCGGTTTTTGTGACGGATGTTTTTCCGGAAATTATCCGATTCCTGAGCCATTAATAAATAAAAAAAGCAAATATGATAAAAAAATCGGAGAGTTTAGTTTTTAATATGGAAAACAGTTACAGCGAAAGCTATAAAAATGCAGGCGTTGATGTTACAGCCGGATACAAAGCGGTAGAATTAATAAAAAAACATATCGAACGCACAAATATTCCGGGAGTAATAGACGGTATCGGCGGATTTGGAGGGCTTTTTGCGCTTCCAAAAACGGGAACTTCGGAACCTGTTCTTGTTTCCGGCACTGACGGCGTGGGAACAAAATTAAAAATTGCAATGCTTTTTGATAAACACAATACTATCGGCATAGACTGTGTAGCGATGTGCGTAAATGATATTATCTGCGCTGCCGCAAAACCGCTTTTCTTTCTTGATTATATCGCCATGGATAAAAATATTCCCGAAAAAGTTGAACAAATAGTCAGCGGCGTTGCAGAAGGCTGTGTTCAGGCAGGCTGCGCTCTTTTGGGAGGAGAAACCGCGGAACATCCCGGAATGATGAACGAAAACGAATACGATATCGCGGGTTTTTCTGTAGGCATTGTAGAAAAATCAAAAATACCTGATAAAAGTAAAGTAAAAGCCGGCGATGTAATTATTGCGCTTGCTTCATCTGGGGTGCACTCAAACGGATTTTCGCTTACACGCAAAGTTTTTGATATTAATAACGATAAAAAAATACTTGATAAACACATTGCAGAACTTGGAAAAACACTTGGCGAAGAACTTTTGACTCCAACAAAAATATATGTAAAATCAATTTTAGATCTTATCGAGCAAACAAATATAAAATCGATTTCTAATATTACAGGCGGAGGGTTTCAGGAGAATATTCCGCGCGCTTTTGGAAAAAACCTCGGCGCTGTAATTAAAAGAAAAGCGGTTAAAACTCCGCCGGTATTTGATATTATCGCAAAGACAGGAAATATTCCTGAGCGCGATATGTTTAATACATACAATATGGGCGTAGGAATGTGCATTATTACTGACCCATTAAAAGCTGATGAAGCATTACAAGTTCTCCGATCATTCAATGATGACGCATATATAATCGGCGAAGTTACTAATAAAGTCACGGGAGTAGTATTTGACTAAGATCGCAGTTTTAGTCAGCGGAGGCGGCACAAACCTGCAAGCTCTGATCGACGCACAAAAAGAAAACAAACTCGGCGGAGGAGAAATAACTCTTGTTATCTCGTCTGCTGCCGGAGTTTACGCTCTTGAGCGGGCGGAGAAAGCCGGTATAAAAGCTATTACAATAGCAAGAAAAGATTACACAGATTTATCAGATTTTGACTCGGCTATAGAATCATCGTTATCCGAAAACAAAATTGACCTTGTAGTTCTTGCAGGATTTTTATCGGTTCTTGGAGCAAAAGTATTAAAAACATTTAAAGACAAAATTATTAATGTTCACCCTTCGCTTATACCTGCTTTTTGCGGAAAAGGATTTTACGGTTTAAAAGTACATAAGGAAGTAATAAAAAGCGGCGTTAAAGTTACAGGAGCTACAGTTCATTTTGTTAACGAAATTGTAGACGGCGGTAAAATAATTCTTCAGAAAGCATTAGATGTATTGCCGGATGATACACCCGAAACATTACAGCAGCGTGTTATGAAAGAAGGAGAATGGGTTCTTCTGCCAAAAGCAGTCGCAATGTTTTGTAAAGGAGAAATAGTATGAAAGTACTTGTAATAGGCGGCGGCGGAAGAGAACATGCAATTATTAAATCATTAAAAAATAACAATAAAATAACAAAAATTTTTGCAGCTCCGGGGAATGGCGGCATCGAAAAAGACGCAGAATGTGTATCAATAAAAGCTGTTGATATTCTCGCTATGACAGATTTTGTATTAAAAAACGCAATTGATTATGTTGTCGTAGCTCCTGATGATCCATTATCGATTGGAATGGTAGACGCTCTGGAAGAAAAAGGTGTGCGCTGTTTTGGCCCTAAGATGGCTGCCGCCCGCATTGAAAGCAGCAAAGTTTTTTCAAAAAACATAATGAAAAAATACGGTATACCAACAGCAGCCTTTGAAACTTTTTCTGACGCAGACAGCGCATGCGAATTTGTTAATTCTAATAAATCGCTGTACCCGCTTGTAATAAAAGCAGACGGACTTGCTCTTGGAAAAGGTGTTATAATCGCCGAGAATAAAAACGAAGCATTAGATGCAATAGATTCTATTATGAAAGAAAAAAAATTCGGCAATTCGGGTTCTAATATTGTAATTGAGGAATTTTTAGAAGGACCCGAAGTTACTGTTCTTAGTTTTACAGACGGAGAAACAGTTATTCCTATGATTTCATCGATGGATCATAAACGAGCTCTTGACGGGAACAAAGGATTAAATACAGGAGGCATGGGAGTAATCGCGCCTAATCCGCATTACACAAAAGAAATTGCCGGGATTTGCGAAAAAACAATTTTTCTGCCGACTATCAACGCGATGAAAAACGAAGGCTGTCCGTTTAAAGGCTGTCTTTATTTTGGGCTCATGCTTACAAAAAACGGTCCAAAAGTAATCGAATACAACAGCCGTTTTGGAGATCCAGAAGCTCAGGCAGTGCTTCCTCTCCTTGAAACAGACCTTTTAAAAATAATGGAAGCTGTAACAGACAAAAACTTAGCAAACATAGAAATTAAATGGAAAAATAACTTTTCTGCCTGCGTTGTACTTGCAAGCGGCGGTTATCCGGAAATTTATGAAACAGGGTTTCCTATCAATGGATTAAATGCAAACGGCTGTATCGAATCCGAAGGAACAGTTGTTTATCATGCAGGGACAGCGTTAAAAAACAGAGAATTTTTGACTTCTGGTGGACGTGTTTTGGGAATAAGCGCAATTGGCCCGTCGCTTCAGAATGCTCTGGATAAAGCATACAAGGCAGTAGATTTGATCAAATTTAAAGGCATGTTTTACAGGAAAGATATTGGCAGATATTGATCTGGTTTTTAGTATAAAAATATGTTATAATAATTTATAAGGAGGCAGAATGAGGTTAAGAATTTTCCTAGTATTCTTTTTAGTTAGTTTTTCAGCATTCTGCCAGCACAGCTATAACCATAACGCGCTTGAACATTTAAGAGAGAGTCTTGAACATCTTGTAAACGGTGATTTTAACAATGCGATTATTTCCAGCAATCAGCTTATAAGAATTGACCCAAATTCCGCTGTTAATTATGTTATTAGAGCCCGCGCTCTTTACGAACTGCAGGAATATGACAGGGTAATAGCTGACTGCGCCCAAGCTATAAGATTAGACAGAAATAATGCCGCGGCATTCACAATCCGAGGGAATGCATACGGTCAAAAAGGCGAATATAACAGAGCAATTTCTGACTGGGAAGCGGCTCTAAGAATAAACCCAAATATCGAAGAAGCAAGAGTTAATATAGAAACCGCAAGGCAGCGCAGAGACAATTAGAGAGTATTTCGGTATGTTGATAAATTTTAATTAAATTGCTATAATTCCCCCTATGGAAAAATCGTTCTTTTTCGCGTCTGGTCTTAAATTTTCCTGTAAACGCTGTTCTTCCTGCTGCAGGTATGACGCAGGATTTGTATTTTTAACCGAAAAAGACCTTTTAAACCTGTCTTTAGCCCTAAATATGGACAAAGACCGGCTAATTAGCCTATATTGCAGATGGGTAACAGACTGGAAAGGTGACGAAGTCCTTTCTTTAAAAGAAAAAATCAATAAAGATTGCATATTATGGGATAATGGATGTACAGTTTATAAAGGACGTCCACTTCAATGTATTACTTTTCCGTTTTGGGAATCAATAATGTCTTCTGCGGAAAGCTGGGATATAACCGCTTCTGGCTGTCCCGGGATGAACTGCGGAAAGCTGTATACAGAAACTGAGATTTTAGAGGCAAAGGAACTGCGCGTATCAGAGCCGATAATTAGCAAAATGGGGGATCAATTATGAATATTAAGTTCTGGGGTGTCAGAGGCTCTATTCCGACACCGACACCGCCTTCCCGTATAAAAAGTAAAATTTCCGCAATCGTCGAGCAGATCACCCCCGAAGACCTTGTAAGCGCAGAAAGCAGAGAAAGATTTTTGGCAGGGCTTCCGCCTTGGATTTTTGGCACTGTCGGCGGAAACAGTCCCTGTGTCAGCTTATCGTTTGATAATATCGACGATTGCATTGTATTTGACTGCGGTTCCGGAATACGCGAGATGGGAATCGCGCAGGCAAACGAAAAAAGAAAATCTAATCATTTTCATATTTTCTTTTCTCATTTTCATTGGGATCATATTCTTGGACTTCCTTTTTTTGGACCTTGTTATAATCCGGCAATGAAAATAGATTTTTATTCTCCGGTTCCTAATCTGGAAAAAACTCTCAGCGGACAGATGGTTCATCCGTATTTTCCTGTTCATTTTGATGTGATGGGATCTACAAAAACGTTTCACTACATGGAAAAAGAAGTAAATATATCAGGAAGATTTGTAACTGCAAAAAAAATGAACCACCCTGGAGACTCATATGCCTATTGTGTAAATGAATCCGGAAAACGCTTCATTTATGCAACAGATACAGAGCTTACCTCAGGCGATTTTATTAAAAACGAAGAAAACACTGCGTTTTTTCAGGATGCCGATCTAATCGTAATAGACTGCCAGTATACGCTGGGAGAAGCAATAGAAAAATATAACTGGGGACACAGCGCGTTCAGTCTTGCTGTAGACTTTGCCGCTAACTGGAAAATCAAACATATGGTTATGTTTCATCATGATCCTACTTATGATGATCAAAAACTGTACGGTATATTGCAGTCTGCAAAATGGTATTTAGAAAGAATGAATCTTAAAGGAATTGAATTAACCCTTGCCTATGAAGGGCTGGAAATTTCAATTTAACAGGAAACTCTGTTGGCAAAAGAAAAAAAGAGAATAAAAAAACGCAAAAATGCGGTTTTTTCATTTTTAATCAGTCTAACTTCGCTGTTAATTAAAATCATACTGGTTCTTATTCCATTAGCGCTTGGCGTTTTTATGTATTTTAATTCTCCTATTAATACAGAAATACGCTTAAATTATTCTGATAGTGACGCGATTAGAATCGACGAAGACGGAAGCTATCTTATTGATGTACGCAGAGGAGAAACATCGCAGTCTGTAGGTATGCGGCTGGAAAGAAACGGACTTATAACAAACAGATATTTTTGGAATCTATTATGCAGGTTTGAAAGCGAATATTTAAAAACAGGAACATACAGATTAAATCTTCCTGCTAGTATGCTTTCTATTCATCGTCTTTTAACATCAGGAAGAGAAGTGCTTCATAAGGTAACAGTACCAGAAGGAGTTACATTATTAAAAACTTCGAGGATAATAGAAGAAGCGGGGATTTGTTCCGCTCAGGAGTTTCTTGCCGCGGCAAGGGATGTTTCGATAATTAGAAGTTATAATATACCTAATAATTCGATGGAAGGCTATCTATTTCCTGATACATATTTTTTTCCAAGCGGTTACCCGGGTGAACTTGTCGTAAGAAAAATGGCAGATAACTTTTTCAAAAAAATGGAAGAAATAAGCCCGGCATTCAGAAACTTATCCATTACAGAATTAAATAATATAGTTATTATGGCTTCTATCATCGAACGCGAATACAGAGTCGCTGACGAAGCGCCGTTAATCAGCGGTGTTTTTAATAACCGTATTAGAATTAATATGGCTTTACAGTCATGCGCGACTGTAGAATATATAATTACAGAAATTCAAGGAAAACCGCATCCTAATCAAATTCTTTTTAGCGATCTGGAAATAGTAAATCCATATAATACATATAGAAACAGGGGACTGCCTCCGGGACCTATTTCGGCTCCGGGTGTAGTTGCATTAAGAGCCGCTGTGTATCCTGACAGAACAAATTACCTTTATTTCCGCGTAATAGACACATCAAGCGGAAGGCATTATTTTTCACGTACTTATGATGAACATATCAGAGCAGGACTGCTTTATACGCCGAACCTTCGTCATAGACCTTAAGTTAAACTTTTAAGTTAACGCTATTTGCTGTAAATTAAAAAAGGAGTTTCTTTTTTGATATCCAAAACAACTATTTCCGAAGTGAATAACAGACTTGACGCTGTTACGGTTGTCGGAGATTATGTTCGTCTCGAACAAAAAAGCGGCAGATGGTGGGGAAGGTGTCCTTTTCATGGAGGCGGTCAGGAAAAAACTCCGTCATTTAAAGTTGATCCGGATTTAAAAATGTATCACTGCTTTGGCTGTTCTAAAGGTGGCAGTGTTATAAGTTTTGTGATGGAAATGGATAAATTAACTTATCCCGAAGCAATAAAAAATCTTGCAAAAAAAATGGGAATAGAAGTTATTTATGATAACGACAAGGACAATAATTATGAACAGAATAATACATTAAAAGAAGAACTTTATGAATTATATGCAAGAACAACTGTTACGTTTCAGCATTTTTTAAAAGAAAAACCGCAGGGGAAAGAAGCGTTAAAATATATTAAAGAAAGAGGATTTAGCATCGAAACTATCGAAACGTTTAAGCTTGGATTTTCTCCGCAAGACAGGGATTTTTTATTTAATTTTTTAAAGCAAAAAGGATATTCAGAAGAGTTTCTAGGAAAGTCCGGATTGTTTTCTTCTAACTATAAAAATATACCTCTTTTTTCCGGCAGGCTCATGTTTCCCATAACAGACAGACAGGGAAGGATAAACGCGTTTGGAGGGAGGGCTCTGCCCGGACTTCAATCTGACAACAGGGAAACGCCTAAGTACATTAACTCACCGGAAACTGAAATCTATAAAAAAGGCCAAACATTATTCGCATTAGATCTTGCAAAAAATGAGATGAGGCAGACTAAAACCGTATACCTTGCCGAAGGCTATATTGACGTAATGGCGCTCCATCAGGCAGGTATTTTAAACTCTGTCGCTCCGCTTGGAACAGCTTTCACAGATGAACAAGCGGCATGGCTTAGACGATGGGTGGAGAAAGTAATCTTAATTTTTGACAATGACGAAGCCGGAAAAAAAGCGGCATATAAGGCGATAATTACCTGCCGTAAGAACGGCTTAATTTGTTCTGTCGCTGATCCGCAAAAAGACCCGGATTTGACAGAAGAATCCGGAATTTTCAAGGATCCGGCGGATATTTTGCATAAATTTGGCCCTGATATATTGAAAAAAAAGATGAAATTCATTATAAATGACTTTGAGTACTTAATTTCTCAAAATCAAAGCGGCGTAAATAGTGTGTCATTTATGTTTCAATATTTGGAGGCTTTGGATTCTGAGGTTGAACGCTCGGACAGTATAAGCAGAATTGCCGACATTTACAGAATCGAAAGAAATGCGGTTCAAAAGGATTATTTACAATGGAAATCTGCAGGAGGTTCCAGGGTTTCTTCTGATAAGCAGGAAAGTCAAAAAGTTGATCTGCAGATCCGCAGGAATTCGGATCTTAGCCTGCTTACAGTTGTCGCATTAAATATGGAACTTTACAGCGAGTTTCGTTCGGCAATGGAAATAAAGGAGATTGAAGATCCTGCTGCCAAGGAACTGTTTATAGTATTAGAAGAATGTTTTAAGTATGATGAAACAGGACTTGATGCATTGCTGCTGCGGATAAACGACAATGCATTGCGGAATTATATTTCTGACAAGGCTGTTTCCGGAGAATTTAAAGTTAATGTGCATAGGTTTATGGAGGATGGAATAAACAAGATTAGAAGAAAAAGACTTGATAAAAGACTTACAGAAATAAACGCTTTAATGCGGGAAAGCGAACGAAACGGCGAAGATATTGTTAATATCGATGAATTACTGGCAGAAAAAAAATCCATTGATTCACAAATAAGAAAACTGGAAGGCAGATAGTTAATGTTAAATTATTTTAGGTCTAGAGTAAAAAAACCGTCTCCTTTTGCAGGTCATTTTTATTCTTCTAAAACAAAAAAATACATAACTGCTAAAAAAGAAAAAACGGCTCTTAATAACGGAATAAACGCAGACGAAAATATTGACCAGACAATTTCTGATCCTGCTATAATTAAACTATTAGAATATGCAAAAGTAAAAAATACTCTTTCTTACGAAGAACTATCTGATTTTCTCCCAGAACATATTACAAACTCTGACAAGATCGAACAGGTTCTTATACTTTTGGAATCCAACAATGTCCAATTGATAGAAGAAGACAGCGCATCTGACGAAGATGAAGCCGACCCGAGAAAAGATCAGGGAAATTCAAAAAAGAGAGCCGCTTCTGCGGGAACAGATAAGGATTCTTCTCTTGTAGATGATCCAATAAGATTATACTTAAGAGAAATAGGAAGAGAACATCTCTTAACAGCAGAACAGGAAATAGAACTTTCTAAAAAAATGGAAGAGGGCGAAAACATTGTAAAAAATGTAATAAGAAGATCCGGCATGGTTATACCGGAATTTTATGCTATCGCTCAAAAAGCATTTTCTAAAAGGGATCTCCGCGAATTAAACCTTTCTAAAAAAGAAATAACAGAATACATGACCGAGTGCAGAAGACTTAATCAATTTTATAAAGATACACTGCGCGCGGTTCAGGTAGATTTAAAAAATTATATGGAATTAAAAAAACAGCTTATCATAAGGGATATTGACTACAAAGAAGATAAGGATTGTTCTAACATAAGAAAAAGAATAATGAAGCTTATTAAGAACACGCAGTTACACCCGGAAGAAATCCAGTTGTTCTCTGACAAGTTTATTATTGCGTCTAAAAAAATTAAACGATATATCAAAGAACAGGAAAGGCTGGAAAAACACTTAAAGGTCGGTT
This sequence comes from Treponema sp., assembly GCA_009784935.1. GTDB lineage: Bacteria > Spirochaetota > Spirochaetia > Treponematales > Breznakiellaceae > WQXQ01. The sequence continues at coordinate 13,162 of WQXI01000007.1, forward strand.
CTGTAAAAGAACTGCGCACCCTCGGCAGATGCCTTACTATAAAACCAGAAAGAGAAAAACTAGAAGACGAACTTGGTCTTTCTTCTGACGAGATAAAAGAAAAAATAAGGCTTATTCAAGTAACAGAAAAAAAACTAAAAGCTATGGAAACCGAATTTGAAGAGCCGATTGACAGCATTAATCAAATGGCAAGCGAAATATTTCATGGCCGCATAATGATGAAGAATGCCAAAGATAAACTTATAAGGGCAAACCTTAGGCTGGTTGTTTCTATAGCAAAAAAATATACAAACAGAGGATTGCATTTCTTTGATCTCGTACAGGAAGGAAACATTGGTCTTATTAAAGCCGTAGAAAAATTTGAATATCAAAAAGGATTTAAATTTTCTACTTATGCGACATGGTGGATACGTCAGGCAATTACCCGCTCAATTTCTGATCAGGCAAGAACAATCCGCGTTCCTGTTCATATGATCGAGCAGATAAACAAGGTTGTAAGAGAGTCAAGACAGCTGTTACAGTCGCTTGGAAGAGAGCCGACTGATGAAGAAATCGCGGAAAAACTCGGCGGAAGCTGGACAGCGATTCGCGTAAAATCTGTAAAAAATGTCGCGCGCGAACCTATAAGCTTAGAAACACCGATCGGCGAAGAAGAAGATTCGCTTTTGGGCGACTTTATCGAAGATAAAGATGTAGAAAATCCGGCTAACCAAACGGCATTTAAAGTATTGCAGGAACAGCTTGGCGGAGTTTTATCTACGCTTCCTGCGCGCGAACAGGAAGTTCTAAAAATGCGCTTTGGTCTTGATGATGGTTATTCTCTTACACTCGAAGAAGTAGGATTATATTTTAATGTAACGCGCGAAAGGATTAGGCAGATAGAGGCAAAAGCTTTAAGGCGTCTTAGACACCCAAGAAGAAGCCGTCCTTTAAAAGATTATCTGGATCATTAAAATGGTCTATTGGATTAGAAGTCTATTGAAATGGGAATAAGACATAAATATTTTTGGAGGGAAACATTATGGTAACAGAAAACGATTTGGATAAACTAAGATCTTTACAGGATATTATTTACGAAAAAATCGGACTGGAAAAAAGCATTCAGGAAATACCCAAACTCTTGGGAACTCAGGAAGAACTTTTGAACAGGTTAAAGAAAACCTTTATCGAAATAAACGCAGAGTACGAAAAAATTAAAGCGGAAGAAATCGATTATAAGAACAGGCTGTTCGAAGCTGAATCTACAAGAGAAAAAGCCGAAAAAAACATAGCCAATATCAGCACTCAAAGAGAATACGAAGCTCTCGACAAGGAAAGAAAAGACGCAATAGAAAGAGAACAGCTCTACAGAAAAGAACTTCAGCAAAAAGAAAGGTCTATTTCTGAACTTGATAAAAAAATTAAACAGCAGACCTCTTTGATAGAAAGCCAGGAAAAAGATATCGAAGACCGCAGAAAAAAGATCGAAAACGAAATTAACGATAAACAAAAACAGATTGACGGCCTCAAAAAGAAAGAAAACAAATTGACAGAAAACCTTGATACAGAAGTTGTCTTTAAATTTGAAAGAATCATCAAAAATAAAATGGGCGTAGGAATTGTAGCTATTAAAGGCAATGTCTGCATGGGCTGCCATATGATACTTCCTGTCCAGTTTGCCAACGAAGTCAGAATTGGCGAAGATTTCATTTTCTGTCCCTATTGTTCCCGTATCCTTTTTTATGAAGAATCAGCAGAAGGCGAAGAAGACTTCTTTAATACCGAAGATACTGGAGCCCTCTCAGACCTTGACGAAGAAGAGGAAGAATACGAAGATGATGATGAAGAAGAGGAGATCATTAACATCGACTCCGAAGAATAGTTTATTACAGCGATGAACCATGCTGCCGCTTTGCCGTAAAATACGAAGTATTTTACGGCGGGGAGGAAAGTCCGGGCTCCGCAGGGTATGATGCCGGGTAACTCCCGGGTGACAAAGCCTAAGAAATTAGGTTCTGTCAACAGACAGCGCAACAGAAAGTATACCGCCCGTTTATTCGGGTAAGGGTGAAATGGCGGGGTAAGAGCCCGCCTCGGCATTGGCAACAATGCCGGAAAGATCCCAGCGGGATTGATGCTATTTGGGATAATTGGCATGAGTTTTGCTTTAGCAAAACTCACCGCCTTTTCCCAACGGCATTCTGCCGTTGGGAAAAGGCAAGCCTCATCAGGAGCAAGGTTAAACAGCGTAATTATTCACGCCTAGCGTGATTAAGCCGGCTTCCCGCCGGTTAAACGCGGGTAAACTGCTAAAAATTGCTGGAAACAGCCGTTTTAGACAGATGGCAGCGTTAATATAGCCAAAGGCTATATTTTACAGAACCCGGCTTATGGTTTATCGCTTTTTTTTAAATCTCATTGACTATTGAACGATTTTTCTTTAGAATTCACTATATAAGGCAATGTTAAGCAATAAAACATGGTCCAGTTACGGGCGTCATATATACCTTCTCAAGAGAATTCGCTCCATTGGCATTATTTTTGCCGCTGTTCTTGCGATTGTTATGTCAATATTCTTTTTTTCACAATTAAGAAGTTCTGTAACTAATGAAAGACGCGAAATTCTGCGCGTTTGGAATGATGGAAACTATGAACAAGCATATAATATCAGCAAAAATGCTCTTTTAGAAAAACCTGTTGATTATTTTTTACTGACAATAAACGGTTTTTCTGCATATCAAATGGGAATTTCTCAAATTAACAATCAAAGTACATTAAAATTTATTAATGAATGTATTTTTTCTTTAAGAAAAGCAGTAATGAAAAAAGAAGCCGCAAAAGACGGACGGGTTTATTATGTTTTAGGAAAAGCATACGGTCACAAAGGAGCGGAATACGCTGACCTTGCAGTAAAATATCTAGAAATGGCAAGAAAACTTTCGTATAACGCGCAGGATATTCCGGAGTTTCTCGGACTTGCATATGCCGCTTACGGTGATTACAGAAGCAGTATCGCGGCGTTTTCTATGGCGTTTGTTCCCGGCAAAGCAGCTTCTGACAATTTATTATTATCAATAGCAAGATCATACATAGCAATGGATGATTATCAAATGGCTTACGGTTATCTTTTAAGATGCGTAGAAACATCCCCTGATTCCAGAGCAGTTGCAATGTCACGTTTAATGTTAGCTGAAATTTACAGAAATACAGAAGAATTTTCAAAAGCAGAAGAACAATACAGAAAAATACTAGAAGATTCCGGAGAAAATGCGGAGGTGCGTTTTCAGCTTGGAGAACTTTATCACTTAATAGGAGACACGACTAGAGCGCGTTCTGAATGGAGAACGGCATACAGACAAGATCCCTCTCATTCGAGAGCTAGAGCGCGGCTTAATATATAAAAGGAGTTAAACATGTTCGGCAATATTTCATCGGATTTTGGAATTGATTTAGGTACCTGTAATACCCTTATTTACATAAAGGGAAAAGGCATAGTGTTAAACGAGCCTTCTGTTGTCGCGGTAGAACGCGGAACAAAAAAAATTGTAGCGGTAGGCTCTGACGCAAAAAGAATGTTGTGGAAAACTCCAGAAAACATAATCGCGATTAGACCTATGCGTGACGGCGTTATTGCCGATATCGAATCAACAGAAAAAATGATCAGATGTTTTATAGATCGTATTTTTCCGCGTTATCGTTTTATTAAGCCAAGAATGGTAATCGGCGTTCCTTCGTGCATAACAGAAGTTGAAAGACGCGCAGTAGAAGAGGGCGCTTACAAATCCGGCGCGAGAGAAGTCCGCGTTATAGAAGAAAGCCTTGCAGCTGCAATCGGAGCTGATATTCCGATTAGAGAGCCGGCAGGACATATGATACTCGATATCGGCGGCGGTACTACAGAAATTTCTGTTATCTCTCTCGGCGGCATGGTTGTTACAAGCGCGATTCGAGTCGGCGGCGATGAATTTGATGATTCAATAATTAAGCATATCCGCAGTGTTCACAATCTTATAATCGGCGAGCAGATGGCAGAACGCCTTAAAATAGAAATCGGAAACGCTTCTCCTGACAGAATAATCGATAAGATGGAAGTCAAAGGAAACGATGCAATTACAGGTCTTCCGCGAAGACTGGAAATTGATTCTGTAGAAGTAAGAGAAGCTCTGCGTGATCCAATTACGCAAATCATAGATGAAATTAAAACTGTTCTTGGAAAGACACCGCCGGAACTTGCTGCGGATATTGTTGACCGCGGAATTGTAATGGCAGGCGGCGGCTCGCTTCTTAAAGGGCTTGATAAACTTATACAAAAAGAAACCGGCGTTCCCGCGATTATCGCAGAACAACCGGAAATTTGCGTAGCTCTCGGAGCCGGTAAGTATTTTGATTATATCAAGGGTGCTGATCTTACAAAGAATATCTATGACAGACTAAATGGATAAAACTTTATGAGGCGAATCCTTGGTTTATTATCGCGAGGCGGCAAAATACAGGGCGCTCAGGCTAATATATTTGTTTTTGTTATACTAATTATAGTCTCTTCGATAATGCTTTTGATCTCTGGTAATACTTTTTCTTTTGATATAAAGAACGCGGGACTTTCTATTTTTTCCGGGATCAGAGGGGGGATTTATGAACTATCTTCGTTCCTTTCCCGGACTGTGCTTTCTATAAAAGAGCTTTCCAATTTACGCGACGAACACGCAGATCTTTTAAGGCAGCTTGACCGTTTTGAAGAACTCGAACGCAGTAATGCAGAAATCTATCAGGAAAATATCCGTCTAAAAGAACAGCTTGATTTTTCCAGAACGCTTCGCTACCGCAGAATACCTGCTCAAATTTCGGGAAGAGATCCTGATAATTTATTTTCTGCCATTGTTGTAAACAAAGGAAGCTTCTCAGGAGTTTCTAATAACATGGCAGTAGTCGCATGGCAGAACGGAACACAGGCTCTTGTAGGAAGAGTTATTCAAACAGGTATTTTTGAATGTCTTGTTATGCCGGTTTTTGATATGAACTCCCTTGTTTCAGCAAGGCTTTCGGTTTCCCGTTTTGAAGGAATTATAGAAGGTCAGGGAGACAGAGACACGCCTCTTTTAATGCGTTTTGTTCCGAGAAGAGCAAGGGAAGAAATAAACATAGGCGATATTGTTGTTACATCAGGTATGGGGGGCGTATTTCCTTCCGGCATAAATATTGGCCGCGTAAATGTTGTTAACACGCTAGAATACGAAACAACATTAGAAATAGAAGTTATACCTATGATAGATTTTTCCAGGCTGGAATATGTTTTTATTATAGAAGCGGAAAATCTTGATATAGTTACATTTGGGGATTAACAATGATAAGAAGCATTGTATGGACAGTTGTTTTCGGTGTTGTCGCGATTATTTTGCAGTCTGCGGTAATAGGTATGATTCCGATATTCGAAATTAAACCGGATTTACTTTTGTGCGTTATAGTTTTTTCCGCGTATGTAAACGGAACTATGACAGGACAAGTATCAGGTTTTTTTGCAGGATTAATGCAGGATTTTTTATCTCAGAGTCCGCTGGGATTAAATTGCCTTGTACGCACAGTAATAGGCGCGCTTGCCGGTCTTTTTAAGGGAGCTTTTTTTCTTGATTTAATTTTTATGCCGGCTATTCTTTGCGCGCTTGCAACATTATTAAAAGCGCTTGTAACTTTGCTGCTTCATTTATTTATGGGCTCGGTTATTCCAAACCCGTTCGTTGATACCGGTATTTGGGTCGAGCTTGGGCTTAACTCTTTATTTGCTCCTCTTTTATTTTTATTGCTTAAAAATTTTAAACCAATATACGCAGGAAGAGGCTGAGTATGCATGAAGACCAAAGTACAAGAATAGATGTCTTCAAGATATTCCTTATTGCAATTTTCGTTGTTTATGCCATCAGACTTTTTAGCATGCAGATTATTTACGGTGATGTTCACAGCGGACAAGCGCGCAGTATCTCCAGAAGAACTTACCCGATTCCTGCACAAAGAGGAGAAATATACGACAGGAACTTTACACAGCCCCTTGTTATAAACAGGGATACCTTTACAGTAAGTTTAACTCCTGCAGAAGTTCCCCGCGGCCGCATGGACGAACTAATTGATAATGTTTCATTTATTATTGGCATTACTGCCGATGAAATAAAAGCTAAACTGCCAAGCCAGTATCTGCAGCTCTATCAGCCTCTAGAAATTGCTTCAAATGTTCCGTTTCAGGTGATTGCTTCTTTAGCGGAAAGAAAAAACACATTGCCCGGTATTTCCTGGCATATAAAATCTGTCAGAAACTATGTAGAAGTAGAAAGCCTTTCTCATATTTTAGGCTATGTAGGAAATATTACCCGCGACGAACTTACAATGCTTTATAACCTTGGGTATCAGCAGGGAGATGTAATCGGCAAAACAGGCATAGAAAGGCAGTATGATCAGCTTTTAAGGGGAGAGCAGGGCTGGGAAACAAGAACTGTCGATGTCAGAGGCAGACGAATTGCCGGTCAGCAGAATGTTGTCCGCGCGCCTCCAGAAATGGGAAGAAACCTTGTTTTGACAATTGATGCCAACTTGCAAAAACTTGTAGAAAAAGCAATCGGCCCCCAAATTGGAGCTGCTGTAGTAATGAAACCGTCAACCGGCGAAATTTTGGCGATGGTTTCTTACCCTTGGTATGACCCAAATATTTTTATAGACGGTTCAAGCGCTGACTTTCATATGTTACGTGATGATCCTGCAAAACCGCTTATTAACCGCACGATTCAATCAAGTTATCCTCCGGCTTCTACCTTTAAGACTGTTCTTACAACAGCTATTTTAGCTGATAATGTTTTCTCTCCGGATCAGACAATTCTTTGCCGCGGTGTAGTAAATTACGGTAACCGCAACTGGCATTGCCATCTAAGATCTGGGCATGGCAGATTAAACTTAAGAAGCGCTCTCGGGCAGTCATGTAATATTTATTATATGACAGTAGGACGAGATAATGTTCATATCGACAGAATTGTAAGATACGCGGCAGATTATGGTTATGGAAAACTAACAGGTATTGATCTTCCGGAAGAAATCGCAGGATTCCTTCCCACCCCGCAATGGAAAGAACGCAGGTTCCATGAAAGATGGGTGTTAGGTGACACAATGAATATCTCAATAGGTCAGGGATATATGCTTGTCACTCCGCTTCAGATGTGCAATATGATCAGTATGGCTGTAAATAACGGTAAAATTTACAAACCTCATGTTTTAAAGGAAGTGCGCGATCCTGCCACAAACGCGATAGAAAGAGTTGTTACTCCAGAACTTATACATCAGAGCACAATTTCACCTTCTGTATTTGAATCAGTGCGTAATGATTTAAGAGGAGTTGTAAGCCAAGGGACAGCTCAATATCCTTTGAATATGAGAACAGTTCAAATAGCTGGAAAATCCGGTACTGCAGAAATTGGACTTGCAGATCGGTGGCATTCGTGGTTTACAGCTTACGGACCGTTTAACAGCACAAATCCTGATGAGCAGATAGTTGTAACAGTAATTATAGAAGCCTCAAGTTCTCAGGTTTTTAGAGCATCTGCATCAACGGCAATTATTTTTCAGGGGTACTTTGCAAATCAGGATTATGAAGCGGCAGCACGCTCATTAGGATTTTAATTAAATGAAACTAAAAAACATTTTAAACATTGATTATTTGCTCCTTCTTCCTGTTTTGGTTCTATTGTTACTGGGAGTGCTTTTTATTTATTCATCCGGAGTAAACTCCGACGGTGAACTTGTTTCTAACGAATATATAAGACAGATAATCTGGGCATCAGCTGGGCTTGTTATAGCTGTTATTCTTTCTTTTATAAATTACCGCAGATTTTATAATATCTCGATTTATATTTATATTTTATCATTGATTCCGCTTTTATATACATTATTATTTGGACATGTAATTTACAACGCTGCACGCTGGCTGAGAATCGGATCTTTTGGCGTTCAAATGTCAGAACTCGTAAAGATTACCGTAATAATTCTCCTTGCGCGTTTTCTTGCAGATACAGATCGTAACAGAGAATCTTTTTCGCGTTTTATTATAAGCTGCGTTATTGTTTTTATACCGATGTTTATTGTACTGCTTCAGCCGGATTTAGGAACAGCTCTTGTATACACGATGATTTTAATAATTATGCTGTTTATGTCGGGTGTTGCAATGCGTTATGTGGCATTTATGATTTCCTGTATTGCTTTAACGGGATTATTTTTGGTTCTTCCTTTATGGCAGGAATTTATTCTGCGCAGAAGCATTCCGTTTCTTGCTGTTCTTACAAATATAAGAATCGTAGCTCTTACTATACTTTTCTTTGCTGTTATTGCGGGAATATCTCTTTTTGGATATTTAAAATTTAAAAAACGATACTTTTTTTGGATAGTTTATGTTTCTGCAATTATAATTTTTTCTATCGGCGCTTCTTTTGTTGCGCGCGCTGTTTTAAGGCAATATCAGATAATGCGGCTCATTGTTTTTTTAGATCCTCAGATAGATCCGCGCGGAGCAGGCTGGAATATTATTCAATCTGTAACAGCGATAGGAAACGGAGGGTTTTCCGGACAGGGTTTCCTGCAAGGAACACAAAGTCATTACAGGTTTTTACCCGAACAAAGCACTGACTTTATTTTTTCTATTTTTTCCGAAGAAGCGGGATTTTTAGGAGGAGTTTTTGTTTTTGGGCTTTTTATGTTAATTTGTTTTAGGCTGTTAGTCACAATGAAGACTGTAACAGATCCATTTGCAAAGTATGTCTGCGCAGGTCTTGCGGGAATGTACAGTTTCCATTTTATTGTAAATGTTGGAATGACAATGGGTATTATGCCTATAACAGGTCTTCCTCTTTTATTTATGTCTTACGGAGGCTCGGCTGTTTTAACATCTATGATTGGCATTGGCATTGCTTTGAGTATTTATGTAAGAAGGTATAACCGTTGATTAATGGACAGATTAATTATAATGAAAAGATAAATTATATCGAACCATTAAAAGTATTCGGCGGTCAATTATTAAATATAGAAAAACCTGCCCGTTATACAGGCGGCGAAATAGGCTCGCTTGCAGATAAAAATAAATTATTTCGTACGTTAATTGCGTTTCCTGATCTTTATGAGATCGGGATGGGGAATAACGCGGTTAAAATTATTTATAATTATATTAATTCACTGCCGGATGTTTCCTGCGACAGAGCTTTTGCGCCTGCGCCTGATTTTGAAAAAGTTTTGCGTAACAAAAATATTCCGTTGTACGGCCTTGATACGGGAATAAGCTTTTGCGATCTTGATATTTTAATGTTTACAATCGGATATGAATTAGGATTAAACGGCGTATTAACAATGCTTGATGTTTCTGCGATACCATTACACTGCAAAGATAGAAGCGAAAACCATCCATTGGTAATTGCCGGCGGACCTGCAGTTTCTAATCCGCTGCCGTATTCTCCGTTTATTGACGCTTTTTGGATAGGAGAAGCAGAAGCAGGTTTTTTTGATTTAATTAAAGAAATAGCCAAAGCAAAAAAAAACGGGCAGGGCAGAGCGCTGCTTTTTTCAATGCTGTCTTCTCATCCTAATATTTGGGTAAAAGGAAAAGAAGAAGTAAAACGCGCTGTATTTTTTGATTTTTCTGATTTAAATATTCCACAGAATCCTGCAAGTCCTGTACCTGTTTATCCTATTCCTTCTATGAAGATTATTCAAAATCATGGCTCTATCGAAATTATGCGCGGATGTCCAAATGGCTGCCGCTTTTGTCATGCGGGTTTTTGGTACAGACCGGCAAGGCAAAAAAGTATTGAACAAATAATATCAGAAGTAAACGAAATTATTACAAAGGGCGGCTGGCAGCAGATTAGCCTGTCTTCCCTGTCATCCGGCGATTTTACAGGGATCGATATCCTTATAGATAATTTAAATTCATTGTTTGGCAAAAACCATGTTTCTTTCCAGCTTCCATCGTTAAAGGTTTCTAGTTTTGCGCTTTCTATATTGGAAAAAATTTCCTTTACAAGAAAAAGCGGCCTGACTTTTGCGGTAGAAACTCCGGATGAACAAAATCAATTGGCTTTAAATAAAGAAGTAACAAGGGATTCGATAACTGCTATTTTAGAAGAAGCCAAAAAAAAAGGATGGAAAGGCGCTAAGTTTTATTTTATGGTAGGCCTTCCTCTGCAGGAAAAAACGGGCATTAACTCATCATCAGAAGAAGAAATTGTTTCTTTTATATCCGACATATCACGGCGAACACGTATGAATTTTAATATTAACATTGGTATATTTATACCAAAACCTCATACTCCTTATCAATGGTCAAATCTAGATATAGAAGAATCAGAAAAAAAACTTTTCTTTTTAAAATCAAAGATAAAATCAATGGGGCACAAGGTCAGCGTTTCTGATTCGCTTATGTCCTGCATAGAAGGGCTGATAAGCAGGGGAGACGAAAGAGCAGGGTTTTTATGCGAAAAAGCCTTTAAAAGCGGCAGCAGGCTGGATCCATGGGGCGAATATATAAACAGGGAAAAATGGCATGAAATTCTTAAAGAAAACTCAGATTATTTAAAATCAATATTTAACTATGCTTATAACCCGAATAAAGAGCTTCCATGGAAACATATTAATTCTTGTATAAATAATGAATATCTTGTAAACGAATATAAAAAATCCAAGGATTGTAAAAGAACGCCTTCTTGCAAAGAAAAATGCAGTTTATGCGGGGTATGCAAGGGCTTTTCTGTTAACACGCAATTATTGGAGGTTAACCAAATTGCTTTAAATGAGTCAGTTGTATCGAATAATAATGAAAATACAGATAATGTTATAGAAAGCGAAAATATTAAGAAAAGCGACCCTGACATATACAGGGTTTTATTCAGTTTTTGTAAAAAGGACAGCGCTGTTTTTCATGGGCATTTATCCCTCATAGAGATATTTTCTATGTCTTTAAGAAGGGCTGGTGTAAACGCGATGTATACAGGCGGCTTTAATCCGCTTGCAAAGATGGAGTTTGCATCGCCCTTATCAACGGGTATATCAGCCGAAAATGAGATTGCTGTTATTGATTTTTTATTAGATGTAAATACAGAAAATTTTATCGATAAACTAAATAATAATTTACCTGCCGGAATCATTATAAATAAAGCAAAGTGTTATTTAATAAAAAGCGGTTTAAAAAAACATTCGTTATCGTCATTATTATGGGGATTTGCATACAAAAATAACGGCAGTACAGATTATATAAACGCTGTCAGCGAAAAACAATACAGGCAAAAATTTAACAAAAATACTGACGAAACCGATAAAAGCTATTTGTTTAATTTAACCCGCAGTACGGTATTAGCAAAGGATTTAAGCAATTCATCAGGCTCATATATATCGTATTTTGACGCCTATGACTCGCTGTATTTAGGTAGACAGAATATACATTATGAATAGTACTGTAAATACGGAATTCTGGGTAAGAGCCTCACACGGCGACACAAAGGCTCAGAGGACACAAAAGATTGGCTACTCTATGATGGTAATTTAAAGATGTTTAAGAGCGTGGGTTTGCTGAATATTCTGTTAAATTCTTCAGGATGAGTCCCTACCGCGACAATAAACATCATTGCATATGCATGATGTAACGGAACTGATAATGTTTGATTAACAACATCAATGTTTAAACTTATACTAGAATTTTGTTTCATTTCTTCTCTTAACCTAAAAAAATAATCAGGTAGTATATTATGCAATTTATTTTGATCTGATCTAGAAAGCGTATGTTCTACTCCTCCATTAAGTGTTAAAAATACTTGATCACCTTGTCCAAAATTAATACTTAAGTTACCCCCGGTTGCAGGCAAAACATTTAAAACAGGTGTTGTTGGATCATTATAGGGGCTAATTTGAAGCTCAAAGTAACTGCGGCTGACAAATGTACTAGATGTAGTAATAAACGTTTTTGCTGGATCGGTATAATTTGAAAAATAACTATAATCAGCTTCAAGAAGAGGGTTTATTAGATTCCTATTATTAGAATTTACAATCAGATCTCCAAGATCCTCTGGGCTATTACTCAAATATATCCTATAAAAAATTGTATAACCAGAAGCATTATAAGTGGTTATATTAGGCAGATCAGCCGTTGCAACATTAATAGGTCTTTGGACATGCGGCACCTGCGGGAGAAAATAGTATTCATAGATTCCGCAGGTTGTTAATAATAAACTTGCGGAAAGTACAAATACTATTTTTAATCCCTTCATCTTGCCTCTATAAAAATAATCCTGCTTCTTGCCAAATGCTGCCAATCTGGGATATCCGGCCATTTAATCATAACTTCGCGGTAGGCTTCTACTGCCATTGAAAAATTGCCGGAAGTCTCATAAAGCCGCCCTACCGAAAACTGAGCGCGCGGAGCCGCAGGAAACTCAAAGCTGTGCGTTGCAGCAGCTTTGTAAAGTTCGATTGCTCTGTCCGTATCACCCATTTCTTCGCTGATTGCCGCCGCGGTAAACAACGAAATTGGACCCAAGTAGGTCTTATCACCTTTTTCCGCCGCATTAAGCCAGGCCTCCCGCGAAGCAGCCCATTCTACCCTGCTGGAATAAATCTCCCCTGCCATAGACCATGCTTTGCTTCCAGCAAAACCGCTGTGTTTTTTGCCGAATGTTTTTAATTCTTCAAGCAGTCCTTCTATATCATCGGTAATATTGCCTTCGGTTATATCAAAATGCATATCAGAAAATCGGCGGTTAAAATCGTCAATTTGGGCAATTGCGCTCTTGTTAAGGGATTCGCTTACAAAATAATAAACAAAAACTCCTACAAACATTAAAACAATAAGGCCAAAGCCGATAAACAACCCCTTTCTGTTTTTTTGGATAAATTCAGTAATTTTATCCCCTATGTTTGTTTTTTCCTTGCTGCTTTGCATAATCACTCCTTGGATGTTATATTAAGCTCTTTTATCAATCTTGACAAATAAGTACGCTGTATGGCAAGAGCCCTTGCGGTCTCTGTCTGGTTCCAGTTATTCTCCTCCAAAACCTTTAAAATAAAGTTTGTCTTAAAGATGTTTACCGCTGTTTTTAGGCACCGAACGGCTGTATCATTTTCGCTGTCCGCATCTCCAGATTTAAGAAACAGGTCTTCTTTTCCTATTTGTTTATTCTTGCCTATAATGCAAGCTCTTTCAATACAGTTCATAAGCTCCCTGACATTACCCGGCCATGAATACGATAACATCGCTTCTAAGGCATCGTCAGAAAACCCGTTAAACTGCTTTTTTGTCTCCCTCTCAAATTTTTTAAGAAAAAAGCCGGCAAGTTCAATTATATCTTCCTGCCGCTTTCTTAGAGGCGGAATAAAAATCGGAAAAACATTAAGACGGTAATATAGATCCTGCCTAAAAGCGCCGGTTTGCACAAGATCTTCCAAATCTTTATTTGTAGCCGCTATTATCCTTACGTTTACCGTAATTGTAGTATCTGAGCCTACTTTTTCGAACTTTTTTTCCTGTATTATCCTGAGTATCTTTGCCTGAAGCGAAAGCGGCAAATCTCCGATTTCGTCAAGAAGAATTGTTCCTTTATCGGCGATTTCAAAACGGCCTTTTCTGTTTGCAATAGCGCTTGTAAAAGCGCCCTTTACATGTCCAAAAAGTTCACTTTCCAAAAGACCTTCCGGAATCGCTGCACAGTTAACTTTTATAAAAGGAGCTTCTCTGCGCGGGCTTTTTATATGCACCTGTTCTGCGAATAATTCTTTGCCAACCCCGCTTTCTCCAAGAAGCAAAACAGAAGAATCTGTTTTTGCTACCTTTTCGATTATTTCCATTTTTTTTAAAATAAGGGGGCTTTTGGTAATAATAGTTTCAGAATCGCTGTTAGGCTGAACCGCCGTAGTTTCTGATACACTCAAAACGTTTATCTATCCCTGACAGCAATCTGATAATTCTAGGTCTCATCAGACTTTGAATTTTTGGATTTAAGTATTGCTCCAATTGTATTTGCGGAATCCGATGATTCTTCTTCTGATAAAAACCGTGAAATCTCTTCTCTCTGTGCTTTCTTTTGGCTGTTAAACAATGTAAAAGCAACTTTTTGTTTGTCAGAATGTACTTCCAGAACAATTGCTTTTAACTTATCTCCAACCTTGAATTTTTTAAGAGCGTCATCAGGATTATCTTCTCTTGTTTCTACAAGATTTGTCTTATGAATAAGTCCTTCTATACCGCCGGGAATTCTCAGGAATAAGCCAAAATCTGTAACAGAAGCTACTTCTCCTTCTACAGGGGTTCCCGGTTTATAGTTATCGTTAAAATCTTTCCAGGGGTCTTCTGACAACTGCTTGATACCAAGTTTTATATTACGGTTATCTGTATCGATAGAAATAACCATAACTTCTATTTCTTGTCCCGCTGCCAAGCCAAAGTTCTTTCCTTTTCTTGTCCAGGACATATCATCTGCATGGAGGAATCCGTCAATGCCTTCTTCCAGTTCTACAAACGCGCCTGCATTAGTAACTTTAACAACCTTGCGTTTTATTCTTGTACCTGCTGGATATTTTTCTTCGATTTTTTCCCACGGATTATTCTGAACCTGCTTAAGTCCGAGAGATACCCTGCCCGCCTGCAAATCGTATCCAAGAATCATGCATTCGACAACATCGCCTGCATTTAAAAGATCCTGCGGTTTCTGTACTTTCTTTAACCACGAAAACTCAGAAATATGCGCCAAGCCTTCGATTCCTTCTTCCAGTTCTATAAATGCGCCAAAGTCAGTAAGTTTTGTTACTTTGCCTTTTACAATATCGTTTACATGATATTTTTCTTCAAAGTGAACCCAAGGATCATCAGAGTAATGTTTTAGAGAAAGATTGATTCTTTTTTCTTCTCTGTCAATGCGGATAACTTTAAGTTTAATTTCCTGGCCTTTTTTTACAAAGTCTTTTGGGCGCGTAACATGTCCCCAGCTCATATCATTAATATGCAGAAGCCCGTCAAAACCGCCTAAGTCTATAAATGCGCCGAAAGATGTAAAACTTTTTACTGTTCCCGTAACATCGGTGCCGATTGGCGTATTCTCAAAGAAATCTCCTCTTTTGCGATCGAGATTTTCTTCTAGAAACTTACGTCTGTTAACAACAATGTTTATTTTTCCGTCAGAATATAAACGCTCTACATAAACTTGAATTTTTGTATTTAATATTTTTTCGGGTTTGTCCAGTTTTTGAACATCTGCCTGACT
This sequence comes from Treponema sp., assembly GCA_009784935.1. Classification (GTDB taxonomy): domain Bacteria; phylum Spirochaetota; class Spirochaetia; order Treponematales; family Breznakiellaceae; genus WQXQ01. Next base: position 28,401 of record WQXI01000007.1, read on the forward strand.
TACAGGAAGGAACGCATGCACGCCTGCTCCCAGATTTACGTCAAAACCGCCTTTAACCTGTTTTTCTACTTTGCCGTCAACTGCTTTTTTATCAGCAAATGCCTGCCGCAGATTTTTCCAAAAAAGTTTTGCATCTGCCTTTTGCTTAGAAACAATTACTTCGCCGTATTTGTTTTCTTTCGCGATAAGAATTACAGAAACAGAATCTCCGATAGCCGGAACTTCGTTAAATTCCTGCAGGGAAATCTTCCCTTCCGATTTGTAACCTACATCGATAAATACCTGATCCGAAGTAACCTGAATTACCTTGCCTTCTATCAGCTGACCTTCTTCCAGCTGTTCAAGCGATTTTAAGTATTCTTCCTGTAACTGAGTCTGAATGTTTTCTCCGTCCTTTGTACTTGGACTAGTGTCCTGCGAACTTACGCTCGGTCGCACTTCCCTCTCTGCCATCTTCTTTCCTTTAAATTAATCTATACTCTCTATTAATTTCTCATAAACTTGAACAATGGTCAAGTCACTTGTGTCCAAATATTGCACTCCTTCGGCTATTTTTAGGCTTCCTTCGACCTTATTCTTGTCAATCTCATCACGCTGTAAAATGGCGTTTTTTATCTCTAAAAGGGATAAATTCGACACTCCTTGGTCAAACCGCCGTTTTGCCCTTGAATCGGCAGATGCATCCAGATAAAAACGGTGCTTTGCGTCAGGAAAAACAACTGTTGTCATGTCCCTTCCTTCGACTACTGCATTTTGACCTTCGGCTAGCTTATGAATAAGATCGTTAACAATATGCCTTACAGGTACAATTGCTGATAATGGAGAGGAAAACTTGTCAATTTCGTCAGTATGCAAAAGGTCTGTTACATTCTCGCCTTTAATGAAAACATCGGTTTTTCTGTATTCGATATTGATGTTTCTAGCGTATTCGATGACTTTTTCGCTGTCTGTTATGTCAATTTTAGAGCGAAGACAACCTAGAGTAATTGCCCTGTATAGTTTGCCGGAATTTATATAGGTGTAATCCAGTTTTTCTGCGAGTAGTTTTGCAATAGTGCTTTTCCCTGAACCTGCAGGTCCGTCAATCGCTATAACCATAAAATCCCCCTAAATTGATCCAAATTATTAACCACAAACCACGCGAACCTTTTATCTCAAATCTTTTTCTTTGTTCGTGTTGGTTCGTGGTAAAAGATCTGAATATTCCTTTTCTGTTAAAGCTCTTGAAGTGCCTTCCTGGAGATTTCCAAGCTGAACAGAACCTATCCGTACTCTTCGCAGCAGGCTCGGATGAAGCCTAAAATGCGAAAAAACCCTTCTTATCTCCCTGTTTTTTCCTTCTACAAGAATTATTCTCATAGATTTCCTGCCGGTTTTTTCCGCCAGTTTTGCTTTATAAAAAACATCTTCGATGGTTATTCCATTTATAAAAGCTTCGATGGTTTCGTCAGGAATTACCCCTGTTGCCTCTACAATGTATTCTTTTTCCATCTGCGAACTCGGATGTCCAAGGCGATTCGCAAAATCTCCGTCGTTTGTAAAAAAAATTAAACCGCACGATTGATAATCCAATCTGCCTATACTGTACAATCTTTCTTTTCCTGCCGGAAGCAGGCTAAGCGCTAATTCTCTTCCCTGCGGATCGCTGGAACTGCAAATGTATCCCGGCGGTTTATTCAAGGCAAGATATATTTTTCTGCTTTCTAATGATAAAGGAGCGCCGTCAAGCAGCACAACATCATTTTCTAATACTTTGGTCCCCTGTTCTTTTATAACAATACCGTTAACAGAAACTCTTCCTTGAGCAATTATATCTTCCGACGCTCTTCTTGACGCGACTCCGGCATGCGAAAGATAAACCTGCAGTCTAATATTTTTCTCCTTCCAATTCGAATTTTTCTATATCGCTTTCTCCGAGTTTTGGAAGTTCTGCAATCGAATTTAAATGAAACTGCCTTAAAAATTCTTTTGTAGTGCCGTACATAACAGGGCGTCCGGGAATATCTTTTTTTCCAGCTTCTTTGACAAAATCTTTTTCCAGTAATAGACGTATCATATTATCAGCAGAAACGCCGCGGATTTTTTCTATTTCTGCGCGCGTAACAGGCTGTGAATACGCCACTATCGCCAATGTTTCCATTGCGGCGCGTGAAATTTTTGCTTCGTTTTTTCTGCCGTAGCGTTCTTTTAGATTATCCCACAATTCACGCTTTGCAGAAATTACAATCCCGCCGCCGATTCGCGAAAGTTCCAAGCCGCAGTCTGCAGCTGTATAGCGTTCGTTTAAATTATCAAGCGCGTCTTTTACTACATCTTTAGAAAGACCGCAAATTCGCGCTATCGCACCTTCATCTAGAGGGTCGCCTTCCATGTATAGAGTTGCTTCTACAAGAGCTGTTTCTTTTTTAATATTCTCTTTCATTTTTTATACTCCGCTTGACCGTATCAGAATATCACCAAAAAGACGATTTTGAAATAGCACGATTAAACGCATCTTTGCCGCTTCTAATACAGCCAGAAAAGCGCAAACTACATCTAATGCTCCCGCTCTCACTATAAGGTCTGTAAATCTGCATTCTCCGCGGTTTTCTAAAAACTCTGCAAGCAGCGTAGTTTTTTCGTTAACAGTAACTTCTTCGTAGAGGTCTATTATTCTTTCTGCCGGAAGATTAACAGTAAGGGAAGTAAATACTTTAACAAGATCCCATATATCTACTTTTTGCCACATATCATCATCTGTAAAAGGCAAATTATGCTGAAGTCTTTTTCGTTCTATCATCCATTCGTTTTCTTTTTCTTTATCTGTCATTAACTCTGATAATTTTTTAAATTTTTGATATTCGATAAGGCGGTCAACAAGTTCCGCTCTTGGATCTTCGCCGTAATCATCGTTCATTTCTACCGGTAAAAGAGTGCGGCTTTTTATATACAATAAAGTTGCCGCCATTGCGTGAAACCCCGTAAGGTCTTCCAAGTCAATTATATCAGCCTCTCTGATAAATCCGATATATTGTTCTGTTATCTGGGCTATTGGAATATCATAAATATTAATTTCATTTTTACGGATCATATAAAGTAAAAGATCGAGAGGACCTTCAAAATCGCTTAATTTAAAACTGCGGGATTCCGCCTTGGTTTCCATATGAGAGCATTATACCAAAGAAACAAATTTATTTAAAGAGATGCAAAATAAGTAAGAATTCAACCACGGAGTGCACGGAGTATCACGGAGAACGTAAGGATTTTGTGCAAAAACCTCTGTGTAACTCCATTACTCTGTGGTAAAAATTTCTTATCCTTCGTTCACAGCGGCAGGTGCTTCTTCTTTTGGGGGTTTTGCAGGTTTGGCTGATTTGTCACCCTTGGAGCCGGGGATTTCTCTTCCCGGAAAAATCTGACTTCTCAGCTTAACTTCCAATTCCTTTAAGAACTCGGGACGCTGTTCCAAATATTCGCGGGTGTTTTCTCTGCCCTGCCCGATTTTTTCTTCGTTATAGGAATACCATGCGCCGCTCTTTTTGATAATTTCGTATTTGACCGCACAGTCCAAAAGGCTGCCGACAGCGGAAATACCCTTGCCAAAGATAAGTTCGATTTCGGTTTTTCTGAACGGCGGAGCGACTTTGTTCTTAACAACTTTTACGCGTACACGGTTGCCGATTGCGTCTGTGTCTTTGCCCGCTTCGATTGTTTCGGTTTTTCGGACTTCCAAACGAACCGAAGAATAAAACTTGAGCGCGTTTCCGCCGGTTGTAGTTTCCGGGTTGCCGAAGAATACGCCGATCTTCATTCTTATCTGATTAATAAAAATCAAAATGGTTCTGGATTTGCCGATTGTCGCGGTAAGTTTACGCAGAGCCTGACTCATCAAACGAGCCTGCGCTCCCATTTGCGCGTCTCCCATCTCGCCTTCGATTTCTGACTGCGGAGTTAAAGCCGCTACAGAGTCCACGACGATTACATCGACAGCGCCGGAACGTACAAGGCTTTCTGTGATTTCCATCGCCTGCTCGCCGTTATCCGGCTGGGAAACCCATAATTCATCAATGTTAACGCCTAAATTTTTTGCGTAAACAGGGTCTAACGCATGTTCTGCGTCGATGAATGCCGCGTTACCGCCGAGCTTTTGCGCTTCGGAAATTACATGAAGGGCGAGCGTGGTTTTTCCCGAAGACTCGGGACCGTAGATTTCGATAATGCGTCCGCGCGGATAACCGCCAATGCCTAACGCTTCATCAAGAAGAATAGAGCCCGAAGGCACTACCTCGATACCGGAAGCCGCATCGTGCGTTCCCAGTTTAATAAGTGATCCCGCGCCAAATTGCTTTTCAATCTGAAGCCGGGCAGCTTCCAGAGCCTTTGTTTTTTCCTCACTGGAAGTAACAGGACTGACCCTAGACTTTTCTGTGTCATTTGACTTTGCCATAATTATCTCCTCCCCTATACATGGCGCGAGCGTGCATTACGCTTTAGTGAAACTGAATAATCATAGCATTTTTTATAAAAAATGTCAATAGTTTACTACATATTTGTTAAGTAAACTGCTTTTTTTAGCAAAAAAGCATGGAGTTTGCCGCCTTTCTTTATGAAACATCTCCACGGGGAATCGTCTTCCATTCGCAAACATCCTGATTGCTCATTACAGACCGGGGTTTAGTCCTGTCGGCGACATCCTTGTCGCCTATTCCTAACGGCGGACAAAACCCTTCGATTCCCTGTTAGCAAAAATATTCATAAAAAAAGACACCTGAGTGTCTTTCTTTATGAAACATCTCCACGGGGAATCGAACCCCGGTTGCCGGGATGAAAACCCGGTGTCCTAACCGCTAGACGATGGAGACTAGCTGATACCAAATCTATAAAAAATCAAAAAAAATGTCAAGCCCTTTTTAAATCAATCTGTATATACTTTTAGCTTCGCTGCAAGCACCTTTGTGCCTCTGTGCCTTTGTGTGAGGCTTCTTCATATAAATATACCACAGAAGGCTTACTTGACAAAGCAGGCGGTTTTTCGATACCATTAGACATCATACCTTATAAGGAGAGTTCATGCCCTGCGGAAGAAAGCGCAAACTGCGAAAAATAGCTACTCACAAACGCAAGAAAAAACTGCGAAAAAACAGACATAAAAATAAATAAACAGTCTTTTTTGCCCTAAAAATTAATATCCACACAGGAGTTAACCATGAATATATCCGCTTTACAAAAGGTTCGTTACGAATATAAACCTAAGCTGCCCGAAAATCTAAACGGTTCTATTGACAGTATTTCGATTCAAAATGGAGAGCCGACAGAATCAATTTCTGACAAGGATGAACTCCGCGGCATTTTTAAAAACACATACGGAAAACCCATCGTTACCTTTGTTAAAGGCGCAAATGATAAAATTAAGCGTGAACTAAAAGTCGGAGTAATTTTAAGCGGCGGACAGGCTCCGGGCGGCCATAATGTTATAGCCGGTCTATATGACGGCTTAAAAAAAGGCAACCCCAACTCTACCCTTTACGGCTTTAAAGGCCGACCTTCGGGGCTTACAGATAACAAAACGATTGTACTTACAGACGCTATCATCGATGAATACCGAAATACAGGCGGCTTTGATATAATAGGTTCCGGACGCACAAAAATTGAAACTCCGGATTAATTTGCGGCTTCCTTAGAAACAGCAAAAAAACTGAATCTTGACGCTGTTGTCGTTATCGGCGGCGACGATTCCAATACTAATGCTGCTCTATTGGCAGAATATTTTACAGCTAACGGATCTTCTACGCAGGTAATCGGCTGTCCCAAAACAATTGACGGCGATTTAAAAAACGAACATATCGAAACTTCGTTTGGCTTTGACACTGCGTGCAAAACATATTCCGAACTTATCGGCAACCTTTGCCGTGACACAAACAGCGCAAAAAAATACTGGCACTTTATTAAATTAATGGGACGCGCGGCAAGCCACATCGCTCTTGAATGCGCCTTTCAGACCCAGCCCAATATTTGCCTCATATCCGAAGAAGTCGAAGAAAAAGGAATGTCTCTCGATCAAATTGTCGAACAAATATGCGCGTCAATCGTTAAGCGCGCAGCTAACGGCGATAATTTCGGCATTATATTAATTCCGGAAGGATTAGTTGAATTTATTCCCGAGATAAAAAAATTAATCGGCGAGCTTAATGATGTAATTGCAAAAGAAGCTGACTCTTTCGCTAAAGCGGAAATTTTTGCAGAACAGTTAGACTGGTTAAAGTCAAGAATCCCTGACGCTTCTTTCAAAATAATGCAATCGCTTCCTCCGGATATCGCCGCGCAGTTTTTAATGGATAGGGATCCGCACGGCAATGTTCAGGTTTCGCGCATTGAGACCGAAAAACTCCTTGTTGGAATGACAGAAAAAAAACTTAAAGAAATGAAGGCAAACAAAAAGTACACAGGATCATTCAGCTATCAGACTCACTTTTTTGGCTACGAAGGCAGATGTGCTTTTCCGTCTAACTTTGATTCGGATTATTGTTACAGCCTCGGCTTTAGCGCCTTTGTTCTTATTGCGTCAGGGTTAACAGGATATCTTTCCAGCGTTAAAAACCTTACCAAACCTGCAGCAAAATGGATTGCAGGCGGCGTACCCCTGACGATGATGATGAACATGGAACAGCGCCACGGTTCAAAAAAACCTGTCATAAAAAAAGCGTTAGTAGAACTAGACGGAAAACCTTTCAAAGCATTTGTTAAAACGAGAGATACATGGGCAGAAAAAACATGCTTTCTTTTTCCGGGAGCGATTCAATACTTTGGTCCTGCCGAAGTTTGTGATCAGCCCACAATGACATTAAAGCTTGAACATGAATAAAAAAATATTTTTATTGATTAATATTTTAATATGCTCCTCTTTGCTTTTTGCGCAGGGTTTAAATGAAAGTTCTCAAAGTGACTCTCCCCTGCCTCTTAGAAGAGTTGTGATACTCACATCCGGCCTTGCGTATTATGAATATTCCGGCTCCTTAAACGGCTCTGCCAATATTGTCATCCCTTTTAAAAACGAAGCGATGAATGACGCGCTTAAAACTCTTGTAATAAATGATCCGGCAGGATCAAATCCTTCTGTTACATATCAGTCAGAAAATACATTGATCGAAACTTTACGCAGCTTATCGGTTGATATTTCTGACTCTCCGGATTTGACAGTGATACTTTCAAGACTTAGAGGCGCAGAGGTAGAGGTGACAGTTAGAAGTATTTATTTTATACGACCTATTGGAGAACAACAGGAACCTCCGCCAGTAGTACATACAGGAAGAATTACAGGTATAGAGTACCGTCAATCAGAATTAAGTTTAACGGGAACTCCATATCTTATTTTAAATACTGGCGAAGGTATATTTTCTGCTAGTTTGCAAAATATAGGATCTATCAAGTTTCCTGACCCAAATATCGAACGAGACATAAACCGCGCATTGGATTTAATTTCTGCTTCCAGAAATTCCAATAACCGTAATTTATCGATTAACCTTCCCGGTACTACTAGAAGGAATGTCTCAATAAGTTATGTTATTCCTTCTCCTGTCTGGAAAGTATCCTACCGCCTCGATCTAGGTTCTCAAAGACCGCTTTTTCAGGGCTGGGCAATAGTTGACAATGACAGCGATACAGACTGGAACGGCGTATCATTATCGCTTGTCGCAGGCCGTCCGTCTTCATTCATTCAGGAATTGTATCCGCCGTACTATGTAAGGCGCCCAATATTACCGCTGGCAATCGCGGGAGCTGCAGAAGCAGCAGTCCACGATCGCAGTGCGCCTGTACCCATGGCTGCGGCTCCTAGGACAGAAATGAGAAGAAGTGAAATGATTTTAAACGAAAGTGATTCTATTGCTCTTGGTTACGACGGAAGCGCCTCAGTAGTCAGGGGCGGAAACATCCAGACAGCGGCAGGCGCAGATGCCGGCGGACAGTTTGAATTTACAATAAGAACTCCAGTTACTCTCAACCGCAGAATGAGCGCAATGCTTCCGCTTGTTGAGTCAAATATCGAAGCTCGAAGAACCTTAATCTATAACGGACAGGGAAGATTTCCAAGATTGGGAGCAGAAATTACAAACACAAGTTCTATGAAACTGCCGGCAGGTCCTATTACTGTTTATGACGGCGGCGTTTATGCAGGAGACGCTCTTTTAGAATTCTGGAACGAAGGGGAAAAAAGACTTATATCTTTCGGCGAAGACCTATCTGTTACAGCGGCTGTTAATCATTCTAATACGCGTGTTGTAAGCACTGTAAATGTTTCTCAGGGTGTAATGACAGTAAACCGCCATTTAACCTATATAAGAACATATACATTTATTAATTCGTCAAATGCAGCCAAACAACTGGTTATTGAACATTTAAAAACTCTAAATACAGAACTTGTCTCTCAGCAGGCGAATGAACAGACAACTTCTCATTATAGATTTAATTTAGCTTTACCTGCAAACCGGCAGACAGAATTTTCGGTGAGCGAACGTCAGCCGCTGGCAGAAAGAATATCGCTTCTTCCGCTCCGTCTTGATGCTTTAGTTACTTATTCTACAAACAGCGAAATCCCTCAGAATGTTAGGACTGCTCTTGCAAGAGCTGTAGAACTTAAACGCGCCGCTGATACCGCAGAAGCAAATGTAAGAACTATCGATTCTCAGAGAAACAGTTTGATTGCAGATCAGGATAGAATACGAAGAAATCTTGAAGCTGTAGGAAGTCAGTCAACGCAGGGACAGGAATACCTTAGACGGCTTGTCGCGCTTGATAACGAAATTGACGCCGCCGCTGTAAATCTTGAAGCAGCCCGTAACAACGCAAGAACAGCGCTCACCGCTTACGAAAACTATCTGAATAACTTAAGACTTTAATTGTTAATGAAGACCTCACACAAAGGCACAAAGGCGCAGAGTTCACAGAGGATGAAATAATTGTAGTATTTTTCTTCCCTTCAATTCTTCTCCGTATTCTCCGTATTCTTCGTGTTCTTCGTGTCTCAGTGCCGCTGTGTGAGATTATTCCTTAGTTTCTTTGCGGATTGTTATCCCAAGTTCATCGAGCTGTTTTTGATCGACTTCTGACGGGCAGTCATCCATTGGGCTTACTGCAAACGAATTTTTAGGGAATGCAATTACATCTTTAAGAGAAGTAACGCCAGCCATGATCATTACAAGGCGATCAAGCCCGGGAGCAATACCGCCGTGAGGAGGCGCTCCGTATTTAAATGCTTCTGTTAAAAAGCCGAATTTTTTGTCAGCTTCGGTTTTATCGATACCTACAATGTTAAATATTTTATTTTGCATTTCCGCGTCATGCACACGAATTGACCCGGAAGCTAATTCATAGCCGTTTAATACCAGATCGTATAAATCGCCCTTTACAGAACCGGGGTCGCTTTCCATTGCTGCATGATATTGATCCTGCGGCCATGTAAATAAATGATGAGCCGCTTCCCATTTCTTTTCGTCATCGTTGTATTCAAACATCGGGAAATCAATAATCCAGACAAATTCAAATTTATTCGGATCACAAAGACCTAAGTCTTTTCCGAGCTTTGAACGAACAGCGCCTAAAGCTGTGTTTGCGGTTCTTTTGTTTGCGTCGGCAATCATGAGAATTAAATCGCCCTCTTCTGCTTTGAGTCCTTCGATTACCAAACTTGCATTATCAGCAAAAAACTTTGAAGCTCCGCCTTCTACAGTTTTACCCGGCATAACCTTCATCCATGCCATGCCTTTTGCTTTGTAAATTTTTGCATGAGCTTCCAATTCGTCGATTTGTTTTCTGGTAAAATCTGCCTTGCCTTTTACAACAAGCGCTTTAACTGCGCCGCCTGCGGCCAATGCGTCTTTAAAAGCTATAAAACTGCTTTTTTCTACAAAAGAACTAAAATCCAAAAGTTTCATATCAAAACGTAAATCCGGTTTATCGCTTCCGTATATTTCCATTGATTCTTCCCACGAAAGCCGTTTGAAAGTTTTTGGAAGTTCTGTATTAATAACTTTTTTAAAAACATGGTTCATAAGTCCTTCTGTCATGCAAAGAACATCGTCTCTTGTAACAAAAGACATCTCGATGTCAATCTGCGTAAACTCAGGCTGCCTGTCTCCCCTGGAATCTTCGTCACGGTAACAGCGCGCAATCTGAAAATATTTATCAAAACCTGCGACCATTAATATCTGTTTATAAATCTGCGGGGACTGAGGAAGAGCATAAAATTTTCCGGGATACAATCTGGAAGGAACAAGATAGTCGCGCGCGCCTTCCGGCGTTGACTTTATAAAGGTGGGAGTTTCAATTTCATAAAAGCCGTTTTCTATCATCCATTCTCGTACTGCAAAAGTCGTCTGGCTTCGCATTTTGATCCGGTTCTGCATAGCTGACGATCTTAAGTCTAAGTAACGGTATTTTAATTTTAGGTCGTCATTGGCTTTGCTTTCTTCTTCGATCTGAAAAGGAAGGACTTCGCTTTTATTTAAAATAACAATTTTGTCTGCTAAAAGTTCAATCTCACCGGTTTCCATTGATTTATTAATCATATCATCCGGGCGGGCGCTTACCTTTCCTTCTGCGGCTATACAGTATTCGTTTCTCAGCTCATCGCAGACAGCCGCAAGACCGGTATTTGCCTCTGTGTCAATCGTAACCTGTGTTACTCCATATCTATCTCTGAGACTTATAAAAAATATACCGCCGTGGTTGCGTTTACGGTGAACCCAGCCGTTTAAGACAACTGTTTTGCCGGCGTCTTGTTTTCTTAATTCTCCGCAATCAGCGGTTCTTTTCATATTTTGCATACATTAATCTCCAAAAATAATAACCACGGAGTAACACGGAGAAAGAGAGAATTTCAGTAGAAAAACTCCGTGAAACTCCAAGCAACTTTAGTTGCAGTCCTCTGTGGTTAAAATATTATATACAATTTAGCATAATTATTCTATAATATTCCTATGAATTTTGAGATGGATAATGCCCTAATTGACGATATTCTTTTTCACATGGAGAATCAAGACGGCAATTTTATTCTTGATACCCATGAATGTACAGTAGTTTCGGCAAACGGCATTAATCCCGATGACGGCAGATATATCTCCCTCCCCGTCTGGAACTCAAACGACGGTTTTAGGCTGATGGAAAAGTTTACTTTAAGTTTAAAAAATCCTGCCGCCCGCAGTGAGTTATCAGATTCTTTAAATAAAAACAAAGGCGTTTTCCGCGCCTTTAGAGATGTTCTCGAACAATACCCTGAGATCGAAAAACATTGGTTTAAGTTTAAAGAACAAAAAATGAAAAATTTAATTATCGATTGGTACAATGCGTTAAGGGAAGAATGGGGACTGGAACCTATCGGCGCAGAACCAGAAGACACTTCATCTTTGGTGCTCGAAGATTTTATATTCGAAGAAGAGACGCTTATCGATCCTTTTGGATTTCTGATTACTGCAAAAACAAACAATGAAGAATATGCAGGTGAAATTTGCGCTTATATTAGTAAAGGTGTTCTTTATGTGGAAACTTTTATAGTTTACGATGAATACAAGGGCATGGGTTTGGGCAAGACATTACTTGCCAAGCTGATCAAAACAGCTGATGAAGAAAAATTAGATGTCTCGATAGATGTACCTGCCAAGTCCGACTTTTTTACACGATCATTACTGCTGGAAAATTTTAAACCGGTAACGCAGACATTTGTTAGAAGAACAGGGTCCGCGGATTAACGCAGAGAGATATATTTATCCCTCTGTGCTCTTTGTGCCTTTGTGTCTCTGTGTGAGTAAATTTCTTAAACCGTGTACGTGCTTGCGCTTGTTGCGCCTCCATGTCCAGTCCAATTTGTGTGAAAGAACTCGCCTCTCGGTTTATCAAGCCGTTCATAAGTATGCGCGCCGAAATAATCGCGCTGTGCCTGTAATAGATTTGCAGGAAGGCGTTCGTTTCTATAACCGTCAAAGTACGCAAGCGCCGAAGAAAAAGCAGGCGCCGGTATGCCGTTTAATGCCGCAGATGAAACAACCCTTCTCCATGAATCCTGTGCTTCTTCTATAATTTTTGTAAAGAATGGATCCAGTAAAAGGTTCTCTAGATCGGGTTTGCGATCAAAGGCTTCTTTTATTTTTCCAAGAAATACCGAACGTATAATACATCCGCCTCTCCACATAAGCGCGATACCGCCGTAATTGAGATTCCATTTATATTCTTTTGCCGCTTCTCTCATTAAAAGATAACCCTGAGCATAAGAAACTATCTTAGAAGCATACAGCGCTTTTTCCAGGTCTTTAATAAAAGCAGCTTTGTCAGAAGGTTTTGTAATTTTTGGAGAAGAAAAAACTTTTGCAGCTTTTACGCGTTCATCTTTTGCAGCGGATAGACAGCGGCTAAAGACTGCTTCGCCTATCAATGTAAGCGGAACTCCAAATTCTAAAGCAGAAATACCTGTCCATTTTCCGGTTCCTTTCTGCCCTGCTGTATCTAGAATTTTTTCTACTAACGGAGAGCCGTCACTATCCTTGTAACGCAGAATATCTCTTGTTATTTCTATGAGGTAGCTTCCGAACGAACCGTTATTCCATTCTTCAAATACATTGCCCATTTCATCACAGGAGAGACCTAAAACATTTTTCATTAAATCGTATGTTTCACAGATTAATTGCATATCTCCGTATTCAATACCGTTATGCACCATTTTTACAAAGTGCCCCGCTCCGTTTTCTCCCACCCAATCACAGCAAGGCGTATTGCCTTCGACCTTGGCGCATATCGCTTGAAGCATAGGTTTAACATGAGTCCAAGCCGCAGTCGATCCGCCCGGCATAATCGAAGGTCCTTTTAATGCACCTTCTTCGCCTCCGGAAACACCGGTTCCTATATATAAAAGTCCTTTTGATTCAACATATGCGGTTCTTCTTATCGAATCCTGAAAATTAGAATTACCGCCGTCTATAATTATATCGCCCTTATCAAATACTTTTAGAAGTTCTTCGATTGTATCGTCTACTGCGCTTCCCGCTTTTACCATTATCATCGCTTTGCGAGGAGTTGAAAGAGCGGCGGCAAAATCAGAAAGATTATGGCAGCCTGTAATTTTTTTGCCTTTTCCTCGGCCATTAACAAACTCGTCTACTTTGGATGTTGTGCGGTTATAAACAGCGACAGAAAAACCTTTGCTTTCGAGGTTGAGAACGAGGTTTTCCCCCATGACGGCAAGACCAATAAGACCAATATCAGATTTTGACATAAAATACTCCTTGTGATAATATATCATGTAAAAAGAAATTTTACCACGGAGTACACAGAGTTTCACGGAGAAGAAAAGCATTCTTCTAAAAAACTCCGTGTTACTCCGTGTGCTCCGTGGTTAATTATTAGGAGATTTTATGGAAAAGACGTATGTTGCTATTGGCGGTGCGGATAAAGATTTAACAAACAGTGAATTGGAAGCATTATTTTCCGATTCTCTTTCCAAGGCTCTAGCCGATATAAACGATTCGGGTAAAGTAATTATCCTTCCTCCCGACATTACTCGGTTTCACTCACGTGCCGGCTTTTTTACAGAAATCGCAGCTAATAAGCTGGGCGATTCACTTGGGGCTGTTCTCCCGGCTCTTGGAACCCATATGCCGATGAGCGGCAGCGAACTATCGCGGATGTTCGGTTCAACAAATAAAAATAAGTTCATCGTGCACGACTGGCGTAATGATGTTACAGAGCTTGGACGAATCGAAGAAGACTGGGTAGAAAAAGCGTCTGACGGAAAAGTCCGCTATGACTGGCCTGTACAGGTAAATAAAATCCTTCGTAAGAATTCCAAAGACAGCGGTAATTTTTCTCTTGCGCTTAGTATCGGGCAAGTAGTCCCGCATGAGGTCGCAGGCATGGCCAACCATGGAAAAAATATTTTTGTCGGGTGCGGCGGCAAAGAAGCAATTGATAAAAGTCATTTTTGCGGAGCAGCTTATGGAATGGAAAAAATAATGGGAAGAGCTGATACTCCCGTTCGCGCTCTATTTGATGAAGGTTTACGCCGTTATTCAAGCGAGCTTCCGCCTATCTTGTGGGTGCTAACAGTTATTGGATCAAGAACAGACGGCACTAATGCTGTGAGAGGTCTTTACATCGGCTTTGGAAGAGAATGTTTTGAAAAAGCTGCGGCTCTTTCTCTAGAAGTTAACGTTAACCTGATAAATGAACCGGTTAACAAAGCTGTAGTTTACCTCGAACCCGAGGAATACCGCACAACTTGGCTTGGAAACAAAGCCATTTACCGCACACGTATGGTCATAGCTGACGGCGGTGAGCTTATAATACTTGCTCCCGCGCTTGAGCGGTTCGGCGAGGACGAAGGAATCGACTCTCTCATCCGAAAGTACGGCTACCGTCCCGGCAAAGAAATCCTCGAAATTACAGAGAAAGATCCTCATCTTGGATCTAACTTAAGTGCCGCTGCCCACTTAATACACGGCTCTTCCGAAAACCGTTTTACTGTACGTTATTGCCCGGGCGAAAAAATAACAAGAAATGAGATCGAATCCGTAGGTTTTGAATACGGCAGCTTGAATGAAATGCAGAAAAAGTACGACCCGGCTGTTTTAAAAAACGGCTATAACAATATCGAAGGTGAAAATATATATTATATTTCTAATCCGGCGCTTGGTTTATGGGCAGAAAAGAAGCGGTTTATACCGATATAATTAGTATGAAACAATTTTTAATTTTAATGCTTATTGCTGTATTTTTGGGTTGTACGGGTTCTCCTAATAATAACGAAGAAGATGAAGAAGAAGGTGAAACTGCATTGACAGACGAGGAATTGGCTGCTTTTTTTCCCGCGCCGGGCGGCTTGCCTGTTACTTCATTTAAAGAAGTTTGGGGTTATGTCATTGACGGACAGGAAGCTGCCTTAAGACGGGGACTTCCCATTACCGATGTTGGCTATTTCGGCGCTGAAGTAGATATGTACGGAGCGCTTTCTAAAGTTCCAAACCGCCAAAACCTTGGGTCTTTCCCAGGCAGAGTTCATTTAGTTGTGACCTGCGGCAGTAATCCCCTAACCTATTTTACACTAATGCCCGGAAGCCCTCAGCGCGCCGCTTTGATAACAGATTTAATCGCGGCAACAAGAAACTTTGACGGTCTTAATATAGATTTCGAAAACATACCACCAAGATCGGGAGAGCCGTTTTTATCTTTTTTACGCGAGTTAAAAGAAGGATTGCCTCCGAATAAAATTTTATCTGTTTGCCTTTACGGACGGACAAGAACACTGCAAAATGATGTTTACGATTATACAAAAATCGCTCCATTAGCTGATAAAATATTTGTAATGGCATACGACGAACATTGGGGAGGAGGTCCCGCAGGTCCTGTCTCAACGATAAGATGGTGCAGAAGCGCTGCAGAATATTCTCTGCGCACTGTCGGAGCCGAAAAACTCGTTATGGGAATACCGTTTTACGGGCGCGCATGGGCAAATCAAAATCATCACAGAGCGCTTATTTTTTCTACGACAGAAAGATTAATTAATACCTACAACGCAACAGTAAGACGCGAAAACGGCACACCTACATTTGATTATAATGTTACTATCGGAGTCAAAGTTTATTACGAGGATGAATATTCAATCTCTGCTCGTATGGTAATGTACAAATCAATGGGAATAAATTCTATTGGTTTTTGGCGTATAGGACAAGAAACTCCAAGGGTGTGGGGTTTAATTAGAATCGAATAAGGTATTTTTTACATTCTGAATCTAATTTTACCGCCCGGGCGGACTACCAAATATTGATTTTGTAGTTTTAATCCTTGGTTATACTTAATTAATTCCTCATAATTTGAATGCCCATATATGCTGTAACAGATAGAACTTAATGTATCATTTTCTTTAACAGTATATAATGGCAAATAATAAATATCTATTTTTTCCAGTAAAAAATTAATAAATTCATCAGAAGGCTTTAATAAAATATCATTTTTATTATATTCTTCATTTGGAAAATAAAAATTATAAGAAACATTTATGCAGTTTATCTCTTTATTGTAAATTACCGGGGAATTATTTAATTGATTAATAATATAATCAGCTTCGTCATTATAAACATTAAACAATAACGAAGGAATATCTTCGACTATTACATTATTTTTTTCAATATTTATAAAATAAATACCTTTTGAATAAAAGAAATGCAGTAAAATATCGTAATAATCATCATTATAATTTAACTTTATAGTTACATTACTGTCATATCTTATTTTATCAAAATTATGGTATTCTGTAATATTATTTTTATTACTGCAATTGATTAGCAAAAAACAAAAAAATATTAATAGAACAGTTGTTTTAAATTTCAAATTATGTCCCTTTTTTTTAACTGTATCATCGATTTTTGGCTCTGTCAATTATAACCTCCATAAAATTACCTCATCCGGCAGGGCTTTGCGCTGAGCTATTAGTATGTAATAGTTAAATAAAATCTAAAAAACAATTTTAATTGCACTACCCTGCTCTGTCAGGCCTAAGCACTTCCGCGCCATTAATGTAAACATGCCGCGCCTTTGCTCCTACTTCGAGATAGCAATGAACAATCACCCTCACTACTCTATCTAGCGAATTTACAACAACAGGCTCCTGTGCGGAAAAAAGAACCGTATCCGCTCCAGCGCGCCCGCTTTTACGCAAAGCAGTACAGGGGTTTATCGCGTTTAAATCCGGCGTCACAGAGAAAATAACAGAAACTATATCTTCTTCCAAATCCGTAAGATTGTTATTGCTTAAAAGAGCATCATACATCTGCGCAACCTGATTACAAATATCAGTTTCATTATTTTCGCACCGAACAGCGCCTCTTAAAGCATAGAGTTTTTTCTTCATCCATTCCCCCTGGAAATTACAACAATAAACGCTTCCATCAAAAAGATTCCCAAACCATAAATTAAAAATAAAATATAAGCAATAATTTTTTGATATATAAACGGCTGCTTTCTAAAAATAATACGGTAAAAATTGAGAAGCAGTTTATAAATCGAACAAATAAAAACCATAAACGAAGAATACCGCATTACAGAAAGCAGAAAAAACAAAGTTTCATCGCTAAAGTCTATTTCTATGAGATACACTATCAATGAAGTAAACGAAACCGCAAAACAGATCACTAGTATCCATGCGGTAGGACTGCTCCATTTTAGTTTGATTTTAGTTTTTTCTTTCTTCAAAGTCCCATTCCCCCGCCCAGTCTGCCAGCCGGCTTGGCGCCGGCTTACTTGCATTAAAAACAATACATGTATATCATATTATAATATGAAAAAGTTTTTGATAACACTGATAATCCTTATAATTCTTGCGTCTGCCGGTTTTTTATTCGGCTGGGTTCAGTTTTCTGTACCTCCCGGCAAATACGGCGTAATTCACTCAAAAACCCATGGTACTGACAGCGCCATTGTCAAATCCGGAGAATTCCGCTGGGTTTGGTATAAATTGATTCCGACAAATGTAAATATTTCGATATTCAGCATAGATCACTTTAGATTTCCATTAGTTTATTCCGGTTCCCTGCCATCTGCCAATACTTATGCTTCATTTGCCGGTATTCCCAGCGCGGATTTTTCGTGGGATATAAACGGCGAAATCAGCTTTAGGGCAAACCCTGACATGCTGATAAAAACTGCCGAAAAATACAATCTTTCCAATCAAGAAGAATTAAACGCCCATTTACAAAAAATCGGGCAAGAAATCGAAACACTTGTGCTCAGATTGCTCTCTTCTGCCGTAACAGACAACGAAAGACTCGAACAAATAATGCTGGGACACTCGGATTCTGAGATTGAATCAGAAATTTCTGTTAAATTCCCCGAAATTCACAATTTTTCGATGACAATTAATACTGCAAAGTACCCAAATTTCGTACTTTACAGACAATTAAGGCTTTTATATGATGAATTTCTCACTAGACAGAGAGAATATATATCGAATTCCTTCGCGCGCAGGGCAGAAAGCAATGTTATAGCTCAGCTTAGGTTTGAAGAACTCGAAAGATACGGCGATCTTTTAACAAGATTCCCAATATTACTTGAATATCTTGCAATAGAAAGGTAATATTTACAGTAACTTTGATACTTTTATATTTGTTATTGAATAAAGCGATAAAATAATGTATCGTTAAATATGTACAGCTTTGCGTAAGGAGATTTTATGCATAAGGCGCCAGCCTTTTTATTGATACTTCTCTTAGGATTTTCTGTTGTGCTAATGGCGCAGGATTCCAGCCCCGACGCGGAAACCGACTGGGATAATTATTCTTCGGAATTATACGTGCGCGGGGATCAGACATTTTCAATTTCACTTGGTGTAGCGTTTCCTACACTTTTTTTAAATAATGGGCAATTTTTAAGCCACAATATAGATCCTCCTGTCGGGGGAAGCGGCTTTTTGGTATATAACTACTACTTTGGCCCCCGACTTTTTGTAGGAGGCGAAGCCGGCGGTTTTGTTCTTCCCACTCTGGCAAACAATACAATTTACATAGTAATGCTCGGCGGCAGGGTTGGAACTCAATTTGTATACGGCCGTTTTGAATTTCCTCTTAGTGTTTCTTTGGGTATGTCGTGGCAGAATTATTTAAATCTTGGCTATTACGGCTTTTATGTAAGAGCAAACGCCGCAGCGTATTTTAGAGTGTTTAATGAATGGTCGTTTGGGCTTAAAGCAGGCTGGAGCTGGCTTCCTCAATGGACAAACGATTCATCAAAAAATGTAGACGGTAATTTTTTTGACATTACCATTTCTGCACGATATCATTTTTAAGAGAGTTATATGAAAAAGAATATTTTTATATTTTTATTACTTTCTATTTTAATTTTTTCGGGATGTAATGAACCTGTTTTCTATACAGTGTCAAACGAAACGCCGCCAATACCTCCGCTTATGCCCGGCGGACCAACAAAGTTTGCTGCTGTAGGAACAACTAACTTATATGTTGCTTCGGCAAGAAGTCTTTACATGTTTGATGGCAATGAATGGACAAATGCCAATGCACCGCCCGGTTCACATATTAGAGATATTGCCGCAAACGGTTCTACTCTTTATGCAGTTGTAGTAGACGGAGGAAGAGGTAGATTAATGCAAAGTACAGCTCCTGCTTTAACAACATGGACTCCATCTCCATGGAATTCAACAGTTTATACCGATATTGCAACTGTTCATTTAAGCGGCTCAGGAATTCTAGTTGGAGCATCTAATCCTTCTAGAAGCGATTGGGCGACATTAAATCTAAACGGCAGCGAAGTTCGTTCTTCCGGTGATTTCACTCATACGGGAATTGTCAGAGCATCAGCATCAAGCAATTTTTATATTACAACCAAGGGTATTCGTTCTTCAACAAACGGCGCTCTAGTTCCTGGAAGTGAAAATATAATATTTACCGGTATAACTACAATAGGCAGCGGCACAGTAGCAATGTCGCGTGACGGCAGACTTTTTAGTGTAGGCGGCTCAGTATCAGAAGAATTAAGCATGGAAAGACCCTCTAACAGTAGGGGCGCTCTTCTTTATTGGACAGATCCGACAGATACTAATAACCGAATTCTTCTTGCCGGTACACAAGATCTAGCAAATAATTATGACGCAAGCGATACACATGGATACATGGAACTTGTTTTAAGTCCTACAGGCGGAATTGTAACCGGTAATACATTTAAATGGCCTGGAACATCACCAACAACTGTAGAAAATTATGAACGTTTTGTTTCTTCTCTAAGAAAACATGGTTTAATCGATCTTGTTTTATTTAACAATAGGCTTTTTGCTTCTACTATTCAAAACGGTGTATGGTCGTTGAAAGATCACAAAGATGGCTACGGTGTTTACTGGAATGCAGAACGTAATGAAGAATAAACCGCATTAATGGACGAACTCTTTTCTGCAAAAAACGAAAAAACACTTGAGAATAACCCGTTAGCTGACAGAATGCGCCCGCGCACTCTAGAAGACATTGTAGGTCAAGATCATATAGTAGGCGAAGGAAGACTCCTTCGGCGGGCGATTCAAGCTGACCGTCTTTCATCGATTATCCTTTACGGTCCGCCGGGAACAGGCAAGACATCACTTGCCGCTGTAATCGCAAATACGACACGAGCAGCTTTCGAAAAATTAAACGCTGTTTTAAGCGGCGTAAAGGATATACGCGAAGTTATCGATCGCGCCGACGACCGTACCAGGCTTTACAGTAAAAGAACTATTTTATTTGTTGACGAAGTTCACCGCTGGAACAAAGCGCAACAAGACGCTCTTCTCCCTTGGGTAGAGAACGGAACTGTTATTCTCGTCGGCGCAACAACAGAAAACCCTTTCTTTGAGGTAAACCGAGCCCTTGTCAGCAGAAGCCGTATCTTTCAGCTTAAAGCGCTTGATAATAAAGGATTAATGGAAACAGCGCTTAGAACACTATCTGACAAGGAGAGAGGATACGGCAGATGGAATGTTACATTCGAAGACGGCGCGCTTGAACATCTTGTAGATATTGCGGCAGGAGACGCTCGCAGTTTATTAAACGCCATGGAGCTCGCAATCGAAACTAGTTCGTGGAGTTTACCCGAAGGGGAAACTCCTAACAAAACCGACGAAGGCGGTTTTGTATGGCCCCCTGTTGAAGGCACTGACATACACATTTCTATGGAAGCGGCAGAAGAAAGTATTCAGAGGCGCGCGCTTTTATATGACCGTGACGGAGATTATCATTTTGATACAATCAGCGCATTTATTAAAAGCGTAAGAGGAAGCGACCCCGATGCGGCGCTTTACTGGCTGGCAAAAATGGTGCGCGCCGGCGAAGACCCAAAATTTATATTCAGGCGGATGATTATTTTGGCAAGCGAAGATGTCGGTCTTGCCGACCCAAACGCGATTTCTGTAGTGGTTTCCTGCGCTCAAGCCTTTGAAAGAATCGGGTTTCCCGAAGGAAACTTTCCTTTATCACAAGCCTGTCTTTATCTTGCCACTGCTCCAAAATCAAATACTACTCTATCGTATTTTGACGCTCTCAAAGAAGTAGAAAAAGAAGACGCGGAAGTTCCTAATCATTTGAGAGACGCAAGTCGTGATGCAGAAGGTTTTGGACATGGCGAAGGTTATATTTATCCGCACGCTTTTAGAAACCACTGGGCAGCACAGCAGTATCTTCCAAATACTTTAAAGGGAAGAACTTTTTATATTCCTTCGGTTGTAGGATACGAAGGTAAGATACGCGATGAAGTTTTAGAAAAACATCAGTTAAATATCGCAATTATGCTTGGAGAACAGGATTCAAAATCAGAAATTTTATCTTGGTCTGCGGCGTCAAAAGGTCATGAAGGCTGGTTTAAACGGCTGGAATCAGGAAGAAGCAAATTGCTAACAAGCGATAAAAATATAATTTTTTCGGCAGCTTCTGTCAGCCGCCATTCACGCGTTCTTATTCCAAAAGCAAACGACGGCTTGCTTTTATGGGAAAGTTTAAAACGCTGCCCGGAAGGTCTTAGCGCAGGGATTGTTTCTAATGATCAGGCAAAAGATTCTCTTTTAAGAAGCGCTTCGATATTTGATGAAACAGAAAAACCTCTTGTTGCAGTATCTGATAAGATTCTCCCGGATCTTAAAGAATCTGATGAATGGTTTTCCTGCAGTCAATTTGACAATATTTTATTAAGAGCCCCCCGCTTCAATATTGAACCTTCACTATTAGCCTCAAGCGCAAAAGAGCTTCTTGCAGAACAGGGGACTTTTGTTTTATTGTATTCCCCGCCAGAAAAAGGAGAGCGTATCTCCAATGTGCTTTTGAGAGAGAATTACTCAAAAGATATATGCGAAAGGCTTAAGAAAGCCGAAGAAGAATTTTTTAGTCAATCAGACAATTTAAAACCAGAAAATCTTGGCATAAACGATGAAGATTTAACAAAAGCCTTTAAAAATGCAGGTTTTACAGTAAAAACCGAAATAATTGACCAGAATGAAGAGCGGCTTATCACAGAAAAGGATTTGGCTCTTTGGTTTAATACAGAACAGTCCCGCTGGGGTTCATTTATGTTAAAAAAACTCCAAAAAAACGATTTTGATTCGATATTTGGGGCATTACAGCTCATTATTTCCAGAGGTCCGGTGCTTTGGCAGTGGAAAAGTATATGTTTTTCAGCAAAAAAGTAAAAAAATAGTTCACTTTTCATGTAAAATATAGTATTATTCTCTTGGCTAATAATAAAATTATTCGATATAGAGGTGTAAATTATGAAAAAAGCCGCTGCAAAGAAAAAACCGGCTAAAAGCGCTCCTAAAAAAACTACTGTAAAAAAAGCCGCTCCCAAAACTAAGGCAGCAAAACCGTCTGCAAAATCTTCTAAACCTGCAGCTAAAAAACCGTCAGCAAAGCCCGCTGTTAAAACTGCAGTAAAGAAAACAGCTTCTAAAACAACTGCTGACAAAAAACCGCCTGCAAAAAAGGCTGTTCCTGTAAAACCAGACCCAAAAGCCGAAAAACCCGAAGAAAAACCGGTTTCTCAGTCACAGGATATGAGTTTACCGGAAGGAAGCGCCCTTCAGCAGACAGGTCAAAGGCGCCCATTAATAGTATTTCCTAAGTAAAAATTTCTAAAATATTTATTAAAGTTTTTTAGTAAACCTGCCGATAATAAGACTGGAAAGCTGTATTCGGGCTGGATTTCCGCGGATTTAGCCTGATAGGTTTTCGTAGAAGCAAGGATGCTTCTTTATAAGTTCAAGGAGGATCTTATGATCATTAACCACAACCTGAGCGCAATGTTTGCGGACAGGTCCCTCAAGGTAACACAGGTTTACCTCACAAAAGACATGGAAAAACTTTCTTCCGGTCTTCGTATCAACCGTGCCGGCGATGACGCTTCTGGTCTTGCAGTTTCCGAAAAACTCCGCAGTCAGATACGCGGTCTTAACCAGGCTTCGACAAACGCCCAAAACGGCATTTCCTTTATTCAGGTAGCAGAAGGCTATCTCCAGGGCTCACAGGACATCCTGCAGCGCCTCAGGGAATTGTCAGTTCAAGCGGCAAACGGCATCTACAGTGATGAAGACAGACTCTACATTCAGGTAGAAGTTTCCGCGCTCGTAGCAGAAGTTGACAGAATTGCTTCCCACGCCCAGTTTAACGGCATGAATATGCTTACAGGACGTTTTGGACGCATGACAGGCGACAATGTTGTTACAGCTTCCATGTGGCTCCATATCGGCGCTAATATGGACCAGAGAATTCAAGTTCATATCGGCACAATGACCGCTAAAGGTCTTGGTATCCGCCGTATGGACGATACTTTCATCAGCTTACAGACCCCAGATGATGCTAACAGAACAATCGGCGTTGTTGACGCAGCTCTCAAAATCATCAATAAACAGCGCGCAGACCTCGGTGCATACCAGAACCGTCTGGAACACTCTGTAAGAAGCCTTGACATTGGTGCAGAAAACATGCAGGCATCTGAATCAAGAATTAGGGACGCTAACATGGCTAACCAAATGGTTGACTATGTAAAGAACCAGATCTTGACTCAGAGCGGAACAGCTATGTTAGCTCAAGCAAACCAGAGGGCAACTTCGGTATTGTCATTATTGCAATAATGTGATATAATAGGGGAAGCTTAAGGTCGACACCGTGGAAGAAGACTTTAGGCTCCCCTCCCTCTTCGCTTTTGCACCTTTGCCGGGAGTTGACAGGCATCTATGGAAATAGCTGCCAAAGAGTTCTTTGACAAAATCCCTCCAGCCATCTGTCAGTTTTTAATAAACGGCAAGATGCGCGGGACAGCTCGAAACGATTAATTTTTTGACGGAATAGGTGTCATTAAATCAATCGTTTCGTTCCGTTGCGGAGATAGGTGAAGATTCAGTCTAATTTAGGCTGGCGCGTAATCTTTATTTATTCCCGCTCCCGCGGAACACTTCGGCATGGATAGCCGAAGAAAAGCAAACTATGGAGGGTATATAGAATGATTATTAATCACAACATGAGCGCCATGTACGCTGATCGTCAGCTTGGTGTTACCAACCTTTCGTTGGGAAAAAACATCGAGAAATTAAGTTCCGGTATGAGGATCAATCGTGCTGGTGATGATGCATCCGGTCTCGCGGTTTCCGAAAAAATGAGAAGCCAGATTCGCGGTCTGCATCAAGCCGAACGCAATATCCAGAACGGCGTATCTTTTATCCAAGCTTCCGAAGGTTATCTTCAGGGAACACAGGATATTTTACACCGTCTTAGGGAATTAGCGGTTCAGTCAGCTAACGGTATTTATTCAGACGAAGATCGTATGCAGATCCAAGTCGAAGTATCGGCAATGGTTGACGAAGTAAACCGTATTGCATCCCATGCCCAGTTTAACGGCATGAACATGCTTACCGGCGCTTTTGCATTTGATTCTCCTTCTGGCAGAATCATGCAGCTTCAGGTCGGAGCTAACATGGATCAGAACGCAAGAATTTTCATTGGCGATATGTCAGCGACAGCTCTTGGTTTAACTGATTCACAGGGAAATGCAGGAAAACTTTCCATCGCAGACCCTGCAGAAGCTAACCTAGCAATCGGCACTGTTGACAGCGCAATGAAAATTGTAAACAAACAGCGTGCAGACCTTGGCGCTTATCAGAACCGTTTTGAAATGGCAGCACAGAGCGTAGCCATTGCAGCAGAAAATATCCAAGCTGCAGAATCCCGCATTAGGGACACAAACATGGCTAACAAGATGGTAGACTACACAAGAGACTCCATCTTGAATCAGACAGGTACTGCAATGTTAGCTCAGGCTAACCTTCGCACACAGTCTGTATTACAGCTTCTGTCATAAGCCAGACCATTTAAAAACCAGCGAAGCAAGAGACTTCTGGACGTCGTCTTTTTTTCGCAATTCGGTATTCTGACCGCTATCCGCGGTCAAAGTACCGGAAAAGGACAGTGAAGAGCGCGCCTTCACTGTCCAATTTTTTCTCCTGCCCGGTATATAATTTTGTGCCAGGGATTTGGCAGGGGGAATACCCTACGCTTTTGCTGTGTTAAGAAAAGCATAGGGTGAATACATGGAGGTACAAAATGTCCGTAGCTAGTGTAGGATTTAACCCTTCCTCGCAAACTCCGCTTCCTCAGTTAATGAGGCAGCAGGATACCCAACCGGAAAAAAAAGAAAAACCTCAAAATATTCAAACAACAGCAGCAGATATAGAACGGATTGGGAGCGCATTAAACAAGAAGCTTCAATTTGTGGTTGATCACAGATCAAACGAAGTCATTGTAAAGGTCATTGATAAAGCTACCGATAAGGTGATTAAGGAAATACCGCCCGAAGAATTACAGCGGTTACATAGGAGCCTTAAAGAGGCAATCGGCCTTTTGTTTAATGAGATGGTATAGCTTATAGGGTAAAGCAGGTTTGACCTGTAGATTGGGGGGTTCAGGTTTATGTCCGATGTTTTTATTCCTGGGATAAGAAGCCGCTTTAATACAGACCAGATTATCGAAGGTCTGATGAATGTTGAGCGTATCCCAAGAAACAGAGCTCAAGATCAAGTAGATACTCTTCAAGTTCAAAGAGGTTATTGGCAGGAAGTAGGCAGGCGGATAAACTCTCTTAGAGACAGCTCACGTCTGCTCTTTAGTCATCAAAACCCTTTTAACGAAAGAATAGGAAGAAGCGCTGATAGTAATGTAATTACCGCTACAGCAACAAGAGAAGCCGCCGAACAAACAGTCCGTTTTTCTGTAAAACAAACAGCGACAGCCGATCGTTTTCTCTCACAGCCTTTAGATGAAAGAACAAGAATAGAAGCCGGCACATATAACTTTACAGTAGGAAACAACGAAATCTCAATTAATTTCCGCGGAGGAACTTTAAGAGATTTTGTAGATATAATTAACAGAAGAGGCCAGGATAAAATTGCAGCCTCACTTATCGCAGTACAACCCGGGACACGATCCCTTTTAATAGAAGCAAAAGAAACTGGTTCCGCTAACAGGCTTGATTTCGGCGCAGACGCAAGAACGCTTGCCACAAGAATCGGAATGGTAGAAGTAAATAACGAAACAAGAAGAGACATTACAATAACAGATAGCACTGTACGCAGAAGCGGTCAGAATGCTTCCAGCGTTTCGATAAGTGATGGCGTTTTAAATGTACCGCCGCAAGGAACCGCTTCCCTTCCTGTTAACATGGCAATCGCTTCTGATTCACCTCTTGTACTTCGTCTCGAAACCCTGACTAATGTTCAGTCAGGCGATGCTTATATTGCTCCTGCCGCTCCTCCCGGTCCCGATATTCCTTCGGGCTCCGTTACTTACAGCGGAATCACAGTTAATAACGAACCGTCAGCGGCTCCTTTTCCGGATTTTACTCCGCCGCCGCCGCCTCAGCGTAATGATGACCTTGGAGTTTTAAATTTAGTTTTTTCTGACGGCACTACGGCAAGACTGCCTGCAATAACTGATTCATCTTCTTTTACAGCGCGGCAGTATAATCTTGCAGAAGTCGCCCGCGGCAAAACAATTGTTTCGCTTAACATAGAAAATTCTAACACGCACCGTTCGGTATCGGTCGGTAAAATAGAAGTACTCGACCCATCTTCTACATCCGGCGGATTAAGGCCTTTAAACGCTGTTTCTAATGCCCGCGACGCGATTATTTCGATGGAAGGCATAGATATAATCAGGTCTACAAATAATATTGACGATCTTATTCCGGGCGTAACAATAAACGTAAGAGGAATATCTGAGCGGCCTATAGAATTAAAAATTACTGCGGATGTCGAAGCCTCAAAAGAAGCGATTATTGCTTTTGTAGGCAACTATAATCGTCTAATGGCAGAAATAAATATTCTTACCCGCAGGGATGACCGCGTTATTGACGAGCTTACATATTTAACATCAGACGAAAGAACATCCTACAGAGAAAGGCTTGGTATTTTTGCAAGCGATACAACGCTTAATACTCTAAGAAGCAACTTACAGCGTATTGTTACAGCGCCCTACCCTACAAGCCTCGAACGCGAACTTTCTCTTCTCGCGCAGATCGGTATCAGCACTAACGCTCATAGAAGCACAGGTTATGATCCATCAAGGTTAAGAGGTTATCTCGAAATAAACGAAGCTGTTTTAGACGCGGCTCTTGAATCAAAAATCCCCGCGATTAAAGAACTTTTTGCCAGTGATACTACAGGTGATCTTATTGCTGATACCGGCGTCGCTTTTAATGTTGACGCTCTAGTAAGACCTTTTGTAGAAATCGGCGGAATAATTTCTTTAAAAACAAATACGATTGATTCGCGTATAAGCAGAGATGAAAGACGCATTGCAACCCTTGACCGGCAATTGGCTGCGAGAGAACAGGAACTGCGTATTCAGTATGCCAGAATGGAAGCGGCTTATGCCAGAATGGAGCAAATGTCCCAGTCACTGGATAATTTTAGCCAGCAAAACAGGAACAACAACAGGTAAACATTAGGTGAACTATGGAAATTAAAATAAACGATAAGATACTGGATGCAAAACCAGAAAATGAAAACACTGTTGGAGAAGTTCTTTCCAGCGTTGAGCAATGGCTCGAATCTTCCGGGCACCGAATAAGCGAATTAAAAATTGACAATGAACTTGTTAATGTCTCCGAGATAGGCGATGTCTTTGCAAAAAATATTGATTCTGTCAATTTAATGGAAATAAGAACACTCGCGATCGGAGAGCTCGCTGCCGCTTCTATCTTAAATCTGATAGAAGACATAAAAGAATATGAAGGTCTCGATTTTAACGGGAAAAAAGCATTTTTTGAAACATGGAAAACAAGCGCCGCTGCGGGATTTTTATCTGCAGAAATGCCTGATTTATTCGGGTTCTGCGTAAATACTTTTTCTAACGGAGAGATCGGAGCGCAGACTCTTTTATCAATTACAGAAGAGATTCAAAGGGAAGTAATCGAACCTGTAAAAGAATTATCAAATATTGAACCTGTATTAAATGAAATTTGCGAAAGGCTTATTCGTCTTCCTCTTGATATTCAAACCGGAAAAGACGCGCTTGCAGCTCAGACTATTCAGATTTTTTCGGCTGTCACAGAAAAGATAATCAGAATATTCCGTCAGCTTGATATTCAGGGTTATTTATCATTAGCTTCCGGCAGTGAAAAACCTCTTAACCAGTTAATAACAGAGTTTTGGAATGTATTAAAAGAACTTTTGGAAGCATACGAAAAAAATGATTCTATCCTAGTCGGAGATATTACAGAATACGAAGCTGCTCCTAAATTAAAAAAACTGTATTTTGCTATCTTAGAAAATATTCAAAAAAAAACTCAGGATGAAAAATGATAAACTTTTTTTTGTTTCTTCCATTACAAGTATCCGCCACAGATTTTAATTTTGATGCAAATACAACAAACCCGACAACTGTTCTTATTGGATTTATAGTTATTGCAGTTATTATCGCAGTATTAATAATAGTAAACTCTAAAAAACCTGGGATTTCCGGCAGCAGCTCCGGCGGAGGCGGAGGCGGAGCTGGAAGAAGTATCTTTGCAGGTCTTGCGCTCCATCGTATCGCAAGAAACATTGGACTCAATAATGAACAGGCTAATATGCTCTCCTATGTTTTTAAAATTGATCAAGTAATAGAACCGGAAAAATCCATTAATAACCCTGCCCTTCTTGACCGGCACTTTAGGCGCGCATATAGATTAATAGAAAACGGCGCCGGCACTGCCGCCGAAATTCAAAGAAAACTTGCAATTTTATTCTCTACAAGAAACGCGCTGGAAAACAGCTTAATAGGCGGAATAACTTCTTCCAAAAGCATAAAAGATGACACACAGCTTGTTTTAAATACAGGCAAGGAAAGAATAAACTCAAATGTAATTTCGGCAAAGGGAGAAAACCTTGTATTAGAAGCTCCAAAAAGCGTTTTAGGAAGCCAAATTAAAATACAAAGGGGTACAAGGCTTACTGTTTTATTTTTTACAAAAAATAACAAGGGGTTTAGTTTTGAGAGCCGTGTGACGGGCTATTCCAGCCAAAACTCTAATCCCACAATGCTTATCGCGCATTCTAATAATTTAAGATTTTTATCCCAAAGACGCTTTAGAAGAAGGCAGGCAGTTATTGCTTGTTCTTTATATTTGGTGTATGTTGAAGGCAGCGGAAAAAAACAGCGCCTTGTTGTTGATAAGCGCAGATTGCAGGGTAATATTGGGGATATTTCTGTCGGCGGCTGCTCAATGAAGATTCTTGCTCCTGTACAAGTCGGAGCAAGATTTAAGATTGAATTTACCCAAAGCGATGTTAATGTTGCCGCGCTTGGACAGGTTTTAAGATCAAACAAAACAGGCATGAACACCATAATTCATGTCAAGTTTCTTAAAATCCCGCAAAGGTCAATGAATATTATTAATTCGTTTGTTTATGAGTATGGACGTGAATAAACTGTATAAAGGACGGTAAAAATGAAAGTTATCACAATAAAAGACATGATCAGAAAAGATGTCCCTATCTATTACCGTTTGCTTTTTACAGGCGTTGCCGTTATAGAAATTAACGATGTTAACCGCGATTTTCGCATAGATTTTTCGATAGAAATTAAACCGACAGGTCAGAGGGATATAAATGTATCTTTTATAGACACAATTGATTATCCGTTAATTCCTGTTGTAAGAGAATTAAAAGCAATAATACAAGAATTGGATTCCAATGACGGACTTCCCACTTGAGATCACTTTAGAATCAAAAACACCGGAAGAAACTTTTAACATTGGAAAACGTATAGCTGCTCACTTATGCGCGGGCTCTGTTTTGGCTTTGGATGGAACGCTTGGCAGCGGAAAAACCTGCCTTATAAAAGGCATTGCCAGTTTTTTGGGCATTAAAGAAAATATCACAAGCCCTACATATACGATTATTAATGAATACCAATTAGAACCAAATAAATCATTTTATCATATTGACGCTTACCGCCTTAACGATGACAGGGATTTTGAAGAAACCGGCGGTTTAGAAGTTATCAATGATGAAAAAGGAATATCTGTGATTGAATGGAGTTATCGTATAAAAAATTCGCTTCCTAAACACACAATTCATGTTTTTATTGATATAACGGGTAAAACTTCCAGAACTATAAAAATAAAAGGTATTGATAATTTATGAATACAATACTTGCGATTGATTCATTTTCATCATTATTTTCCGCTGCCCTTTTATACAAAGAAGAATTATTTTATATCGAATCTGACGCTCAGTTAAGACAGTCAGAACTTGCGATGGTTTTTATAGATGATTTATTTAAAAAAGCAAATATAAAGCCAAACGAACTTAACGGCGTTCTTTGTATGCAGGGTCCCGGCTCCTTTACGGGGCTTCGTATTGGTTATTCAATTGCAAAAGGACTGGCTCTTTCGCTTTCTATTCCTTTTGCGGCTGTACCGACATTAGATTGTATTGCCCTTAATTACAGCGGTTTAACTTTTGCCGTAACAGAAGCTATAAAATCATGCTGTTTTTATGCCGTTTTTGATAACGGTAAAAGGCTTACAGAAGATAAAGAAGGCTCTTTTCATTCTATTGCAGAAGAAGTCGAAATTTACCTAAAAAAAGCTCCTAATATAGCAATTACTGGAAAATTCTCTCCCCTTTTGAATGAATCTTTGCTGTGTTTTGCTGATAAAGTAACTATTAATAATGAAAAACGAGGTTACGCAAAAGATATTTTAACCATTGCCAAAAACAGAAAAATACTTGATAATGATTGTGACGCTTATTTATTTGAAGGACCTCAATATTTAAGGAATTCTGTATGAGTTATGTTATAGAAGAAGCAAATCTCGAACCTCTTGATGACTCCGGTAATGAAGGGCTCATTTTATCTTCTTCTCATAATCCCTTTAAAACAAGCGTTTTTCCGGTTTTAATTTTAAACAAGCAGTTAAAGATTATTTATTCCAACGAATCCTGCGAGCAGATGTTTCAGGGTTTCTCAAATCTCCTTGGAAGCTATTTTTTTGATTTATTCGGCAAGGCATTTTCGCTGGAAGACGCAAGAAAAATAAGAGATACGATTATAAACGGAGGAAATGGTTTTTCTTGGAAAGGAACAGCGCTTTTAAAAACAAGAGAAACTGTTTCGATTAAGATTAGGGTCTATATTTTTCCTCTAGAAATGGATTTAAAGGCGCCGTCTGATTTTGTTGTAATGTTTGATGATTTTACAGAAGAAAGTAAAAAGCTTTTAAGATCTGTTTTTCTTTCTTTACTGGAAGCTTCTAAACTAAAAGATAATGATACAGGAAAGCATATTGTCCGCGTTAACGAATATTCCAAACGACTTTCTGACGAACTCTTTAAAATAGGCGGCGATTCTTACAAGCGGATAGACGCTGACTTTATCGATAATATTGGTTTTTTAGCGGCAATGCATGATGTAGGAAAAATCGGCACACCGGATGACATCCTAAATAAAGAGGGTCCGCTCTCTGACTGGGAATGGGCAGTAATGCGCGAACATACAAAAAACGGAGCTTTTATTTTATCAACTTATCCCAATCCTATGGCAAAAGAAATCGCTCTCTCCCATCACGAAAAATGGAACGGCACCGGCTATCCATTCCAGCTCGAAGGCGAAATGATTCCGCTTGCCGCAAGAATTGTTACAATTGCAGATGTTTATGACGCTCTGCGCATGGAACGCAGTTATAAACCAGCTTTGAGCCACGAAGTTGCAATATCAAAAATAATTGAACAAAGCGGCATTCATTTTGATCCAAAACTTATTAATATTTTTAAAGGTATAATGGGCGACTTTGAAAAGATCTATAACTCCAACTCGGACGAAGCTCGAAGAGATTAAATACGAAGAGTCTCACACACGTCCAAGAATGCACGCGAATGCGTGTAGCTGGATAAATTAGGGAGACGTGGCGCACAACAAAAGTCAATGAGGCGGATAATGCGCGAAGGATTTATCCTGAGCTGTGCGCCCAGCACAGCGGCACAGAGATTCATTGGGAAGATCCTCTCGCAGGGCTCGCAGGGGAAGAATTAAGATAAGAATTTAACCACAGAGTTTCACGGAGTTCTTGTCCGAAAGCCTTTATTCCTGCTAGAAGCTTCGCTGCAAGGACCCGTGTTACTCCGTGTGCTAGAAGCTTCGCTGCAAGTACCTCTGTGGTAAAAATTACAAAGGACACAGAGGAAATATCTGAAATTTATCTCGCAGTGCCCGCTGTGGTGATCTTGCAGCGAAGCTTCTAGCAAGAATTTTAGATTAAAAGTTCCCAATTTTTTGTTTATGGGTATGTAACTCTTCCTGTTAGCATATCAACGGTTGCAATTAGAAATCTTTGATAATCATGAGTAATAAATAATACATGATTAAAGAGACCGGAATAAATCTGTGCTTTACCATCCCAATCAACATTAACTGTATACTCTTTTCCGTTTTCAAAATTAAAGTTAAATGATATCATATTAAAAGTTGATTTTGAAACATGTGTTAAGTGCTCTCCATTAAAAACAAACTGAGTATTACCGCCCGGAATCCTTAGAAGTTCAACAGTAGCAGTATTCTGGAATCTAGTAAAAGGTTTTGATATCCAATTAACTTGAATTCCATTATATTCAACAATTGATAGTCCATATATATAGAAAGCAATTAGGGTTGTTTCTTCATCCGGTAAATATTCATTAAATACATTTATCGTATGTTTAGATTTATTGATATCTATAATAGCGCAAGAACCAATTAAAATAAAACAGACAATTACAAACAGCGTTAAAACAACATTTTTCTTCATAAAAACTCCTTTAAGAAAACAACCAAATATTAGTATAATAATATCATAAATTTTAATAAAGTCAACATAAAAATATTGATAACACCTTCTTTCTCCGTGCCGTTGTGCCGGGCGCGCAGCTCCAGCTAAAGCTGTCGCGCATTATTTTATCTCATTGCATTTAATTTTGCGCCATGCCTCCCTAATTCATCCATCCACACGCAATGCGTGCATTAATGGGCATGTGTGAGTTTCTTACGGCAATTAAATCATTCGCCGCTCCAGTTCCACAAAGGCTTCTTCTAAAAATCTGTTTAAATAAAGCATTTTATTTTTGTTTTGCCAGCGGAAGAGTGTCTCTCCAATACACTCTTCAATACTACAAGAAAATCTGTTTTTAAATAATGTTAAATCTGGTCCATCACTGCAGCGATACCCCATTAAAAGACTTTCTTTTATTAAAGTAAGTTTATCAAGTATTTCGCAGTTTGCGTTTTGTATATTTGGGTTTTTTATATATTCGTCAATATTAGAATTATAAGCATATCTTTTACCTTGAGGAATACTATCGTTTATTATAGTTCCGCTTGCGGCTGCTCCTGCTCCTATCCAGTTTTCTAGACGCCAATATCTTAAATTGTGCCTGCTGTATTTATTGTCTTTTGCAAAATTAGAAATTTCGTAATTTTCAAATCCTTTGGTAATTAATAATTCCCGTCCTGTAAGCCAAAGTTCTTCGGCTATTTCATTTTGCGGCAGAAGGATAGTATTTAGATTTATTTTTTTTGCTAAGGGAGTTTCTGGATCTACAGTTAAACTATAAAGAGAAATATGCGAAGGATTAAATTCTAAAATTTTATTTATATCATTGAAAACAGCTGCGTTATCCTGAAACGGGAGTCCTGTAATTAAATCAACACAAAGTGAATCTGGGAAATAACTGGAAGCTATTTTTAAACTTTTCTTTACCTTTTTTTCTTCCCTGTGTTCACTTCTTCCGCGATTTACAGCTAAACGGCTTTTTTCATTAAAAGTCTGCACTCCAAGGCTTATTCTATTAATACCGCCATCTTTGCAAATATCCAAAAAATCATTTGCGACAGATTCCGTGTTTGCCTCTATAGTAAACTCTACAGGATTAAAACAAGAAATTTTATTTAATTCATTTAATAAATACTTTATTTTACTGTCCAAAACAGAGGGAGTACCTCCGCCGATATATGCTGTTGGTATTTCTTCTATTTTAAAATATTCAATCTGCTCTCTTATATCTAAAACAAGCGCTTTTAAATAAGAATCAAAATATTCATTTTTAAGATTGTTTTCTTTAATGGAATTTATATCAATCGAATAAAAATCACAGTAGTCGCATAACGAACTGCAAAACGGGATATGAATATATAAAGACGCTATCATACCGCGTACCGCGTTTAAAGAAGCGTAATCTTGTTAAGCGGCCAAAACCTTAATAATGCTCTTGCTGATATTAACGAAGGAGAAATCGCTCCCCATGTACGCGAATCGTTTGTATTGCTCCTATCATCAGAAACAACATAACAATCATCATTACCAAGCACAATTGTATCAATGCTTCCGGAAAAAGGAATCGAATTATCCCAAATATCAGTAATCTGCGGAATCGATGTATGATACGGTCTTTGTGAAAGTTCAAACTCTGTAAGAATATAGGAACTGCCTGCAGCTTGTACCCTAAATCCATAACTGCTCATAGAAATTTCATCTCCGGGAAGACCGATAACACGTTTAATGTAATGCTGCCCCTCTCCGGAAAAAATCCCTGCCTTTTGAGCTGTAAAAAATCTTACAAAACCATCAATGAAACGAAGCGGAAGATTTGCGTCTTTACGATGCCTCATGTCTACAAGCACAATGCTTCCCCGTTTATACGGAAATTGATTTTCATCGTTATTCCGCCCTAACGGCTTAAAAGAAGTAAATATTATCCTGTCGCCTTTATTTAAACCGGGCTGCATTGTATCGTTATCAACAACCCAAACAGAAATAAAAAACGCGCTTATACAATTATAAATAATAAATAAAATAAAAAATACAAGAAGAAATTTTAATGCTTTATGCCTTTGATACTTCTGAGCTGTATAAGAATAATGTGTCCATTTATCAAACATATTTACCTTCCTATATAATTTTTCCCCAGCGGTTAAACGGCCAGAAAATTACAAGTCCTTTTCCAAGAACTTTAGAAACTTTGACAGGACCGTATTCACGTCCGTCATAAGAACTATCACGATTATCTCCAAGCGGAAGAATCCTTCCTTCCGGCACATACCATCCAAGACGGCTTGCCGCAAGATTATTAGAATAGCTTTTAACATGAGGCATAGCTTTTCTGACTGTTTCGTTCCGCGAGAGATAAACAGCAAGCGAATCATTTCTTACTGCCGATGACGCCTGAGAAATTAGTTTTTGCGAAACAGGAAATCCCGCAATAGACCAGCCGTCTGCTTTTCCAAAAGCTGCAATCGCCTCATAATCATCCTGTTTTATTAAACGGCTCACATTGTGTTTCCAGCCGCGGGCAGCGTTATATTCTCTTTCCGAAACCCATCTATCTTCTCCGGCGAACTTAATATAGACATCTCCATCCTTAAATATTAACCTGTCGCCGCCTTGTCCAATTGTCCTTTTTATAAGGAAATGCACCCTCTGTTCGCCTTGATCGTTCCTGTCAATATCTACAAGAGAGAGGGTAAGCATAAATATAATCCTTTGTGTAATATCAAATGCCGTTCCCATCCAGCCGCTGAACCTTGAAACATAATCGGGACTTTCAAAAACAATAACGTCATTGCGTTTTGGCTGTTGGAGCCCGGGCAGCTTAAAGAAACCCGGTAAAAGTTCCGGTCCGTATATATTCTTATTAACAAAAACGTGATCGCCGATATTAAGCGAATTTATCATTGAACCTGTAGGAATCTTATAAGCCTGAACAAGGTACTGATTTAACAGTAAAACCATACAGGCTGCCCACAAAAAGGCCTCCAGCCAATCTACCAAGGGTTTCTTGGCTTTTTGCTTTTCTTTTTTAATATATTGCTTTCTTGCTCTATAAGTTAGAATATCCTCGGTAATTTTCTGAATATTATCGAAAAAATCCGCTTTTTTAACACTTTTCCCCATTGATTGATTCTAACATATATTGCAGACTTTATTCAAGAGTTTTTTTAAGGAGTAACGATTTGTTTAATGCTATTGCGCAGTTAATAAGCGCTTTAAACAGCAATGTAAAAAAGAGCCAATTGGCGGCAGGTTTTTCCTGGGGCGTTCTTTTGGGTCTGATTCCTGCAGGAAATATTTTTTGGATTGTCCTTTTCTTTATCTCCTTCTTTTTTAGGCACAACCATGGGTCAAAAATCTTAAGCTTTGCAATAATAAAATTGCTTTCTCCGCTGATTGTTCATCCTATAGACGGGTTAGGTTTTGAGATTCTTACGCTGGAGCAGCTTCTTCCTCTCTTTACAGCTATGTACAATATGCCTTTTGTTCCTTTTACCAATTTTAACAATACTCTTGTTATGGGCGGTCTTGCCGCCGGAATTATTCTCTGGCTTCCTGTTTTTATTCTTTTTATGTTTTTAATTCCTTTTTACAGAAACAATGTAAGCTCAAGGATCAAGAATTCTAAGATTATTAAAGCTATCACAAAATTCCCGCTTTTTTCATTTATTGACAAAGCGATTTCTCGTAAATAACGGAGAACAAAATGAGTAATACCGAGACTAAAACAATAAAAGCCCCGGGCGCTTTAAGAAAACCAATCAAGAAACAAAAGTTTTTAAATAAGTTCGAAAAACATCTTGAACACCCGCAGGATAAAAATTATTTTGTTTCTTGTTTTACATTCGAAAACGACATTTATACAATAAAAAACGATATAACCAAAGATGATGTAAGAAAACTAAAAGCCCTTTTAATAGCAATAAAAATAAACAGCAAAGCATCGGTAAAAACAGTACCTTTACTTTTTGCTTCTGCAATAATTGCGGCAATTGTTATTTTCTTTACTGTTTTTGCAAATCCGCTCTTAGGAAGAGCGCTGGAACTTGGACTTGAGACTCTATTCGAAGCAAGAGCCGAAGTCAGAGGTTTTCGCCTTTCTCTTATCAAGTTTGAAATTTCTGTAAGAAGCATTGTTGTTGCCAACAGAGACAGTCCAATGACCAATCTTTTTCAG
Organism: Treponema sp.; assembly: GCA_009784935.1. Classification (GTDB taxonomy): domain Bacteria; phylum Spirochaetota; class Spirochaetia; order Treponematales; family Breznakiellaceae; genus WQXQ01. The sequence continues at coordinate 65,389 of WQXI01000007.1, forward strand.
ATAAGTACGATTAGAATAAGCTTAAGACCGCAGGCTGTATTAAGAGGTAAAATTTACATAGAAGAGATCAGGGCAGATGAAATTCGCTTTGGCACAGAAAGAAAAGTTTCGGGAACTCTTCCGGGAAGACCTCCCAGAACAAGAGAAGAAAGAGAAAAAACCCCTGCGCCGCCTTTAGTTGATTTACAAAACTTTGACGCAAATGCGCTTCTCGAACAGGAATTTGATAAACTTATTTCTCCGAAAATTTATGACGAAGCAATAAAAGCTTACAACGAAGCTGCCGAAAAATGGCCTTCGCAGGTTGAAAGCGCAGGTAAAAGGGTCGAAGAACTCCGCGCTGTTTCTCAGCCATTGATTAATCTTAATGTAAGCGAAGTTAGGGATGCCGACTCCATAAGAAGAACGATTCAGGATATAACAAACGCTATAAACACAGTGCAGGCAGCGACAAATGATGTAAACAATATTGTAACAGGAATCGAAAGCGACATTAATAACGCGCGAAGGCTCGAAGCAAATGCACGTAACGCGATAAATGACGACATTAATCATTTAAGGTCATACCTTGATTTAGGAAGCGGAGCGGCTTTTCATGCGATAGAACCGTTTATCCGCAATGTACTCTCTGACGCGGCGGAACAGTATCTTGATTACGGCATAATAGCTCTCGATGTACTGGAAAAATTAAAAGCAATGTCAGCTTCGCGTCAGCAGAATGAAAAGCCAAAAAAAGAAGTAAGAGAAGTTTTTAGAGGCAGAACAGTTCATTATCCTACAGTTACATATCCTGCCTTTTTTCTGGGTATATTTGCTTCTGACTTTACAATAGATTCATGGAACTGGTCTTTTGACTTGCGCAGTATTAGTTCTAATCCCGATGTTTATCCCAATAAACCTGTCACTCTGGAATTTGGGCTTTCGGAACAAGACGAAAACCTGCACAGAAAAATAGGATTTAACGGCATGGCTGATTTTAGATCCGACCCAACAGAACGTTTTAACGCAGTTTTATCAGGTAATGGTTTTCCTTTTAGTATTGGAGATCAATTAAATAATATTGGAATCAACGGTTTTACCGGAGAATCTGATTTTTCTGTTAATATGTCAGGGCTTACAAGCGGAGCGATTTCTGCCGGAGGCAATGTAGTTATTAATAAAGCTCAGTTAATTGAACCATCAGGCACATTGGCAGAAGCTGTAGGAGTTGCTGTAAGAGAAGCAGGCAGTGTGCGCCTTGGGCTTCAGTTTTCTGAAAATCACCTAAGTATTACAACAAATATCGCAGACCTTATTGCCAATGCTTTAAGGCGAACTGCCGAAGTTTACGCAAGAAGAGCTATAGCAGACCTAGAACAGGCATTACGCCAGAAAATAAACGAATATATCGATGGTCAGTTTGAATCCAGGGATCAGGTAGACGCTCTTTTAAGAACTGCAAGAGGCGATAAAGCGGCTATTGAGCAGGCTTCTAATGCTTTAAATGCCAAGAAAAACGAGTTTGAACAGAGACTTAGGGGGCTGGCGGGCGAGGCGGGACAGTCACTGCTTCAAAATATACCCAGATTGCGCTAATTCCACTGACTTTTATTTGTCATTTCCTCCTGTATATGATAAATGTCATAATTTTATGGTTTTTATTGACAATATGTAATAATAGCAATATTATATACTCACATAGAGGAGAAATTTATGAAAATTAAGGCAATTGTGTCGTTCCTAAGCATAATTGTATTGTTTGTGGTTTTTGCCGGCTGCGGCTCTTTTAAAACAAGAGTATTTGATCCAAATCTTACTCCAGACCAAGCTGCTAGTGTGGCATTTCATGAAGCTATCTTTATAAAAGAATATAATGGCATCAATGTAGAATCATTATTATATAAACCCTATTCTGAAACAAATCCAAAACTTAGACCAGATGGAATTAGAGTTCTTTTTCCGCCGGGAGAAGCTTTATTATTATTCGATCTTGATCTATGGATACCCTGGGGTAATTCTGCTTACATCTTCCGTCGTGACGATGTTATTGTAAGATATAATTTTGAGGCAGGTAAAGAATATACATTTACATTTCATCATAGACGCGACGAAAACGCAGTAACATCAAGGCGTAACAGATGGATTCTTTCGATGGAAGTTTGGGAAGGAATTATTACAAAACGTCCGCAAGGAGATGAATCAAGATTATTAAATTCCTGGGACATTGGTGAGTTTTAAAACTAATTTTTAAGTATGTATGAGGAGAAATTTATGAAAATTAGGACAATAGCGTTATATTTAAGCGTAATTACACTGTTTGTATTTTCGGCTGGCTGCGGTTCAATGCCGGTAAGGCCGCATGTTCTTGATCAAGATCTTCCTAAAGAACAAACTACGACTGTATTACTTCATCATGCCATAAAAGTAAAAGAATATAATGGTCTTAATATAGAATCATGGAATCCCCGGAGATCTTCTAACAGTCATATGATTAGAGCGTCTTTCCCGGGCGGTGAATCTGTATTATTATTCGATCTTGATCTTTGGATATATATGGGCAATATTTCTTATATTTTTCGGCGGGACGATTTAGTTTTACGTTACACTTTTGACGCAGGAAAAGAATATACAATCGGTTTTCATCACAGACGGGATGAAACTGCTACTACTTCGAGACGTAACAGATGGATTGTTTCGATAGAAATCTGGGAAGGTGTTACCCAAACCCGCCCAAAAGATGAGTCAAAAGTAATCAGGTCATGGGACATCGGTGAGTTCTAAACTTTACTTTTAGGAATATAGGAGAAAACAATGAAAAAGATATTTTTATTGATTGCTGTTTTAATACTCATAGCTCCTCTGAATATTTTTTCTCAGCAGGGTGCGGCTGTAGTACGCGATTATGTCGGGCTATTAAATCAAACTTACCATCCTGGTGTAGTTTCGTTTTTCGAAAAAATAAAAGATGATCTTACAAGACAAAGAGAAGGTGACGCTGTTAAAATAATCGATATTTTCCTAAGCGGCGGTTTTGGTTCCGGGTTCCTTTTTAGTGAACGCGGCAATTTTTATGTTATCACCAATAATCACGTTATAGCGCAGTCGCATACGCTTTCTATTACTTTTGAACGCGTTGACGGAACAACCAGAAAGATCGAAAACTTAAGAATAATCGCAACTGACGAAGAATTAGATCTTGCGCTTCTTGCTCTTCCTGCAGGCGAAAGACCTTTTGCCGCAAGCGGTTTAACATTTCTTAATAGAGCTGTCAATGAGGGCGAAGATGTTTTTTCTGCCGGGTTTCCCGGGTTAGGAGCGACTCCGGTATGGCAGTTTGCGCGCGGAATGGTTTCTAACGCTTCTGCAAGGTTTCCAAAGAGTATTCTCGATAATACGATGATGGGACCTTTTATTCAGCATACCGCGCAGATTGATTCTGGTAACTCAGGCGGTCCTCTTTTAATTGCACAGCAGGGCGCTCCGTCGGGTTATGTTGTTGCCGGCGTTAATACGCTAAAAGCTGCTAACAGACAGGCTGCCAATTATGCTATTCCCATAAGCACAGTTAGAACTTTTATTACTAATTCTTTAAATCAAAGACCGGAAACTTTTAGAGGCGCATTAGACGAACGCCTCGAAAAATTTGTAGAAGGTCTGGGAGCTAACAGAGCTGTTTATCCGCATATTTCTGAATTTCTTTCTTCTGCATGTATCGGCGAAAACGCAGAATATGCGATGGACCAAATGTTTTATAAAGGCAGCGCAACTTTAAGGCGCGCGTTTGTTCAAAAATGTGAGGAAAGCATCGTCGGCGCTATGGGTGTTGCGGTTGCATGGACTATCGAAGACAGCATAAGAGGCGGTACCGGCGCAATCAGAGCTTCTATAAAAGAAGTTACAGGAAGCGGCGAGGAATATACTGTTGTTTTTACAATTAACAATAGAGATGTAAGTTCTGTTTGGGTACGCGAATACGGCAACTGGAGAATAAGAAGCTTTGGCACGGTTGCGGCTGGAGAACAGACAGTTCCTGATCGCACTCAAAACCAGAGACAAAGCCGAACACAAAGAGAAGTAAAACCAAACCTTAGACTGGAAAGTGATTTTCATGTAGAAGCTGGTTATGCGCTTTTATTTGATAAAGCTCCCGGCGCTATTTATGCATCTTTAGATTTTGGCAATTTTGGATTTAATTTTTACTATGCAGATTCTGAGTTTTGGAGCGGAACCTTTTTTATTCAGCACCGCTGGGAGGTTCCTGCAGGAGACTTTGGCTTTATGCCATATGCCCGGATGGGTATTAATTACTGCAGTGATAAAGAATATGAAGCTTATCAAGGCAAAACATGGGGTGCTTTGGGCTTTCCAGTTTCATTAATGGTACAGGCAGGTTTAAAAGTAACGACCACCTATGTACCGGGTCTCTTTATTGGAGCTGCCTTCCAATACAATATTTTTGGTATGTATGATGCTGGTTTTAAAAATCCAATGAAAATGGGGCTCGCGTTTACTGTTGGATATGCGTTTTAGCCTTACAGATTAAAATAGATTTTAATCTGTAAGATACGAAAGTTTTTCGCGGATAAACTCGCTTTTTTCCTTTAAGCCGATGTAACCTGTTGTAAGCAGCAGTTCATTCGGCTTATTGGGATTAAGCTTTATTTTTCCCTTTTGTTCATTTATGAGGCGCATTAATTTTTCTACTTTGATAAGCGACACTTTTGTAAACTCAATTTTAACAACGCCGTTTTTTTCTTTTAACATAGAAATCGCCAGCTGACGGCATATTATCCTGATTTCCGCAAGCGCAAGAAGCGAAGCGGCTTCGTCAGGAAGCGGTCCAAAACGATCAAACACTTGCGCGTATACTCTTTCTAAATCATCTTTTTCTTTAATGGCGGCAATCATTTTGTAGACTTCCATCTTTTCCTGATGAGAATCAATATATGAATCCGGAATAAAGCCCGAATATTCAAGCTCTAATAATGTCTCTGTTTCCGCTTCGTAGTTGGAGTCTTCCAGCCTTTTTACAGCTTCGTCTAAAAGTTTGATGTATAAATCAAAACCAACAGAATATATATCTCCCGATTGTTCTCTGCCTAAAAGGTTTCCGGCTCCGCGTATTTCCATATCTTTCATCGCTATTTTAAATCCGCTCCCCAGTTCTGTAAAATCAGAAATTGTCTGGAGCCTCTTCATTGCGATTTCTGTAAGAGCTTTTTGTTCCGGGTATAAAAGATAAGCGTACGCAACCCTGTCAGAGCGGCCTACCCTTCCGCGGAGCTGATAGAGCTGGGATACGCCGTACATATCCGCGCGGTCAATAATAATTGTGTTGACATTTGGTATATCAATTCCGTTTTCTATGATTGTTGTGCTGACAAGCACATGAAAGCCGCCGTGAATAAACCGGCGCATAACGTCTTCCAACTCATGCGCGCCCATCTGACCGTGAGCTGTTTCTATAAGCATTTCCGGCACTAGTTTTTCCAGTTTGATTCTAGTTTCTTTTAGAGTCTCTATACGGTTATGAAGAAAAAAAATCTGCCCTCCCCTTTCAACTTCGCGCCGGATTGCCTGAGCGATTAGTTCTTCGTCATATTCATCAACAAAGGTCTCTATTGGGTGACGTCCCGCAGGCGCTGTTGCCAAAAGACTCATGTCGCGTATTTTAACAAGGCTCATATGAAGCGTGCGGGGAATAGGAGTAGCAGAAAGCGTCAGAGAGTCTACATTTGTTTTTATTTCTTTTAAGCGTTCTTTATCTTTTACGCCGAAACGCTGTTCTTCGTCAATTATTATTAATCCAAGATTTTTAAACTGGACATCTTTTTGTATTATTCGGTGAGTGCCTATCAGTAAATCAATCTCGCCGTTTTTTAGGCGTTCTAATATAACTTTTATATTTTTTCTGTCTACAAATCGAGAAAGCATAGCTATATTTACAGGAAACCGCGAAAAACGCTCTTTAAAGTTTTCATGGTGCTGTTCTGCAAGAATTGTAGTAGGAGCCAAAAACGCCGCCTGCTTTCCTCCCATTACTGCCTTAAAACAAGCGCGAAGCGCGACTTCTGTCTTACCGTAGCCGACATCTCCGCAGACTAGCCTGTCCATGGGAGATGAACTTTCCATATCATCTTTTATTTCAGCGATACATCTAAGCTGATCATCTGTTTCTTCGTAAGGAAACGCAGCTTCGAATATTGCCTGCCATTCTGTATCTTTGGGGAAAGCGAACCCTTGCGCTTGTTTTCTTTTGGAATAAAGTTCTATTAATTTTTCGGCAATATCTTCTACAGATTTTTTTACTTTATTTTTTCTGTTTTCCCAGCTTTTAGAGCCGAGAGTATCAAGACGCGGCGGCTGACCTTCGTTCCCGATATAACGCTGAACAAGATTTAATTGTTCAACCGGAATAAAAACTGTTTCTTCATCCGCATATTCGATCTTGATATAATCTCTTTCGTGCCCCATTACAGTAAGGCGTTCGATTCCCTTAAACTGCCCGATACCATGATTTACGTGGACAATATAATCGCCGTTATTAATTTCTAAAAATGTATCAATAGGACTCGAACGCGCTGTTTTTAATGAATTAGGCGGCCTTTTTCTGCGTCCGAAAATTTCGTTTTCCTGTACTACCAGTAGTTTAATATCAGGAAGGCAAAAACCGGCTGTCAGCGGAACTGCCAAGATAGAAAGAGATTTGTGCGGATCTAAAATCATTTTTATTCTGTCAGCCTGCAGCTGTGATTCTGCTGCAATAATTATCTTCCAGCCGCTTCCGAGAAGGGAAGCAAACTCTTCTTTTAAATATGTTATATTGCCAAAAAAACTCCGTCCGGGCTCGCAGGAAAGTTCTATATTACAAACGCCTTCTCTTGGTTTTCCTTTTATCGATCTAAACGAAATAACATTTACAGATTTGTTTACATTATTCTCCAGTAAATCATTAAAATTAAATAATAACCTCTGCGGAAGCGGATAATATTTTTTTTCTCTATGCGCCCGGGCATAAAAACCGCTGTATTCTCTTTCGAGGCTATCCTGCGCGTTTTCTAAACGTTCCCTGTCAATGAATATAACTGTTGTTTCCTTATTGATATAATCAAAAAGACTATAGGTCTTTTCGCAGGCAAAGGGGAAAAACATTTCTTCGCCTCTAATAAAGCGGTTTTGGTATATTTCGTCAATTATTAAATTGTATATTGAACTATATGATGTATTTTCGTTTTTAGAAAATTCCTTAAAAGAAGCAAGGTTTTTTTCCAGCGTTATTATTTTTTCATCTGTCCAAACAACTTCTTTCATCGGGCGAATAACTAATTCCGTCAGTTTTTCGCTGATTGTTCCCTGCATTACAGGATCAAAATATTTAATGGTTTCTATTTTATCATAATCAAAAAGCACCCTGTATGCCTTTGGGTCTCCTCCCATAAAAATATCTAAGACTTCTCCGCGCAGTGCAAACTCTCCGTTTACCTGTACCAGCGGAACCCTTGTATACCCGTAAAGAGTAAGGGTTTTTGCAAGACTTACTGTATCTATCTGCCCGCCGGGTTTAAGCGATACAAGGAGGCTTTTGATATAAGCGGGCTCCGGAACAGGAGACATCAAAGCCCTCTGCGGGATAATCGTAATACATGGTTTATTTTGCGCAAGTTCGCTTAGTATCTTGACTCTTTCACCAAAAATAGCGGCATTGGGCGTCAGCTCTCTGTACGGAACAGTTCCCCACCATGGAAACTTAATTATATTTAAATCTGACGAACTTAAATCTGCCGCAAACTCATCCGCCGCCAGTTCATTCGGGACAACTACAAAAAAACGCCCTTTTAGGATATTATATGCATGAGCGGCAAGAAAAGCGCTAAAAGAGCCTTCGCTTCCTTCGATTTCGATAGGAAACGACCTATTTTTAACGGCATTTAAGGTCTGCGAGATCGCTTTTGAGGCGGCTGTTTCATTTAAAAGCTGCGGAAATGATAAGGTATTCATATAAATATACCGATTACTATAATATAGAAGTGTGTTTATAAAGGGAAGTATGATGAGAAACATTTTAATGACTGTTTTTTTTGCCATTTTCGTATTTTGCGGTTTTTCATTCCTGTCTGCTTTAGAAGCAGGTCAGGTTGAATTTAATATCCGTTTTTATGACAGGCGCGTTTACTATGCAGAATCTGACCCAATTTTTGTACAGATTACAATTACAAATAACAGTCCATTGCCATACCGCTTTAAACTTGCTGACGACAGGGCTTTTTCTGTAGATTTTGACATAAGAACAATGTCAAACAGACCTCTTCCCAGCGCTGATTCATTAGTTCGCAAAAGGACTATAAACAGTCAGGTTTTCTTCCGCGAAATTGCGATAGAAAGCGGCGAGTCATTTTCTTTTGTAGAAGACCTTCGCGATTATATCGCCTTTGGACAGCCGGGCTCATACAGGGTGCGTGCCAGAGTTTACCCGGAACTTTTACGCTCTTCTTCTGTACCTGCAATAGAATCAAATTATCTTAATCTTACTCTTAGGCCGGAAATTATTAACGGTCCTGACGGAGTACCTGTCGAAATGGATATTGCAACAGGAGCTGTACTTGTAAAACAGCGCATTCCTCCTGATGAAGTTGTATCTTATATGATAACAGCCCGCCAGCAGTCTCAATGGGAAAGGTTCTTTCTTTACATGGACCTTGAACAAATGCTTCAGCGTGATCCTGTAATGAGACGAAGGTACATGGCCGAAAACGAAGCCGGAAGAAGACGAATGACTTTGGAATACAGACAGAGTCTTATGAATCCAACTATAGACGGGGATATCTCCGCTATTCCTACAACATTTACTATTTTAAATACTGTTTATAATAATGATGTTGGAACTGTCGTCGTGCTCCAAAGATTTAGACAGGTCAATTTTACGCAATTAAGGCAATATACGTATCATCTGGAAAGAAAAGACAATTATTGGATCATTGTTAATTATACGGTCGAAGGACAAGGAACCGAAGCCAATCGTTGATTTAATTCGATTTGAATCTTCGGTTTTGGGCGATTGACAACACCATATATAATGGGTAGGATGTTTTTGTGAGCAAAAAAGCATTAATTATTACAGATGGTTCAGAACCTATCACAAACATTGCAAAGCTTATATCAGACGCTTTGGGTTTGTTTACAGTAAACATCCGCACCGCAGAAAACTTTGAAGGCACAGATATTCTCCCCGTCGATGTTTTTTTTATCGGCTGTAACGAACCTTCGCCCGCGTCATTCGCATATCTGCAGGACATGCTTTCCCATATCAATCTTGCATCCAGAAAATGCGGCGTTTTTTCTGTCAACGAAAAATCCTTAAACTACCTTTGCTCAATTGTTAGTGATTGTGATGCCGGTCTTGGCGCTCCGCTTTTTGTTAAGAGCAAAATAGTACCTGTGCCTGCTCTGGAAAACTGGGTAAAGGGAATTATAAATTAATGTTTAATCTAGATGATTATATCAGAAAAGTTCCTGACTTTCCCAAAAAAGGCATTTTGTTTTATGACATTACTTCTGTTCTTGCGTCTCCAATTGCATTTAAATACTGTATTGATAAAATGACAGAAATCTATAAAGACAAAAAGATCGAAGCTATTGCCGCTATAGAAGCCCGCGGTTTTTTATTTGCTTCGCCGTTTGCATATAACCTTGACATTCCTATTATCCCAATCAGAAAAAAAGGAAAGCTTCCCGGTATTACCCTGTCAAAAAAGTATGATTTAGAATATGCTCAGGCAGAAATCGAAGTTCACAGCGCGGATGTGCCAAAAGGAAAACGCGTTCTTCTTACAGATGATTTAATTGCGACAGGCGGAACTTTAAACGCGGCGCGTTCTATCTTAATAGAAGGCGGAGCGCATGTACCGGAAATTTTCGGCATAGTGGGACTTCCCTTTTTAAATTATCAAAAAGTTCTTGATCCTACGCCTATTACAACATTAATCGAATATCACAGCGAATAATTTAATTTTTACTTGCCTACATGTTCTCTGATAATAGAAGCCATTGGGTTATAGCTGATTTTTATAATTTTTTGTTCGCGCTCATAACTCTCGGATGAATCAGAAGCATGCGCTGTGTTAATCATTACAGTGCTTCCGAATTCTCTGCGGACAGTGCCGTAAGAAGCTTGATTTGGATCTGTCGAACCAAGAACATCGCGTATTTTTTTTACGGCATTTTCGCCTTCATATACAAGAATCATACATTTAACTTCGCCAGGTTTTTCCATCTGCTCTTCTGTCTGGCCGTTGGGTCTTTGCCCGGACATAAATTCTACAATCTGATGAAACTGATCCCTTGCGCATTCGGCGCCAAAACTCGCTCCCAGAACTCCTGATAAATCCGAGCTTATTTTAAAATGGAATTCTCTTTCTAAAAGTTCTAGCGCTCTTTTGCCGTAACTTGGAGCGAGTTTGTCTTTTAAAATATCTTTTACAGGTCCGTAAAAATCAAGCGCCTGCGAAAGAGAAAACCTGTGTACTTTTATGCCTATTATTCTTAACCCTGTTCTGGAAAACATATCGATGATTGCGCCGGGACGCGAAGAATTATGATGCCAGTTATCGGGTTTAATTATTACAAGGGTTCTTTCAATTTTTGTCGGATCGGGATAGACAACATTCTCAACTAGGTTTTCTCTGCCTTCGAAAAAATCGGCAAACATCCTAAGATCTTTGTTTGCTTCGTCTTGTTTTCTTGGGGTAAGCACAGCAGGTTCAAAATAACGGACTTCGCTTGGATTTTCTGCAGAAAAAATTAAATCAGAATATGTATCGCGTATTGTTTCGCCGGCAAGAGCGTCTACTTCTACATGTTTTGTGTATAAATGGCCGCAGGCGTTAAGCAGCTGTTCGCAGGGGTCTTCGCCGCGGAATAAAAGGAAAAGTGTTCTATGGGGTCTTCCGCCGGAAGGACCAAAGTACTGTTTTACATAATCAGCCAAAAGAACAAGCTGATTGGAAGGCGCTCTTTCTTTTAATGAATCGGAATATTCATCTGCAAATTTTTGATCAGGAGCGAAAATCTGCGCGCCGACAAGTTCCAAATCTGTACGCATTAAAAGGCGCGAAAGCACACCGCCGGTTCTGCTTTTTGCCACAGTGTATGGTGTTACACAAACATAAGATAAACATTGACTCATATACTCAAATATAGTTCATTTTGAAACAAAATTCAACTGGAATAGTCTGAAGAAGTTCACACAAAGGCACAGAGGCACAAAGGACACAGGGAATGAAATAATAATGAAATAATATATTAAGATAAATTTTTAGCGTTCTGACTTTTTTTCGAAGTGCGAAAAAACAAGCGAAAAGGAAGCTCTGCCCTGTGACACACTCCTTAAACTTGTCATAAAACCGAACATTTTTTCCATTGGGGCTTGCGCTTTTATTTCGTCATAATCAGTTTTTGAGTTCATACTTAAAATTTGTCCGCCCCTTTGGGTGACAAGGCTCATAACTTCGCCGACAAAATCATGGGGACTGCTCAAATCGACTGCCATAATTGGTTCTAAAAGAACGGGGCTTGCGTTTCTGGCAGCTTCGTCAAATGCCATGCTCGCGCAGGCTTCAAAAGCAAATTCTGTTCCTGTCTGCTCAGAATACTGAACATCAATTACAGAAGCGATTATATCGATACAAGGGTATCCCATTACAATTCCTGACGCAAAAGCGCCGTTAACACCGCGTTCAATCGCTTCGAGGATATCCTGCGGTATTTCGCTTCTTCCTGATGTTGTTTTTGCCGCAAAAATATATTTGTTGCCTGTTCCGCGCTTTGCAGGTTCTAATTTTATTGTTATTGTGGCAGCGTTTTCTTTTCCGGCAATAACCTTGGAGAAACTTTCTTTGTGTTCGTTTACCTTGCTTATCGATTCGCGGTATGTAACCTGAGGATTTCCCGCTTTTGCTCCAAGTTTAAACTCTTTTAAAATACGGGTTACAAGCACTTCTAGATGCAGTTCTCCCATACCGGAAATAATTAATTGTCCTGTTTCGTCATTTTCTCTTATTGTAAAAGTCGGGTCTTCTTTTGAAAGAATCTCAAGGATATCCTTTAATTTATCCTGATCCGATATTGTTTTTGGTTCGATAGAAATCGAAATTACTGGTTCCGGGAATTGCATTTTTTCCAGCAGTATAGGCCATCCCTCGCTTCCTATCGTATCGCCTGTCTGCGCAAGCTTCATTCCGATGATTACGCCGATATCCCCGGCATTAAGAGAGTCCACAGCTTCTGACTTATTGGAATGCATTCTTAATATTCTGTTTGCTCTTTCTCGTTTTTTCTTTCCTACATTATAAACCTGACTCCCCGATTTAAAAGATCCGGAGTACATTCTTACATAACAAAGCGAACCTGCTTCTCTCTCGTGCTGTATTTTAAATATCAGCCCTAACGGCTGACCGTTTATGTCGCATGGAATATCTATATCTTCTTCTTTTTTTGTGTTGTGCCCGACAGCAGGAGGTCTCTGATCCGGAGAAGGAAGATAATCTACGATTGCGTCAATAACAGGCTGAACACCCAGATTGCGCCGTGAAGCTCCAGCAAGTACCGGCAGTATTTCTCTTTTTATTACAGCGTTTCTAATTTCGGTTTTTAAGAGATCTGCGCTGATTTCTTCGCCGGCAAGATATTTTTCGGTTATAATGTCAGATACGCCGGAGAGAGAATCAATAAGTGTTTCGCGCCATTTTTTTGCTTCTTCTTCGTATGCAGAACTAATCTGCGTAACAGACATTTCTTCGCCGTTATTTAACCATCGGATCTCTTTCATTTCTATTAAGTCAACAACGCCTTCGAATGAGCTTTCTTTTCCAATCGGGATTTGAAGCGCGATTGTATTTATTTTTAATTTGTTTTTTACATCATCAAGAACAAAGAAAAAATCCGCTCCTGTGCGATCCATCTTATTTATATAGCCAACGCAGGGAACATTATAACGGCGCGCCTGCCGCCATACGGTTTCTGTCTGCGGCTCAACTCCATGAACAGCGTCAAAGACAGCGACAGCGCCGTCAAGAACTCTGAGAGACCTTTCTACCTCTGCAGTAAAATCAACATGCCCTGGAGTATCGATTATATTTATTTGATGTTCGCGCCAGTAAGTTGTCGTAGCCGCGCTCTGAATCGTAATGCCGCGCTGTTGTTCCTGTTCCATCCAGTCCATTGTAGCTTCGCCGTCGTCAACTTCGCCGATACGATGGCTTTTTCCGGTATAGAACAGGATCCTTTCTGTAGTAGTAGTTTTACCGGCATCAATGTGAGCCATGATGCCGATATTGCGCATTTTAGACAGCATACAATTCTATTTTTTTATCTCACTTTAAGAAGTATGAAATAAATATACCTGCTACAATCGCAGAACCTATTGTACTGGAAACAATCGGTCCCATCGCATGCATTAAAAGATGATTGTCAGGATTATAAAGCTGTCCCATTCTCTGGGAGATACGCGCTGCCATCGGCATTGCGGATACACCTGAGTTGCCGATTAACGGATTTACTTTTCCGCGTGTTATAAGACAGAGAAGTTTCGCTGTCATAATACCGCCGATTGTACCGAATATAAACGCTAAAAGACCGCAGGAAATAATAAGCAATGTCTGCGGAGTAAGGAAGCGATCCCATCTTGCAGAAGAGCCAATGCCCAATGCGACAAGGAATGTAAGGATACTTAATAAATCATTCTGGAAAGCGCGCACATAGCGATCCGCTACTCCGCTTTCTCTAATTAGGTTACCGAGCATAAGCATAGAAATTAACGCGCCGGCTGCAGGAACAAAAACCAATGTAATAATCGTTACAATAATCGGGAACATGATTTTTTGTTTTTGTGTTACTCTTTTTGGTTCCGGCATAACAATTACGCGTTCTTTTTTTGTTGTTAAAAGTTTCATGATAGGCGGCTGGATAAAAGGAACAAGCGCCATGTATGAGAAAGCTGCAATGGCGATTGGCGGCAGTAAGTGCGGAGCAAGACGCGTCGCTGCATATATAGCAGTAGGACCGTCGGAACTTCCGATAATACCGATTGCGGCTGCTTCTTTAAGAGTGAAAGCGTCCATACCGGGAATAATGCTGCTTAAATAAAGTGAAATAAAGAAAGCTGTGAAGATACCAAGCTGTCCGCCGATACCGATAATCCAGCTTCTTGGATTTGCGATTAACGGACTAAAGTCTGTCATCGTTCCAAGGCAGAGGAATACCAAAGGCGGATATATTACAAGGCGGATACCGCTGTAGAGGAAGTTCATAAGACCGGGCAGTATTTTTACGCCTTCGGCATTATAAGTTCCGATTTCTTCGAACGCGGTTTCATAGCTGTGATACGCGTTAAGCCCGACATTCGGGAGGTTGGCGATTAAGATCCCAAATGCCAAAGGCAGCAGCAAAAGCGGTTCGTATTTTCTTACTATCGCGAGATACATAAAGAACAAACTTACCATTATCATTATGCCCTGACCTACTGTCATATGCTGAATGCCAAAAGTTTCGACTATAATTCTCAAAATTTCCATAATTTCTAAGCTCCTTTATCTAATATATTTTTGTATAACCTTCGCTGGAAATAATGGCATCCAGTTTTTGGCCGCTTTTGCACATTTGACATTCGTTCGCTGTAAAAAGCTGATAGCCGGGAATGTCTTCTGATGTAAACAATGTATGGATTTCTTTGTCGGACACAACATCAGAAGCCTTGTATACAGACGAAATACCCGCGAGGTTTCCGCCGTAGTATGAGATACATTCAAGGGCGATATTTAATGAACGTCCTGACGATACTGTAGCTACAAGCAATAGTACATTCTTACCGGTAATCCATTTTGTAGAACTATCAGAAAATATGAGTTTTCCGTAGGCATTATTTATAGGCGATATAACGTGAATAGTACCGCCCGAGTTTATCGAAGTTCCGTCTTGTACGAGCTCCTGCGCGGCATAAGCTCCGATAACGTCCATTTTTTCCATGCAAACTATCGTATCGATAATTGTGCTTGATAAGTAAGGAATAACTATTTCCCTTGCGACATCTCTTGCTACTGTTGTATCGCTTTTGAGCGCGCTTACATCCAAGTAGTTGTTTGTATGTTTATTGTTTGTAGTAAAATGTCCGGGGGTAACATTTACAGTAATTATCGGGTTTTTTGCCAAGGATACATTAAAAGCCTTATCTTCCATTCCTTCCTCCTGCTATTGATAAAATACCCCAATAGGTTAAAATAGTCAATATATGCGCCCTGCGGTAAAAGTTCTTGTTTTATTGGTATTTCTCTCTTGTTCGAGGTTTACGGCTGTAGAGAACCAGTCAGAACCTGTTATAGACCCCCTTCGTTTACAGGCTGAAGAAATAGCAAATTCTATGAACGACAGGCTTCTTGCCGCACAGCTTTTAATAAGCGGAATTGACGGAAGAGAAAGCCTCTCGCAAAATATGATGGAATTACTTACAGATATACCTGCCGGCGGCATTATGTTTTTTAGGTATAATATTGACGCCAATACCGGGACAATCCGCTCATTTTTATCGCAAATATCTGATTTTGTAAACGATAAATCCGGAATTCGTCCTTTTATGGCAATAGATCACGAAGGCGGCTCTGTTAACCGCCTGCCCCATCATTTACAAGTCATGCCTTCGGCTTCGCACTATTGGGAGCTTAATAATACCGAAGGAAAAGCCGCGGCTCTCGCTGCAATTAACCGTGACAGTTTAAGAGACGGAACTTTACTTAAAAGCCTTGGTATTAATATGAATTTTGCGCCTGTCGCCGAGTATCTTATGAACGAAAACAGCTCTTTTCTTGCCAGGCGTTCATACGGACCTGATCCTGTTTTTTGCGCCGAAGCGGCTTTGGCGTTTTTAACCGGTATGCAGCAAGCAGGCGTTTTGTGCGTTGTTAAACATTTTCCGGGCAGCGCGGGAGCAGATCCTCACTATTCTGCTTCTGTAATAAATGCAGACCTTTCCAGAATGGATGAACTTGCTTTTCCGTTTGACTATTTGATAAAAAATAACGCAAGGTCAATAATGGCGGCGCATACGCTAGTTCCTGTAATTGACGATAAAATTGCGAGCCTTTCTTCTGTTTTTATGCAGAACTGGCTCAGAGACAAATTGAAATTTGACGGTATTATTGTAAGCGATGATTTTATAATGGCTGCCGCCGGCAGAATAAATCCCGAAGACGCTGCGGTTTTATCTATCATTGCGGGCTCCGATATGATCTTAGTCTGGCCTGCGCATTTAAGAAAAACGCATGACGCAATAATTTTAGCTTTAGAAAACGGGAGCCTTCCCAGAGAAAGGCTTATAAACGCGGCGCAGAGGGTAATTTATGAAAAACTGCGTATGGGGATGATTGAATAATTCAATATTGACAAAAGGCAAATCTTAAGATATATTGTTTTTTAAAGAGGAGTTGAAGATTATGGGAAAAAAAATTATTTTAGCAGTATTTCTTGCTGTATTTTTATTGGGAGTTAATTCCTTTGCTCAGAACGCTGCGGATTTTACTGTAACTTTTACAGAACATTTTGACGGTGTCAAGATTACAGGTTATACAGGAAGCGTAAGAGCTGTAACTATTCCTGCAGCCATAGAAGGTCTTGCTGTTACAGAAATTTCTAACAACGCTTTTGCAAACAGAAATATAACTTCTGTAGTTGTACCTTCCAGTGTAACAATAATAGGTGACGGCGCTTTTTCTAACTGCAGTCAGTTAACGTCAATTACGCTTCATGACAATATTACAAGTATAGGTATTAACGCCTTTAGAAGAACCGCGATAACTACAATCAGACTGCCTGCAAGAATTACAATAATCAGCCAAGGCGCTTTTGCAGAATGCAGAAACCTTACAAGTATTGTAATCCCAGAGGGCGTTACAATTATCGGTCAAGAAGCGTTTACTACAAACGTTGCTTTGACTTCTATTACTTTTCCTTCTACGCTCAGAGCGATTCATAACAGCGCGTTTTTAAACTGTACCTTGCTTTCTTCGATTACTATTCCTGATTCTGTAACAAATATTGAATTTAGAGGAAACCCGTTTGTTGGATGTAATGCTCTTCCTATGGTAACACAGGCTGCTTTAAGAAGACGCGGTTGGAACCCAAACGCAAGTAACGCCAGATAACTTTTTAATTAATTATAAGGGCTGTCCGAGAGGTAATCTTGGACAGCCTTTTTATGCCTTGTACTCTTTTAAAAACTTAAGAATAGGATCATACCATTTTTTTGCATTCTTTTTTTCTTCCAGAAATTCCTGATATATCGAAAGTATATGCGCCTTTATCTGCGCCTGATCTTCATCTTTAATTTTTGTGTTTGGTGATGCAGACGGATGAACCCGGTTTTTTCGTGTTTTTTCGTCAGCTTTAGGCGCAGGAGAAAATAAAAGATTTGTAAATGCTTCTGCTTCGCTTGGCGGGAAAAGCTCAGGGCTAAAACAAGTCATTGCATACAGCGCCGCCGGTATACAGTTGACGCTGTGTTGTTTTACAAAAAGAATCGCCTGACTTATCGCAAGCGCGCCGTTTTTCATTTCGGCTGCTTGATCTTTTAGATTTTCTGATTCTCCAAGTTTTTTTGCTATATTTGCAAACTGCAGATATGTGTGTATAACCACCATAACATGAAGGCTTGGGATACACATAAGATGAGGGTCTAATAAATGAATTACAAAAAAACGCGGGCGCGCTATATAAAACGGTCTCTTTGTTGTAGACATATTTCTTTTATAAACTTCCGCAGCATAAGCGTATAAGTCGCCCATAGAAACAATAAATTCTTTTAATGGCTGATACGCTCTTCTTTTATAACGCCGGATAAAAAAAGTAATCATTCTTATCCAAAATTGAACAAAATCCAGATAGATCGTAACCCATGACGGAACAAACGGAATTTTTTTGTCCAGTTCATGATCCACGCTGGTGACAGGTATTCTGCCGGGAAGAAATGCCGCATGGTATTGCCTTAAGAAAAAATTATAGATAATTGAAGGTACGCACTTTTTAAAAGCCGGACGCAATGAAGGCGTTAAAATAGATTTGTAAAAGGCATACAGCCAGTTTTCTGTATATACGCTCTGTGATGTTTTCATGCCAATATTATATCATATTAGTACTTCCCATAAAACCTCCTTTTTGCTACACTTTTAAAAGCAAAAAATAAAGAGGATTTTTATGATTCGATGCGGAGATATTTCTAAAGGAACATGCCTTTTACAGAAGGGGCAGCCATACCTCGTTGTAGAAAGAGAGTTTCATACCCCGGGTAAGGGAACTGCAATTGCCCGTATAAAAATGAAAAGCATAAAAGACGGTTCTATGCTTAGCCTTACGATTCCAACACAGCAGGAAGTCGAAGACGCTCAGGTCGAGATCCGCAACGCTCAGTATCAATATGCCGATATGGATAACTACCATTTTATGGACGGCGAATCCTTTGAACAATACGAAGTCTCAATAGAAGAAAACCCCGAGAAAAAATTATATCTTCAGGAAGGAAACTCTTATCAGATTATTATCTGGGAAGGGAAAGTAATTGATATTCAGATTCCATATAAGGTAACTTTTACGGTAGCCGAAAGCGAAAACTATATAAAAGGCGACACTGCAACAGGAGCTACAAAACCGATAAAAACCGAAACGGGGCTGACCGTACGCGTACCGCTCTTTATTAAACAAGACGAAAAAATACTCGTTAATACAGAGACCAACGAGTATGTAGAACGCGTAAATAATTAATAAAAAAGAATTTTACCACGAACCAACACGAACTTTTACTTCGATATCAAAGCTAGGGTTTGTGTGGTTAGTGGTTAAAATTTTGTATTAATCACCCTAGGTCGTCTTTTACCTTTACGCTTACCTGCTGATCATAGCAAGAGAAGCAATTATCTACTGCTTCTTTATTCGGCGCTTTTGTGATTAAACTTACAAGCGGAACAATCACCAAGCCTGCTAACATACAGAATGCGCCTGCGTTAATCGGTGACTGTAAAAGTGCCGGGAACATCGGTCTAAAAAGCACATTAAGGATCATCAAACCTGCACTGAAAATAAAACAGCACCAGACAGAAACTTTAGTAGCACGTTTCCAGTACAGCCCATATAAGAACGGTGCAAGGAATGCTCCTGCAAGCGCGCCCCACGAAATACCCATAAGCTGCGCGATAAAGTTAATACTGCTGTTATATTGAGAAATTGCAATGAATGAAGACAAAGCGATAAATACAACTATTAAAGAACGGATGATAATCAATTGTTTTTTGTCGCTCATGTTTTTAATGATATGACCTTTTAAAAAGTCCAATGTTAAAGTTGATGATGAAGCCATAACTAATGAAGACAGAGTCGATATCGATGCAGCAAATACAAGTACGATTATAAGAGCCATTATCGCTTCGCTGTTAAAACCTGCTAGAATACCGGGGATGATAGAATCAAAACCGCCTGCCGGTCTTGCAAGAGTAGCATCTGCACTGGTTGCAAATATACGTCCGAAACTTCCAAGGAAGTAACTTCCGCCTGCAACAAAAACTGCAAATACAGTAGAAACAATAGCGCCTTTTGTAATCATTGTTTCACTCTTTATAGAATAAAAACGAGCAACCATCTGAGGAAGTCCCCATACGCCCAATGATGTAAGAATTACTACACCTAACAGGTTTATAGGGTTAGGACCCAATAGCGATGTAAATACTCC
>WQXI01000008.1 GCA_009784935.1 Treponema sp.
AGAAGGCACTGTTGGAGAAGAAAAATATGAAAGACCCGGATGGATGCGTTATTTGCCGGCCCCCCCCCCCCCCCCCCCGACCGATCTTAGCTGAAAGACAAATATTTAATCAAAAAATTTTCTCGCAAATAAGAATTTACCACAGAGTTTCATGGAGGAAGATCTCACACAGGTCTTTGTGTGATGGATTTGAAAATAGATTTTTATGGAGATTTTGTCTCCGCGTTGCGGAGACGTCGAACTATAAGTTCGTCAATTTAATTCGCCGCTAAAAGCGGCGTAAAGAGGAGATTTTTATGTATGATAAGGATGGTGTATATCACACGAGTAATGAAGATCTCGAAATTGCAAATAAAAGGATTGATCAGGACAAAGCGATATGGGACTCCACAACTGACACGAAAGTCTTTTTTAAGCTTCTGACAAAACTTCCTTCAATACTTGCAACTGTTATAGTTTATATTATTGTTTTTCTAGGTAGTCTTGGAAAAGTTGGAAGAGCAATAATATCAGCGTTTTTTGGATTATTTGCAGTATCTCTTGTAGGATATGCTATTATTTTTTCTATCCCAATATTCAAAGAGATACTTTCTCCCGAATTATATAAATCGTTGTCAAAAGGTTCTCTTGGGTATTCTATCGCAGGAGTTGTAGCAATTTGGTGTTATATTTGGCATTACAATACAATAATGTGTATGTTTGTAAATTTAAAAAGCATACTTACTTATGCTTTTAGCTTAATGCTTTACAGCGCACTCTTTTTTGTTCTGGTTGTAATACTTACTCCACTAAAAAACTCAAATATGCAAAACTTTTTTGTTGAGGGTCTTCCTATGCTAGTGGGTAGTATTTATTATTTAATAAAGTCAATCCCTTATGCTAAGACGGCGGCATATATCAGAAAAAATAAACTTCCGCTTCCTCTAATGTTTCAGCATGAAAAAATTAAAGGTAAAAAGAAAAAAGAATTAAACAAGGACGGTTTACCTTCAATGGCAATAATACCCCTATTTTTTCATGGTAAAATAGATAAACACATTGATGAGCATGGAAGAGTATACGAAGGTGATTGGGCTATCGGACAAATGCATGGAGTCGGGAAATTGAATTTTGGAAGTAATAGATTTTTTTACGAAGGTAAATATATCAATTGCGTCTATGAAGGTGAATTCAAAAATCACAGTATGTGCGGTCAAGGAAAAATGACTTACCCTGACGGTACAGTTAGAGAAGGGGTATGGAAAAAAGACAAACTTGTTAGTGAAGGAAAAAGAAGATAATGAACGCAAGAAAGCTTCGTGAAAAGGCATTGAAAAAGAAAGGCTAACATTTTCATTACGCCTTAACAATCAGCCTGACATTGGTTCCCGAACCGACGGTTCCAGTGTCAGGCTTTTTTTCTTTCTCTGTGATTCTTTGTGTTCTCTGTGTCTCCGTGTGAAGTCTTCACCGCTTAAGTTTTTCTTAACAGTTCCATCGGTTTAAGTTTTCCTGCTCTGTGCGCGGGAATCAATGACGCTATTACAGAACAAACAATCGTAAAAAGCCAAATTACCAAAACGGCTTTCCAATCTATAATTATTGGAATTGTTTCGAGATAAAATCCGGGATCCAATATTTTAACTTCTCCTCTGTTAAAAAGCCCGGAAAAAAAGCTTAAAATGTTCTCCAGTGATCTGATTAAAAAATTAATATTGTACCCAAGAAGTAAACCTATAATAATTCCTATTATTCCGCCTGTCAGTCCTGTAAGAAAACTTCCCCATAAAAACACAGACGTTACTCCTCTAACGCTTGCTCCGGATACTTTTAAAACAGCAATATCCCTTTGCCGTTCCAGAACCAGCATGCTGGTTGCTGACGAAACATTGACAGCCGCAACAATAACAATTAATGCCATTATAAACAATAAAAGCTGTCTTGTAGTTTCGTAAGAACTAAACTGCGAACTCATAAGGTTCTTCCATGTAAAAACGCTGAATCCGCTTTCGAACTGCTGATAAATTTTCCAGGCTGTTTCATCAGCTTTTTTGTACGGCTCATCAATCTTAACTATAAAACTAAATGATGATTGGTCAGTCGAAAGAACGCGGTTTCCTCCTTCCCAGTTTACAATACACCACAGAGCGTCAAGTTCATTATAACCGCATGATAGAATCCCCCTGACAGTAAATGAAGCTGTTCTTGGAGATATCCTTCCGCCTTCTGCAGCTCTTATAGTCATTAATCTTACAGTATCTCCGGTTTTTACTCCGATATTTTCTGCTAGAGTCTCACCTAAAACAATATCTCGGTCAGTCTCCGGTTTATGCACTCCCTCGATAATTTTTAATAAATCAGCGCTGCCGGAATCATCCCAAAAAGATGATTCGATAGAACGGACTGTAACTCCTGTTTTTCCGCTTCTGCCGGCAATAACTCCTATGCCTCTTTTTTCCGGCCACACGCCTCTTACGCCGTCAACCTGCATTATTAATTCCTGCGTTTTTTCATCGTTACTTGTTCTTGCAAGATCAAAAACTTGTAAATGCCCTGTTCCAAGTTCCAGATAGCGGTCAGTGATTCCTCTTATCATTCCGTCAGCAACAATAAGAGTAACAATAATCGGAACAAGGCTTACTGCGATCCCTGCCGCCGCGCCTCTGAGATAACGGCCGCCTTCATGCGCCCTGCTCCATAGATATCTTACTGCAACAAAGAAAGAAGAGTTTTTTTTCAAAGCATTTCCTCTGTTAATTTTCCGTTTTCTAAAACAAGCCGGATAGAAGCTCTTGCCGCGACTTTTTTATCGTGAGTTACAACAATTAATGTTTTTTTCCATTTTTGGGCACCATCATACAATAGCTGTGCTGTAACTTCGCTGTTTAGAGGATCTAGATTTCCTGTAGGTTCATCGGCAAGAATCAAAAGAGGATCGTTTATCATAGATCTCGCTACGGCTACCCTTTGGCGTTCTCCGCCGGAAAGCTGAGAAGGAAAATGATTTTTTCTATCTTCCATTTTAAAATCGCACATAAGCGCTTTTGCTCTTTCCTGCGCATCTTTTTTCTTTACTCCATAAATATATGCAGGCAGCATAATATTTTCCAGCGCGGTAAAATCTTTTAAAAGATAATGAAATTGAAAAATAAAACCAACCTGTTTTGATCTATACAAAGAAATTTCTTTTTCCGAAAGACAGGTTATTTCCCTGCCGTCGATAAAAACGCTGCCTTCATCCGCATTATCAAGCCCCCCAATAATATTTAACAGGGTGCTTTTTCCGCAGCCGCTCTGTCCGCTGATTGCCGCAGCCGCTCCTTCTTTTATTTCAAGGTTAATGCCTTTTAGGATATGAAGCGTTTCTGCTCCGGATACATAGTTTTTAACAATATTATTAACCTTAATTATTGTTCTTTCTTTTTCGTCATTCATAACGTAAAACCTCCGCAGGACGTATTTTTGCAATTTTTCCGGAAGCAAACCATGCTGCAAAAAGCGCAGATAAAAAACCAAACATAAAAATTATTATGACTTCTTGTACCAGTATTCTCGACGGAATCTCTTTAATATAAAAAATAGCGGGAGAAAAAAGATAAAAATTTCCCTGTATTCCGGCTCCCAAATAATCCGCAAGTTTATTAATTATTTTTATTACCACATTAACAATATCTTCTATTTTGGAGAAAAAAGCCTGAATATTAGCTTCTATTAATAATCCAATAACCAGCCCAAAAAAAGCGCCGGTAAAACCAATAACACCGCCGTCAAAAATAAAAACAAACTGAACCGCGCCCTTGCTTGCGCCGACAGCCCGTAAAAGCCCGATTTCTTCCCGCCGATGAAGCACAGATCTTCTTTGAGCCTGATAAATATTTAGCCCTACTACAATAAAAATAAGCCCAACGAGTATAAACATAAATAATTTTTCTGTTCTAAGCGCTCCAAAAAACGAACGGTTATAATCTCTCCAGCTTGATATTTTTAATCCTTCATAACCGCTTAACTTTTTCTTTGTCTGCTCCATTAGGATTCTGTCATGAAACCTATTTTGTATTTTTACTCCAAGAACAAGTTCGCTTTCGTTATCCAAAAAAGGAATCTTTTCTATGTTAAGAAACCCCCATGTGCAGTCATATTCATAATAACCTGTCCTGAAAATTCCGGTAATAACAAAATTTTCAACGCCGGCTTCATCTTCTGCGGATAATATGCCTGTAAGAGAAAATAAAGTTACATTATCTCCAACGCCAAGATTTAAACGGCGCGCTAATTCCGCTCCCAAAAGCGCATTTGACGTATTAGAGATATCAAAATTCCCTTCTACAAATTCCAGTTTGCTGTTAAGCAATTCATCAACTTCCAGCGTGTTTTCGTATAATCCCCTAATTATTACCGCCTGCTGGCCTGATCTCCTTCCTCTTGCAAGCGCCTGAAACTCTTTATAAGGAACTACAGCTTTAACGCCGGGTATTTCGTTAATTGCGTCTATTATTTCATTTGCATTATGATCTGACAGTGATTCTACGCGGATATGATATGATGATACCTCTAATATGCTTTCGATAAAGCCTAATTGAAACCCATTCATTACAGCGATAATAACAATCAGCGCAAGCACTCCTACTGCAATTCCTAAAACTGCTAAGACAGGAGAACTGGATCTCCCTTTAAAGATATAACGCGAAGCTACAAAAAAAGCCCAATATTTTTTCAATTTCTTATCCTTGTTTCGGAGATTTTTCTGCCGTCTTCCCAAACCGCGCGCATTACAGCTGTGTTATTCATATAAAGTTCTTCTATGCTATAATTTCCTTCTATACGAATGATTCGTTCCAGCGCGCCGTTTTTATAATTGGCTTCTGATATTACCTCTCCTGCGTTATTATATTTATATTCTGCAGATAAAACAATATCTCCTTCTGTTTTAACAGTAGAGATAATCCTGTTATTTTCCCATGTATTGTTGATAGTCCAGATTATTTTATCTTCGTTATTATATAAAATCTGCCTTAATATCCTTCCCCTGTCATCTGTTTCAAAAACCATTCTGGAATCACTTTCTATAAAAATTATGCCGAAAAATTCGGGATAAAGATTAACTCTTTCGCTTATAAATAAATTTTCTTTGGCGGCTTCTATATTTCTTGGGAAAGTAATTCTAGCTATTTCGTTTTCTTTATCCGTCTGTATCTGTACATCAGAGTAAAATATTCTTTCTGCGGATCTTAACGAAAGCGTTCTGTTATAGCGGAAATAATCTGCATATTTTTTTATATAGTTATCTCCGTCTTCCCATTCAGAAAAAACAGCGCTTATCAAAAGATTATTATTAAACTCATATTCTATCTTGTTAATGCCTCCGTCATCCAAAAACCTGTATTCGTAAATTAAAAAATAATCTTGATCAAATACTTCTATAAATCCTTTTATATCATTTTCAAAAAAAACTGCGTTAACCCTGGTATTTCCGTTTTTTTCCCTGAATATCCATTGAACACGAATTTCTTTTGCGTTTTTAAATAATGTCCTTTTTTCTATCAGAAAGTCTTCGGTATAATACGAAGTTAAATATTCCGGCATCTCAATAAAATGCACATTATCTATGACAAGAGCATATTCGCTTCGTAATGCTATAAACTGCGACTGCACTTCTTCTAAAACCATTCCGCCTGCATTGGATTTAAACCAGCGGGGATCAGAAATAATATCAAATGAATACTCGATTGTTTCGTTTTCTGAATCAACCACCTGCGTAAACGCGATAATCCCTGCAAAGAGAACAAAAGAAATAACTATAATTAAAAGCGCGGGTTTTTTACGCAATTCCTGTAAACTCCTTTGCAAATTTTTCTTTATCAAACAATTCTATATCGCTGTATTTTTCGCCTGTGCATACGTATACTACAGGCAATTGCAGTTCTACGGCAAGCGAAAATACCACGCCGCCTTTGGCTGTTGAATCATATTTTGTCAGAATAACGCCGTCTAAGGCGACAGCAGAATTAAAAATTTCTGCCTGCGCAAACGCGTTCCTTCCTGTTGTCGCGTCTAAAACAAGATATTTTAAATACCTCGCGTCAGCGGCTTTTGCTTCTACTACCCTGTCAATTTTTTTTAGTTCTTCTACCAGCGCAGACTTTGTATGCATTCTTCCGGCTGTATCGGCAATGACCGCTTCAATGCCGGATGATTTTGCCGCTTCCAATGCGTCATAAACTACAGCCGCGGGATCGCCTCCGGTTTTGTGCGCGACAACTCTTGTATCAAGTTTTTCCCCATGTATTTTAAGCTGATCAATCGCGGCTGCTCTGAATGTATCAGCGGCGGCAAGAATGCTTTTTTTATTATATTGCGTTTTATAAAGATTGCAAAGTTTTGCGGCAGTTGTTGTTTTTCCTACTCCGTTAACTCCAAGAATTAACACAGCAGTTAAACCGCTGTCCGGTATACTGTTATGGTTTTTTGCTTTTTTTAATTCTTCTTCCAGCAGCTGGGATAGTTTCTGCTGTAAATTATCAGTATCTTTTTTACAATTTTCTTTTAAAAGCTCCGACATTTTATACGCCTGAGCCGCGCCAAAATCACCTTCTATTAATAAATCGCAGAGATCGTCATATAATTCATCGTTTATATTATTTTTTCCGGAAAAAAAGTTTTTTAATTTATCGCCAAACTTCATTTATTCCCTTCCTGTCGCTCTAACCGGCACTGCGCCCGAATTGGCAGTATAAAGATATCTTATTAAACGATAGATACCGTATACAGAAAGAACTCCAACCGTTATTAACGATCCTGTCAAGAAATTTTCCATGTTTCTGTACTCATTATAAAAATTATTACTGTAGGAACCCGCTTGAATAACAACTCCTGCGCTCGTATATGAATAATATGCAATCCACGCGGCAATACCAGAAATCCAAATGCCGCCCCAAGCCCAATAAAATCCCCGGCGTTCTCTGTCTACTCGCCCTCCTTCTAGAGGAATTGCCGCTCTTACAGGCAACACATGAGAAAAATCAGATTTTTCCGGAACCTGAAAAATTGCGGCTCCCCTTAGTGAATCTTGAGTATATATTTCTATATATTCAAAACTGTTAACAGGAAGGCGCAGTATTGCAGGTGAATCACCCACATATAACGCGCCATGATAGATTCTGCTTCCGGGTTCGCCGAAAATACTTACGTTTTCGTATTCAATCTGATCTAATTTTAAATTTATAACAGCAAGTTCTCCGGCATTTAGTTCTGTTTCTATTATTACATCATCATGATCTGGAGCAGAAGCTGTTATTGTTATCCTTCCCGGCGGATATTCTAAAACGCCTGTTTCTCCCCTGCCGGCAAATGATCTGTTAATTAAAATAAGCGCATCCTGCGGCTCTGTATTAACCGCAACAGCGGCAGGACGGTTTCCTGACAGCACAATAACAAGTTTTCTTATAATTTCGTCTAACGCGCCTTCCATATCATCAAGAGAAAAAATAATATTATCCTGCCATGCAAATGAACGGGTATAAACAGTATAAAGCCTTAGTGATAAATAATATCTGCCGTGAAAATCTGTGATTGTACCTGCAAGAAACGCATCTGCTCCATTGGAAGCGCAGAATCTGGCTTCGTTTCCTGCCGCAGGCGCATTAGGAAAAATAAAATCAAGATTAGAAGGCGTCAAATTAAACTCAGGTTCTCTGTTTATTACAGGAATATTTCTTTCGGCTTCTTCATAATTTGCCCTAAGCCTTTCTATCTCAGCGTCAATTCTTGCAATATTCTGCCTGTAACGCCAATTAGACTCTCCAAGAAAAAGTAATTGCGCCCTTTCTTCGATCTTTGCAGAAAGAGCTCTGGCTGCATCAGAACGCTGTCTTTCTAACGCTTGGTTTTCATAAAACGCATATTCCATTGATATACGGCTTCTAAAATTTATCGCGCTTAATTTTTCTGTCAGTCTTCTGGAGACTACACTTGAGATATCTGTTCTCTGCGGCGGAAGAGAACTTGAGTCAAAACTTGTTATACAAAGAATCCATTCGTTATTCCGGCTTGTATTTTCTTCTGTATCTTCCATGCTTCCCATTGCAAAAGAATGCATGCAAAAAGCGAATAAAAGAATAACAAAAAAACAAATTCTGCTTTTCAAAAACACTCCATTAAATAATTATACATTTGCGGCATCATTGTTATGCCAGCTAAACTTAAGATATTCTTCGATAAAGGGGTCTATATCTCCGTCCATTACTGCGTTAATATTTCCTTTTTCTACTTTTGTTCTGTAATCCTTTACCATTGTGTACGGCTGAAACACATACGATCTTATCTGGTGTCCCCAGGAAATATCTTTTTTTTCCTGAGAAAACTTTGCGTTTTCTTTTTCTTTTTCCTGACGGTAATGTTCGTAAAGCCTCGCCTTTAAAACGCTCATAGCAATCGCGCGGTTCTTTATCTGACTGCGTTCGTTCTGACACGCAACTACAATCCCCGTCGGAATGTGGGTAAAGCGGACTGCGCTGTCTGTTTTATTAACGTGCTGCCCTCCAGCTCCGCCCGCGCGGTATGTATCAACCCTTAAATCTTCGGGTTTTATTTCTACTTCTATAGTATCATCAATAACAGGAAAAATATAAACAGAAGCAAATGAAGTATGTCTTCGCGCATTGGAATCAAAAGGACTTATTCTTACGAGTCTGTGTATCCCCGATTCTCCTTTTAGGTATCCGTAAGCATAATCACCTTCTACCCTGCAGGTAGCAGATTTAATTCCGCCTTCTGCTTCTTGCCTGTCAACTTCTTCTGTACTAAAACCTTTTTGTTCTGCCCAGCGAAGGTACATTCGGTAAAGCATTTGAGACCAGTCGCAAGCTTCTGTTCCTCCGGCTCCTGAGTGAACAGTAAGAAAGCAGGCGTTTTTATCCATTTCGCCTGCCATGAGTTCGAACACATTTTGTTTTTCATAACGGGCTGTTAGATTTTTTAATTGGTTTCCAATACCGGCAGTTTCATTTTCGTCATTTGCTTCCATCGCTAATTCAAAAAGCGTCTGGAGGTCTGTAATTTCATTAAAAAGCGCCTTAACAGGTTCATAGCGGTTTTTTAAGCTTTTTAGGGAGCTCATTGTTTTGTCGACCGTCTCCTGATCATTCCAGAATCCGGGTTCGGCGGTTTTGGCTTCTATCTCGGCAATACGCTGCGCAAAAGAAGCGTCTTCAAAGACGCCTCCATGTTTCGTTAATTTTTTTGGCTAATTCTTCTATGGGCGCGCCCAGTTCGGTAAGCAGCATGGCAAACTCCTATATTACCAAAAATATTAACTCAAAAACAAAATAAAATCAATGTTTAATTTTACCTCTTGTATAAAAAGACGCCTTTCGCAGTCCTGCAATTACAAGGCTGCATTACTGCTCTGCGGTTTTTATTGACAAAATTAAATTATTAAGATATATTAACTGCATCGGGAGTATTTAATATGAGAATTAAGTATCTATTTGTTTCTATATTATTTTTCTTGTTATTGGATGTCAGCCTTTTCTCACAAGAAAACCTGCCTGTAATTATGTATGTTAATGCAACAGCAGGTTTAAGGGTGCGTTCCGCGCCTTCTCTCGATAGTAGTGTGGTAAGAACATTAAGACACGGCGAATTTTTTTATATAACAGAAAGATCAAACAATACTGTTACCATCGACGGTAGAACTGATTATTGGTATCAAGTGCGAAATGGATGGGTTTTTGGAGGGTATTTATCAAACCAGCTGCCGAATGATCTTCCTTCATTTATCGGAAAATGGAATCTTGTAAATCAAAGCGGAGAGATGACAGGTCATTTTATTTTACTTGATGTAAATAACAATTACACTGAGGGTCAAGAAGAAACTTGCGGCGTTTGGGGAGGAACATATAGAATGAATGGAAATACTGCTATAATTACAATATCCGGCCACGACAGAGAAACTGGTGAACCATATACGATGAAAGATCATCTTCAATACAGGATTCAAATCGTAGACAAAAACAATATTATTATTCATCAAAATAATGAACAGACGAGATACAGAAGAGGCACTTGGTATTGGTAAAGAGCTGAGATAAAATATTATTTCATCTATACAAATGACTAGTACTACTAGCCAAAACACTTAATTTTTGCTATGCTTTTGATATCATGGATAAATTGATCATCAAGGGTGCGCGTGAGCATAACCTAAAAAACATCGATCTTGTACTACCGCGGGACAAACTCATTGTAATTTCGGGACTTTCAGGTTCGGGTAAAAGTTCGCTTGCTTTTGATACAATCTTTGCAGAAGGGCAAAGACGTTATGTCGAAAGTCTTTCCGCTTATGCAAGACAGTTCCTTGGACGGATGGACAAACCCGACTTGGATTATATCGAAGGACTTTCTCCCGCTATCTCTATCGAACAAAAAACTACTCATCGTAATCCGCGCTCAACTGTCGGCACCGTAACAGAAATCTACGATTACTACCGTTTACTTTATGCACGAATCGGCATTCCGCACTGCCCTGTCTGCGGCAAGGAAATCCGCGAACAACCGGTTGATTTAATAATAGAAACAATTCTTCAATTTAAAGAAGGAACAAAAATTCAATTGCTTGCTCCTGTCATCCGCGGAAAAAAAGGAGAACATCAAAAAATATTAGAAGACGCACGCAAAGCAGGATTTGCCCGCGCGAGAATAGACGGCGTTCCTGTAAATCTTGACGAAAATATCAAACTTGACAAACAAAAAAAACACACCATAGAAATCATCGTTGACAGGCTTGTAATAGGAAAAGAAATAAGAGCAAGGCTTGCCGAATCTGCAGAAACAGCATTGCAGACAGCCGACGGATTAATGATCGTACTTGCAACAATCGATTCTAAAACAAGCGAGCAGATTTTTTCGCAAAAAAATTCCTGCCCGGACTGCGGTGTCTCGATTCCGGAACTGCAGCCGCGCCTTTTTTCTTTTAATAATCCTTTTGGAGCATGTCCCGGATGTTCCGGCATTGGAACAAAACTGGAGTTTGATCCCGACCTTGTAATTCCGGATCGAACCCTCTCCTTTAACGAAGGCGGCGTTGTTCCGTACAACCCTGACAGCGCATGGCATTCCAGCCGGTTTAAAAGCCTTGCAAAACATTACGGCTTTAGCCTTGATACACCGCTTAATAAACTTCCTAAAAAAATAGTTAACGCGATTCTTTACGGGACAGAAGATGAAATTAAAGTTAAATATGTTAACCGTGAGGGCACGGGGCATTTTCAGTACCAGACGCAGTTTCAGGGCATATTAGAAGAATTAAAACGCCGTTACCTCGAAACTCAATCGCAGGGCGTAAAAGACTGGCTGGAAAAATTCATGAGTCAAAAAGACTGCGAAGACTGCGGCGGCAAACGCCTAAAACCAGAAGTACTAGCTGTAACAATTGCAAATAAAAACATTTGGGAACTTTCTCGCCTTTCTGTAACGGATTCGCTTAAATTTTTTAGCACAATTAAACTGGGAAAAAGCGAAAACAAAATAGCGTATCAGATACTAAAAGAAATAAATTCGCGCCTTGGTTTTATGCAGAATGTAGGACTCGATTATTTAAGCCTCGAACGCAAAGCATCGACACTTTCTGGCGGTGAAGCCCAAAGAATAAGGCTTGCGACGCAGATAGGTTCAAGCCTTGTCGGTGTTTTGTATATTTTAGATGAGCCGTCTATAGGGCTTCACCAAAGAGACAACCAGCGCCTAATCGACACTTTATTGTACCTGCGCGGCCTTGGCAATACATTAATTGTTGTAGAACATGACGAGCAGACTTTACGCACCGCAGATCATATCGTAGATTTGGGTCCGGGCGCTGGCGTTCACGGCGGACGCGTTGTCGCGCAGGGAACAGTCGAAGATGTAATGAAAGTAAAAGAAAGTTTAACAGGTCAATACCTTGCAGGAAACCTTCGTATCGATATTCCAAAAGAAAGGCGCAAAGGAAACGGTTCTTATATAAAAATAAAAGGCGCAAAAGAACATAATCTAAAAAATATTAATGTAGATATACCTCTCGGAATTTTTACTTGTATTACTGGAGTCTCCGGCTCCGGAAAATCTACATTGCTTTCTGATGTTTTATATCCTGCGCTTGCAAATAAAATTTACGGTTCCAGTCACCCGGAAGGCGAATACAAAAGACTTGACGGCGCAGAAAATATTGACAAAGTAATTGATATCGATCAGAGCCCAATCGGCAGAACGCCGCGCTCTAACCCGATAACTTATGTCGAAGGTTTTACCGCAATAAGAGATATGTTTGCTAATCTGCCTGACTCAAAAAGAAGAGGATACAAACCTGGACGTTTTTCTTTTAATGTGCGCGGCGGCAGATGTGAAAATTGCGAAGGCGACGGAACAATAAAAATTGAGATGAACTTTCTGCCGGATGTTTATATAACCTGCGACGTCTGCCATGGCAAAAGGTTTAATAAGGAAACGCTGGAAATTCGGTATAAAGGAAAAAATATATCAGAAATCCTTGATATGACAATAGAAGAAGCCGCTGTTTTCTTTGCTCCGATTCCGCAGATTGCCCGTAAAATGCAGACGCTTCTTTCTGTCGGGCTCGGTTATGTAAAACTTGGGCAGTCCGCGCTTACTCTCTCGGGAGGAGAGGCGCAAAGGGTCAAACTTGCGCTGGAACTTTCTAAGCGTTCAACCGGCAGAACCCTGTATATTCTGGATGAGCCCACAACCGGTCTTCATTTTGCCGATGTAAAACAGCTCATGGATGTAATTCAAAGGCTGGCAGATCAGGGAAATACTGTTATAATGATAGAACATAATCTGGATGTTCTGCTTCAGGCTGATCATATTATCGATCTTGGTCCTGAGGGCGGCGAGAAGGGAGGACAGGTTATCGCTATAGGCACACCTGAACAGGTTTCTGAAAACGCCGCCTCGTACACAGGTTTTTATATTGCGGACATGCTAAAAAGGAACAGTAAAACAAAAAAGAATGGCAGGAAAGAATAAAAGAAATTTAACCACGGAGGTCTGCTGTCCTGCAGACAGCTGCTTGCAAGCAAGCTTAGAGTTTCACGGAGTTTTTTGCACGAAAGTTCCTTCTTCCTCCGGGCAACTACAGTTGCCAATACTCCGTGTACTCTGTGGTTTTTTATTCTTCTCTTATATATTTATTTCAATACCTCTTTATGCGCAGGAAGATGAAGCAATGTCTGCTCAAAGACAGCGCACAGAAATGGAAATAAGAACTTCTACTTTGAGCGAACTTGCAGTATGGTGCCGCTCTCTTGGGCTTTCCGAAAGCGGCACAAGAGAAGAACTTTCTAAACGATTAAGAGATCATTTTGAACTTCCTTCGCCGGGGCAAGAAGAAGACCGAAGAAGAGTTATCACAATAGAATCTGCGCAGACCTCAGAATATTTTACGCTGGATATTATTGACGAAGAATACGCAAGATTAAGGGGTAATGTTTCTCTTAGTTTAAAAGACGGAGAAACAATCCATAGAATAAGAGCAAACGAAGTACTTTTTAACAGAACCAGAAATGTAATGACAGCGAGAGGGCAGGTAATCTACGAAAAAGAAGACGGTGATTCTCTCGAAACATTCAGAGGAGAGAATATAACCGTAAATCTCGATGATTGGTCGAGCGTTTTTAATGACGGAAGCTCCACAATAGAAAGCGGAGGCAGCGCGTATCATTTTTCGGGCTCGGTTATTACGCGCACAGGAGAAGACGTTACAATTCTTACTGACGCGGAAATTTCGAACGCTTCCAATCCAGAAGCCCTTTGGTCTATCAGCGCGTCAAGGTTATGGCTGCTGCCCGGTTCTGATTTTGCGATTTTTAATGCTGTTTTAAAAGTAGGCGAAATACCTGTTTTATATATCCCATTTTTTTATTTTCCGGGCGACGAACTTGTTTTTCATCCTGTTGTCGGATACCGCAGCAGAGAAGGCGCGTTTGTGCAAACAACAACATATATCCTTGGGCAGCCGCGCTCTGATCCGGATGATGTAAATTCTATAAGCAGAATATTAGGAAGCTCAGATGAAACAGAAAGAGAACTGCAGGGTTTCTTTCTGCGGAGCACAGGAAGAAAAAGAATTAATCAAGACGAAATCAGCCTTAAGGCTTTAATCGATTACTATGTTAATCTGGGAACATATTTAGGATTAGAACTTTCTGTCCCAAAAAGCGGGATGTTTAATCAAACAAATCTTTCTTTAGGCGTTGGTTTTACAAGAACAATAACGCAGGTAGGAAACGGATTCACTCCTTATCTTCCGCCTGACTTTGACGGTTCTGTCGAATGGAATCATTCAAGATTATTTTCTATGGATGTTCCGTTCCGCTACCGGATGAGATTTAACAGTTCTATAACAGGAAGATACGGCAGTCTTAGCTGGGATTTTCCGTATTATTCTGATCCTTATGTTGACAGAGACTTTATTCAAAATAGAGCAGAAAGAATGGATTTTTTAAATATGATGCAGCAGGGGATAGTTACAGCGAGCGATTCATTAACACAAAACATACTTGGCTCGTATCAATGGCAGATAAGCGGAAACTTAAATCCGCCTGTTCAGAACTTGTCTCCGTTTATTTCTAGAATATCAATTACAAATATTTCTACTTCTCTTGTTTTTAAAACGCTGACAGATTCAAGCGTTCCTCCTAACAATCCCGGCCATTTGTTTTATGCTCCTGATAAATATACGATTTATAGTATTTCGGGATCTATTTCAGGTACACCTTTTAATACAGGCAGAACACAGCCTCAGACAAGAAATAATACATCAGCGAGAGAAGCAGAAGATCCGTTTTCCGGCATTGGTGTTCCAATCTCTCCATGGACAGAAGGAGCCGCATCCGAAAGAATCGTATCCGATGATATTCTTGTTCCTCCTGTAATTAATCAAAATTTTCGCCTTCCTGGAAGCGGTAATACAGTTTTTAGTATCGATTATACAATATCGCCGACCAGCACTACAGAGCTCCAATTTATGTCCGGCTACGGACGCTGGAAAACAAACGAAGATGTAGATTGGAACGACGTTCAATCAATTCTTACGAGCGTTAGCGCAAACAGTACAGTAAATTTCCGCGCAAATCACTCAGCGGGTCTTTATAATAATACTTTTTCTTTTTTCGGCAGCGGCACATGGCGCGACTATACATTTTTAAATGAAGATGCAGAAGCATACCGCACTCCTCAAGATCCATCCGGAACAAAAGACCCCGCAAGAGTAGATACAGCAAGAAGACAGCAGTACAGCCAAACAAACTATAATACTTCCTTTGCATATAACGGAACGCTTCGTCCATTCATAGAAAATCAAATATTCAGCCAGACTAATTTTCAATACGACCTGAGAGGTACGATGGTTCGTTCCAGAAGATACAATCCAAATACCGTTATATCAGGTCCCGAGCTGACTCCGCAGTGGGGTACATGGGCAAAAGAAACAAATGATACTGCCGGACTTGTTAACCATTTGATCTCTGCTAATCTAGAAGCCAATCTAATGAACAATGTCCAGAACTTGTCAGTAAGAGCGGCGCTTCCTCCGCTTGACGGACTTGTTACAACAAATGCAATATTCAGATTTTGGATATCAGAAACAATTATTTCATTCCGTACAGAGAAGCCGGAAACAAGCGCAGAGTGGATTTTACGCCCTATCCATTTTACAGAAACTTTAAAGTTTAAAGACATAGGTTCGCTCTCCTATTACATGGTAATAAATCCGCAGGAAAATAATGAAGTTACTACTATAAGAACCAGTTTATCATTATGGAGTTTTAAAGCAGAATTCACAGCTACAAAAGTCGCAAGATCTGTATTTGTCCCGACCGATCCTTTATTTCCTTCCGGCGGAGGAAGATGGGAACAGCAAGGACTTCCTTCTTTAAACCCAAGAGAATTATCCTTTACTTATAATCATACGTTTTCTAATATAGAAATTGTAAAAGATTTTTTTACCTTATCATTCAATATTAATACTTCGCTTAACTTTGATTTACAACAGCACACAAGTTCCAGTTTTAATTTATCTTTGGGTTTGCAGATGAATATAGCCGGGTTTTTAGAGCTTAAGCTCGCGGCAGTTTCGCAAAACAATGTTATATGGCGTTATTTTAAAGGTGTTCCCGGCTTTGATCATTTAACATTTATGTACCGCGACGGACCGCAAAACAATCTATTTATTGATCTTGTCGATTCATTCAATTTCTTTGACGATTCAAAACGGCGAAGATCCGGTTTTAAAATGCATAGATTTGAACTAACTGCAACTCATTTTTTGGGAGATTGGGTTGCGGAGCTGGGAATAAACTTCTACCCTCACCTGAGCGCTATGATACCGTCAGTTTCCCAAAAATACGAAATAACAGCGGATGTTTCCTTTATTGTACGGTGGATTCCGATTCCAGAAATAAAATCGCAGGTTAATTATCACGGTAGACATGACAGATGGGAATACTAGCCAGCTTATTAGCTAGCTTATTAGCTAGCTTACTAGCTAGCTTACGTCAGCATACTTGACGATTTTGACAATAGGGATATAAAATTATCTATTATATAAAGAATATAAGAATGGAAGAATGAAAGAATGGGTTTTGACAAAAAGGGTTATTAAGGGGTTTATTTGGAGGACGGGATTACAATAGCTTTAGACAACTGTGAATTGCTTTCCGGAATTTGCGGAGCAAATGACGAAAATCTCAGAGTTATCGAAAACACCCTCGGCGGTTTTATAACTGCAAGGGGCAATGAAATACATTTTGAAAACAGCGAAAAAGCCGCTGTAAAACGCTTTAAGACAATGATCGATAATTTAATTTATGCTGTTAAAGACGGTGAACAGCCTTCTGCTGATTATATCCGCGCTCTTGCAGACGAAACAGAAAAAACAGACAGCTCATATTTGCGTGATTCTATGATTCAGATACCGCATGGATTTAATAGAGTGTTTCCAAAGACAAAAAATCAGGCTCAATACATAAATGATATGAGAGACAACGAGATTTGCTTTTGTATAGGTCCTGCAGGAACTGGAAAAACATTTCTTGCAATTGCACATGCGCTGCAGATACTGCTTTCAAAAAAAATGCGTAAACTTGTGCTGACACGCCCTGTCGTAGAAGCAGGCGAAAACCTTGGTTTTTTGCCGGGCGATCTCGCTCAAAAAATTGATCCTTACCTAAAGCCGCTGTACGACGCAATGGAATCCCTTGTTCCTTATGATGTAATAAATAGAATGGAAGAAACAAGAGCTATAGAAATCGCTCCCCTTGCATATATGAGAGGGCGCAGTTTAAATGACTGCATTGTAATTCTTGACGAAGCTCAGAATACAACTAAAGAACAAATGAAAATGTTTTTAACAAGAATCGGCAACGGCACCAGAGCTGTTATTACAGGAGATACTACGCAGATAGACCTAAAATGCAAACAGGATTCGGGGCTGTTAAATGCCCTTGATATTTTAAGAGAGATCGAAGGTTTAAGCTTTTCATTCCTGCATACAAGCGATGTCGCCCGCAATCCTCTAATAAAAAAAATAATACAGGCATACAATGAAAATGAAAAATGAAAAAAAGAAAATAGACTTTTCCGGCGCTCTTAACCGTTTAAAATCCGGTCCCGGGCTGTTCGGCTTTGCTCTTTGCTGTTTTACTGCTTTTATGGTAATAGCAAGCCAAATAACAGAAATCGAATTTAACATCAGAAACATTCTGGGAGTAATTTTCCTTGTTCTGCTTTTGTTTGTTTTGTATATCCTTCTACGCAGCCGGATGATCCTTGGCAGAGAATTAACTATCCGCGAAAGCTATCTGCTCGCTTCGCTGTCGGGCTCTTATATAATCGGCTCAATTCTCGTAAATAATCTTTCTCCGGGACCGGAAGGATTCCCTGTATCGCTTGCGATCCCGACAGGTCTTGTCATAATACTGCTTGCAGTCTTTATGGGAAAAAGACTTGCAATGTTTATGGCTATTGCGCTTCCTTTAGGCGCATATTTTACAGGCGCTTTTGACAACAATTCTTTTATCATTGCTCTTGTTTCTGGCGCGGCGGCATCAACTGTTCTAAGTAAAGCGCAAAACAGAATGAGCCTTATCAAAGCAGGGCTAATCATTGCTGCGGCAAACTGTTTTGCGGTTGTTGTAGTGCTTCTTTTAAACAAAGCCCATTATTATGATTATCCCGCTCCCCTGTTTTGGGCTGCTCTTAACGGAATCTTCTGCGGCATGTTAACTATCGGGTTTTTGCCGCCGCTCGAACATGCGTTAAACGCCGTAACTCCGTTTAGGCTTATGGAATTATCAGATTTAAACGCACCGATACTTCGCAAACTTTTTACAACAGCGCCGGGAACATACAGCCACTCATTGATGGTAGCGAATCTTGCAGAGCAGGCTTGTCAGGACATCGGCGCAAACGCGCTGCTTGCACGAGTCGGCGCGTATTATCATGACATCGGCAAAATGGATAACCCAGATTATTTTGTAGAGAATCAAACAGATCATAACAGACATGACGAAATAGCGCCGCGTTTGTCGGCAACAATAATAAGAAGTCATGTAAAAGTCGGCGTAGAAAAAGCGCATGGGCTTGGGCTTCCCAAGGATGTTATTTCGATTATTGGAGAACATCACGGCAACTCAATCATCTCATGGTTTTATAACAAAGCAACAGAAAAAGAAGAAACTGTAAACTCAGAAGATTTTTCCTATCCGGGAAGCCCGCCAAGATCAAAAGAATCAGCTGTTGTTATGCTTGCCGATATTACAGAAGCCGCCGTTAGAACACTGACAAAACCTACAGCCGCCAAGATAGAAAAGTTTATTCAATCGCTTTTTGACGCAAAGATAGAACACGGGCAGTTGTCTGAGTCTGATTTATCATTCCGGGATTTGGAAATAATCAAGAAAACATTCGTAAGGGTCCTTGCGGGTTATTATCACACCAGAATTGAGTACCCAAAACAGCCAAAAGAGCCAAAAGAGGAAGAAAATGAATAATGTCGTCGTCAATGCTGACGGGCTTGCCATGCCATCGTGGAGTTCATCGGCAAGTTGTTTTGCTCTTAAGGTATTAAAAAAGATAAAACAGAACAATTGGGAGCTTTCTATCCTTTTTTGCAATGATAAAATTATAAAAGAACTCAATAATCAGTACCGTAACAAGAACGAACCAACGGATATACTTTCCTTCAATCTGGGCGAAACAGTAAAAAACGGAAAAAAAACCTCCTATTTACCGGGAGATATTGTTATTTCTCTTGAGACTTTAAAGGAAAATGCGCTTTATTTTAAAACAACAGAAGATGAGGAGTTACGCAGATTGCTAATCCATGGTATTCTTCATTTAAACGGAATGGATCACAAAACATTAGACAAGAACGAGCCAATGCTTGCTCTGCAGGAGGAGATACTTGATACCCTTAACAGCGAACGGATTATCCGCCGCGGAGGAAAAAAGTGAAATCTAATACCCCTTTTAAAATAAACTCGCAGGCGATAAAAGAGCTGGAAGAAGATCAAAAGCAGATGATCCGCGGGATTGTCGAGCTTTCCGATACTACAGTAAAAGAAGTAATGGTTCCAAGGACAGATACTGTTTTTCTTTCTGCAGAAGATACAAAAGAAGAACTTCTTACCCTAATAAGCGAAAGCGGACATTCACGTTTTCCAGTGTACAAGGACACAGTGGATAATGTAATCGGAATCCTTCATGTAAAAGATGTTTTAAAAACACTTGTTGAAAATAAACCATTTGAGATAAAAGAGCTTGTAAGAAAACCATTTTTTGTACCGGTCTCAAAACACATTGACGGTCTCTTACGGGAATTACGCCGGAAAAAAACGCACATTGCGGTAGTTGTTGACGAATACGGCGGCGTGTCCGGCATTGTATCTATGGAAGACATAATAGAAGAAATAATCGGAGACATTCAAGATGAGTTTGACCATGAGACAGAAGATGTTGTAGAACTCGGCAAGGGAATGTGGCTTTGCGACGCAAGAGTAAACCTTGAGTTCCTTGCAGAACAGACAAACCTTCAGCTTCCTATCGATGATTTTGATACCTTGGGCGGTTTTGTTTTTGATCTTTTCGGCAAGATACCTGTAAAAAACGAAAAAATAGAATACAAAGAACACGATTTTATCGTGCAGGAAATGGACGGCCACAAAATAAATTCTATAAAAATTGTTACTCATAAGAAGGAATGATTGTTTAGTAAGGGGGGGGCAATGAAATTAATAGAGAATAACTCACACAAAGACACAGAGGCTCAGAGGAACAATGAACTCTTAAACAAAAAACTCTGTGTTACTCTGTGTCCTCTGTGGTTTCTTCTTCTCATTTTCTTCTTTACAGTCTCTCCGGCACTGCAGGCGCAGACCTCGGCGCAGGCGCATTTTGAACGCGGCAGAAGCCATATGGCAGAAGAAAACTGGTACTCTGCCATAGAATCCTTCCTTGAATGTTTAAGAATTAATCCCGCTCACGCAGAAGGAACTGCTTCTTTAGCAGAATGTTATTACGAACTAGCCGAGTTTGATCAGGCTCTCAATTGGGTAAGAAGAGCGCGTCAGCTTATGCGCGGAAACATGAGAGTCGCCAATTTGGAAGTATTCACGCTTATCGCGCTAGGTCAGTTGGATGCCGCCAGTACCCTTGTTACAGAGATTCTAAGAGTAGAACCTTACAACAGAGAAGCATTGTTTGCAGCCGGAGAACTTGACATAGCCAGAAACAGACCTTCCGAAGCGATGATCCGGTACAGGGAAGCTGTCAGGCGTTACCCCGACGATCGAAGATTGTTAATTTCTTTGGCGCTTGTTACATTGTCACTCGGCGACGGCGATACTGCTCTTACATATATTAATAGCGCGCTCACACAGCACAGCGGAGATCACCGCGTTTATTATTATGCCGCTTATATTTATTCAATGAACAACAGGGTGACAGACGCAATTCGCTATGCAGAAAGAGCGCTTCACTTTAGACCGGATCACAGGCCTACGCAGTCATTGATGGCAACGCTCCGATACCGCAATGCACAGTACGAAGAAGCCGCGCGGCTTTGCGATATTGCGATTGCCGCAGACAGAAACGATATGAGCGCATGGTACTTAAAAGGTTTGTCATTTATCAGGATGAGACGCTTTAATGACGCAATAACTGTTCTTACAAACGCGCTTAGTATAAACGAAAATGATGAGTTCATCCGCGCTATTCTGGAAGAAACAATTATATCTTCGACCAATTTAGAAGACCCCAGACGCGCAAGGTTCGCTGCTTGGCACTTTAACAGAGCGAGAGGTTTTCGCCAGAGAAATTTAATTGAACAATCTCTTTTTGAATACCGCAGAGGATTGAGACTTAATCCTTTTGCGGCAGACAGACGCGAATACGCGGAACTTTTAAGAATACAGGGTTTCCCTGCGCGTTATCTAGAAGAACTTCGATTCTTGCAGGATCAAGGTATCGCGGACAGAAGCCTTAATGACGCTGTAGAAGCATACAATTCTCTTCTTTCTAACGCATTGTTCAGGCAATGGAATGTTGATCCTATCGATCTTGCGGAGCGGCATTGGAAAGTTGCGGTCTTTGCATTGGCAGGACAATCGAGTTTTCAGCACGCGGATGCGGGCTCTGTAGCGGCAGGAGTAATAAGAGAACTGCTTGTTCACGATCGCAACATAACGCCGCTTAACTTGGAACTTAGACAGCCGTCTTTTTCTCAGGCTTTTAGACAGGCAAGAGAAAGCGGAGCGGATTATTTTGTGATTGTTTCGGTTTCGGAAAACGAACGCGATATTTCTTTAAAAGCAGAAATATTTGTAGGCAGAACAGGATCGCCTGCAGGAACTCTTCATTCATTCCGCACCGGGACTGACAGACTGCAGCATGCTTCGCGCGGAATTGTAACGCAGTTATCTTCCAGTATGCCGCTTCGCGGAAGACTTCTTATCCGCAGGCAGAGTCAAGCATTGATCAATAAAGGAAGAGCAGACGGGATTCAAGCCAATACTGTTTATGATGTGGTAAAACGCGGACGGGTGCAGGTAGCTAACGAAGGAATATCTCTTGTTTACAGCGATGATGAACTTGTAGGAAGACTGACAATCACCAATGTAGACGAAGAAATAGCTATCGGCACTCTGGCAAGAAATGGTTTTTTTGACCGGATAGAGCCCGGAGATGAAATAATTCTACAGACCAGCAGAACACCGCGGCCCGCCGAAGCGGCAAATCCGGAACTGCGCGCGCTGTTAAGATCGTTAAGATAATGATTGAGAAATAATTGAGATAATTATTAATAAACCATTGCGCTTAAGACAGCTTCTATCCAAGAGTTAGCTTCTGGCAGATGGAACGATCTAAAAGTTAAAAATTCCATTAATGCTTCGCGGTAATTTGCGGTAAAGTACAGAGTCTGCCCCAGATAAAATCTAGCACGCGCTTCAACTTCTCTGGATCTCGGCAATGACAAATAACGCTGAAGATTTGTACGCGCCGCTTCCCATTCAAACGCTGTAAAATATTCTGTAACTATCTGGAACAATGCAGATTCTTCGCCGCCTGTCGGAGCGACAAGATCAACGGCAAAAACGCGCGGTCTTTTTAATTCGAGCTGAGGTTTCCCGGGCATTTGCGCCGAATTAATAATACTTTCGGTCTGTGCGCTTAAAGGAACTTTTCCGGGGATTTCTGTAATAAAAAAACTTTGCGGAACAGTATTATGCAATGTCATTACAGGAAGCGGTATCGGACGCAAAGAACGTTCTGCGGCATAATCGCCTGTGATAATAACCGGATTTACTGTCGCATTGATTCCGGGTTTTATTCCCATATCGCCGGAAGCAATTTCATCTTCGTAAATTACGGCATAATACCAGACAAGACCCGGAACAGGATAATCAATAAACGGAGACGTTATTCTTGATCTAACGATAACAGCGTTGAGCAGATCCTGCGGACGCTGAACAGGCTGCGTACTGCGGTAAAGAATGGCATTTCTGCGCTGTTCATCAAATTGATCAGACGCTTCAAAGGTAATAATTACCCTGTCTTCGTTTTGATCTGCTCTTAAATTATAAATGCCTTCCTGTATTTGCGCCGATTCACCAGCAGAAAGATAAACTGTTTCATCATCCTGACTCTGCGCCAGAATTAAACTCGTACTGTTAATCCGCGGAAGTATAATATCATAACGCTGTCCGGCAGTATCGGAAGCTGCAATAAAATAGTAAAGATTTTGCATATCATCGGTATCATCAACAAAAGACTGCTCTCCGTATCTGACAATTACAGGCCGTAAATTAGCGGGAATAGAACCCGAAAAAGGCCGCGCTGATCTAAAAATATATACAGGACCTCTAACATCAGGCGAGTCTATCCAAGTCAGCCTTATCAGGTTGTCTCTTGCCTCAACCCTTATCTGAGAAACATAAGGGGTAAAATCATTAGCAGCTAAACCTGTTAAAAGGCAGGTAAATAAAAAGAGAGAAAAAGCTGCGCAAATAAAGTGTTTTTTCATCCTATTTTAATTTTAATCCTCATATTGCAATCTGTAAAGACCGGAATAAAGTCCGTTTAAAGCTATTAACTCTTCATGGTTTCCTTCTTCTGCAAGGCGCCCGCCGGAAATAACAAAAATACGATCAGCGTCTTTTATTGTAGAAAGCCTGTGCGCTATAACAAAGGATGTCCTTCCTGCAAGGACTTTCTTTATACCAAGCTGAATAAGCCGTTCTGTCTCTGTATCAATTGAACTTGTAGCTTCATCAAGAATAACCACCTGCGGATTATGCGCAATAACTCTTGCAAAACTAATAAGCTGCCTTTGACCGGCAGAAATATTAGACGCTCTTTCGGAAAGCATTGTTTTATAGCCGTCAGGAAGACAAGAAATAAACTCGTCAGCATAAACCGTTTTTGCGACTTCTATAATCTTCTCAGACGAAATATCCAGTCCAAGGCTTATGTTTTCTTCGATTGTACCGGAAAACAACGTTACATCCTGATTAACAGGCATAATAATTGTGCGTAATTTATTAAGAGGAATATTTTTAACCGGTACGCCGTCAAGGCGGATATCCCCAGAGTCAATATCCCAAAGACGGGTTAGTATATTAAAAATCGTTGTTTTTCCGGCTCCCGTATACCCTACTATCGCAGCCATTTCTCCCGGATTTACAGAAAAGTTAAGTCCCTTTAAAACATCCTCGTTCTTTTTATACGCAAAATATACATTGTCAAATTCTATTTTTCCTTTTATAAGATCTATATCATCATTCCCTGTGTCCGGCACATGCTCGTCTGTATCCATCAGCTTAAAAACTTTTTCTCCGCCTGCCATCGCGGACTGCAGTAATGTATATTTTTCTGCAATATCCGTAACAGGATTAAAAAACATCTGGACAAGATTTATAAACGCGATTAACGCTCCCAAAGAAATCGAAGGAGATCCTTCGGTGTAAGATAAGGCCATGCTGCTGCCGACAACAATTACTGCTGCCATTGTTAATGTCGCAAACCATTCAACAATAGGCCTAAATGTCGCAAACACGTACATTTCTCCCAGATTGGCGTTTAATAGTTCGTTGTTTCCTTTTTTAAATTCATTTAGGCTTTTTTTCTCCTGCCTGAATAACTGCACAACATTTATTCCCGCAAGACGTTCTGCAAGATAAGAATATACACTAGAAGAAGCTGTTCTCTGCCTTCTAAATGCGTCCCTCGCTTTTATCCGGCTTATTAAAGTAACGATAAAAACAGGCGGCAAGACAGCCAGCATAACAAAAGACAACCGGGGTGAAATAATAAACATTGTCACAAGAACACCAGCCATCACGGCAATATCTTTTAGGAAAGCGGCAAGAACTGTCGTAAAAAACTCATCCATCGTCTGCACATCGCTTGTAAGGCGCGTAACAATTCTCCCTACCGGATGACGCGACAAATATCCTGTAGACTGCGAAAGCGTCTTTTTAAAAAGTCCAAGGCGCATATCTTTCATTACAGCTTGAGTCATTAAATTGACAGTCAATGTTTGAATAAAAGTAAAACTAAAAACAAACACCAGTATTATCAGATACAGAACACATCCCCTGATTAAGAACGAAGTATCCTTAGCTAAAATGCCGTCATCTATAACCCTCTGCAGTAAAATAGGAAGAAAAAGTTC
Source organism: Treponema sp. (assembly GCA_009784935.1). GTDB lineage: Bacteria > Spirochaetota > Spirochaetia > Treponematales > Breznakiellaceae > WQXQ01. The sequence continues at coordinate 25,199 of WQXI01000008.1, forward strand.
TCCTAATGTAGAGACAACCAGCGCTAAAAGAACGATAAAAATTAATAGTTTATACGGTTTTAGAAAAGAAAAAATCCTGCGGATAATATTAATGTCCATTTCTTTTGTTACATCATCTGTATCAAAATAACTTTCAGCCATTTTCTAACCTCTGGAAAGCAGCCATGCGGCTATAAAAACCTCCGTCTGCAGCAAGCTGCTGAGGACTTCCCTGTTCTAAAATTTTACCTTTATCCAAAACAATGATATTATCAGAATATTTTAATGTAGAAACACGATGAGAAATAATAATTGTTGTCCTTCCTTTCCTTTCTTTCCATATTGCTTCCAGTATTTTTTGTTCAGTTTCATTATCAACAGCAGAGAGCGAATCATCCAAAACTAAAATTTCGCTGTCCATTACAGCCGCTCTTGCGATTGCTGCCCGCTGTTTTTGTCCGCCGGAGAGAGTTAAACCGCGCTCCCCTACAAGCGTATCTTTGCCATTAGCAAAATTTTCGAGGTCTTTTGTTAAACAAGCCAAATTAACCGCTTTATTAAGATCTTTTTCCAAATCACTCACACGGAGACACTGAGGCACAGAGGTTTCTTTAGTGAGGGAATCCGGTGATTTTCCGTACATGATATTATTCGCTATTGTATCAGAAAATAAATAGCTGTCCTGCGGACTTACCGCAAAAAGTTTTCTAAGTTCTTCCAGCGGCCATTCCCGTACATCTTTTCCAAAAACATTAACGCTTCCCTGCGGCGGATCAATAATGCGCATAAAAGTTTTTATTAGAGTAGTTTTGCCGGAGCCTGTTTTTCCCATAATACCCAGCCACTGTCCGCGTTCGATTTTTAGGTTAATACCTTCAAGAACTTTATTTTCGCCGCTGTATGAGAATTCTAAATTCGATAACTCTATCGCAGGAATAGAAGAATTACCACGGAGGTCACGGAGGATTGGCAACTGTAGTTGCCCGGAGTTTTTAGTACAAAAATCTTCTTCTCCGCGAAACTCTGTGTACTCCGTGGTTATTTCATCTTTAATCGAAGGCACAGTATTCATTATTTCATTTATTCTGCCTAAACTTACAGCGCCTCTTTGAATCATGTTCACAGTAAAACCGGCTCCTATCATCGGCCATATTAACATTCCAAGATAACGGAACATAGCGACAAGGCTTCCCGGGGTCATCTCATCGTTTATTACCCTTACTCCGCCAATCGCAAGCATAATTAAAATCGTAAGCCCCGAAAGAAAAGTAACAAAAGGAAAGAAAAAACCAAAGAGACGCACAAGTTCCATACTTGCTTTGCGGTAATCATCATTGGAATCAGCAAACTTTTTAATAAACCACCATTCTTTTACAAACGACTTAACTACGCTGACGCCTGCAAATGTTTCCTGCACATTGTCGCTTAACTTTGAATACGCTTCCTGTACAGCCCTAAACTTTTTGCCTACTAGCCCCCCAAAGATTAGAATTAAAATTGTAACAAACGGCAGCGGAATAACAGAAATAAACGCGGCTTTGGCGTCTTGTATAAAAATAATAATTAAAATCGCAGTCGCCATAAAAATAAAATCAAAAAGCGCGACAAGTCCCATACCAATTGACATTCTCACTGCATGAAGATCATTAATAGAACGCGCCATTAAATCGCCGATTTTATTTTTTTGATAAAAATCCCATGATAATTTCTGCATATGCGCAAAAAGATCTTCTCTAAGCTGAGTTTCTATCCGCCTTGATGATCCGTTAATAAAGTACCGCCAAAAAAAACGCCCAGCCGAAACAAGCGCCATTATCCCTATCATCCATAACGCAATTACAATAATTTGACTTAATTCATAATTGCCGCCGGCAATAGTATCAATGCCAACACGCAAAAACTGAGGAATCGCAATCTGCGCTGAGTCTACTATAACAAGACAAATAATGCCCAGAATATACCGGTTTTTATAGCGCTTTAAGTACGGAAAAAGTGTTTTGTATTCCTTAAGAGATGCAGAAGGACGGCTCATAAATAACTATTTATTTTTCTTTTTGGCTTCTTCCTGTTTCTTCAGGTCAGTTTCCAGTTTTTGCGACCAGATAGCCAGTTTTTTCTTTATTTCCTGCGATTCATCGTTTTCGGCAAGAACAATATGAAGCCGCCTTAACGCCGACAAATAATTAATGCCTGTTTTAAAATCGAGCGTTTGGCTTGTAGAAAGTTCATATTTTTCCCGGTAGCGATCCGCAGCTTGAGATAATAACTTTTTTATAAGACGCAGATGATAGACGCTGGAATCATAATAAGGAGAACCCATTGCCATATTAGTATAAATATTTTTTAAATCGATTATATTTTTTGCGGCAGTTGCAAAACGTCCTTCTATTTCGACAAAGGTCCATCTCCATTTGGAATTATCGCCGTATGCCTGCTCCAATAAATCAATGGCAAGCCCCATCTTGCAGATTAAATTATACCGCTGGTTTGGATCAAATGACACAATTGCCGAAAGTTTTTCTTCGTAATCAGAAAAAGGAGCGTCTATCATATTACTGACAACTTCTTCCAGATATATTACAGCTTTATAAAGCGATTTTCTTGCGTCATTAAGAGCTTCTTCGTTTTTATTCTTTAATACAGACTGAGAAATGCCGTTTATCGCCATGTAATAAGATGAAAGATTGAGCATTTCATCCGCAAGAGCAAGCTTCTGAAGCGGAGCCTGAGGGGTATTTTTTTTAGCTTCTACCAAGAGTTTTTTTTCTGTATCAAGCAAAGCCTTTGTCATAGTCACATAGTTCTTTGCCTTGTCATAGTACATCTGCCGATCTGAATCAGAAGTTTTCGCCATCAGCCTGCTCCGTATTTGTTAATCAGCTCATCAGCATGGGCAATTGCCGCACTGCCGGCATCTCCTGCCAGCATCCGCGCAATCTCTTTTCTCCTGCCATCCGAGCTTAAAGGCCCGATACCTGTATAGGTTCTGCCGCCTTCGGTTCTTTTTTCTACCTTAAAATGATTATCGGCGCGAACAGCGATACTCGCAAGATGTGTAACGCAGAATATTTGCTTAAATTTGCCTATTTTTGTCAAATACTCCCCTACTTTTAGGGCAACTTCCCCTCCAATACCGGCGTCTATCTCGTCAAACACTAAAGTTTCGACGCCGGAGTCGTCATTACCTTCGATTGATTTTTTTTCGGACAGAAGCGCAGTTTTTATCGAAAGCATTACCCTAGATAGCTCTCCGCCGGATGCAATTTTAGCAAGGTCTTTAAGCGGCTCACCTGTATTTGCAGAAATCAAAAAATCGATATCTTCCGCTCCGTAAGGACCAAATGAGCTCTGCCCTCCTTCGGTTTGCTTTGCGGTTAATACCGTCTGAAAATTAGCATTTGGCATTCCAAGGTGTTTTAATATACCAGAAATAAGACTGCTTAATTTAGAAGAAGCGGCTGTTCTTTTTTCTCTTAAATTCTGAGCTTTGGCAATAATAGTTTTCTCAAGCGCGTTTATTGCCGCTTTTAATTTTTCGCGGTTTTCTTCTGCACTGGTTAACGCTTCTATTTCTGCCTGTGCGCTTGTTTTATGCGAGAGAATCGCTTCTTCTGCGATATCTGAGTCTTTTACATACTTTTTTTTGAGCTTAAATAAAAGCGAAAGCCTTTCGTTTACTTCTTCCAACCTCTTTGGATCAAATGATAAACCGTCTTTATACGCGCGAAACTCTCCTGCGATATCTTCGGCTTCGTAATAGAGGTTTTCGAACCTTCTGTTTACTTCGCCAAGCGAAGAATCAATGCCGGATGCATTATCAAGAGCATTTTTTGCGCGGCGTGCAAGATTCAAAATTGACTGCTCTCCGTCAGTAAAACTCGAAGCAGCTGTGTTTATAAAACCTATGAGTTTTTCAAAATCTGATAATTTTTGCGCTTCGTTTTCTAGTTCTCTTATTTCTCCAAGTTGAATATTAGCTTTTGTAATCTCATCTACAACATAATTTAAAAGTTCTAACCGTTCTTCTCTTTCTTTTTCGCTCTTTAACGACGCTTCCATCGTTTTTCTTTTTTCTGTAAGTTCTAAAAATGTTTTGGAAAAATCCTGCACAGTGTCTTCCAGCCCCGCAAAACGATCCAGATAGCGGCGATGGCTGTCTTTTCTTAGCAAAGATTCGTGATTATGCTGTCCATGAAGATCAAATAACAGAGCCATAAACTCAGTTAAGTCCTGCCTTGTAACAGGAATATTCTGAATAAAGATAGAACCTCTTCCTGTTGTTTTAATATTTCTCCGTACAATTACAGTCAAGCTGGAATCCGCATTTTCTTCAAACTCAATGTCGCGTGTTTTAAGCCATTCAATTACATCTGTGTTATTTTTTTTAATAGAAATTATTGCAGAAACAGAAGCTTCGTCGCAACCTGAGCGGATAATGTCAACTTCGGCTTTTCCTCCCATTAAAAAACCGAGAGAGCCGACAATAATTGATTTTCCCGCTCCGGTTTCTCCTGTTAAAACATTAAATCCGTGACGAAAAGAAAGATTGATAGAATCAATTAGAGCATAATTTCTAATCGACATCTCTTCAAGCATGATTACCTCTGTCATCTTCTGCAGTTAAAAATAATTTACTTCTTAAAGCCGAATAATACGCGCTTCTTCCGTTATAAATTAATTGCGCGCAAAACGGAGCCTGCTTTATATAAATTTTATCGCTATGCTCAAGCGCAAAAGTATCCTGTCCGTCTATCGTTAAGAGCACGCCAGACCTTTGTTTTTCTGCCACTGTGATTACAAGCGTTTGACGCGACGGAACTACAAGAGGCCTGTTAGAAAGAGCAAACGGACAGATAGGATTTAAAATCATAGCTTCCATTTCCGGATCAAGAATAGGTCCGCCTGCCGCCATCGAATACGCGGTAGAACCTGTAGGAGTAGCTACAACAAAACCGTCACAGCGGTATGTTCCTAAATCTGTATCGCCGAAACAAACATCAATCTTAATCAGCTTTGCGATTTCGGTATATGATACAACAGCGTCATTAAGGCAAACATTATTCATTATTGTTTTAGAACCGCGCTCTACAGTTATTTGGAACATACAGCGGTTTACAGGCTGCAGATCGCCTTTTTGCCATTTATCAAAAACTGTAAGCCATTCATCTATGTTTACCTCTGCAATAAAACCAAATGTTCCGAGGTTAACAGGTAGAATCGGAATGTTTTTCTGCGCAAGACAGCGCGCAGTATAAAGAACAGTTCCGTCACCGCCAAGAGAAAAAGCAATATCAAATAAACCTTGCGGCAGCTCTGCGGATTTTCCTTCGAACGAATATAATGTTACATTAACGCCGCGTTTTTCCAGAGTTTCTTTTATTTGTTCCGCCAAACCGGCAGCTTCTTTTTTAAACAGATTAATAAACAATACTGCATTCATAAACTTACTCTCACGGCAAAGTCATTACAAGACGGCTGATTCGCTCTACTTCGGCGGAACGCAGACTCGGATACATAGGAAAAAGAACAGTCCGCAGACACAGCGAATTACTCACAGGACAGTCAGGGCAATGACCTGCGGCTGCAATTGTACCGTCAAATGCGTTTTCTATTTCTATTTCTTTTTTCTTTGCATAAGCGATAACATCTTTTAGCCCTGCTTCTAAAACAAGAGAGAACGAATAATTGCAGTATTCGGACTCGCTTATCGGAACAAACATTTTGTGTTTTGTTCTTGTTGCGAGCGATAAACTTGCTTGTAAAAAAACCTGCGCGATATCACGCCTTCTTTCTATACTGCGCATTATTTCTTTAAATTGAACAATCGCAAGCGCGGCATTAATATCAGGAAGACAAAATTCATTTGCCATAGGCGAAAAAATACGCAGAGCAGCGCTGTCTTTTCTGTTCATTGCAAAAAGCAAAGCGCCGCCGCCGGATGTAAGCATATCTCTTTCTTCCAGTCCGAGAATGCAGTAAACGCCGTCAATTCTTGCGTGAACAGAATTTGTGTCCTGCGGCTGTGTTTCGTTCTTTTCTTTGTCTTTTTCGTTCTTGCTTCCAAGAGAAAGCCAGCTGCCGTAACTCTGCGAAATATCTTCGATAACAGGAAAACCCAGTTCTGCTATTGCGGCAGTATCAGGCACAAAGCCAAGAGTATGATGAAGCACAATTGCGCAGATTTGCGTGTCGCTAACTTGCCCATCGCTGACTTCTGCAGGATTTTCTCCAGAAGCTTTTTTTGCAATCGCGTTTTCGATTAAATCACGGCTCATACATGGAAAATCATAGGTAACATCGCAGAACAGCGGCGTTAGCTGCAAATCCTGCACAACATTTAAATAATAACGCGGAGAAAGAGCCGATAGCACAACAGTCTGCCCGGGTTTTGCTCCGAGAGCTTTAAGCGCCGAATGCAGGGCAACAGCGGGGCTTCGCAGAGCGAGCGCGTAATCAAAAAGAAGCTGTTCTTTCGCCGTCTGAATCAAAAGCCGGTTTCGATCCCCGGGACCTATCTTTTCTTCTACCATGGCGGTTAAAACTGCGTCCATTTCCCTGCGTCGTATAGTAGGAGAAAAAATTTCGATTTTCATGCGCGCGCCTTATCTTCGCAATTCGGCAATTTTTTGAAGTTCTTTTGGATTAAAGAGGTCTCTGATATCAAGAATGATAAGGTAGCCTTGATCCTGACGAACTACCCCTTGTATATACTCAGCGCCAATACCGGCTACCATCTGCGGCGGCGGCTGAATCTCTTCTTTTTCTACAGTTACAACCCGCGAAATCCTGTCAATGATGATTCCAAGTTTCATGCCTTCGATATCAACGATTATAAAACCCGACAATAACTCATCTTCTTCTGAGGTTACAAGCTTTCTTAAATGAAACCTCTTATGCAGGCTTATAATGGGGATAATTTCGCTTCTGAGATTGAATATTCCTTCTACATATGTGGGGGCATTTGGAATTGGTCTTATTCCCTGAACACGGACAATTTCCTTAACATCCATAATGTTAACACCGTAAAGCTCTTCTCCAAGTTGAAATGTTACCAATTGCCTGGATTCTGTTTTAGTTACATCCGCACGTACTGCCATCTTGGTCGTCCTCCCTATATACCATTATACTATTCTAATGTAGCATTTTTTTGGTATATATTCAAGTAGATTATTCTCTAACCCAAATCTGACCAAAGCCCAAAGCTCCAAGCCTTACAGAAGCGGCATATACATCGGCAGCTTGAATCCTCGTAACCATGACACGGTAAATAGCTCCGGTAAACTCAATCGCTACCTCAAAGCCTGCTCCCCGCAAATGCTCTGCAGCTCTGTTTGCAGTGTCTTGGACCGAAAAAGTGCCTACCTGTAAACTGTAGATTCTTCTTGAATTTCTATCGGGTAAACCGGGAATTATCTGTATTGCTTCTGGTCTGACCGGAGGAGGTTGAACCGAAGGGGGCGCCGAATTTGGCAGCGGCTGTGCCTGATTGGAAGCAACCCTTAAATCCGGAACGAGTGTATTAAGATTTGTCGTAAAAGGTGATGGTTCTGCAGGATTTACAGGGGTTGCCGTGCTTGTCGGACGGGTCTGTGAAACCTGCGGGGTACCGCTGTTATTATTGTTATTTGGAGTAACTTGGCTTGTATTTGTTCCATTTTGCCTAGAAATTGAAGCTTCGCGGGCTTCTCTAACTTCTCTGGCTTCGCGAGCCTCACGGGCTTCTCTGACTTCTCTTGATTCACGAGCTTCTCTAGCTTCGCGCGCTTCTCTGGCTTCGCGAGCCTCACGGGCTTCCCTAGCTTCCCGAGCTTCGCGGGCTTCTCTAGCTTCCCTGTCTTCTCTTGCAAACCTTGCTTCGCGCATTTCTCTTGCTTCACGAGCTTCGCGGGCTTCCCTTTCTTCTCTGGCAATTCTCGCTTCGCGCGCTTCTCTTATTTCTCTGGCTTCGCGCATTTCACTTGCTTCACGCGATTCACGCGATTCTCTGGAGTCCATTGTCATTGCCATAAGCCATGCAAGAAATTCCAGAGATTCGCCTCTGTCTGAGGATGAAAACCCGCCCATCGATTCCATGGGTTGATCCCGCGCAGGCCGTCTGCTTGTTTCTGCAGGTTCCTGAGCAGCTGGAGCGGGAGCCGGTGCGGGCGCCGGAGTTGGAGCTGGAGCAGCCGCAGGAGCCGGTGTTTCCGCGGCAGGAGGCTGAGCAGCTACCCTTACAGGTTCTGTAAGTTCGATAATTTGATCTTCTCTCGTTGGCGTAGCAGGCGCTCGGCGCGCAGGAGCGGCGACTGTTAAAACAACATTACCGCCAGCCCTCATTCCTAATGCCGAAAGAGCCGCAGGAGAAAGATCAACAATTCGGTTTAATGAAGGTTCGATACGCCCGACAATAGTAATTTCTACTTCTCTGCCGTTATCGGGGTTAGTAATTTTTGCTCTTGAGTTAATAGGAAGACTTGGATGAGCTCCAACTAATCCATCTGTACTCATCTCCTGGCTTGCCGCTCCGCGCATAGTAAAATCGCCTACCCTTGACTGAGCAAAGACAGGGGAAATCAGCAATATAGCGCCAAAAAGAGCTAAATAGAGCCTTTTCATCACAATTCTCTCCTTATACAATCCCCCCCTATATTTATTTTAAGAAATAATATGCGTAAATGCAAATAATTATAGAAATTTTTTTAACTTTTTATATTGAATTTTTTGAAGTTTTAACTGGAATCTTCAGCTTTTATTGGTTTTACATTGTGGATAACCTGTGGAAAACTATTTGTGTAAGATCCAAAAATATACGTTATAGTGAATATATAAAGGATATTTTTTGAAAAAAAAATTAATTATTATTTTATTATTTTTCTCTTGTTTTTTTGCATACGGACAAATCGATAATAATTATGAAAAAAGCCTCTTTATAAATATCGTAAATATTGGTTTTAACCCCTATAGGGACAATGGTAATGAAGCCAATGGAAGTATATCATTCCAATTATTGAGGTTTAATTATATCTTTGAAAGAAGATTAGGTATTACTCTATCACCTTTTACTTGGTCAAGAGAGTTTGCTATAGATGATATATCCTCAGATTATAGAACTATGAATTTTTTAAATATCGAAGCATACTATAATTTATTTCATAACGAATTATCACCAATTGAGGATGATAAGAGTTTTCTTTTTAATACATCAATAAATTTTGGACCGTATATTTCTATAAATTATTTAAATTGGAATTCCAAAACTAACTTTAGTTTACTTAATATAATATTTGAAACAGGATTACAATTTAATTTTCATTCAGTAATATATGACACGCCGATAGAATCTTTTATAACTTATAGAATTGGATATAGATATATAAGTTTTACAGAAAATAAACATAGTATTTATTTTGGTATTGATGCGGATTTAATACAATTATTTCTTCTTTTAAGCAGAAGATTTATGTAGATTCTCCTTAAATATTATTTTAATTTAAAATTATCAATTATTTTTGTCAAGCGTATTTTTTACATAAATTGTGATAAAGATCATATGGGGAAGAAGTTCACACAGAGACACAGAAAACACAGAGGAGTAATATCTCTTTCTCTATTTTTCTTCTTTGTGCTCTTTGTGTCCTTTGTGCCCCTGTGTGAGTTTTTGGTATTTCTTCTCAGTGAGCTCTGCCATTAAACCCCTCGACAATTATACAGAACAATAGTATTATATAAATATGGAAAAGATAGTATTTAGTTCTCCCAAAAAACACAGAATTATTGCCGTAAGAGATTTATTATACAAAAATAATATACCGGTAACTAGTATAAAACTTTATTTCTATCTTGAATTAAAACGAGGTTCTTTACATAGAGACAGGAATGATATTGTTACAGAAATTATCGAAAAAAGAGACGAATTAAATATCCCTATAGAGAATTTTTACGAAAAACTAAATGATTCGCAAACGTTAGAAATATATGTTAACGAGAATAATGAAGAATCTGCATTAAAATTAATAGAAACTATTAATATAGAAACATTATTTAATGATTGTATATTTAAATCAACCAATTACGATGAAACGTTCGAAAAATATTTATTATTAACAAGAAATATTATCCAATGCGATGATGTCTATGAATATAATGATGAATTCTTGTTATTTATTGATCCAGAGAACAAACAAGAGGCATTAAATTTATTAGAACCCAATAATAAAAAAGGAAATATTTACCAATACAAAGAAGTGCACAATAATCATTCCAAAGTATATGAAACAAATGAAAAAAATCCAATTAGATTTATTCTGCCGATACTAATTATATTATTTATTTTATTTTTTAGAATTAATAATCAGTTTATTATAGAAATAATCATTAATTTTCTTACAGGAAAATAATTACAAGAAACAGCATTTACATGGATTTTATGATAATTTATGTAAAAAATGCGCTTGACAAAAATACAAAAAAAAGATATATTATTTTTATGATCAAGCTGGCGAGAACAATATTTTTAATATTATTTTTTACTACTCTGCTTGCTTTAGTGCCTGCAGAAGATAATAATATTCCATTAACAGAAATTCCAAGTGACTGGCCGATTCGAAATGGTCTAGGTGAAGTAACAATGTTTTTTGGAGAAAATACACATCCAATTACCGGAGAAATATTTTTTCATAATGGTATTGATATCACCACTTATCGTTTTGGAGACGCAGTTGCTGCATCTGCTGACGGTCAAGTAATAACAGCAGGATATGATTATTCTCTCGGCAATCATATCATAATCGAACATAATCATGGTTTTTGCACACTTTATCTACATTTACAAGGTATTACCGTTCATACCGGACAGAATGTTCGGCAAGGGGAAATAATCGGTTACATTGGAAGTACCGGAATGTCATTAGCACCTCATTTACATTTTGAGATTCACCTTAATTCCGAAGCTGTCGATCCGCTCCTTTATATAGGCAGATAATAGCTATGAAAAATATGAAAAGTGACTTTGGGATAAAAGACCAAAGAAGTTTATATAATTATTATTTACTTGAAATAACAGACGAGTTATTAAGATGACCTCTCTGTGCTTCTCGTGAGACTGCCCGGATTTAGAATGCGTTGATACATACGAAGACTTACTTGCCAAGATTAATACATTTTTGAATTAAGGATTTAACCACAGAGTACACAGAGTTACACGGAGGAAGAGAAAAGGCGTACAAAAACTCCAAGCAGCATTAGCTGCAGCCCTCTGTGGTAAAAATTATTAACGATCTATTATCTTTTTAAGCGTGTGGTCTTTTTGGCGCCAGTCTTTGCCGGTTTTTACGTGTAAGTCTAAATCTATCTTCCAGTCAAATACTATTGGAGGTTAGGGGAATCGGCTTACAGTCAAAAAAATCTTGGAGGTTAGGGGAATCGGCTTCCAGTCGTTTGCTTCCTGCAAACTCCTTTCAGCCCGACTACGTACCTTTCGGTACCTCCGTGTACCTCAGCCCTGTCGGGCACGGTACTCCGTTTCGATTCCCCGATTTTTTGATCAATGTTAAATAAAAAGTAATATAAAAGGTATTGTTAATTTTTAAATTATTGGAGGTTAGGGGAATCGAACCCCTCACATCTAGCTTGCAAAGCTAGCGCTCTACCAGATGAGCTAAACCCCCGGTAATTCGAATGTACACAAAAAATAAAATTTAGTCAATGGTTTGACCAAAAACTCTCCTATTTTTTTACCAGCTCGGAGATACCGGTGACAATACCTGCCAGATTCTGAAGCTCTGACGGGATGATTATCTTTGTTGCCTGACCGTCAGCGACTTTTTGCAGGGCTTCTAGGCTTTTAAGCTTGATAAGCGGTTCGTCGGCGTTTACGCCCTTTATCATATTAAGACCGTCTGCTGTTGCCTTTTGCACGTTAATAATTGCCTGAGCCTCGCCTTCCGCCTCACGGATAGCGGCTTCTTTTGCCGCCTCCGCCTGAAGAATAACCGCGGCTTTCTCAGCTTCTGCCTTGAGAATTGCCGATGCCTTCTGCCCCTCTGCGACAAGAATTGCCGACTGCTTTTCGCCTTCGGCTTTGAGAATCAATTCGCGCCTTTCGCGCTCCGCTCTCATCTGCTTTTCCATCGCTTCTTGAATACTCTTGGGCGGCGTAATATTTCTTACTTCTACTCTATTTACTTTAATACCCCATGGGTCTGTTGCTTCGTCAAGAACAAGACGCATACGGTTGTTTATCATATCACGGCTTGTAAGGGTTTCGTCTAATTCAAGCTCGCCGATAATATTTCTCAGCGTTGTTGTAGAAAGATTTTCTATTGCGTTAAACGGATTAATAACGCCGTATGTATATAATTTTGGATCAGTAATCTGAAGAAAAATAACCGTATCAATCATCATAGTTACATTGTCTTTTGTAATAACAGGCTGAGGAGCAAAATCCGCTACTTGTTCCTTTAATGTTACGCGCGCCGCAATCTGATCAAGAAAAGGAATTTTTACATGGATTCCTGTTCCCCATGTAGAAAAGTATGCTCCAATCCTTTCTATTACAAAAGCATTTGACTGCGAAACTATCCTTACATTAGAAATTATTACAATCAATAAAAACGCAGCTAAAGAAATTGTTACCCACATGTTATACTCCTTGGTTTACTTGTTCATTATCGAGAGCGCGGACTATTGCCTGCACTCCCTCTATACGAATTACTTCGCACTTTGTTCCTTCTTTTAATACAGCTGAGCCCTCTGTCTTTGCAGACCAAATCTGTCCGCTTAGTTTAACTTCTCCCCTGTCAAACTCAGTGATTTCCTTGGTCACAAGAGCAGCCTGCCCGACAAGACTGTCAACATTTGTTTTGACAATCCCCATTTTAAATTTTTTAATCGCAATAGGTCTTGTAAAAATAAGCAATACAGTAGAAATAGCCAAAAAGATCATTACCTGAAAAACAAACGGAATCGGCAGAAACGAAATAAAAATCATAACAAGAGCTGCAAGCGCAAACCAGATTGTTTTAAGCCCGAGAGTAACTCCTTCTATGATCGCAAAAAGTATAGTCAGTCCGAGCCATATCCAGTGAAAATGAAACCCTATCCCAAAATCGAATAAAACCTTCATAACAGCAATTTATACTTAATTGCAATACTTGTCAAGATCAAAAAAACAATAAAATACTGTTTTTAACTGCGTTTTTACTGATCTATGAAATTATTACCGTAAGTAAAACTGCTACATAGTGGCACATAGCCGCGAACAATACAAACAAATGCCAGATAGCATGATTATTGGGTATTTTTTTGATTAGATAAAAAATAGTACCCAAAGTATAAAGCCCGCCTCCGATTATAATCATAATCATTACAGGCGAAGGCAGGGTGATAAAAAACATTCTTCCGCCGACAAGCAAAAGCCAGCCCATTGCAATATATATTAATGTGCTTAGGAAGTTGCGTCTTTTAAAAAATAATTCAAAAATAATGCCAAGCAGTACAAGAGACCATTGGATCGAAAGCAGTGTTATGCCAAAGGAATTAAGCATGTACACAAGCAGGAACGGCGTGTATGTTCCGGCGATTAAAACAAAGATAGAAATATGATCGCATATACGCAATATTTTTTTTGCATATTGATTTTGAGTACTGTGGTAAAGCGTACTAAATACAAATAGCAATAAAAAGCTGAATGCATAAATGGTCGCTCCAACCATACCTGCAATATTTCCTGTTCTGGCTCCGATAGCTGTAAGAATCGGAATTGCAGCAACGCCGAAAATAACGCCTATTCCGTGAATTAAAGCATTTACAATTTCATTTCGCAAATCTATGTTATTATTTGCATTGTCAATATTTTGTTCCATAACAATTAGGACACAAAGAACTTAACTTGGTTGCATATCCTTGCTGCGAATATCCATTCTTTTAATTTTACCGCTGATTGTTTTTGGCAGTTCCTGCACAAACTCTACAATTCGCGGATATTTGTAAGGAGCCGTTACGCGTTTAACATGATTTTGCAGTTCTTTGACTAATTCGTCAGAAGCGTCATAACCGCGCGCAAGAACTATAGTCGCTTTTACTACTTGACCGCGCATTGAATCCGGAGCTGCCGTAACTGCGCATTCAAGTACAGAAGGATGTTCCATTAGCGCGCTTTCTACTTCGAAAGGACCGATACGGTAACCTGAACATTTAATAACATCATCATTGCGTCCTACAAACCACAAATAGCCGTCATCATCTCTCCACGCCATATCACCTGTTTGATATGTTCCGTTATTCCAAGCTTTTTGCGTAACTTCTTTATCTCTCCAGTAACCGCGGAAAAGACCGGGAAAACCGGAGTTACCTATTACAGGCGGCATGAATTCCGGTTTATCGGTTATATTCTCATACATATTTTTTCCTGCGCGCGTTATACTCATATTGCCTACAATGCCTTCGTCACATAAAGTGCCGTTATCATCAAGCAGTTTTAGATCAAAGAGCGGAGCGGGCTTGCCCATAGAACCCGGTTTTACAGGCAGCCATTTAAAAACAGCAGCCATTACAGAGGTTTCGCTCTGTCCAAAACCTTCTCTTATTTCTAAGCCGGTGAGTTCTTTAAATTTATTATAAACTTCCGGGCTTAATGGTTCTCCTGCAACTGATGTATGCTTAATAAAACTAAAATCGTAACCGGATAAATCTTCTTTAATAAGATAACGAAACACTGTCGCAGGTGCGCAGAATGTTACAGGACGAAGCCGCTGAATTGCGTCTAACATTCCTTTTGGGGTAAATTTTTCTGTATCATAAGCGCCGATTGCGGCTCCGCAAATCCATTGACCATAAATTTTTCCCCATGCAAATTTTGCCCAGCCGGAATCTGTCTGCGTAAGGTGTACTCCGTTGTCTTCTGCGTTATGCCAGTATTTTGCCGTAACAATATGACCAAGCGGCAGTGAATGATTATGAATAACCATTTTTGGCATTCCTGTAGTACCGGAAGAAAAATATATCAGCATTGGATCTTCTGTAACAGTAGGAACTTTTTCAAATACTTCTGAAGCTTTTTGAATCTCTGCTTGCATGTCAAGATAGCCTTCTGGAATGTTTTTTCCGATTACGGCAATTTTTTCCAGTTTTTGGCAGTTGGGACGCGCAATCAAAATACTTTCCAGCACTTCGGCGTCATCTACAGTAATTAAAAGTTTTACATCCGCTATATTACAGCGGTATTCCAAATCTTTTGCTGTCAGCTGATATGTTCCGGGAATGCAAATGGCGCCGATTTTAGAAAGCGCGCACATTAAAACCCATACGCCGGGACGCTGCTTTAAAATTAATTTAACTACATCGCCTTTGTTTATACCTAACGAAATAAGCGCATTGGCAGCTTTATCAGAAAGACGTTTCATTTCTGCAAAAGTAAAAGACTTCATTTCTTCTGTGTCATCTGTCCAGAGAAGCGCCAGTTTATAAGGCTGAATCCTTGCCCATTCATCTACTACATCATATGCAAAATTAAAATTGCCGGGCATACTACATATGTAGTTATCATAAAAATCCTCGTAAGAATCAAATTCAATCCGCGGCAAATATCTTGAAAGTATCTCGTTCATCTTTTTTTCCTTGTAACTATTCCTGTATAATTGTTAAAAACTGCGCAGTTCCGTTAACAGCGCTTTGCGCATGAGGAAGACGCGCGTCAAAATAAATTGAATCACCGGGATTCAATACATGTTCTGTCTTTACAACAGTTACTTTTACCTGACCTTCTATAATAAAATTAAATTCCTGTCCCGAATGGGACACTAAAGCCGCGGCAGGTTTAGAAGAATCCAGCGTCACAAGCAGCGGCTCAATTGTTCTATGTTTAAAATTAAACGCAAGGCTCGCAAACTCATAACCAGGATACCTTTCGATTTGAACGCCTTTTCCTTTACGGCATACAGCCGCGCTGTCCATCCGCGCTTCTTCGCCTGTAAGAAGGACAGTGACATCGGTTCCCAGCCTGCCTGCAATTGTATATAAAACACTGATAGGAATATCAAGCTCTCCTGCTTCATATTTTTTGTAAGTATCAAAAGAAATATCGATATCTTTGGACATATCAAGCGCGCTGATTTCGAGTATTTCCCTTAATTCTTTTATCCTTTCCGGTACACAGGCTGCTTTTTCGTTCATATATACTCCTTGTCATTATTTCCAAAAAACTAAATCTTTCCAGTTATTAGAAATAATATTATCTTCTTTGTCTCTAACATCAACAGGAACAATTACATTTTCTGTTCCCTTCAGGTCAAACCTGTTTTTCTCTGTTAATAACGATGTTATTTCGTTATTCAAAATAATGTTTACATAATCCTCAATACAGTTTAGTTTTTTTTCGGAATAAATTCCAAAAGCATAACCGGAACAAACAATCGCAGCATTATGAATATCTGTTCCTGCGGTAACCGGCTTGCCGATTCTTTGCGCATAACGAAACGCCATTGCATCAAAAGACGGATCGTCATTTCCGCCGTTTGCCGCTTCTACCGCGTCAACACATCCTGCCGAAAGAACAACGCGCGGAATGTAATCGCGCTGTCTAAACGGATGCGCCTGTACAACACAGCCGCCGGCTTCTCTTACAGTCCTGTACTGCTCTCCTCTTGTCCAATTACGCGCCTGCGGATTCGCAAGCAGCCACTGTTTATCAAGCCCATAAATAAGATAGTCATCGCTGTTGTTGAATGTTTCTTCCCAGCCAAAGAAGACATCAAGCCCCTGCTTGTCCCCTTCTTCTTTTGCTTCTTCGTAACCGCGGCAAAACCGGTTTACCCATTCATCCCAGGGAAGTTTTCTGGATAATGCGCAGTTTGCGTTAAAAAAATGATCTGTTACAATTATACCGGAATATCCCCTGTCAATATATCCTGCGATGTAATCTGCTCCTCCGGAAGCCGCGCATTTACTGACTCCTGCTGTATGGAGGTGAGTCTCGTATAGATAAGCCACAATATATTAATTAT
The DNA here is from genome assembly GCA_009784935.1 of Treponema sp. GTDB lineage: Bacteria > Spirochaetota > Spirochaetia > Treponematales > Breznakiellaceae > WQXQ01. The sequence continues at coordinate 42,160 of WQXI01000008.1, forward strand.
ATAGAAATTTACTGCTTTTGACTAGTGCCAGCGCTAACTTACTAGTAATAAGTAATCCTAAAATCGCCGTTTACAGTAAAACCAAGACTTGTGTAAAGACGGCGCGCGGCAGTATTATTTTTCTTGACGAACAAAGTAACTCCTTTGCCTTGATTAATAAGCGAAGAAATAAATTTATGAGCCATCCAGCGCGCAATTCCTCTGCCTCTATAATCAGGATGAACATAAACTCCGCCGACCTGAAACCTTGTATAAGAAACAGCGCTTACATTAATTTTTCCAATCAATTTGTTGTCGAGCCACGCAGTTAATATTTGTCCGTTTGCAGTAATATTTGCGATATTCAACCTGCTGACAGAGGGATTGAATATTGAACCTGCGGGAAGCACTTCTTCTTTTTCATATTCCGCCTGAATCGGAGCTAATTTATCCAAATCAGTTAACTGAGGTATTTTTAATTCGATGGCTGGAGTATTTGACAAAACTCCATTTAAAACAGGCTGAACATCAAGGCTCATTAAATCATAATCATAAAAATCCTTAACCTTCATACCCGCCTGTTTTAAAATGTTTTCTAATAAGAGAACTTCGTTTTTTTGCCCTTGTATCGAATGAATTTTCTTTTTATTAAAAAAACCGCCAAGAAATTTAGGCGGCGGAATTTCTTCTTTGCCGAACAACACAGGCATTAATGCGCTTTTTAAATTAATAATTAACGCTTCGATACTTGAGTTGTTTTTTATAAGCGCCCAAACAGGATCATTTAAAGTTAAACATTTTAAAAATCTTGCGCACGCAGATACATATTTATTTTCATTTTTACGCAGTAATAAATCGGCGGCTTCAATATTGTTTTTATCTAATTTTTGCCAGCGGTATTTTTCACCTGTCATAAGGAAGAATTCCCATTGCCGGTATTCTTCCTGTTATAGCAGAAAAGCCTGCGGCAAATGATTCCGGAGCATAACTGTAAACTGCAACAGCTCCGTCAACCCATGGAACATTTTCGATATGAACAGGACTTAATATAGAAAATACAATTATCCTTCTATTTACCTGCTGTAAATTGCGAAGCATTCGTAAATCTGAATGATCGGACAGGCAGAATATTACCGTATCTGCATTACGCGCGCCTATTATAACTTCTGCCGGATCTGTAGAAGGCGAAAAACGAAAACTCGAAGCATTAGGAAAAGCCGCTCTTCCGAATGTAAAAAAATCAGGAAACCTTCCGGCGCCTGTCAAAAAAACACGTCCTGCGTTTTCTCTTGTTACCGGGAATAATGAACCCGGCGGAACAGGTTTAACTATCGTTACGCTTCTTGCCGCAAGATTCAGAAAAAAAGGAGAGCCCTCCGGATAAGGAATCGCCGCGGCGGCTCTAGAAGGATCGGGAATAACAGGAATACTGTTAGGACCGCGCAGATATGTAAGCTTAAGCTCCAATACTCTGCGGGCTGAAGCGCGGACAATCCGCCGGAAATTTTCTTCGGTTCTCATTGAATGCAATAGAAAAACCCATATCTGATCATTTAAAGCCTGCAGATTAGAAAACATTATAATATCATTACCGGCTTCTATTGCCTGTTTTGCAGTAAGATGAGGAGAGCGCAGATATGATGTAGCGCCGATCATATTTAAATCATCTGTAATTATTACACCGTCAAAGCCAATTCTTTCGCGTAACATACTGCGAAGAAAATATGATGAAAGAGACGCGGGGGTTAAACCTCCGCCGGTCTGCGGAAATGCAAGATGACCGCTCATTACAGCGGGCAAACCTTCGTTTACCATCATTCTATAAGGAACAAGTTCTCTATTCCATAAAGTATCATAATCAATTTCTATTCTTGGAAGAATACCATGCGAATCAAGAGCTGTATCTCCATGTCCCGGATAATGTTTTGCTGTCGGAATAACGCCGGCAGCAAGCTGTCCTCTTGCAAATGCAGCGCCGAAAATTCCCGCTCTTACAGGATCATCTCCAAAAACTCTCGGACCTAATAAAACAGAATCACGGTTAGTAAAAAGATCGACAGTCGGCGCAAAATTCATATTAATGCCAAGAAGCGCAAGTTCTTTTCCTATATAATAACCTGATAAGTACGCATCGCGCGGATAACCGGAAGCGCCGATTGCCATGTTGCCGGGAGTTTCGCTTGTATTTCCTTTAACATGACGAATCCATCCGCCTTCTTGATCTGTAGCGATAAGAAGCGGAATGTTATACGAACCTGCAATACTTGTTCTTTGAAGCTGCCCTACTGCTCTTGCTAGTCTTTGCGTATCATTTGTATTCCAGCCGAATATTTTTACGCCGCCGATATTTCTCAGCCTAATCCAGTCCAACAATAATTGCGGCGGCTCTTCTCCGCCCCATGCAAGCATGAATAATTGGGCGAGCGCTTGCTCATCTGTCATAGCTCTTTCGATTCTTGCCGCAAGCTCTCTGGGAGTACCAGAATCATTAAAGCTTAATGAAAAAGCGGGAGTAAAAAGAAGAAAGAATATTGAACCACAGAGGGCACGGAGTTTCACTGAGTTTTTAATGCAAAAACCTTTTCTTCCTCTGTGTGACTCCGTGTACTCCGTGGTAAATTTCTTATTACTAAAGTGCATCGATGTATCCTGCGGCATTGTGGGCTGCTGTCGCTCCATCGGCGGCAGCTGTTACTACCTGACGAAATGCACCGCTCCGCACATCGCCGGCTGCAAAAAGCCCTTTTATATTAGTTGCCATTTTTTGATCGGTTATAACATAACCGTTTTCATCCAGCTGTGCTTTTAAACCGTCTGCGTTAACTAAAAAAGACTGCGGAACAGTTCCTGCAAAAACAAAGACTGCGTCTGTTTCTTCTTCGGTTATTTTATCAGTCACAGTATCAGCTAACACAACGGATTTTACTTTTTGTTCGCCTTTAATCTCTTTAATTACTGTGTTATAACGCACTGTAATATTCGGGTTGTTTAGCGTTCTTTCTACAAGCGCTTTCTGCGCGCGAAAGCTGTCACGTCTGTGAATCAATATAACTTTGTCCGTTAATCTTGCAAGATAACGCGCTTCGTCGCATGCGGCATCTCCTCCGCCGACTACAAAAATCTTTTTATTTCTAAAAAAATTACCGTCGCAGGTTGCGCAATACGAAACCCCCCTTCCGGAAAATTCTTTTTCGCCGGGTACATCAAGAAAGCGCGGTTTTGCGCCGGTCGCCAAAATTACAGCAGAAGCTGTACGGGCTGTTCCGTCGGTAAGATTAACAGTAAAAGTATTTTCTTCCTTCTTTTTATTAATAGAAGAAACGGAGTTTGTTAAAAAAGCCGCGCCGAAACTTTCTGCCTGTTTATGAAGATCCATTGCAAAATCAAACCCTGATTTTTGTTCTATATTACCGGGATAATTTTCCAGAATATCAATAGCCAGAGCCTGACCTCCGGAAGAAAGCTGTTCAATAACCAAAACTTTTAAATTTGCGCGCGCTCCGTATTGGGCGGCAGTCAGCCCCGCAGGGCCTGCGCCAATTATAATAAGGTCTAAATCCGGCATTTTTGCTCCTAATAGATTTTACTTTTTTTTCTATTTAAGATATAGTAAGTTGTGAAGCTAAAACCGTCAATTACGCTGGCGCTCATTTTATTATTTTTTATCCCGCAAATGGAAATTTTCCCGCAAAATTCAGCCGCTCTTCCGCGTCTTGTGCCTGATACAAAAGCTCTCGAATATTACGGGCTCGGCAGGCGCGCCGGAGGCTATACATGGGAAGAACTCGCAGAAATCGCGCTTTGGGCTTCGGGCAATGCCGCTTCTTCAAATTTTGCTTCTAACCTTAATAGAATAAAAACAATGGCTTCTAATTTGAATAATTCGGCAGACTTACCTCCCCAGGGAAAAGAAAGAGCTGAGTTTATCCTTACATTTTTGCACAGAAATGTTTTAAGAAATTATTCACTTTACCAGACAAGGATAGACGGCGTTTTAACAAACGGCAGTTTTAATTGCGTATCCTCTGCTGTTTTATATATTATTCTCTGCGAGTCAGCAGGAATCAGAACCAGCGGAGTGATAACAAGAGATCACGCTTTTGTTATTGTTCATATCGAAGGTGAAGATATCGATGTCGAAACAACAAATCGCTTTGGATTTGATCCGGGTAATCGCAGGGAGTTTCACGACCAATTTGGAAGACTAACAGGTTTTACTTATGTGCCGGCGCAGAATTACCGTGACCGCCAGACAATCAGTAAGATAGAACTCATATCGTTAATTATGAATAACAGAATTGCAGATAACGACAGAGCAAGTAACTTTGCAAACTCCGTTCCGATTGCGATTGACAGGGCAGCTTTATTATTCGGCGAATCATTAATAGTAAATGCAGAGGCGTATTCTTCTGTTTTTTTATTTTCTGATCCAAGAAAAGATATCATGGACAGATTGATTAATTACGGCGCGTTTCTTTTAAGGGCAAACAGGGAAGAAGAAGCGATTCGCTGGGCAGAGGCGGCATCATCAATGTATCCCGATGTAAACCGCTGGGGTGAATATTCTCTTGCGGCAGTAAACAACAGAATAACCAGATTTGTCAGAGACAGAAGAATTGCTGATGCAAAAAATTTTTTAGAAAACAATAAAAATATAATAACAGAAGAAAGTTACCTTCACCTAGAAATAATAATAATAGACGCTGATCTTTTAAACCGCGCAAATGCAAGCAGTACTGCCGAGCAGGGCGACGCAATAATAAATGATATTGAACAAGCGCTAAAAAACGGAAAGACCACAAGCGGCAGAGCGGCAGAATTAATAACATACACAGTTCAAAGAACGGCGGCGGCTCTCTGCGCTCCGCCTGCAAGAAACTGGCGTGCGGCAATTAATTATATAGAAGCTGCTGCAACACGCTTTGGAGAAAACCGCGAACTGGAACAAGCTCTGCGCACATACAGGGGAAATCTCGCAACTGATTACCACAATCGTTTTGCCGCCGAATGGAACAGAAGAAACTATGACGAAGCGGAAAGGATATTGAATGAAGGGCTTGCTGAATTTCCTGATAATCGGCAGTTATTAAATAATTTGGAAACTGTAAACCGCCATAAAGCAAGGTAAAAACCAAAATTCTACCACGAACCTCACGAACACCCACGAACCTTCGCTAAGATATCGAAGCAGTGGTTCGTACTGGTTAGTGTGGTTCGTGGTTAAAATTCTTATTATTATTTTGCGTAGTAGTTAATTAAACAGCCATCGATTAGGATTTGCCTTTCTGCGTCTGTCAACTCGCCCAGCGTTGCTTTTATCTCAATATTATTCCCTAACACATAGCCGATAATTTCTTCTTTCTTTTCTTTAACTGCGGCTTTTATTCCAGGAAAGAAAATATAACTGTCCAATTTAAAAGCGTTTTCGTCGGTGATTAAAAACGGCAGGATTCCCCAGTTAATAAGATTGGAACGATACCGCTTAGTAGCATACTCTAACGCAAGGTTTGCGCTTGCACCAAGCACACGCTGGCAGGAAGCAGCCTGCTCTCTTGCAGAACCATCGCCCGGCTTTTTGGCAAAAATAGCGCTTCCAATTCCTAAATCACTAAATGTCATTCCAGAGCAACCGTCAATTTTCTTTATATAATTACAAATATCATTTAAGTTTCCATCTAAAATACCACGGATATTATCAGGAATATGAGAAGCATTACCTTGTCTGTTTTCTTCCATTTCCAAGACTTCCTTCGCTCGTTTAACATAACCAGGATCTTTTCGGCATAATGTAAACTCCGCTAACTTTAACGGATTGGAACGATAAGACGATGTCTCGCCAGACGGAATAAGTTCGTCTGTTGTTGTAACAGGGTCTGTTATGTAACTAACAACTTTTATTAACAGGTTTTCGGGTAACGCAGGCATTTTTGGCCAATCTTTAATATTGGGACCAAATTTTAATTCTTTTTTTGTATCAGGCTCACCTGTACCGTCATAAACACGTTTATCGTATACGCTTTTATCAAAGAAAAACTTATACTTGCCGTACTTTGCATTAATTTCTGTTGCAGCAGTAATTTTTCCGCCATTAATTGCAGAAGCTGCGATTGAACGAGCATCCATTAATGCAACCGAAGCAATCTGCCCGTCGTTTGGTTTGGAACCTTCGCGGTTCATAAAGTTGCGCGTAACATGACGAATCGAAAGTTCGTTATTTGCAGGCGTATCCCCTGCGCCAAAACACGGACCGCAGAAAGCTTCACGCACAAGAACGCCTGCTTTCATAAATGTTTCTACAGCGCCGTTTTTAACAAGTTCTAAAAATGTCGGCTGGCTTTCGGGGTACACACTCATTGTAAAGTTTTTGCTTCCAATATTAGCGCCTTTCATTATATCAGCCGCCGCCATTATATTTTCAAAAATACCGCCGGAACATCCTGCAATAATCGCCTGCTCTGCCCATACTCCGCCATCGTGATACTTTAATCCAAGATTTAAGTTTAACCCTGTCTTTTTGTTTTCTTCTTCTGTTTTTGCTAAAATATCTTTTGCGTTTGCCTGCAACTCTTTAATCGTGTATACATTGCTCGGATGAAAAGGAAGCGCAATACATGGCTCAATTTTTGATAAATCGATTTTAATAAAACCATCATAGTATGCGACATCTGCAGGTTTTAATTCTTTGTAATCTCCTGCTCTGCCTCGCTCTTTTAAATAATTTTTTACAAGATCATCCGTTATCCAAATCGAAGACCAGCAGGCAGTTTCGGTTGTCATAACATCGATACCGTTTCTAAAGTCTATCGAAAGTTTTGCGATGCCGGGGCCGACAAACTCCATAACTTTATTTTTTACAAAACCATTGTTAAAAGTGGCGCCGATTATCGCAAGGGCGACATCCTGCGGCCCAACACCTTTTTGCACCTCACCTTCAAGGTAAATGCCAACGACAGGTGCGCACGGCATATCGTAAGTTCTGCCAACAAGCTGTTTTGCAAGTTCGCCGCCGCCTTCGCCAACCGCCATTGTACCAAGTGCGCCGTAGCGGGTGTGGCTGTCAGAGCCAAGAATCATCTTGCCGCAGCCTGCCATCATTTCGCGGTTGTAGCTGTGAATTACTGCAAGGTGGGGAGGCACATAAATACCGCCGTACTTCTGCGCGGCAGAATGGGCAAAAACATGGTCATCCTGATTTATCGTGCCGCCAACGGCGCAAAGACTGTTATGGCAATTTGTAAGCACGTACGGCATCGGGAACTTGTCCATTCCGCTTGCCCGCGCTGTTTGAATAATCCCAACATAGGTAATGTCATGGGAAGTAAGCGAATCGAATCGCAGCGTAAGATTACGCATGTCAGTACCCTTGTTATGGGCAGCAAGAATCCCGTAGGAAATCGTGCCGGTCTTAGCCTGCTCTTTAGAGACGGTCACGCCCTTCTGCGCCAGTTTAGCAGAAACGTCAGCGTCGTCAGCGATAATATCTTTTCCGTTAACAAGATAAGCACCAGTATTAAATAAATTAATCATATATTCTCTCCAAAAATTAACCACGGAGTACACGGAGTCACACGGAGATAAAAGAAGAGTTATCGAATAAAGAACTCTGTGAAACTCCGTGTCCTCTGTGGTTTTATTCTTTCTTCTCTTCCTTCAATTTTACCATTTTACCGCTTTTGTTTCTATATTCAATCTCGGGCTTATATTCGTGCAAATTCAGGGCTATCTTGGGCTTATATTTGTGCAAAATGGCTTTTTTGCCAAGGAAAAAACCTCAAAATACGGACTTTTGCCAAGGTAAAAGTTGCAAAATATAGACTTTTGCCAAGGAACATTGTATAATTACTATATGAGAAGGCAGGCGATAGAAGACCTAAAAAACTGGAAAGAAAGGCCAAATTATTCCCGTAGAAGTAAAATCTTCTATCAATCTTAAAGCAAAAAGCCTTGTCGTATATCGAGAAAAATTTAATCCAAATATCGAAATTAGAACATCTCTTGCCAACTATAATAAAACAAACAATCTGTTTGACATACCGCTTTACATGCTGGGAGAATTGAAAGAGGTACTTGAATAATTGCTACACTAATTGTATGCCGTTGGGAATGTAGTAATGGAATGATGAACACATATAGACTTATTGGAATCATTAGAAAATTTTATCCTAACACCTTTATCAGGTTTTTGGGAAATTTAATAGTTTTTGCTTAATTTTCTGTGTACAAAATGATGTCAGCATAGACAGCACAAATGTAACAAGGTGCGTAATATAAATATTCCCGATAAAAGCCACAGGAAATCCGGTGCACTGCCAATTAATACCGATAAAAAAACATTATCTTTATCCCAAGATACTCTAAACATCTCCAAAAATGCAGGTTTAGGAAAAACTTCCCATACAAGCAAATTAGAACTACGGAACAAAGGATAAACAGCCGCTCCGCAAATTAATGACAAAGCGGCAAGTATGAAATATACATTCCTTGCTTTTAAATCAGTGATTCTCGCAAGCACAGTTATTCTCTTCTGCACAACCTGTACAATCAATAGTACAGCAGTTTTCATGCGACGAAGGAAAACTGGTGCAGGCGCAGATCATAGTAATTACTAGAATGGATAACCATAAAATTAATAATTTGTTATTTTTCATATTTAGCAATTACATCTTCCCATAGTCCAGTTTGCAACATTACATCTACTCTGCCCGCATGCAAGTCCCCAATCACTGCAACCACCAGATCTGCTTCTTGGACAATTTGGAGTACTAGAACAGCCAATAAACAATAATCCTAATACAATAGCGAGAACAAAAAACACCTTTACTTTCATAAAAACTCCTTTCATCTTTTTTTTGCGTAATTTTAAGACTGACAATCTTATATTACTTACATCTGACATAATACACTTAAATATAAGTAATGTCAACAGATAATTGCGTATTTTTAGGTAAAATCTAAGAGTATGGGGTTTAAGGAGAATCTGAAGGCTGAATTGGCTTATAAAGATATTCTAGTAAAGGAATTAGCCGAGCTTTCGGGGATAAATCGGCGCACTATCGACAATTATCTGCGGGAAAACGGCTCTGTCCCCTCTGCAGACGCCGCTGTCCACATAGCCGGGGCTTTGGGGGTAACTGTAGAATACCTCATTACAGGTGAGGAACAAAAAGAACGAAATAACCCGCCTTTGGGTCCTGACCCCAAAGTTATCCTTAAAAACATCGAAGCCCTTAATAAAAGAGACAGAAAAATCGTTCTTAACCTTATAAAATCATTGAAAGATATGGAAGAATCCGAGAAAAAAGGGTAAAACAGCATTTTTTTATGAGTATCCTACAGTATCTTTTTTACCACAACCAAGGCAAATCATATTTTTGAATATTTTCATCAATAGTTATTAATGTCATGTCTTCGGTCATTGCCGTTGCTATAAGCAGACGATCAAAGGGATCTTTATGATGCTCAGAAAGATTGGGAACTAATCGTAGGTACTCTCTGGCAACAGGCAATGTAAAAAACCCGTTATCATCTATCATGCGGAAAAATTCCGGCAATCCGCCGTCAAGCTGTAATTTACGGTTTCCAAGTTTTATTGCAATTTCCCATGCTGACGCAATACTGACGTATTTTTCTGTATTAATATCAAGTATTAATGTTTTTGCCTTATCCGACAACAAAGGAGAATTCTCTGCAAGCCATAAAACAACATGTGTATCCAAAAGATATTTCATTACATGTATTCCTTAAATTCTTCCATTGGTTCATTAAAATCGACAGCCATTTTAATCTTTCCTTCCCATCCTCCAAGCTTTGCAGCTTTAATATCAGGCTTGGAAATATCAAATGGAATCGCCTGTCTATAGACAATTTGATTTAAAAAAACATTAATGGCTGTAGACATATCAAGACCTAAATCTGTAAGAACCGATTGAGCTTTTGCTTTTAATTCACTATCAGTGCGTATATTTATATTTGTTGCGGACATATTAACCTCCATAAAACCATTCGTATTTTGTTACTTTTAATATATCATATTGTAAGCACGTTGTCAATACGTAAAAAATTGAATTCATACCTGGCGCCAGCCGCTTTTTCCTCTGTGTCCTCTGCTCCTCTGCGAGCGCTGTGTGAAGTCTTTTCAGATTGCATTTTATCCGTAGCAGTTGCTTTTTTACCCATTTATCATATCAAATATAATTCTTTCAATATCACTGCGAAACTCTTCCCAAGAAGGCTTTTTGGTCCAAGCGATTGTTTCAAACTCGCTTTGGGGCATCCCTGTTAAAATGTCAGAAATAAATGTTAATTCAATCCCTGCGTCTTTTTGCCTTGCATCTTTAATTGTTTGCGCCCAATTTATCGGCTCATGCAGAGCGATTTCCCTTATATCAACTACATCCTTTGCACTAAAACGAAACAATGCTGATATTTTATTTGTTAACATGTTACGGATAGAATCTGTTCTGTAATATAAATCGGTTTTAACAATATCGCCAAAACGAATTGCAAGATCATTTGCAAAATCTAACTTTAACAAAACATCAGATTTATTCCAACCTACCTTAAAAGACGTAAATGTATTATTACTGATAAAATCTACTTCAGTATCCCAGAAAAAACCAGCTTCTTTTAATTTAAAAAAAACTTCTTTTACCTGATCTAAATAATCAACTGCGTCATTTAGAAAAAAATCCAGATCATCAGAATAACGGTGATTATAGTACGCTCTGCTTAGCGCTGTACCACCGGTTAGAAAAAACTGGACGCCACATTTGCTTATAGTGTTCATCACCCCATCTTGAAGGGGGTAAAGGTTCTCTTCGTAATACTGCGAGGGCAAAATCAAAATGATACCTCCTACTTTTTGGCCAAATACGCCTTGCTATTTCTTCTGTATACAGTTCTTTTATTGCTTCAATCCCCCAAAGCGCTGTCACATAGTGCCATGGCAGCCGCTCAAGGGAGCGGACAAACAGCCTGTCGCGGGTAAAAGCCCCTGATGATTGCAAACGTCCTTCAATAACCAAGAGCATATCCTCATGAGTATCCAGATAGTCCCAATTAAGGTTTCTCATGAGTTTTAGTTTTTCGTCATAGGTTAAGTTCATCATTATTTATATTGTAACATACAATTTAACACTTATCCAGTCTTCCTCTGTGTCCTCTGCGAGCGCTATGCGAAGTCTTTTCAGATTGCATTTTTAACGGCTGTCACTGTTTTAGCAAAATACCTGCTCTTTTCCTAATTATCGCAATTATATCATTACATACCGGAACTTTTTCAAAACTTAAATTGCTGCGAAGGGTTTCGGCAGTAGAGACAATATCCGTAAACTTGGATTTTACGGTTTTCATCATGTTTGTCGCATTTAGTCCAAGATGCCCGAATAAAGACGTAAAATCGTTTTGTTTAAGAGAAGCGTATTTTCCCTTGCCGTTAATAAGCATTGCGGTGCCGTGATCTACTATCTTTTGCGGATATACTTCTGTAGACAATAAATCATAAAAAGGCGCAAGCTTTATTCCGTTTTTTGTATGTAAGAGCGAAATATTCTTTGCATGAGCATCTGTGTTGCCAATAAGATAATTAAAAATAATCCACTCAATAAAACGAGTATAATCCGTAAGTTTATTTTCAGAAAACTTTTCTATAATTTTAAAACAATCTTTTAAATTCGCTCCGCCACCCGCCTGATATTTTTTATTTGATACAATACCAAGCGCCTGACAAAAATCTTCCTGATGTATACGATGAACAACCCCATCTTTTACTTGCCTGTCGTATCTCTCTATTTCCAGAAAAGAGCAGTCTTTTACTGTTTTTATTTCTGTATTTGGAATATCCATTTGCATAATTTGCGCAAGCTTCATGCAGAATAATTCATTTTCCAGTAAATTGGGAAATCTTTTATTGGTTATTTTTATAATATGCGTTGTAGGAAATGTATCACTAGATCTATAATATCGATTATTAAACTTATACACTGCGAATTTGGATTGCGCTCCCGCAAGAGAAAGACGCGGAGGATTTTTAAGACTGGTAAGAAGCGGATCTTTTGGCAGTCTTTCAATTATTTGTAATATCTTAGAAGAAGTAATCTCATGCAAGGTATTGTCATTTGTATTAGGTTCTGTTTCATAAAAAGCAACAGCACCGGCGCAATCACTGCCAAATCTATCCAGTATAGAATATACTTTATTCCCGCTTGTGTGGTCTTTTGTAAGAATCTCAAAAACATCACCTTCCGGAGTAAGGTTTTCAAAAAACGGGAAAGCAATCATATGCGGATATTCTTCTGATCTTAATGGCAGGTTAACAGACAAAGGCTGTACTCCACCATCCATGCTGTCATATTGAAATGAAAACTGCAATAATTCATTTTCACGTAACGTCCCTATTTTTTGGTCACATAGATATACATTTAATTCCCGGTTCATTTACTCTCTCCTTTAGAAGAAAGCGCTTCTATATTCATGCCAAGAATATTTGCAACACGCAAGGCTTTATCGAGCTGTACGGTAGGCTTTCCGTTTTCCAGATCGCCTATAAAACGCACACCAGTATTTGCCGCCGCCGCAAGCTGCACCTGAGTAGCGTTCTGCTCTTTACGATACGTCCTGACAGCCGCACCAAATGATTTTCCATCAATAATTTTCATTTTTTACTCCATCTTACCGTACAGTAAGATTAATGCATTTTTCAAGAAAAGTCAAGTTATTATTACCGATCGGTAATATTTGTTGATTTTAAAGCTTTTTTAACCATTTCTTACCGTACGGTAAGAAATAACAAAAATCTAGCCAGTTCCCATTACCCTATTACATAAATCATTTATACATCATACTGTTAAATATGAACGAACTTGACCTCCATTGGGTAGATGATGATCCGGACTTGTTTATAGAACCGGAAGGCGTTTATTGCAAAGATATTGACGAAATAATAAAGCGTATCACAGAGGTTAAAGATACCGTAACAAAAATAAATCTTGATAACCAGCATTCATTAAAAGAAATACCTGTTATTTTAAGCGAATGTACGCTCTTAGAAGACTTAAATATTTCGCACACAGAAATTACTGAGATCCCAGATTTTTTATTTACACTGCCTGCATTACGATCTCTCTCCTGCTGCTGCAGTAAACTTTCCGGTTTTCCAAGGGGGCTCTTAAAAGCGCAAAACCTTGAATACCTTCATATAAGAATAAATATAAAATGGGTAATACCGGAAGAATTAGCTTCTCTTAAAAACCTTAAAACAGTAATTTTTGATCTTTACTCTGATTCGGCGCTTCCAAAAAAACTTGGAACTTTGCCGAATCTTGAGGACTTTTCGATTTATATAAAATATGACGAAGGCTCTGTGCCGTTAATACCGGATTCATTTAACAATCATCCTTCGTTAAAAAAAATAAGCATTCACGAGCCTTTTTTAAGGAACCGTAAAACTTTAAATCTGGAGCACACTTTAAAAACATTATCTTCCTGTAAAAAACTGGAATCACTTAAATTAGGCGGCTTTATAATTAATAACGAACATCAAAAACTTTCTAAACTTATTAATTTAAAAGAGCTGGAACTGAGGCATTTGATTGCAGACGGAGATATATTTAAATCCATAACCGGTCTGCAAAATCTCGAAAAACTCTGCATTTGGGGAAGCGAACAAAAAATTACAGCGTTACCGGACATTTTTAGCAATTTTCCCAATCTGCATTTATTTTCTTTTGCAGGTAATTTTATTACGGAGCTTCCGCATTCATTCTATAAATTAGAAAAGCTCACATCGATAGAAATAGGCAGTACTGGAATTTCTGTAATAGACAATAATATAGGTAATCTAAAAAATCTTGAATCTGTTCATTTATATGACAACATGCTTTCTGCACTGCCCGATACGATATTTGATCTGCCCAATTTGACAGTGCTCAATATAGAAGAAAACTTATTTAAACAAAAGGAAAGTCAGGAAATAAAACAAAAAATTAAAGAACTTAGCGGCAGCGGAAAAAAGATAGAACTTTTAGACGAAAGACAGGGACACAGATATATGGTAAAAAAACTGCGTACCCTAAAAAATATTACAGAGATGGATCCCTTTATCTACTATAAACATTGCCTTGACGCGGTAAACGAAAATCCTTTTTCTTTAAAATACGCAGACAAAGAAAAATTGAACGGGACAAATTATTATGCGGAACTGTGTATCGGCGCTGTAAGAAAAAATTGTTTTGTTTTAGAAATTATTGATCCAAAAATGCTGACAAAATCACATTATTTTCATATTTGTCTGGAAGCCGCAAAAAGCCGAGAAAGCAGGCATATTTTTAAATTAATCAACGAAACATTGCTGACAGACGATGAATATATTCAAGTTTGCTTAGAAGCGGCGCTTCATAATAAAAGCGAAGACTTTCTGGTTTATTTAAACAAGGGTTCGTTCATGTACCGCTTTGGCAGAACAATCTACGAACGTATCTGCTGGGCTGCGGTTTTGCACTACCCGCCCGTAATTAAAAACATGATTGAGCCGACAAAAGAAATATACGATATCGTAGAAAAACGTATAAAAAATAAAAATAACTCTTGAGATTTTATCGTAAGATCTGGTACAATTCCTTATGCCTCTGATAATTATACAAGTACTAATTTTTGCATCCCTTGTCCTTTCGGTTTACATGATCGTTGTTACTCTGGAACGCTGCCGAAGCGACAAACGATATGCTTTTGTGTACTGTATTGTAACGATTATTTTCTATACGCTGGGTTACTTAATCGAAATAAGCTGCGGAAACACAGAAGGCGGAATCATTGCAATAAAGATAATGTACGCTGGCGGCAGTTTTATGTCTCCGCTGTTTTTCTTCTTCGTCGCCGATTACTGCGAAGTCCGTATACCAAAAAAATATTACCAAATACCATTGCTTATAGTACCGGTTTTTCTTTTTGCCATTGTTTTAACATTTGATTATCACACTCTTTTTTATTCAAGTTATGCTTATGATTACGAAAGCCCGATTCAAAGCATGACAATCGAACCGGGACCATTGTATCTGATTGGAACCTTTTATCCGCTTTTTTGTATTGTTCTTTCATGTATAGTTTTAATCAGAAGTATAATTAAACAAAGCCGCGGGCGGCGCTTCGGCCTTATACTATTATTAGCAAGCGCACTTGCTCCGTTATTTGCAAATTTTGCATACGTTATTCTTATGTTCTATTTTAGAACATATTTTGCTGGTATAAACTTTACTGCTTTTGTAATGATCCTTACCAATTTTATTTTTTATTATAATGTTGTACGAAACGATATGTTTGATCTCGCGCCAAAAGCGCATGCTATAACGCTGGATCTGATTCGTGACGCGTTTGTTGTTCTTGACTACGGCATGGCATTTACAGGCGCAAATAAAAAAGCCCATGAACTTTTCCCTGGTTTAAAAGAATATCAAAAAGGCGCTTCGATATTTTCATTAAAAAACTGGCCGGATAAACTTTCTAATGAGCTGGAAAATGCAAATCTCAGCTCTGATGTTCAGCGGGAACTGGAGTTTACTCTTCCGCATAAACCCGGAAAAATTTATTCAAGCTGGCAGAACAGGATTTCATCAGAATCGGGAGCAACTCAAGGATGGATCATTTTAATTCAGGATGTTACAGAAACCAAAACATTGATCCGCAACATAGAAGAAGCGCACCAAAAACTCCAGTACTTTAACGAAAACCTTCGCCGCGCTTTTTCGACATATCTATCAGAAGAAGTTGTAGAAGAAATTGTAAGCGATCCTACAAAGCTTCAGCTCGGCGGAATAAACCGCCATATGACAGCGCTTTTTACCGACATAAGAAAATTTGCAAGTATATCAGAAGCGTTAAATCCCAAACAGCTTGTTGATTTATTAAATTATTATCTTTCTACTATGAGCGATATAATTCTTGAACAAAAAGGAACGATAGATAAGTATCAAGGCGATGCGATTATTTCGTTCTTCGGCGCGCCTCTGGAATTAAAAGATCATGCTCTGAGAGCTTGTCTTGCCGCAATCATGATGAAACGTACAGAGAAAAAAGTAAACAAAGACATTCACGATAAAAATATCAGCCCAATTCCTATCTATACAAGAATTGGAATTAATTCCGGCGAAATGATTGTAGGAAACATGGGCACACAAAAGAAAATGAATTACACTATTATCAGCAATGCCGTTAACCTTGCCGCGCGGCTGGAAAGCGTAAATAAACAATACGGAACATGGATACTCGCTTCGGAAGCGACAATTCAGGAAACAGAAGAACAGCTTCTTACACGGCGGCTCGATCGCATTAGAGTTGTGGGGATTCAAGAACCTATTCGTATTTACGAAATTCTTGAGACAATAAAAGACGCTTCTGCCGAAACCTTAAAACTCGCACAGCTCTTTAACGATGCTTTTAATCTTTTTGAATCACAAAAATGGACAGAAGCAGAATCAAGTTTTAATAACATACTGACACAGTTCCCAAATGACGGTCCTTCCCGTGTGTTCTTAAAACGCAGCGCCAAATTCAGGGAAAATCCTCCTTCGCCCGATTGGGACGGCGTTTTCAACCTGACAGAAAAATAGACAGCTAATATCCTTTAACTATATTGAATAACAATTAATTTCCCGCTATTATGAGCGTAATGGCACAAACAAAAAACACGCGTAATTTTTGCATTATCGCTCATATCGACCACGGCAAATCCACCTTGGCTGACAGGCTCATTCAAAAATGTAAGATAATCGATGACCGCAACTTTCAAAATCAGATTCTTGATAACATGGATATCGAAAGAGAACGCGGTATCACTATAAAGAGTCAAGCTGTCACTATTCCATACAAGGCAGCTGACGGCGTTGAGTATATTTTAAATCTTGTTGACACTCCGGGACACGTTGATTTTACTTACGAAGTAAGCCGCGCAATAAACTCCTGCGAAGGCGCTTTGCTTTTGGTTGACGCGGCTCAGGGAGTGCAGGCGCAGACGCTTTCTAACATGTATTTAGCGTTAGAACATAATCTCGAAATCGTGCCGGTAATTAACAAAATCGACATGCCGGCGGCTGATATTCCGCGCGTTAAAAAACAAATTGATAAAGACCTTGGCCTTGATTCTGATACTGCAATTGCGGTTTCCGCGCGTCAAGGCATTGGCATTGACGAACTTTTTGAGGCTATTATTAATCAGATTCCGCCGCCAAAAGGCAATCCTGACGCTCCGTTACGCGCACTTATTTTTGACTGCCACTACGACCCGTACCGCGGCGTAGTTGTGCATCTTAGATTATTTGACGGCAAACTAAAAAAAGGCATGAAGATTACATTTATGTCTAACGGGTCAGTTTACGAAATAGAAACTGCAGGCGTGTTTAAACTTGCGTTAGTCGAAACAGGCGAGCTGACGGCTGGAGATGTCGGCTATATTATCGCCGGTATAAAAACTGTAAGCGATGTCCGCGTAGGCGACACAGTAACGGGCGCTGATAACCCCTGCGATTCTGCTCTGCCCGGATTCCGCGAAGTTAAACCTGTTGTATTTTCTTCTATATACCCTGTTGATTCCAATGACTACGAAGAACTTCGCACAAGCATGGAAAAATTAAAATTAAACGACGCTTCTCTTATATACGAAAAAGATTCATCAGCGGCGCTTGGATTTGGTTTTCGCTGCGGCTTTTTAGGTTTATTACATCTAGAAGTTATTCAGGAACGGCTCGAGCGCGAGTTTGACCAGTCAGTAATTTTTACCGCTCCTTCTGTAAAATATAAAGTAAAAGTTAAAGGCGGCGAAGAAATGTTAATCGATAATCCTGTCGACTATCCTGACGAAGGTCGTCTTGAAAGTGCAGAAGAACCTTACATCCGCGCGGCAGTAATTACTCCAACCGATTACCTAGGAAACATCATGACTCTCTGTATGGAAAAGCGCGGAATACAAACTAACATGACATATCTTGACGAGAAAAGGGTCGAAATGATTTTTGACATGCCGCTTGCAGAAGTCTTGTTTGATTTTTACGACCGCCTTAAAAGTATAAGCCGCGGTTATGCGTCATTCGATTACGATATATCCGGCTACAAACCGACAGAACTTGTTAAACTTGACATTCTTTTGAACGGAAAACCTGTAGACGCGCTCTCTCAGCTTGTTTTTAAGGAAAGCGCTTACGACCGTGCGCGCAAATTCTGCGAACGCTTACGTGACGAGATCCCCCGCCAGCAGTTTAAGATTCCTATTCAGGGAGCGATAGGCAGCCATGTCATCGCGCGCGAAACCGTCAACGCTCTTCGCAAAGACGTACTTGCTAAGTGTTACGGCGGCGACATCACGCGCAAACGCAAACTTTTGGAAAAGCAAAAAGAAGGCAAAAAACGCATGAAGATGGTAGGAGACGTAGAACTGCCGCAAAGCGCATTCTTGGCTGTATTAAAGTCACGGGATGAATAGCTTGGTTTAAATTAACCTAAATATTTCTCAGCGCTCGCAAGTTTAACAGCAACACAGAATATATCCAAAGCTTCGCCAAGTTCTGTAAGAGGCGGACATGTCGGAGCTATGCGGATATTGCTGTCTTTAGGATCGCTGCCGTTTGGGTATGTCGCGCCTGCGGGTGTTAACGCTACGCCTGCTTCTGCGCACAATGCAACAATTCTCTTTGCACAGCCTTCTAAAGAGTCAAAGCTGACAAAATAACCGCCGCTTGGCTCTGTCCATTTTGCTATGCCAAGCCCGTCAAGTTCGCGCTTTAGTGTATCAGAAACAAGCTTAAACTTTGGCTGTAATACCGCGGCGTGTTTTACCATGTGGGTTTTAACACCTTGCGCATCTTTAAAGAAACGCGCGTGACGGAGCTGGTTTAGTTTATCAGGTCCGATTGTCTGCGCTGTTAATCTTTTTTTGATGTATTCGCAGTTTGATTTAGAAGACGCCATACAAGTTATTGACGCGCCTGCAAAACTTACCTTGGAGAACGAAGAAAAAACATACGCCATATTTGGATTTCCGGCTTCTTCGCAAAGACGAATAATATTCGGGATCTCTTCATTGGAACTGCCAAGTCCGTGGAAAGCATACGCATTATCCCAGTAAATGCGGAAATCGTCAGCGGCTGGTTTTAATTTTGCAAATCGTTTTACAGTTTCTTCCGAATAAACAATACCGGTAGGATTAGAATATTTTGGAACGCACCAGATACCTTTTATCATGGGATCGGACGAAACCAGTTTTTCGACTGTGTCCATATCGGGTCCGTCTTCGCCCATAGCTACTGGAATCATATCGATATGAAAATAATTGCAGATTGTAAAGTGGCGGTCATATCCGGGAGAAGGACACAAAAACTTTACCTGCCCTTGGCTCTGCCACGGTTTGCCGTCGCGTACGCCGTGTGACACGTTTACAGAAACATTATCAAACATAAGGGCAAGCGAAGAGTTGCCGCCAACGATAACTTCATCAGGAGTTAAGTCCAGAAGGTCAGCGAATATTTTTTTTACCTCGGGTATACCGTCAAGTCCGCCGTAGTTGCGGCAGTCGGTTCCATTTGCGGATTTATAATCGTCTGCTGTAAGGCAGGTAAGCATTTCATTACAAAGGGCTAATTGTTCGTCGGATGGAACACCGCGTGTCATGTTGAGTTTTTTGCCGGAGGCCTTGTGTTTGGAAAAAGCGCTTTCCAGTTCATTTTTTAGAGCGGATAACTCTGCCGCGCTCATTTGTGCATATGGTTTCATACGCTTACTGTACACTTTATTTTATCTTTCGTAAATAGATTATGCCAGAAGTATCTAAAAATGTATGCCTAATGCGTTCGTTTGGGGTCCTGTCGGCTGGTCAAAAGCGCCATACTTCGCATGGCACTTTTACCACCGACACCCCTCAAGTATTCTATTGGGCATACATTTTAAAATGATCTAACAACTCGAAGGCCGTAACAATCATTGCCTATTTAGAACAAAAAACAGTTTTACTTTCATAAAAACTCCTTTTTATAAACGTTCTTTTATCTTTGGCTTCTAGCTGGGCAAGGCTTATTGTTCGAACCTGGGCAAGGTACCGGACCATTTCTTCCAGTAATAGTACCGCTGCCTCGACATCTGGTGCATGTTCCGGTATCTTGATTTCCCCTTTGCACCGGAATTTGCTGATAAGATGATGTTTCATCTAGATCTTCTAATGCTTGGGATTGAACATCAGATGATTCCATAACCTGAATGTTATAATCGCTATGCATGATTACATCTGAAGATTGCATAACTGCATGAACAGTAACTCCAGACCCGATTGCCAACAATAGAATGGCAATAACAAAAAGATTCCCTTTTCTCATAAAATTTTCCTCCTAATTATTTGGTGAATTATCACCGACCAGTACCAAAGCAGGCTCCGCAGGTTTTTCTTATGTTGCTTATTCCACCTTCATTATTTATAAAGGCATCACCTTCGGTATAACCTCTACCATAACAAGTAGAGCATCTTGTTGAGCCGCCTAAAGATAAACAACCAACCAAGGTGAACAGAAATGCTGATATTAAAACTAAAATCAAAATCTTCTTCTTCATAACAAACCTCCATTACGATTAATGTCCGCCGACATTTTTAACATCTACATACGCAGCTGTTTTTACTAGTTATTGCGATATATATAACCGCTTTCTTCATTAAAAAAACCTTCATTCGTTTTTGAAATACAAATACTATATTTCTCAACAAGATATTCGGACATCAATATTACAATGTCCTTGTCTCCTTCTTCCAATGTATTAAAAAGAGCCAGTAATTTGCTGTTTTTCAAATTATCAGATGTTTCGTTCATTTCTGCTAGCATATATATTATGCATTATACACCTACTATATAGGCAATGTCAATAGATAATAAAAAAAATAAATAAAAAGTGTAAAAATTAGGCAATTTTTGCTTGCAAAAAAGGCTGTTATAATGTATTTTTACTTTATGGATTATTCAATTAACCAGCGAATTAAAAAATTAAGAGAAAAACTTGAACTTAACCAAAGAGAATTCTCTAAACTTCTTTCCTTATCAGGAGGTTATATAGCCGGAATAGAAGTCAATTTGCGAAATGTAAATGACAGGTTGGTAAAATTGATTATATCCCAATTTGGCGTAAACGAAGATTGGCTCAGATTTGGAAAAGGAGAAATATTTACAAAGAAAAAAACTGACGAAAAGGCAGTCAGGATTTTATCATTGTACAATGATTTACCGCCGCATTTTCAGGATGTTGTTTTAGGAACTATCGAATTATTACGAAAAGCAAACGACAAAGAAAAGAATAAACAAAAAAATCCCGCCAAATGACAAACCTTTTTAAAATTGATTATTCGGCAATATCTCACACAAAGGCACGGAGGCACAAAGCTCAGAGTTCCGTTGAACCCTGAGCGCTGAGCTTGTCGAAGCGTCGAAATACTAAAGAGTAAATCTAACTCTAATCGTACATGCAGGCAAGGTAAGGGCTGGTCAGAAAAACATTTCTGGCGTTCTCCGCTGTAGAGACCGAAAGGGCTTTACGAAGTAAAGACCAGAGAGGCTCGGAAGCGGACTCTTTGCCAGAGTTTTTCTGGACAGCAGCTTACCTTGCCTGTAAATATTGAATAAAATTTATCTGACAAGAAATGAATCAAACCCCGCGGCGCGCAGAGCGTTAACTGTTTGAGTTTGGTTTGCTCCCACAGGAACAGTTACTGCCCACATTTCACTATTATTCACCAAACGTCTTTCTATCGAAGCAGTAAAACCGGCGTTTCTAAGATTTGTAACCTGCGTCTGCGCGTTTGCCTGTTGGCTGTATATTCCGGTTTGCAGTCTTGGAGCCGAAGCCGCAGTAGGAGCTGCCGGAACAGCGGCTGCCGTTACAGGAGAGACTTGCTGCTGAGAGACAGGAGATTGAGATGGAGCAGGTTGAACAACAGGAGGCTGTGCAGCAGGCTGAGATTGCGCAGGTCGAACAGGAGACGGCGCAGGTGTGCTTGCGCTTGCAACCAAAGGCAGCGAATCCAATCCGCCGGCAAACAGCCAAAACGGACTTGGCCTTACAACAATTGTAGAAGACGAAACACCTGCAGCTAACCTGCCTTCCGGAGTCTGCGGAAATTCCGAGACAAGACGCTGCCGCCATCTTTCGCCCGCAGAATTAGAGCCGGAAGCGCCGCGCGAAGAAATCTTCCAGAGAACAAACAATATTTCTGCTTTAAAGCTGGAATATTCTACATTGTCAGCAATAGCTGCAAGAGCCGCAGTATCTCCAGTTCTTATCGCTTTTATACTCAAATCCAAAAATCTTGCGCGGGGTGATTTTGACAGCAATGATTCCAGCGCGGTGGCGGCTCTGTCCCATTCACCCATTGCTGCAAGACAATAAGCGCATGACAGGAGAGCTTCGTCATCGACTCTGCCGGGAATTGCCGCGGCAGCTTCCAGCCAATTTTTTGCCGCGCCTTCGATATCTCCAGAAAGCTGTTTGAGCGTCGCCAGACGCACAAGAGCGCTGTGACGTTCAGCGGGAGGAATACCCTGCCGTACGATAGAGGCTTCGATATTTTGAATTTCAACTTCCAGCGAAGTTCCGGTCTGCCCATATAAAAACTGCGTACCGGAAATGCTGACAACAGCAGCCAGCAAAGCTAAAAATAAAAAACCTTTATTTTTCATTATTACCGCGCTTTCTCGCAAGAAATTTCTGTCTCGCCGCTTTGGCGTCTACGGGCTTTGCAGAATCTCCTGCCGAAGCTTCGATAGGAGAAATTTCGGGTTTTGATTTAATATCTTTTATCAGCTTTTCCTTTCGTTTTTGTTTTAAATGCATAAATAGGGGCAGAGCGCAAAAAAGCCCAAGAGCGAACGAAGCAAAAACAGTCAGAAAAACAGGCACACTTTCTAACTTTGTAAAACCAAAGCTGATGTCACATTTGTTCTCAAGATTAAATGTAACAAAAGCAAGAAAAACCGCGAATATAAGCAAAAAAACTATAAAACGCCAAGGCATAATAACTTCTCCCTATCATTCTACATATGAACCGCAGGTTTAAATAAACTCCCCGCGGAACGTATTTCCCTTTAATGACGAAAGTGTGAGCCTGCCAAAAGAGCCGATCAGCGACTTTGAACCGGGAACTACTGCCCTTTCGTCCTTTTCTGTCCTTGTTATTAATTCATCGGCATTTTTTCGGGAAATTCCCTCTATTAATACAGTTTCTGTATTGCCAATCCGCCCCTTTAGAATCTCATTTGTATGCTTTTCTTGGAGCGCAATCACCCTCGAAAGCCGCTCTTTTTTGACTTTATCGGCTATCCTGTCCGGCAGATCAAAAGCCTTTGTTCCCTCCCGTGGGTTAAAATGGTACATAAACGAATAAATGAATTTAACTTCTTCCATTAATTGGAGGGTTTTTTTAACATCATCTTCTGTCTCACCGGGAAAGCCGACCAAAATATCAGTAGAGAGCGAAATGCCCGGAATTGCACTTCGAATTTCTCCGGTTAATTCCAGAAAGCGCTCTGCAGTATAGCCGCGGTTCATCGCCTTAAGTACCGATGTTGAACCATGCTGAACCGGCAGATGTATATGCCTGCAAAACACTTTATTTTTTGCCAGAACTTCTATCGTCTTTAAAGAAAAATTACCGGGATTGGCAGAAAGAAAACGTATCCAGCTTATACCGTTTTTTTGGGCTTCATCTGCGATTAGTTTTAAAAGGTCAGCAAAGTCAAAATCCTGCCAACTGTAACTGTTTACATTCTGCCCCAAAAGGGTGACTTCGCGCACTCCCCTTTCTGCAACAATGCGGAGTTCATTTAAGATATTTTCCGGGCTGCGCGAAACTTCTCTTCCGCGGACATACGGCACTATGCAATAAGAGCAAAAATTATTACAACCGTGCATAATGGGAACAAAACTGCGAAACACAGATCCCTGTTCATTCTCTGTTTCATAATGAGAATCAGAAAAAGTAAAAACAGATTTTTCGTTTATATCAGAATCAAAAACAGCTGTTGTGTTATTTTCGGCGGCTTCTAGTATCAGCGGAAAGATTGAACGCGCGGATGTTCCCATAACATAGTTTATCGCTGGATATTTTACTTTTAATTCTTCTCCGAGTCTTTGCGCCATACATCCAGCAATGACAAACGTAAATTTTTTCTTACTTTTCTTTTTTAAACCTGCATAATGTGCAATTCTGCCAAACACCCGTTCCTCTGCCGTTAGACGCACAGAACAAGTATTAATAAGAACAAGGTCGGCTTCTGTACTGTCGCCGGCTTCTGTCCATCCGCGCTCCTTACAGACAAGCGCAAGCGAAGCGGATTCTGCGCTGTTCATCTGACAGCCGTATGTTTCAAAAAAATATTTCAATTTGCTTGCTTTAAGAAAATTTTCCAAGATCCCATGCCAGTTTTATTGCTCTAATTAAACCGAACACAATAAGCCCAAGCGCGACTACAACTAAAATATATCCTGCAAATGGCGCGACCATTCCAAAACGCGGGCTTGCAAGAAGCAGAAGAAATCCGCAGACAGTTACAATAAGACCCGGTTTGTAAAAAAATTGTTTCCTGCGGACAAGCATGGTAAGACCTGATATAAACGAAAACGATCCTACCGCAAGCCCAACAGCTCTTAAGCGCATACTAACTATTGTAATAACTATGAGAGCCAAACCGCCGGCAATAAATTGAATTATGACTCTTCCTTTATTCGGCAGATTCTCTGTTGAAGTATTTGCGTCTTTGTATTCTGGTTCGTTTGACATTTAATTTCTCTCCTTAAAACAGTTTTCTCCGGCTTCTATAACATTTTGTAAAAGCATTGCGATTGTCATCGGTCCTACTCCTCCCGGCACAGGCGTAAAAAATGAAGCCTTGTCTTTAACAACAGGATCAACATCGCCGCAGACTCTATAACCTTTTGCGGCGGATGAATCTGCAGTACGATTTATTCCTACATCGATTACAACAGCTCCTTCCTTTACCATGTCAGGCTTTATAAGATTTTGTTTACCTACGGCAGAAATTAATATATCCGCCTGCAGTGTGTGATATGCTAAATCTTTTGTTCCTGTATGACAAAGAGTTACTGTAGCATTATATTCTTTTCTTATTAAAAGATTTGCAAGCGGTTTTCCTACAATGTTTGACCTGCCTGCGATTACAACATGCCTGCCATTTACCGGCACATTATATTCGCGTAACAGCATAAGAACGCCATTAGGAGTACAGGGAAGAAAACCCGGTTTTTCTAAAACCATGTTTCCAACAGAAACAGGATGAAAACAATCAACATCTTTTTGCGGTATTATCGCGGCAGTTATTTTTTCTTCGTTTATATGCTTGGGTACAGGCGACTGAACCAAAATACCGTGAACTTTATCGTCATTATTTAAATCTGCGATAATAGAAAGTAATTGTTCTTCGGTTGTGGTTTGCGGCAATCTTATGTCACGGCTTTCCATTCCAGCTTCGCCAAGCGCTTTTTCTTTTGATTTAACATAGGAGAGACTTGCAGGATCTTCGCCGACAAGGACAACAGCCAAACAGGGAATAATACCTTTTTCTTTAAGCGCGGCAGCTCTTGCTTTAACACCCTCACGGATTTTGCTTGAGAGTAATTTCCCATCCATAATAACTGCTGACATCATATCTCCCTTCTTTTACCACTAACCACACGAACTACTGCTAAGATTTCAAAGCGAAGGTTCGTGTCTGTTCGTGGTAAATTCTTTTGCGTAAATTCATAAGGTTAATATTACCATAAAACGGCCATGTTTTGCAGTAATAGAAAAGCTGTTTTCTGACGCTGTATTACTCAATCCAAAAAACCCGCGGTTCCATTTTAGCCCGTCAAGCTGCCACTTAAGCCCGATGCTTTGCGCTTCCCAAGGTCCGTCTCCCAGCGGAAAGACAGAAACAAGCGCGCCTTTTTTTTGAGTGATAAAAAGTTCATTTTGCCCGCTGTTTGCGTCTAAACAATGAATATCCTCCGCGCTTGTAATCCAACGGAGAGGAAAAACTTCTCTTTCAAAAAGCGAACGAATCCCAAAGATATGATCGATCCGGCCAAGTCCGCCGCCTATTATCCATATTTGCCTGCAGCCCTTTTCTAGAGCCAGCGAAAAAGCCATCTCGGTATCTGTAAAATCTTTGTCGTGTTCAAGGCGGATTATTCTATCTTGCGGTAAAGCGGCAAGACGCGATTGAGTATCGATCGAATCCATATCTCCGATCACCCAGTCAGGGTTTACGCCTGCATTCTGCGCGGCAATAAGACCGGAGTCTGCCGCAATAATGAGCGTATCTTTCTGCGCCTGTGTTTGTGCCTCAATGAGATTTTTAATAAATTTTGTATCAGGCGCTTCCCCGCCGGTAAAAATAATCCCTAACATATAATTCAAATTCCTATATTAACCACGAACCTACCGCCGAGTATGACCACTCAAAGAGTGGTTCATACGAGGGTTCCCGCTCGGTACCACACGAATCTGCTGTTTGATATCTTAGCGAGGGTTCGTGAAGTTCGTGGTAAATTTCTTAAAAATAAGTATACTTAATACAAGAAGGAGTTTCAATTGAAGAAAGCTATCGATCCTGCACTTAAAGAAATTGCCTCGGTATTTACCAACAACAAGAAAGAGATCTATCTTGTGGGCGGTGCGGTAAGAGACATGCTTCGCGGCAAAAAGATCCATGACTGGGATTTGGCTGCCAACGCTCTGCCGGAAGAAGTTGCGGCATTTGTAAGGCGTGCAGGCGGTAAAGTAATTCCCACCGGTATAAAACACGGAACTGTCACAGTTCTTTTTGGCAAAGATAAAAAAAATCCTGTCAGCTTCGAAGTTACTACATTCAGAACCGAATCTGATTATTCTGACGGAAGAAGACCCGACAGAGTTTCTTATGCCTCCAGTATCCTAGAAGATCTTTCGCGCAGAGATTTTACAATGAACGCCATTGCTCTGCGCCTGCCCGATGGAAAGATAATCGATCCCTTTGGCGGCAAAAAAGATATAAAAGCAAAAATTATCCGCTGTGTTGGAAATGCGGCGCAGCGGTTTAGCGAAGACGGTCTTCGCCCGATGAGAGCCGTGCGTTTTGCTTCCCAGCTTGGTTTTAAAATCGAGAAAGACACACTGGATGCAATTCGCGGCGCGCTGCCCGTCAGCGCAAAAGTTTCATGGGAACGCGTAAGAGACGAAATCGACAAGATACTCTGCTCTTCTGTTCCTTCAATTGGTTTTCGCCTTATGGAAAAAACAGGACTTTTAGAACTTTTTTTGCGGGAACTTTTTCTTTGCAGAGACATCGAACAAAAAGGTTTTCATCAGTTTGATGTTTTGGATCATTCTTTGCATGCATGCGATTATGCCGCTGCCAATAATTTTTCTCATGAGCTTCGACTTGCCGCGCTTCTCCATGACATCGGTAAACCTTGTGTGAGAGAACTTGATCCATCAGGCGTGTGGACATTTTACCGTCACGAAGAATTGTCTGCTTCTATGTGCAGTAAATTATTAAATCGGCTTAGATACCCAAATGCAGTGATTGATAAAGTCTGTCATTTGGTAAAAGAGCATATGTTTCAATATACAGATAACTGGTCGGATTCTGCAGTACGCCGTTTTATTGCTCGGATTGGAGACTCAAACATCGAAGATATTTACAAACTGCGCCGCGCAGATATTTTTGGTTTTTCCGGAAAAAACCCCGACTATCGATCATTAAAAGATCTAGCGGATAGAGTAAATAAAGTTATAGAAGCCGGCAGCGCGTTTTCGGTAAAAGACCTTGCGGTATCAGGAAAAGATCTTATGGCGATAGGTATACCTGGAGGCAAAATGATGGGTATTATTTTACATGAATTAATGGAAACAGTTCTTGATGACCCCGCACAGAATACAAAAGAAAAATTACTGGAAATTGCAAGCAGGATATTTAAAGAGAGGAGTTGATCGCAAAGACTTCACACGGAGGCGCAAAGAACACGGAGGACACTGAGGGGAAGAAATTAGGAGAAGGGCACGCAAGAGAGAAAGGTTGAAAAATCACATTGGATATGGTAAGATAGGCAGACAAGGAGGAAAGAATGATAACAATGGTTAATGAAAAGCAAGTATTATCTTATCCAGAAGCAAAAGTCAAATATGACGGTCATTGGCTTTTATTTGACAAGAGAGACTTTCCGCCTGCAGATGACATTGGTTATGTTGTCGCTTATGGTGACGGCACAGATGAAGACAGAGATGCTTTAATGGAAATTCAGAGTAATCAGTTTAACGGTAAAGTATTTTTAATGAAAGGATGGGCACAAAAAGATGACATATTCGACAGTGGCATTATCGAAGAAGTATAAACATCGCTATAAATTCGATGCAAGTATTTTAAAAATTACGGACAAAAATTGTATTAATACAACAATTTTCTTAGATACTGGATGTTTTAACACTATGATCCCAAAATACCTTGCTATTCAAACAGGGCATCCTTTAGGATTTAAGAAAACATTTAAAATCGGCGGTGATCAAACTGAAACAGAAGCTTACTCTATAGATAAATTAATAATTGGAGATTTATGTCTTGAGAAAGTTGTTGCATTTGCAGGTGATTATAAAGGGGATCATGTAGATGATATTATTCTTGGGACAAATGTAATAAACAATTGGGAAATGACTATAAGCAAGAAAGAACATACTTTTAAATTTAAAGAAGACCCGCCTGATGATATCCCTAACAAAAAGAATATTTATCAAAATTACTTTAATAAAGAAGGTGATTATATCTGCGTACAGGATTAAT
>WQXI01000009.1 GCA_009784935.1 Treponema sp.
GTTCCTGAGTTTGTTTCTAGGGTAAGTGGCATGAAGCCTCTGCTCTTCGGTTCTTATGGTTAGATTTTCTATCTTGAGGCATCAGTTCTCATGGTTAGATTTTAACGTGAGGCACTACGGGTAAATTTAAGAAAAATTTTGAAAAAATCCATGTTCGTTAAAACGCTCCTGATGCTGTTCCTTGATAGTGTACTACCGTAGCCTTTTGCGGTAATCCCTTCGGGCTTCGTAAAGAGGGAAACCTTCAGGTTTGGTTGAGGTTCTGCGGGCTCGTCCTTTGTGCTACATTGCTTGCTAGAAGCTTCGTTGTATGATCATTGTCACTGTGTGAAGCTCTTATGCTTCTTTTATCCTCTGCGTGATGAATTTTGATTTCTATTGACAATATAATATTCTTTTATTATAATATAAGAATGCTGAAAGAAAATCTTATTAAAATTTACTCAAAATATTTAATTCTATTTTCTATATTACTTTTTTCTCTATCTTCATGCACATATAATGAAATTAATAATCTGCTAAAAGAAGCAGAATTTTATTCTAATAAATATTTAGTTCAAAATAATATAATAGATTCGGATGACATAATAATCGAAGATTATAAATATTTTAAAATAATTATGGATGAATTATATAATCAGCGTATGAATATGACAAATAGACAAGGAAGTAAATATACTAGTAT
Source organism: Treponema sp. (assembly GCA_009784935.1). Taxonomy (GTDB): domain Bacteria; phylum Spirochaetota; class Spirochaetia; order Treponematales; family Breznakiellaceae; genus WQXQ01. The sequence goes on from WQXI01000009.1 coordinate 686, forward strand.
TTTAAATAGATTTAATAAGTTTAATTATTCTTATTTTGATGATATTGGAACTATAATAACTAAAACAAAAGATGATGTAACTATCAAAGTCGGACTAGTTATAGCTTATAATATTTTTGATCATATTGTATACGTTGAGTTAAAAACACGAAAACTTGATATAATTAATTTAATAAAAGAATACTTTTTGACAAAAAATATTAATGATATAAATCCTGTAAATGAGATCAATATAAGAAATGAATTACTGGAAATTATTAATGATATTATTTTGGGTACTGATAAAGCAAAAAGAATATTATTTACTATGTTAGAACCAACAGAATCAACCTATTCACAGCCGGATTATGCAAATGAAAATGGCACCATAATTTGGAAATAAAATATAAGGTAAAATTATGAAAACAATATATTTTTATTGTGTATTTATATTTTTCTGCAGTTCAATTATTTTTGCTACAGTGCAAAGACCGGATAATATTATATATAATGGGACAGAATATTATATTGATAACTATCTAATGGAAGAATATTTTGAAAAATATCCATGGAAAAGACCTGTCGGAGAATGGATGAGTACAGGTCTATGGCGCGGCTATGTTGCAACATATGAAATAATTGATAATGAGTTATGGCTTGTTGATATTAAAATTTTAGATGGTCTTTATGAAATTGACGGGGCTTGGGATCATAAATTAGTTAGTGTTTTTAATAAATATTTTATTGGAGGAAATAAAATAAAACTTAATTGGTTTAACGGATTAATAGGTCTTTATAAAAGCAGCTACTCAAACGAAAATGAATATTATAAATTAATAGAAATTATAAAGGGAGATGTTGTTAAAGAATTTGAATTAAACAATAAACAATATTTTAAATTTAGAGGGATAAGAATTAAGTATGATAATATTATCTCAGAATATTATTCAATTAGATTTAATAACATAGAATATAGATACAGAAAAACAAATTTTAAAATGGTAAAAAATATATATAATGAATTAAATATGAAATACAGCGAACCTTTAGATTATATTGAAATATATAATGAATTTGATAACGTCGGAATACCTAAAGAATTAATTGATTATTTAATAAATCATATTGATAATATCAAAAATTATAATCTAAAGTATATGCATAATCGTATTAGAAATATTTTAATTATTAGAATATCAGTAATATTTGCAGTAATTTCTATATTATCTATTTTAATGATAAAATTAATAAAAATAACAAAGAAAAAGAAGCTAAAAATTCGTCTAATTAGATATAGAGAGAATGAGAGCTATATTAAAAAAGATAATTCTTGACAAAAATAATGAAATAATATTAAAGTTAAACATTATACATAAAGGAGCAGTTATGAAAAGATTCCAAATTATATTCATTTTATTTTCGGTTTTACTGATAGTAATAATTACATCCTGTTATACTACATCAAAAACCGGAGAGCGGTGTCCTCCTTGTTATGGAACAGGAAAATGCTATAGCTGTCATGGGATAGGAAACTCAAGAGAAGACGGCAGATGCCGCGTATGCAGAGGGAGCGGAAAATGCGTTGCTTGCAACGGCTCAGGTGAATATAGACGGATAATTTTACCGGGGCAAAGATTCTAAAACAGATATTCTCTATTAATCTATTAATGATCTATATAATGATCTATTAATTTTAATCTATTAATTAAAAAGAAAAACTTACTACAGCCGTATATAATATTAATCGTTTAAACGTTCAATTATTAAGTTTCTCAAAAGCCGTTTTTGCCGCTTCCTGCTCCGCGCTTTTTTTGTTTCTGCCGGTTCCCGTACCGTAAACGGTCTCCCCTATTTTTACGTCAATAAAAAATATGCGGTCGTGTTCGGGACCTGTGCGTTTAATTAAAATATACTCCGGATAACATTTAAACTGCCGCTGACAAAACTCCTGCAAGAGTGATTTATAGTCCTTGTGATAATTATCGCCTGTAACTTTATTAATTTCCGGCTTAATACAGCGGCTGACAAAATCAAAGGCTGCTTTATATCCGCAGTCAATAAAAAGAGCGCCGATAAGCGCTTCCATTGCATCTGCGAGAATCGCCTTTTTGGTTCTACCGCTTGTCTTTTCTTCGCCCTTGCCTAAAAGCAGCATTTTATCAATATTAAGATTTAAAGCAATCTCAGAAAGAATGTCTTCTGACACAACTACAGCTTTTATTTTTGCAAGTTCGCCTTCGCTTTTGTCCTTAAACTCCTGATATAAAATCGAAGCACAGACCGAACCCAAAATTGAATCCCCCAAAAACTCGAGACGTTCATTATTTGCTTTACTGCCGGATTCGTTGGATACAGATCGATGAACAAAAGAAAGATTTAAAATATCTATATTTTTAAATTTAAAACCGGCGGCCTTTTGAAAAGCCGCCAGTTCGTTTTTCCTTTCTGTACTGAGAATGTTCTTACTTTTGCTGTGATTTAATAAATTCGTAAGCGTCCTTCACAGTTTCAAATTCATTGGCTTTTTCATCAGGAATATTAATACCCATTTCTTCCTCAATAGCATAAACCAATTCATAGGTGTCAAGGCTGTCAGCGCCGAGATCCTGACGGAATGACGCTTCCAATGTGATTTTGCCCTCATCGACTTCGAGTTTTTCTGCGATGAGTTTTTTCATTTTTTCAAACAATTCGTCCATTTCTTTCCCCTTATTTATACTTTAGAATCAGGTACAATTACCTGTTTACCTCGATAATAGCCGCATTTTGAGCAAACCCGGTGAAGAATTACCTTGTTGCCGCAAGTACTGCAGTCTATCATTGAAGGCGCTGTAAGTTTCATGTTCAGAGACTGCCGACGGCGCGTCCTGGCCTTTGATGTTTTACCTCTGGGTACTGCCATAATCTAACCTCACAAACTTATTTGTATCTTAACAAAATCCAATATATTTGTCAAGACATTTTTCTTGTTTTTGTCAAAACATGATATATTAAACGAAGCTCCGCTGAAAGCGGCATTTCGCTTACATGTTAGTGTACTTGTTTTTCAAAGCTTTGGCAACCAGCGGAGGTACCATTCCGCTCAAATTTCCATTAAAAGAAGCCAGCTCTTTTATCGAAGAAGATCGAATGACAAAATATTCCGGATCGGTTGTCATAAAGATTGTTTCGATGTCGGGGTCAAGGGTTCTATTCATCATAGAAAGCTCGAACTCATAAGAAAAATCTTCCAGCCCGCGGACTCCCCTAAGCAGCAGCTTTATTTTTTCCTTTTTAAGATAATCCACTATAAGACTGTCGCAAATTGTCACAGATACGTTTTTCTTGTCTTTTATAAGCTCACTAATCATAGAAGCCCTCTCTTCGGCAGAAAAAAGGTACTTTTTTTGCTTGTTTTCGGCTATTACGACAACCAATTCTTCAAAAATTGAAGCTGCGCGCTGTATTATATTGATATGTCCCGAAGTGGGGGGATCAAAAGAACCCGGAAAAGCTGCTTTTAGCATTGTTCAAGCTTACCAAAAGTACGCAATATAAACAAGTAGGGTAACTTTCGGCTCAAAAATAGGTTTTATCAATAATATGCAATACATTGACAGAATCAAAAAAATAGTATACTATAATGCTATGGGAAGAAAAAAAGTCCTTATACTGCTCTCTCTCTCTGCAATTCTGGCGGCGTTGTGCCTCTTTGTGTCCTGCGGGACAGGATCCGGTACTCAAGGGTCCAGCGGAAGTTCAGGAAGAAGAAATGATGTTTTTGACCCCCGTTCTGTCAGTCAGGCTCACTATAATACCACAAGGGATGAGGTTCAGCAGTTTATAAACAGGCTCAACGAAATCATCAGAAGCCGCAATTATCAGGCTTGGAGAGATTGTTTGTCTCCCGATTATTTTGCGGAAATTTCTTCCCCGGAAAACCTAAGGGAAATATCCAATCAGCCTGCTATGAGAACCAGAAGAATCGTGCTCAGAACGCCGCAGGACTATTTTGAATATGTGGTTGTTCCTTCCAGAGCAGACCTGCGTGTTGACGATATCGAATTTATCAGCATGAACAGGGTAAAAGCATTTACGGTAACTACAAACAGGGCGGGAGAAGAACAGCGTCTTCGCCTTTATGATCTTGAAAAAATCGGTAATTCATGGACAATAATCAATTAAGGAGAATTATATGTTTTCATTAAAGCGTTTTTCTATTCTTATAGCTGCGGCTGTTTTAATCGCTTCCGCCGTCACCGCGCAGACTAATCAGAGAAGGGAAATGACCGTAGAAGAATCCTATCTGCAGGAATCAATAGAAATAATGATTATCAGGGAAACTGCAAGAGCTCATACCAGAGAACAAAAATTGCTGTCCCTTGATTATATAAGAGATGCCATTGGCCGCGGTAATACAAACGATGAAATCCGCCAGACACTGGAATTCCTTTCCAGAGAAGGCAGAAGGAACATGGCAAGAGAAAACGGCAGACTCGTTAACAATTTCCCCGATGTAAGGCGTCAGGCGGCGAGAGCTCTTGGAATGCTTGGGACAGAAGAAGCCAGACAATCACTGCTGGAAATCTGCCAATTCGAAAACGAACCTATGGTTCTTCAGGAAGCTATTAAATCCCTCGGCGACATCGGAACAAACGAAAACAACGAAACAGTAGCCCATATCGCATGGGTTATGACACGATTTGATAACCTTAACCCCGACAATATTATGGCAGTAGCCACTATTGACGCTTTCGAAAAAATAGCCAGAAACAATAACGGCCTTAGTTCTCCTGACGCAATTAGAGTTCTGGTGCGTATTTCCGAAGGTCAGTATGTTACGCCTGTAAAAGAAAGAGCAAGACAGCTTCTTGCTGAACTGCGAACCTACGGCAACTAATTACTTTTCTTGATGGAGAGCGATGATTTTTGATTTCCTGTTTCTAAAACGGAAAAAAGTCTTCGCTCTTGTCGGGGGAAGCGGCACCGGAAAAAGTTTTCACGCTAAAATAGTAGCTCAAAAATACAGAGTCGATTTTATGATCGATGACGGTCTTTTAATTAAAGACAACCGTATTCTCGCGGGACATTCCGCAAAAAAAGAACATTCATTTATGGCTGCCGTTAAGGTCGCTCTTTTTGACGATAAAACACATAGAGACGAAGTCGCACGCAAACTCCAAACCGAAAAATTCAAACGTATTCTGCTTTTGGGAACATCAGAAAAGATGGTTCATAAAATTGCCGCGCGTCTTCAGCTTGACGCTCCTTTTAAAATAATAAAAATAGAAGACATTGCCTCGCAGGAAGAAATTGACAAAGCGATAAGAACAAGACGTATAGAAGGAAAACATGTAATTCCTGTACCGTCTATGGAAATAAAGAAAAATTACCCCAATATTTTTTATGACGCGATAAAAATATTTAAACGGCGGATGGCTCCGGGAAAACCAATGACTGCAAACCGAATTCCTGCGGATTCTGCCGGAGTGCCGTCAGGGATTGGACCTTTGCCCACTTTGCACGAAAAATCGCTTGTAAGACCGGAATATTCAAAACACGGCAGGGTTTTTATTTCGGAAGGAGCGTTAATTCAATTTGTAACTCACTGCGTTGATGAATACGAAACAAATATTAAAATTAAAAAGATTCTCGTTAAAAATACTGAGATGGGTTACCGCCTTGTAATAACTATCGATGTGCCCTACGGAATCCAGCTTGGCGGAAACATTCAGGATTTACAGCAATACGTTATAGATAATATTGAACGATACACCGGCATATTAATAGAAGAAGTAAATATTATTATCGATAAAATCACTGAGTAATGGGCACTGAGCCCGTCGGAGCGCCCTTTTTGGGTTTACGGCTGCGGCGCTTTCGTTTTTTTGCGGCAGTTCCGTCAGCGCGGCTTTCGCCGGCTCCGCTGTCCGCAGGCGTTTTATGCCTTCCTGTAAAAAACACTTTTTTAATTGTTATGCCTTTTGCGTTTAAAAACTTTTTTACAGAATACTCAAGTTCAAAACGCGGCGGATTCATTGGCAGGACAAAGTCCCGCGCGGTCTTGCAGATTTCTTTAAAGTTATCGATAGAGCCGGGTTTCCATTCGTCTACAGTCTCAAGATAATCATAAAATAATGAGCCGAGCGCCTGCCCCCGCTGGTTTTCTGTCCCCTTTAGGGCGGCAAGCCGCGCTAGATAATTTTTTTTAAAATTTGCATCTTTACGCATTAAATTAACCGCTTCCGGCTGCATATAACTGTAAAGCCCTGTTTTATCCAGCAATTCGACAATAACAGAAGCCATATCAGAATTAATTATTTTAAAAATTTCTTCTGTTAAACGCGAAGGCGATATAGACGAAAGCAAATTTGTCTGATTAGCTATTTTTAATTTAAGATTTAACGGAAGCGAAAAACCGGCTGCCGCAGCATACTTTACCGCGCGGATCATTCTTACGGGATCATCTGTAAAAATTTCAGAAAGGTTAATAATCGGTTTTATTTGTTTTTTCTTTATATCGTTCATACCGCCGACATAATCTACTATGATTTGCTGCTGCGGATCATAAAAAAGCGCATTCAATGTAAAATCGCGCCTGAGAACGTCTTCTTCTATAGTGCCGAAAGTATTGCTTGTATGTCCGTCCTTTAAAGATCTAAAAGTTGAGACTTCGAATACCCTCTGTCCAAAATAAACATGCACAAGCCTAAACCGCCTGCCTATGATTCTGGAATTACGGAATATTTTTTTTATCCTTGTAGGGCTTGCCGCGCTTACAATATCAAAATCTTTCGGCTTTTTACCGAGAATTAAATCCCGCACAGCGCCGCCGACTACATACGAATCAAAGCCTTCGTTTTTTAATTTTTTAATTATATTTACAGCGTCGCCGTCAACATTAGAAAAATCAATTCCATGCTCGTCGCGGGTATAAATTACTGCTTTTTTTTCCGGCTTGCCGTTAGGCCCTGTTGAATATCTGTATCTCATTAACAGCGTTTGTTTATCCAGGAAAGAAGGTTGTCCATTACTTCTTCGCGGTTTGTTTCGTTTAATATTTCGTGCCTGGCGCCAGGATAAAGCACAAACTCAAGATCTTCGATTCCTAAATTACGGTACATATTAACAAGAGCGGTCGGGCTTTTGCCCATATCTCCGACAGGATCGGCGCTGCCGGAAAAAACATAAACCGGCAAAGAACGGTTTATCCTTGCCATCGCTTCTGCGCGGTGAATGTTGTATAACAGCTTTGCAAGGTCTCTGTAAAAACCGGAAGAACACAGAAACCCGCATAACGGATCGGACATATACTTATCTACTTCTTCTTCGTCACGGCAGAGCCAGTCAAAAGCAGTGCGGTTAGGTTTAAACGGTTTATTATACGGACCGTCAGCCATGGACTTTGCCAAACGAGAACCATTACGCTGTCCCTTAACCGCAGAAAGCAATGTCATTAACGGAACGCCTGCCTTAACAATAAAATCACCGGGTCCCTTTGTCCCCGAAAGTATACAGCCGTTTATTTTTATATCATCAGAATAGACCATATAATTTTGAACTATAAATGAACCCCAAGAATGACCAAGAAGAAACAGCGGTACAGTTTTTCTGTTTTTATGGATTTCTACATTTAAACTGTGAAGGTCTGCAGTTACACGGGTAAAGCCGTTCCAGTCAGCGCAGTGTCCTAGAAGCCCGCCCTTGTCAGCGCCGTTTACTTCTAAGTTTGCGGTTCTTCCATGCCCGCGCTGATCTGCCGCCCAAACTTCGATACCGGCTTCTGTTAATTTTTCTGCCAATCTGCGGTAACGCAAAGCATGTTCTGCCATACCATGCACAATATGAAGCACCGCACGGGGCTCTTTTTCCGGCGAAAAGCAGTATAAATACAGCTTTGTCCCATCGTAGCTTTCAAAATAGGTTTCTCTTTGAACCATACGTAATTATTGCTTAAATGACCGAATTATTCAACAACCGGCTGAGTTTTTATGTCACCAACAGCCGTTATAATGTATTATAATTATAGTAATGAGATTATTTCCGTATTTAAACTTCATTTTGCTTTTTATTCTATTTTCTCTATTTCCTCTTTTTTCGCAGGATGAATTACGCGAACAGGGTCTTGTTACAAGAGAACCGTTTTGGCGGCAGGCGCTTGGGGGAGCAGTTTTATCGCTGCCTCATGTTCAGGCGCAGTCCGCGGTTGTCGCTCTTGACGGCGGTAATATCCGCGCCTACTCTACTGCAGGAACCCCCATGTGGAGCTATTCGGCAAGGGGCAGAATAAGCCCTTTTGTTTCCCGTTCACGGGAGGGAACTTCGTATTTATCAAGAAACATCGGTATATTAATAGCCGTTAACCGCGCAGGGCGTGAACTGTGGCGGAATGAAATGGAAAACCCTCTCTCCGCAAAAGCTGTAATCGGCTGGGACGGAAGAATATTTGCTCCAACAAATAGAAAAATATACTGCTATACTGCGTCAGGGAATTTACTGTGGACAAGAACGCTGGAAGCTCAGATTTCGATAGCTCCAAAACTCGATCGTTCCGGCGGGATAATTTTTTCGCTTAATAATAACGAAGTATATCGAATCGACCCTTTTGGAAACGCCCATGTCTGGATGCTTTCCAGAACGCCCGCTGTCCTTGTCTCGCTGAATTCTACAGGCGGGCAGTCTCAACCGCAAGTTTTAGTTTTATACTCTGACGGAACAATGGAAATACTCGGCTCGGCAGAAGACTGGTTTACCCCTGCGCAATTTGATGAACATGCTGTCGCACTGCCAAGGCTTTCCGCTCCTCCGCTTGCAGCCGCCGGCAGAGACAATAATGTTGCTATAATTCTAAATGACGGCAGAACTGCGCTTTTATCTTTAGAAACAAGAACCATAGTCTGGACAGGCGACAGTCATATAAGAGAGATGGTTAACAATAGGAGCAGACAAGGATCTCCAATGGACACAGAAGCAGAAATGATTTTTGACGAAAGAGGTATTTATATTTTAAGCAGAAACGGAGCCACGGGTTTTTCGCATACCGGCAGAAGGCTCTGGTTTGTATTTTTGCAGAATACTGCGGCAATTCCCGCTTTTGGAAATGACGGCGTGCTTTATTCCGGCGGCAGGGATTGGATACTTTATGCGTTTAAGATGGAAGACCGTATTCTGCCCGAAAGAAACGCGGTTTTTGGTCCAGTACCCGAAGGCAATTACGGTTTGGGACGTCCTCAGGCGTTATACGCAATTGACATTCCGCTTAATACTGACGAAACAAGGGAAAAACTCGAACAGATCGGCGCGGCTATTAGTTCTGGTTTAATCGGCGCAAACGAACCTGCATGGACTTCGTTTTTATTGAATATTTCTACAGGACAGCAGCCGCTTCAGTTTAGGCTTGCCGCGATAAACCTTTTAGGAAAAATCGGCTCGCAGGAGACAGTTCCATGGCTTTTAAATATTTTCCGCAGGGATAATGAGCCTTTTATCAGAAGCGCGGCAGTAACCGCAATCGGCGATATCGGCGTAGATCCTCAGGGCGCTGCGATTCAAACTTTTCTGCATTTACTTCTTCAGGGCAATATAAGAGACGATTTTGTTTTAACTTCGATTGCATCAGCGACAGGCGCTTTATGCAGGTTTTCGGGACCTCCGCTTAGTGAGACAGGAATCAGGATCCTCAACCTTCTTACGGCTGCAAATCAGCCTCCAATGGCAAGAAGACAGGCAAATTTTGAACTTGAATCACTCAGGTAATATGCATTATAATTAAATATTAGGAGTTTTATGATGAAAATTTCGAGAGTATTAATTGCCGCTGTTCTTTTAACTGTAATTACCGTTTTAGGGTTTGCGCAGGTAAACAGGGACGAATTGCAGGACCTTCCGCCGGTTGTATTTATTAACTACGAAGGCCCTCATGCCAGAGTAAATACAAGAGAAGAAATACGCCAAATCGGCGTTGCTTTGGGAAGGCAGATTTCCGAAAGAGAAAGAGGCATGGCATCTACCATGGAGGCAATGACTCTTGAGCAAAGAAGAACACACTCCTACAGATTCGAAATTGGAGCTATAAACAGATATTTTGTTATTCATTGCGTATCAGGCCCGGAAAACGGAAAACTTGACGCTGATATTTTTGGACTCGGCGTAGATGCAGGCGTAGATCATATCAGAAACCTGCGTGTAATTATCCAAGGGTATCTGCAGTCTGCTTATGATTACAGCGAAAGAGACGCGGCACTGTTAGCTGAATATATTACTATCTACAATGCCGTTTACCGCGGTAACTGGGATTATTTTACAAACCGCTATAAATCTATGGTAATGGGGCATTTGACAAGGGAAAGAGCGGGGCTTTCGATTCGTTATGATGAATGGCCGGGCAGAACCTTGATTGTTATTCCGTTAGGTCATGGCGGATTAAGTTCTATTGATACATCCGCAATCACTGACAACAGAGTAATAGAAGAAATGCGCAGAGAAGACGATCAAGGCGTTCCTCAGCGTCAGGGAATGGTTGACCTTATAGAACGCCAAGCCGAACAGACAGAACATCGGGCGGAGACTACACGTAACGAAGCCGTACGTGAAGACCAGCGGATTGCCGAAGAAAGAAGACAGAACGAAGAAGAAAGACAGCAAATCAATGAAGAAAGACAGCGCATAGAAGAGCAAAGACAAGCCGGCACAATAACAGATGAAGAAGCAAATCAGGCTCAGCGTGATCTTGATCAGAGAGAAGCGGTTGTTCAGCAGAGAGAAGATGCACTTACAAGACAGGAAGAAGAAAACCGGCAGCGCCATGAAGAAGCGCAGACGCTTCAGAACATTTCTGAACAACAATCAGCTTTAGCTCAGGATCAGCGTGATCAAATCGCTCAAGATCAGCAGAGAACTATTGCAATGGAAACATCAGGCGGCGTGCTTGGCGTAACAATAGAAAGAACAAATCCTGTACCAATGGGAAGAGTTGTTCGTCTCGATCCGGCAAACGGAAGAATACTCAGAAGATCACCTCTTGATTCTGTTCATACAAGAACAGTAAACTCCTCAGTTGGCGGAAGAATACTTGCGATAGCAGGCGAAGCTAGAGGACAGGGCGCTGTGCGTCTAATCGAAATTAACCCGACCAGCCTAGAAATGGCAAAACAGGGAGATGATGATATCAGAACAGGAAGCCTCTTGTGGGTTAACGGAAACGATCTCTATGCAATAATAGCTGATGGAAACAATAATTTCCTTGGTCGTTTTAATTCGAACTTAGAACTTCAGGCAAAATCTGAAGTAAGGATTCATCCGGAAGCAAGCGTATTAATACATCAGGGCAGCTTACTAACACAGCGCCATGACGGCACTGCACTCATACTAAATCCTGCTAACTTAACCGAAGCTAGATAATTAATTTCCGTAAATATGTTCAAAGCCGTGGAGTAATTCCACGGCTTTTTCTTTGCAGCTTCCGCATACAGTACCGATTTTTGTCGCCTGCTGAAGCTGCTCCCAATTGCGCGCGCCGTTTGTAAACGCGTTTTCTATATCTTTGTCTGTAATGCCAAGGCAATGACAGATTACTGTGGTTGCGTCAACAAATATTCCGGGACGTCCTGTTTTTTCGAGATAATCATTAATTGCGTTTCGCAAAGCCTTGTCGCCCAAAACAGAACAATGCACCTTAAAGCTCGGCAATCCGCCAAGTTTGGCAACGAGATCTTCCGGCTTTATTTTATACGCTTCTTCTATGTTCATTCCTTTTATGGTATCAGAAAGCATACTGGTAGAAGCTATTGCGCTTGCGCAGCCGTAAGTTTTCCAGCGGACATCGGTAATAATATCGTTTTCGATCTTAAGAAGCATTAACATTTGATCTCCGCATTTAATGTTTCCTGTCTGCCCTTTTGCGTCATAGTCAAAATTTGATTCGTCTTCTAATAGCACATTCCGCGGATTTGTAAAATGGTCTTTTACTGTATCTGAATAAAGCCAATCTGACATATAAAAAACTCCTTACTAGCTATGGACACTGAGCCTGTCGAAGTGTCCATGTTACTGCAAAAACATTCATGATTTTTAGAATGTGGACATCGCCCTTAGACGCGCAATAATCGGCGGCAGTACATCTATTATATAATCAATATCGGTTTCTGTAATACCCCATCCCAGACTAAAACGGATAGAACCATGCGCCATTTCTGGCCCCAGCCCTGCCGCCATTAATACGTGAGAAGGCTCAAGGTTTCCGGAAGCGCATGCAGAACCTGTAGACGCTTCTATTCCCTCCATATCCATAGAAAGAAGAATCGCTTCGCCCTCTGCGCCCGGGAACGAAACATTCAGCGTATTCGGGAGCACATCTGCAGTGTGGCCGTTTATTTTAATGTTTGGAATTTTTTCTGATAATTTATTTTTTAATTTATCCCTAAGCGGAGTTATTTCTTTGCCGTACTTTTGTACTTCTTCCGCGGCGAGGCGCGCAGCTTCGCCAAAACCAAAAATACCGGTATTGTTATAAGTCCCCGCTCTCAGCCCTTCTTCCTGATGTCCGCCATGCACCATAGGAAACACCGGCGCGCCTTTTTTTACGTATAGAGCTCCGACGCCTTTTGGACCGTAAATTTTATGCGCAGAAACAGTAAGATAATCAACTCCCAGATCTTCTGCGTTAAGAGGTATTTTTCCTGCGGCTTGCACTGCGTCTGTATGAATAAAAGCTCCGGCATTTTTTACAAGCGCAGCTATTTTTTTTATATCCTGAACCGTGCCGATTTCGTTATTAGCAGCCATTACAGAAACAAAAAGCGTTTTATCGTTTAATGCTTTTTCTAATTCATCTATTTTGAGCTTTCCGTATTCGTCTACAGGCAGTACATTTACTTTATAACCGGAAGCTTTTAAATTTAACGCCGAGTTAAGAACACAGGGATGTTCGATTGCTGTTGTCAAAATAACATCTCTGTTTTGAAAATCATTAGAATCGATTATTTTATGCATAGAATTAAAAACCATATTATTTGCTTCTGATCCGCCTGATGTAAAAATAATAGATTCGGTTTTTGCGTGAATTAAAGCGGCTATTTCGCTTCTTGCTTTTTCTATTTTGGAACGCGCGAGTCTTCCTGACGAATGCATAGAAGAAGCATTGCCGAAAATTTCTAAATCGTTAATAATAGCTTTTTTTACTTCGTCTCTAACCGGAGTCGTTGCATTGTAATCTATATAAACCTTTCTCATTTTACGACCAATCCTTTAAACCAAGCTCCTTGTTTACTTCTTCCAGACGTTTATTCAGGTTTGATATTGTTTTCTCCAGTCTGGCTTTTTCTTTTTCCAGTATCGCAACACTGTCTTCTTCTGTTTTTTCTTTGCCGCGAACCTGTATCTTTACTGTATCAGGACTTTTGCCTTTAATCAAAGCCGCTTCCGCCGCCTCGCGTTTATCGCTGTCCCGCAAACCTGCAAGAAAACGCATATTATCCGCTCCGACTTCCGGCGCAAGATCATACTCAAACATTTTTATCGCCATGTTTGCGGCGGCTCTTGGAATACGAAGCATTCTGTCAACATAGTCTTCGAAACGCACGCCGATATCCGTGCAAAGATTGTGAGCTTTAATTAAAACCTTGCCCATTTCTTTTACAAGCTCTCCGTTGTTTTTTAAATATTTACTGCGGATTACTTCTGTTAATTTAATAAGTTCAGGCGATACTGCAAAAACATCGCTGTATATTTTTTTATTTTCTGCTTTTTCCAAAAGCGCATGAAAAATTGCCCAAAACTCTGTATTATGAGCTTTTGCAGAAAGAGTGCCTCCGCGCGAGCAGGCATGCAGATGATGAGCGTATTCATGTATCGCAGTATAAAGAAGTAAATTCTGCCCTGTATCATCGCTTGCAAAATTACGGTTATGGATAATTATTTCTCTGGTTGCAGGTTTGTAAAGACCATTAACTTTTTTGCTTTTTTTACCGGAGTATATAAGCGTAAACTCAAGCGGAGCGTCTTCTATCGCGAGCAGTTTTTGCTTTACTTTATCTTGATTCATATTACTCCTCAAATTTATCCATTGCAATTACTGCCGCCGCGGCGCAGGCGGTTTCTGTTCTCAGCGCGCGCGCGCCCATGGACAGACGTAAAAATCCCGCTTTTTCAAATAAATCGCGCTCCCTGTCTGACCAGCCCCTCTCAGGACCAACAGATATTACAAGGGGTTTATTAGATGATGAAAGATTAAAAATAGAGCCTTCCGGCCGCACATTATCCATTGCAATCAAAATGGGCGCGCGCGCAAACGATGATTGTTTTGGATCGCCGCAATGCCATGGAGACCGCTCCAGCCATTCATCGAGAGAGCTGTAAACAGTAAAAGCCGGTATCAATGTATCGCGAGCCTGCACTGCCCCTTCGATTAACGCTGCATTCGCTCCGCCGTTTAAAAGCATTTTTGTATCGCGGTAACTTTTTTCGCCGAGATCTGTTCCGACAAGATCGACAGCTGACGCTCCGATAGAAGAAATATCCCTAAAAATACGGCGTAATTGAATCGGGCGTACAAAAGCAACAGCCATTCTTAACCAGCTGCGGGATACAGGCATTTCGGTTCCGTTAAAAATAAAAGAGAGCGAACCGTCAAGGTTTATCTTTTCTATTCTTCCTGTTCCGCGTTTTCCGCCCAAAATACCCGCTTCAAAATCATCCCCGGGCTTTTTATGCAGCACTTTTAAAAGATGAATTGTCCGCTCATCGCGTCTGGGAAGGCTTCGGCCTAATTCATGCTCTTCCAATAAAATAATATTCACTGTATCATTATATCAAATAATTATGAAAACAGCCATAAAAGCAGCTATTTCCTCTTTACTGGCGTTTATTATATTGTCATGTGCAACCGCTCCTAACGAGTACAGGGAAGTTGATACTGCCGCTGGACAAGCTGATTTTACATCAGCAGTCGAAGCCATCAGGAGAGGCCAGAATAGAAGAAGGGCGCTTTACCCCGAAAGAAACGCTGTTCAATTATTTCTTGACAAGGGGCTTTTAGAATTTTATGCCGGAAACTACGAAGCTTCTTCTGCCGATTTACAAAATGCCGAACGCCTTATCGAAGAAGCCTATACCAAAAGTATAACAGAAGGATTTTTCACTTATATATTAAACGATAATTCCAGGCAGTATCCCGGAGAAGATTTTGAAAATATATATCTAAATATTTTTAACGCGTTAAATTATTACAATAGGGGCGACTTAGAGGGCGCATTGGTAGAAATCAGAAAACTAAGCCAGACAGGCGGCAAACTTGATATGCTTGCAAGACGGTATGAATATACAGACCCTTCTACGGGAGCGAGCCTTCAGGATTCGCTTCAGAGAGAAACCGGCATAAGTCAGCTTCCTGATACAAAGTCTGTAAACTTTTCTAACTCTGCTCTTGCCCGTTACCTTGGCGCTCTTTTTTATCAGGCAGAAGGAAATCTTGACAGCGCGCGTATTGAGTTTAATCAGGTTCACCGCGCTTTTAGAACAAACAGCAGTATTTACCGCCACAATGTTCCAAACGCTGTAGAAGAAGCCCGCAATGTTACTGCGCAGACTGCAAGATTAAATGTAATTTGCTTTACAGGATTATCTCCGATAAAACAGGAGCAGCTTGTCATGCATTATCTTCCGTTTAGACATCCTGTTCTGGCGATCTCTGCATTTAAGCTTCCGGTATTAACAAGAAGACCAAGTTTAATTACAAAAATCGAAGTCATAGTACAAGGCGAAGACGGCTTTTATCTCGAATTGCTCGAAGATATGGGTTTAGTAATAGAAGAAACATATAATGCGAGATTTTCCAGTATTCTATTAAAAACATATATCCGTACCATTATAAAATACGCTGTTGCTGATATTGCGGCTTCAGAAGCTGCAAGACAAGGCGGCGAACTTAGCGGGCTTTTAATCGCACTGGCGGCAAGAACTGCATTAGACGCTTCGGAAAGAGCAGATACCAGAATGTCCCGTTTTATTCCCAACAGGGCTTATATAGGCGGAATCAATCTTGACCCGGGAACATATTCGGTTATAATTAACTATTATCAGGGTGATAATATTTTATCTTTTGATTCATTCCCTGACGTTGTCGTAGACAGCGGCAGATTGAATCTTTTAAATGCTGTAAATTTAAGGTAGGAGATATTAATTATGAAAAAATTATTAATTTTATTGACAGGCGTTTTATTGCTTTGCGCATGCAAAACAACAGTTGACAGGGTAGCGCCCGGAACTGAACCGGATTTGAGCGGCTTCTGGAATGCCAGAGATGTAAGAATTGTCTGCGAATCGCTGATTAATGACTGCCTTTCCAGTCCTAGAGTTGAGCAGGCGATAAGAGCGGCGGGAAACAGAAAGCCAACTGTTATTGTAGGCAGATTCAGAAACGAAAGCAGCGAACATATTGATACTGCGATTATATCTTCGATTATGGAAAACGTAATTTTTAACAGCGGCAAACTTGACTTTGTCGCAGGCGGAGATACAAGAAGCGATATTCGAACAGAAAGGCAGGAACAGCAAAGTCATGCAAGCGAAGAAACTGCCGCTCGTCTTGGCAGAGAAATTGGAGCGGATTTTATGCTGACAGGTTCTGTAAGAACAATCGTTGACAGAGAAGGCAACCGCAGTGTAAGAACATACTTTGTTTCGGCAGAACTCACAAGCATAGAAACCAACGCAAGAATGTGGATGGGGCAGAATAACGAAATTACAAAAGTTGTTGTAAGGCCGAACAACAGATTATAAACTGCAAAGACAGTTATAAAAACTCATAAAAAGTCTCATCATGCAAAGCGCCGACTTTTCTTGGCGAGCCTTTGGATTCGATTTTTTCACGGACAGTACCTGTTATAAGTGCCCGTTTTTTATACCGCGCTGTTTTTGAAACCAGTATTCTTGCGCGTACTGCAGGCCGTCCGCTTACGGAGAATCCTGTTTCCGGCGACCATGAAAAAGAACATTCACCGGCATCAATGCCAAAACGCCAGGAAATTTTATCGTTTTCTAAAAGCTGCCTGACCAATGCGCATGCTTTATCTACAGGATGGTAAGTTCCAATTAGCTCGCCGTTTTCTTTTCTGTATTTTGCTAAAATCGGCTTTAGTTCCAGCGGTGAGCCAAAACATGCAATTATCGTATCTCCCTCATAACCTGCAATGACAGCGCCTGCGTTAAAAAGGGCTCTTTTTGCCATTGTATAAAAATTTCTTTTAATTTTTCCGGCATCCCAAAGACGCAGGCTTCCTTCATTGTCTTCCCTGCCGAATAAATTAATATCTTTTATTGCGATAACGGCGGCAAATGCCGTATTTACTTCTGTAAGTCCCGGTCTTCCCGAATCAATTAAACTTTGCAGTATATTTTTCGGCACTGCCGCCTTATAAGCCGATCTAAAACTTAATGCCCTGTAATTTAAATAAATACTCTTGCACATAAAAACCGCAAGCGTTCCGGTTAAGGCAGAAGCAAAAACTACTATTGGGTCTATCCAGTAAGAGTACATTATAAAAAATCCGCTGAACCCAATAAAAGATATTATACTAAGAGCGCTGCCTATCCCTAAAATTAAAAAAGGACGAAGCATAAAAACAAATAATAAAATAATTAACGAAACTGCGATTGACCAAAAAAGCGCATAGTATCTGCTTACAGGTTTTACATGGCTTTTAGCCGTCAAAAGCGAATTTACAATTAACGCGCTGTATTCCGCGTTTAATTCCGGTCCCATCACACAGAGCGACGCATTTAATTCGTTTTTTAATTCTTCATAAATAACCGATAATTCTGCGTATATATCGTTCATTGATTCGAATAATTCTTTTAGTTCATCTCTTCTGCCGATTAACCGCGCAAGCTCTCTTGCATTGGCAGGATCTGTATCTGAGATTCTTTCTTCATATTCATTAATAAGAAGCGTATCAACGCCGCTTTTTAAAAAATCATTTAAATACCTATAATAATCAGAACGAGCCTGCACCCATGCAAGGCGGCTGCCGCTGTCAGGTGACATTAATAATTCGTTTAAAAGGGATAACGCGTTTTCTCCATAAAATAACGGAATCCTTTCCGGGCTTGTTTTAGAAAAAGCTCCAGCCTCTAAAGAAACTGCCAGAAGGTTTAATAATTCTCTGTCTTTTTCTTCGTATTCACGGAACAGTCCGATATCCAAACGCCGGAACAAAGAGCCGCCCATCGCGATTATATTGCCGTCATTATCAAGATTAATACCAATATCTTTACCGTCATTTCCTCTGAGCCATAAAATTCTGTTTAACCCCGAAGTTTCTATCTGCGAAAGAGCATAACGCTCTTTTAAGTTTTCATAAACCGGATGTTCAAAATCTCCGTCTATAGGTTTTACTCGTCTTAGCTTTCCGTCGGCATCCGCCTGCACTCTTGTGTATCCATCCAAAAAATTGCCGAAAACAGCGACAGAACGAATCATGTCTTCGTCCCTGTCAACTAAAGCAGTAATCAATCTGTCTCTTCCCTGCTCTGTTAATTCAACAAGTCTTTCTACAAATAGAGGAGCTTGTTGGGGTGATACAGAACCCAAACGGATTCCTTCGAATAAATTGCGAATATTAGAACCCGCAAGCTGATATTCTTCTATAAAGCGTCTGCGGATTTCTGATTCGGTAATTGTAATCGGAGACATAGCCGGAGACATCCTGCCTGTCAGAATTAGTTTTGACGACTGCATTTCGGTCAGGGTCATAAGCGCCGAAAAGAAATCACTGCCTTCTATGTACTCATCGGTATCGATTATAAGTATATCTCTGGAAACAGGGGGTGATTTCCGGTTCAATAAAAAATCATAATGCAGTCCTAGTTTTGGACCTGAAAAAATATAGTTTAAAAGAAGCGCTGTCCCCACAGAGAGTAAAACACCGGCAAGAAGCATAAATAATGAGTTTTTCAGCGATACAAACGCAGGCATATTTAAATTTATGCTATTATGATATAATTTACAAGATAGAGACTGAAAAACATGGATAGACATATATAGAATTGGGTATGGAGGAGAATATGGCAAGATCATTTATGGATAAGGATTTTCTGCTGGAAACCGAAACATCGCAAATGCTTTATAAAGCCGCCGAAAAAGAACCTATCTTTGACTATCACTGCCATCTTATACCTTCTCAGATAGCAGAAAACAAGCAAATGAACGATCTCTGCGATGCTTGGCTTTCCGGCGATCATTATAAATGGCGCATGATACGCGCGATGGGTTTTAATGAAAAATATATTACAGGCGATGCTCCGGCATACGAAAAATATCTTGCATGGTCTAAAACTCTAGAAAACCTTATTGGCAGTCCTTTGTATCATTGGACACATCTGGAATTACAACGCTACTTTAATATTTATGAGCCGTTAACAGAAAAAAGCGCTCCCGGTATTTGGGAAAAAGCAAATACAATGCTTTCGACTCAGCAATTATCGGTAAAAGGAATATTCGAAAGCCAGAACATTTATGCTGTTGGCACCACTGACGACCCAATTGATTCGCTCGAATACCACAAAGCGATTGCCGATGGAACAGCGCCTATAGGAAAAATTAATACAAAAGTAATTCCGTCTTTTAGGCCGGATAAAGCGCTGGATTTAACTGCTGGAGATTTTACCGAATATATTTATTCCCTCTCTGCGGCAAGCGGAATAAATATAAAAACCATGGATGATGTTCTTTGCGCTCTAGAAAACAGGCTTGATTTTTTTATATCTATGGGCTGCCGCGCAAGCGATCATGCCCTTGAGTATGTTCCTTACCTCGAAACTTCATTAAAACATACAAACAATGCCTTTAAAAAAGCATTATCAGGAAAACATGTTTCTGTCGAAGAAACCGATGCGTATAAAACTATAATGCTGGCTTCATTGGCAGATCTTTATTCCAAACGTAACATTGTCATGCAACTGCACCTTTCTGTTATACGCAATGTTAATACAAAAATGCTTTTTAAAACAGGAATAAACACAGGCTTTGACGCTGTTAACGACAAAAAACTTGCAGAGAACTTAAGCTCTCTCCTTGATCTTATGGAACTTGTTTGTTTTGATAACGGGCTTCCTAAAACAATTCTTTATTCCCTAAACCCAAAAGACTACTATCCGATTGCGACAATAATGGGAGGGTTTCAGGGTTCCGGCAAGGCAGAAATGAAATGCGCCGGAAAAATGCAGCTTGGTTCTGCATGGTGGTTCTGCGACAACAGAGACGGCATGGAAGAACAAATACGCGTTCTTGCAAACCTTGGCATGCTTCCGGCTTTTATTGGAATGCTGACAGACAGCAGAAGTTTTCTTTCGTTTCCGCGTCATGAATACTTTCGGCGGATTTTATGCAATATAATCGGCAAGTGGGTAGAAAACGGCGAGTATCCAAACGACACGCAAAAACTGGAAAACATTGTGCGGGATATTTCGTTCGGCAACGCAAAAAGATATTTTGAATAAAAGAAGATTAACCACAGAGGACACGGAGGAACACAGAGAAAAATATATATTTTTATCTTTGTATTCTTGCGGAGCCGCCTTTTGCAAACGCTTCTACCTGCTCCAAATTAAACATCGAAGTATCTCCGGGTGTAGTTGTCAAAAGCGCGCCGTGCGCCCAGCCAAGATTTAAAGCTTCCTGCGGTTGTTTGCCTGACATTAGACCATAAAATAATCCTGAAGCAAAACCGTCGCCGCCGCCTACTCTGTCGTAAACGTCAAGCTCACAAGCCGGCGCTTGATATGTTTTTCCGTCAAGCCAAAGTACCGCGCTCCATGTGTGACGGTTTGTCGAATGAACTTCGCGCATTGTTGTCGCAACAGCTTTAATATTCGGAAAATCTTTAACTGCGTTTTCTATCATTTTAAAAAATGCCGAAGGATCTAGTTCGCCTTTTGCTTCGACATCCTGTCCTTTTAAACCAAGTCCTTTTTGCAGATCTTCTTCGTTGCCGACAAGCACATCTACATTACTTACAATCTTGCGGAGTGTTTTTGCAGCTTCTTCGCTCGCCTGCGCTGCGCTTTTACCCTGTTCTTCCGCTACTATTGTCCAAAGTTTTGCACGGTAGTTTAAATCGAAAGAAACAATTGCGCCCGCTTTTTTTGCAGCTCGCATTGCCTCTATTACAAGTTCGCTCGTTGTGGGAGAAAGCGCGCTGAAAATTCCGCCGGAGTGAAACCATCTTACGCCCTTTTTAAAAATTGCGTCCCAATCAAAACTGCCCGGCTTTAACTGCTGAGCCGCTTCGTTGGAACGGTTATAAAATACTACAGGCGCGCGTACACCTTGCCCGCGGTCGCTCCACACGATTGCCATATTGGGACCGCGTACGCCATCATGTTCAAAACGTTTAAAATATGGAGTAACGCCCGCTTTTTGCACTGCATATTCTACTCTGCGGCCTATCGGGTAATTAACCATGGCGCTTGCGATTGCAGTTTTTAAGCCAAAACAAGTAGACAAGTTTGTGGCAACATTATACTCACCGCCCGAAACATGAAGCAAATATTCGTTTGCTTCTGCAAAAGGAATAATCCCCGGATCAAGCCTTGTTACAAGCGCGCCAAGCGCCAAAAGATCATGCGCCTTTCCGTCAGCGGAAGGAATTGTTAATACTGCCATATCGCCACCTCTTAATAATAATTAAATTAGTATACCACAAGTTCGCCGGTAATAAAAGACCGGGGTTCTTCTTTGTCTTTAGGAATTACCAAAAGCTCTCCGTTATCTCCAATGCCGAAAAGACAGCCTTTTATTTCTTTGCCTGAATCTGCACCGCCTTCGATAAAAGTAACTTGTTCGCCGATTTTGTACAGGCGCTTTTCTAACCGCGGCTTCCAGTTTTTTGCATACTCTGTATCCGGTTCATCATTTAATTCATCGTAAAGACGCATTAGTACTTTTTCCAGTAAAACAAACCTATCATTTTTCTTAAAACTTAAACCTGCTGCAATAGCAATACTTACCGCTTTTTCCTGCAAGTGAGCCGAAAACTTTTTCTGCGCGACGTTAATTCCAATTCCAAGATGCACAGTTCCGCCGTCTGCTTCGCAAATGATTCCTGCCGCCTTTTTTGCACCTATCATTACATCGTTTGGCCATTTTACTTTTATGTTCCCTTGCAGTGAAGGAACAAAATCTTCGATTGCAAGAGAAACTGCCAGGCCAGCCCGTAAAGTAAGCGCAGGCGGTATATCATTAAAACTCGAATAACGAAGCAACATTGTAAAAGGCAGATTTACGCCTTTTTGCATTTCCCATATTCGGTTTTTTCCCTTATCCAGCCCTCTGCCCCGCCCCGCATTTTGAAAATCCGCGGTAATTACGGTTCCATGCGCTTTGCCTTCTGCTTCCAGCTTACGAGAAATATCCATAGTACTGGATACAGTATCCATATGAAAAACGGGTGCATTAAAAGGATTACTCAAAGCTAAACTTTTCATCTCTCTTCCCTTGGCGTTCTTGGCGAGAGGCAACTGGAATAATTTCCCTCTCTATGCTATTATACCCTTATGAACATGGTGTGTCTTGACCTTGAAGGCGTTCTCGTACCGGAAATCTGGATTGAATTCTCAAAAGCAGCCGGTATTCCCGAGCTGAGCCGAACAACAAGGGATGAGCCGGATTACGATAAATTAATGAAGTTCCGCATTGAAATACTTAAAAATAACAATTTAAAACTCCCGGACATTCAAAAAGTTATATCAGGAATGGAACCGCTTCCCGGCGCCGTTGAATTTGCAAATTCAGTTCGCGAAAAAACACAGCTTGTTATTTTATCTGATACATTTGAACAATTTGCAAAACCACTAATGAAAAAGTTATCCTACCCCACGCTTTTTTGTAATTCGATTATTGCTGACAAAGACGGTACTATTATAGACTATGCCTTAAGACAGCCCGACGGAAAAAAAGAAGCAATCAAAGCGTTTAAATCAATGAAAATGCGTATATTCGCGGCAGGCGATTCATTTAACGATTTAGCAATGATTAGAGAAGCAGACGCAGGCTGTCTCTTCTGTGCACCCGAGCAAATTAGAAAAGACTGCTCAGATTTAACATGTGTAGATACTTATAAAGACTTACTTGCCAAGATTAATACATTTTTAGATTAAGAATTTAACCACAGAGTACACAGAGTTACACAGAGGAAGAGAAGAGAGCGTACAAAAACTCCAAGCAGCATTAGCTGCAGCCCTCTGTGGTAAAAATTATTAACGATCGATTATTTTTTTTAGGGTGTGGTCTTTCTGGCGCCAGTCTTTGCCGGTTTTTACACGCAAATCCAAATCTATCTTCCAGTCAAAAATATTTTTTAAATTTTTTAGCGAAGCTAGACGTATCGCTTTTATCATTTCCCCGCCTTTGCCTACTACCATGCCTTTTTGCGATTCGCGCTCGACAATTATAAACGCTCTTACCCAAAGTTCTCTGCCTTCGTTTTTAAACTCCATGTCTTCGATACTTACATACAGCGAATGAGGCAGTTCCTGACGCAGACGGTTTATTGCCTGTTCGCGGATTATTTCTGAAATCCTAAACTCTGTATCCTGATCTGTATAATATTCTTCATCATAAAGCGGCTGCCCTTGAGGAGCGCAGGAGTAAAGAGCCGCAAGAAGTTCTTCTATACCTGCTCCCGTCTCGGCAGATACTGCAAATATCCGCTCTTCATTTAACGCGGGCAGTTTTTGTAAAATAAAATCCTTTGCGCGGTTTAAATCCGCTCCTTTTACATCCATTTTATTTACTGCAATGAGTGCTTTATCAGCTAACGGAGCAATGAGAGATGCAATTTCTTCTTCTTCCGCTCCGGGAGCGCGGCTGGCATCTAAAACATATAAAACTAAATCGCCCTCTTGTAAAGCGCGGCTGGAAACTTCCATTAGTTTTTTATTCATCTTTTTTTCGCTTGCGTGCCGCCCGGGAGTATCAATAAAAACAATTTGCCCTTGTTCGCGGTTTACAATTCCCCTGATAGCATTGCGTGTTGTCTGCGGGACATTACTTACAATTGCGACCTTTTCGCCGCACATTTTATTTAAAAGAGTTGATTTTCCTACACTTGGGCGTCCTATAATCGCGGTAAAGGCGCACTTTGAGCGTTCACATTTTGAGTATTCACACTTTTTAGACTCCACTATCTGACAACCATTACTTTTCTGATTTCGTCTATATCTGGACCAACAACACGAATAAAGTACATGCCGCGCGCAACCGGCCGGCCTGAATTATTTGAACCATCCCAGCCGACAGTCCATTCGCCCGCTTCATGATGTTCATTGCGTTTTAGAGACCTTACTAATGTGCCGTCGAGTGTATGAACCTGAATAGTCACTCTGCCGGGGCGAGTAAGAACGTAGCGCAGATAAGTTACTTCTCTGTTATCAGAATTAATAACATTATTCATAATTGTGACACCGCCGACGCTTGGCGACATGTTCTGAATATCAAAACTAAACGGACGTACAAGACGGTACCAGTTAGCAGGAACTGCCGCGCCGCGCGGAATATCTAAACGCGCAACAGGAAGATACGGGGCTGCTCCAACACCGCCGAGTTTAATTAAGAATTCAAATTTTCCTTCGCGGCTCAAGAAAGCAGAAGTATTTATTGTAAACGTAAATAACTGAGGATTGGATGAAACAGGAGGAGACGCGGTAATAAAACCTGCAAAGAAATTAGGCACAAGATGGAAAGTTGAATTTATGCCTGTCTCCGGTCTCGGCATCCATAAACCGCCCGCGCTGTTTCCTCTTGTAAACGGAACGGCAGGATTTCTGTATCTTTGATTTAACGATGTATCTTCCAGAGGAACATTAAAACCATAGAACATGTTCGGAGCGCTCATACCGGTATTAGTTCTAATCTGAATATCAACCATCGAACATTCTTCTAAATACTTTGTGCCGTCAAATTCCCAAATTAAAGCCATATCAGAAAAAATATGTGTTCCAAATTCAATATCCGGATCATCAAGTCTTTCGTCTCCGTCGTTTCTTGGATCATCAAGAGATCTTGCATACACAGGCCATGCAAAGTAATTTGAATCACTTGACGAAGCAGGAGGTATCGAAACTAATATGTCTGTAACACGGCGAATATTATTTTCCGAATTAACTCTTGATGCAGTAACTAATTGACCGTTGCCGCTTGCAAGATCATTGAGCATACCGGAATTTAACACTCTATGCGGCGGTAAGAAAACATCAGCAATAGGTATTGTACCTGCTCCGGTTAAGGCATTAGCTTGATCGCCGGAAAGACCTAAACTAGTTAAATGCCCGTTACCGGTAACCCGCGCATATTGAGTATAACGCCAGTTAGTAGGATATTTAGGTGAATTATAATAACCAGGCTCAAGGGGATCTTCAGGGAAAACTGCAGGATCAGTCCAGTCCAGCGCGCGCCGTCCTTGATCTACCATACTGTCTATCCGGAAATAGCTGTCGTTTGCTATTCCATTTGTAATATTATTTAGCCCTGATAGAACACCTATACCAAGAGGATTCTGCTGCAAGAGATAACCTGTATTTGCAGCGGCGACAGGAAGACTAAAATTCTTTACAACGCCGTCTATAGAAACAAACTGCCATGTAAATGTATAAGAACTTGTTCCTTCTATCGGAGTAACAGGACTGCGGTCAAATACTGCATTCTCGACAGGTTTAGAGATTTTAACATAAGTTTCACGTTCGTCTGTGCCGGCTGTACCGGGAAGGGTAAGCGTATACATTACTCGCGGAGGAATTGTATCAATAGGCCTTATATTAATATCCAGCCCGGGAACACCTACTATTCTTCTTTCTTCGGAATCCCTCAATACAGTATTATTAATAATACTCCACCTCGGCGCAGCTCCGCCGTCAATCTCAATTTTTTGTTCCAGATATATATAAAATGAATCTCTGTTAAAAGTGATTTCCGGGCTTCCGGGTGTTACAGAACTTAACCAGTCGCTTACCATTTGATAACCTCTGGTTCCTCTAGAAACATCGATTGTATATCCTTCTACCCTGATTAAAAAATCGCTGTCACTGGAACCGAAGTTACCGTTTAATAAGTACCTTGTCTGAACCCTTATTCTGTCTAACCTGCCGTCTCCGTCAAAGTCTTCTGTAAAACTATAAAGAATCGATCTTGGCTGCCTTCTTGGGAGCCAATCATAGTTAAAATACCCTTCTATCCCGGCTGCATAATAAGGAAGCGCCTTAAGGTTTTGTTCTAACGTATCATCGATTGGTATCTGAATGTTCCATGTATGTGAAAAATACATTCTAACATGTTCAACATCAAGCTGACTTACAAACTCGATATTAAAGTTCCAGAACTTTGCTCTTTCTGTCGTATTAGCTTTTAAGTTGACTGGATACACAGCCGGCGGAAGACCACGGTTAGGAGGCGTTATACTTGGGTTATCATATATATGAAGCCAATCTGCTCTTCCGCCAATACTGTGATCGATATATCTTGTAAGCGTTATACGCTCTGATTCTATTGACGAACCTGTAACTTTAACAGAAAAACTACCAAGGAATACATGGTGATCCGGCATACCAAAAGCAGTAGAATCAGTAGAAAATTGAATAGTTGCGCCGGGTACACTGCAATTAAAGTTACGCCAAATTGTATTGCCGATAACTTCAAAGAAAACATTTGTGTCAGACGGATTTATTCTGTCAAAAGTAACAGAACCAGCAGCAGTTTGAACAAAAGCATGCGAAGTAGTAGACATTGTTAATATAGGATTTTCGCCGTCTATCGGACCGTTAATCACTCTCCAGCGTCCGACATTGGCAGAATTGCCGTATTTTGTTTCGTTAAATCCGGCTCTTAAAACTATATTAAAGCCTTGAGCGTCTAATACTCCAAAAGGCGCAACAGGAGGAAACGAAGCAGAATATTGAATTTCAACTTCGCCATCAATTACCAGAGAGCTTGTTAAATTAGTCAGCGAACCCGCTCTTACATGAAGCCTTCCCAATGCTCTTGCAGCATTTACGCTTAAATTCTGCGTGCTATTTGGTAAAGTACCATTTCCTATCATTTCTAAAACAAGCTCAAGATAATTTGGCATACCTATATTAGCGCCAATGCTGACATTACCTTTTGCGCTGATAACCGCTCTTGCAGTATTGTTTATACTAAAGTTAACATTATTAAAATTTATATTATTTGCAATTAATCTAGAGTTTACATCAAGCACTAAACCGCCGTCTGTCATGTTGCCGTTTACTCCGGCAAAATCATATAATCTTGTAGCTCCAGTACCAACGTGCCAAGAAGAATTGGTTAAGCTAACATCAAGAACTGCGGCATTGCCAAGAGTAAGTTTTTTCCCGTTAGCTTGAGTTACAATCGCGCCTGTTCTTAATAAAACATTGCTGTTGGCTGTAATTGTAACATCGCCTAACGTACCGGAAGTCTGGCTAAAATCAAAAGATGCGCCTGCAGCTGTTCCGCCTCCGTTTAAAACAAGCGTATAATCACTGTTTGCCAAACCGCTTCTGAGCTCAACAAATCCTCCGGTAGCAGGAGCGTTAAACGTTAATGTATCATCCGGCGCTGTAAGAGTTACCGCGCTTGCAAAACTAATTTCTGCATCAGCTTTTACTGCATTTAAGAGAGTTAAAGTATTAACACCAGCTCCAAGCGTTACGCCGCCGGCTCCTGTCTGCCTAAAAATCGAATTTACAGTAACCGCACCAAGCTGGGTGTATATCCCGCCGTTATTTATAATCGAAGTAAAGTTAAATTCCGCAGTTTGATTAAAAGTAACAGTTCCTGTTGTGGTAATCGAAGTACTTACCGCATTATTAAAAGTTACAGTACCGCTGACAAGCAAATTAACGATTCCGTCATTGTCTGCTCCGTTAAAGACAGCGTTTCCTGTAATTGTTAAAGAACGCCTATCGGCTGGAACAGCTGTAGAAGCAGAAATCTCACCCATTGTGATTGTGGTTCCTGTCAGAATGCGTGTTGTTCCTGCTGTACCGGCAAGCACCAGAGGACCGGTGTAAGTCTGTATGCCGCTAGTTGTTATATTGCCGTGAATTGTTGTAGTCCCGCCGTTGTTTACGTTAAGACTAGTTACGGTGTTTCCAACATTGCCTATAAATGTTACATTTGCGTCTGTAATTGTAAGAGCAAAAAATGTTGCGTTAAAACTATTTACAGTATTTCTAAACTCAATCAAGCTGCCCGGATTTGCCTTAAAAACAATGTTTGTTGCCTGAACACCAAGCATTAATAACCCGTAATAATCCTGACCGCCGGTTGTGTTAACACCCACTTCTACTCTTGTATTAGAAGCGGCTGCATGATTTACAGTGACAGAAGACAAACGAGTTGTAGAGCTTGCCGGTAAACCGCCAACCTGCCCTGTAAATCTTACATTTGCAGTCTGCACAGTTAAAGAGTTAGCTCCGTCTGCATTACTGTTTACTTCGGCATTAAAGCGTATTATTGTGTTTGCAGCTCCAACAAATGTTACATTTCTTTCTAGTATTACATTTCCTCTATAGCGCTGCGCTTGAGTATTGGCAGTCGCTATTGTTGTGGTAATAGTTGCCGCATTATTAGAAAATGTTGTTGTTACATTAACAGCAGCAGTTCCAACAGCTATCTGAGTAACATTTACGTTTCCATGAAACCTTACATTTGCTCTTTCTACAGTCAATTGCCTTGTTGCATTTATATTATTGGAGAATTGAACTGTAAATCCTGCTCCGCCGGTAAAAACTCTTGCGCCTGCTCCAACGCCGCCAAGCGCGACATTTCCATTATAAGTTTGATTTCCGGTAGTTGTAATATTGGCGTTTACATTTATTGTGCCTGTTGCAGTTGTTACAGTTAAATGACGCAAATTATTTGCTTGAGTAACATCATCACTAAATGTAACCCCTGCCGCAGTTGTTGATTCAATATTTAAATCATTTCCGTTTCCTACTATCGTATTCATTGTTACACTTGTTGCGGTAATAGTATTACTGATTCCTGTTCCAATTAATGTTATTGGACCCGGTGTGAAAGCACTTACAGTAGCGCCGGTTAAATCAATATCAGCATTATTAAGCCTGATACCCGAGGCACCGGGATTAAGAGTAACATTTGTTGGAGAATAATCCCCTCTTATTTCTATAAAACCGCCGCCAACTATAATAAATGATGTCACATCATCAAAGACAGTTAAATCTACCAAAAAAATTGTTCTGCCGTCAGAAACAGTGTATGAAGCATTCAATGTGGGAGGAGGTATTGCATTAAGATCAATAATATTTGCACCTGCAGGAAAATCGGCAGGATTAATGTTTCTGCCAAAAACTAAATCTTTAAAATTAAAACAAATACGGGGAGGAGTGCCAAAAACCCTTTGAGGAGATAAACCGCTTGTATCAATAACATCACAAACACAGAGAATACCTGCGCCTGCCGTGCCCGGAGTTATTGTAACAGAAGCTCCTGCCGCAATCAGAGCTTCTGCTCTAACATAAATAGAAGCAGTTGCTTCTCCGCAAACGGCGCCTGCATTACTAGTATCAATTATAATAGCAGGATTAATTGTAATT
Source organism: Treponema sp. (assembly GCA_009784935.1). Lineage (GTDB taxonomy): Bacteria > Spirochaetota > Spirochaetia > Treponematales > Breznakiellaceae > WQXQ01. The sequence continues at coordinate 30,248 of WQXI01000009.1, forward strand.
GTATTACCTGTAACAGGATCATTATCTGCCATTAAAAGCAGCCGATTACTGGATATTGCACCGTCAACAACTATATTGCCGCTTACGCTTTCCAGCCTTACAGTTCCTGTAGATGTTATTGTACCATTTGATGTTATATTTCCGACTGCAATTACCGTAACATTCTGAGCTGCAGGCGTTCCGCCGGTTAAACCGGTAATTCCGTTAACTGCAAGCGCGCCGGTTGTTCTAAAGCTGACCGCTCCGCCTGCGCCTGTTATCTGCAATGCTCCGATATTATTTGCAGCATTGTCTAGAGTAATTCCAGAAGCCGAAGCCGAAATATTTATACTTGTCAATGCAGTACCGGCTCCGACTGCTCCGCCGAATGTTACGTTTGCGCAAGTTATTGTTAATTCGACTGCTCCGTTTACAGTACCGCCGAAATTAAGCGCTGTTCCCGCATTAAAGGTTAAATTTGCACCTAACGTTACGTTTCCGGTGTATGTTTGCGCGGCGGTAGTCGTAATGCCGGCGTTAATCTGCGTTGTTCCGGCAACGCTTAAACTTGATAATGCTGCAGTGCCGCCAACTGCCTGACCAAACCATGCATTTGCAGTTGCAATTGTTAAACTTTGAGCTCCGGCGCCAGCGCCGTTAACAGTTCCGTTAAAGTTAATTGCTCTGTTTGCAGGAGCAGTTAATGTAACATTATTGGCAATTGTTACATTTCCATGATAGGTTTGAACACCATCCGCAGCAACAGCCGCTGGCAATACAGTAGTAATATTCCCGTTTATTCTTGTAGTACCTGTTACTTCTAAATGACGGACAGTAAAAGTTGAATTAAACTCAGCATTCCCGTCTACTCGCAGTGCAACTGTTCCGGCACCTGAACTATGTGTAACGGACCCATTTATTGTTACATTTGTTCCGGTTAAGGTGCGAAGCGCTAAGTTAGATGTATTACTAAATAATAAAACATTATTATATGTTTGATTACCGGCTGTGATAATCGGACCTCTAACTGTAATAGTATTGCTAACACTAATGGAATTAAAATGATTTTCCGGAAGATCGGGACCCGGCAAATTATCAGGACCAAATGAAGCGCTTCCGGTTACATCTAAAGTTATATTATGACTGGTAGTAGTATCTAATATATTAATGTTACCTGTTACATTTAATGTACCGTTGCCAATGACTTCTCCAAACCTTATATTAGCGGCAGTTATATTATTAGTAGTTACTGTTGGTAAGGATACAGTCACCGTATCTGCGTTTAAATTATTCGCGCCAAGATTTATATTTGCGGCTCTAAGCCTAACAACATCGCTATTCATCGGGAAAACCGGCGCGGTATAATCTCCGATAATGTCTATATATCCGTTTTCTACTTTAAATTGAGCTGCAGAAGTAAGAGTATTATTTATCCCTGCATTTAAAAAATAAATATTGTGAGCGCCGTCAACTTCATAAACTTCATTGCCTATCGCAGAAAATTCATAGTATTCAAAATTTGCTGGTGTAAACGTAATTGGATTACCGGCAGCGTCATTAAAAGACGATGGAGCCGAAGCAGTACTGCCAAAAACTATATTTTTGCTGATAGGACCGCCGCCGCTAGTGCAATCTGCACAAAAATTTACAACTCTATTGCTGGAATTATCAAATGTACTTACAAGATTATGACAAACTGTTGCGCCGGTGCCACCTCTAATTTGACCTGTTCCCGCAGCCACAGAAAAAGTATCTGCTGTAATATTAATTGCGCCGTCAGCAGCGTGATTATTACTGCTTTGCACTATAATACTTACACCATCCGGAACATATACAGTGCCGTCCGGTGCTGTAATTAATAATCTGTTAATATTTGCTATATTACCATTAATGTAAATACTCGCTGTTGCAGAATTAAGCGTTAATGTGTTTGCTGCTCCAAGGTTAACTCCGCCAGCACCAATTGTTATATCATAAGAATTTGTAATAGTAAGAGATCTGTTACCTGATACTGTGCCCGAAGTAGTAACTAAACGCGCGGTTATTGACCGATTACCGATACCGCCTAGCGATATTGCTCCCACGTAATTATGATCGCCGTCTGGAGTATTAATGTCTGCATTAATATTTATTAACGGTGCAGTAACATTAAGATTTCTAATGTTGGATACCGCACCCCCAAGCGTAATAATGCCGCCATTTGCAGTAAGGTCAAAGTCATTACTGCTGGTTCCTGTAACAGCGCCTAAATTAATACCTCGGGCATTTATACTTGAAGCACCAGCTCCTGCCAGTGTAATAATATTCGTTGTATCAAAATTACTATTATCCAATCTTATACCGGCAGAATTTAATCTAATGCCATTTGCGCCAGGAGAAAGATTTAACGCGCCAGCCGAAATATAGTTATCATAAAATTCTATTCTTCCGGAACCTTCTATAATAAAATCAAAATCATCTTGTATAACATTGCCAGTATTACTGGCACTGATAATATAAATGTTGTAAGGGTCTTGAACTCTATATGTTTCTGAAGAAGTTAAGGTGCTGACATCGACAAAATGTTTAGTTCCTGCAGGCAGCCTTGCATCTACAGCACTTTCCACTTGTATATTACTGTTGTAAAAAACTAAACTTCTATCATTAAACGTTACAGGCGTTAAAGCAGCAGCCCCATAAAAATGAAAGCGAGCAGGTGTTCCTGCAATTTTACCTGTACTTATAAGATATCCGCCAGGAACAGCACTAACAGTGTTCAAACGTAAACACATTTGCCCAACAGGATTAATTACTCCGGAACCGCCGTAAGCTCTAAACTGATGGGCTTGAACACAGATTGATACATTATTAGGATTAGTACCGCATGCAATATGACCTGGAACACTGGGGACTGCCGCCGCAGTTGCCGTATTGATATTTACAGATCCATTAACAGTTACATTCCCAGCTCCGGCATTTGCATTTACAAACAACCTCTGCGCAGTAATATCTCCTGTAAAAGTTATATTACCGGCAGAACTAACTTCCAGTCTGTTGCCGTCTCCAACATTTACGCTTCCAATGCGCAAATTCTCACCCGGAGCGGTTTTTGTAATTCTAACAAAATTTTGCCCGCCGTCTAAATGTACTACTGCTCCATCCATTGTTAAATTATTTACACATCGAGCAACGGTGGGAGCAATTATTAAATTTACAGTAGATATCTCAGAAGGAGCAATAATATAGTCATTTTGAATAAGAGCATTCATTTCTGTTGTGGTAGCAACTATTCTTCCTGTACCACCCGAAACTTGTATTTGAGGTGATTCATTAACGATAAATCTATTAACATTAAGAGTATTTCCATTAAAATTATAAGTTGATTGAGCATTTACTTCAAAAACATCCAGAGTTATATTTGAAGTGAGAGTTATACCCCATTGATTTAAAGCATTAATAATTGCTGTATCACCTGTTCCGTTTGGAGCTCTGGTGGCCGGTACCGGTGTACCTGATGTAATATTATTCCAGTTAGCAGGCGTATTCCAATTGCTGCCTGATCCCCCAATCCATTCAAACACATCTCCCCAAGCCACTGTTGCGAGAAAAATAAACAATATCGAAAAAAGAAAATACTTTCTCATCAATGTCATGGGTTTCCTTTAATCACTCAATTCGCTCTAACTTTACCTAATCAGAAATGTATGCCAATTATTAGTTATAAGGGGTGTCGGTGGTAAAAATGACATGCGAAGCATGGCGTTTTTGACCAGCCGACAGGACCCCTAAAATAATCTTTAGGCATACATTTCTAAATTTCTGGAATGCAGCTTGCTTTTGCTATACTGCAATCTATCTGGCATATTATATTTTCGGCTATTTCCCCTCTCTTCTATATTGTAGTATGTCTTTGTAAAACTGGCAATTGGCAGCTATTTATTGTAATCTAACCCTTCGACAGGCTCAGGGATCGCTCTGAGAACGCTCTGGATTGCTCAGGGTTCGGGTTTTGGGGTCTCAATTTCGTACGATTTTGCTTGCTTTTTTCGTACGATTATAGTATACTCAAATCATACCATATTAAGGAGCTAAAAATGGTCGTTACAGCAACCCAATTCAAATCCAGCATAGGACACTACCTAGATACCGTCGCAGAGAAAAAAAACGTGTATATCACCAAAAACGGCAAAGTAATTGCTAAATTATCAGACCCATCAGAGGACAAAATGGCAGTTTTAGGCAGCCTTTTAGGAATCATTCCTCAAAACCACATGAGCCTGGATGATATCAAAAGAGAAAGGCTTGCAAGACATGCCCCATGGATCATGGATCCAAAATATGATAACCCTCCAGCCAAGAAGGATTAATAATCATGAAAGTCATGTTAGACACCAATATCATCATAGATATTTTTGCAAAAAGAGAATCTTTCTATGAAAACTCATACAGGGTTCTACAACTTGGGCTGGAAGGTGAAATCGAAACAATAATGAGCGCAGCCGCTGTCAAAGATATATTTTACATACTAAAAAAATACATGCCGGATTCCAATGAGGTAAGAGAAAAGGTCTTTGTTATCAGTAATTACATTAAAATCTGTAAAACAACAGCAGAAGACATAACCAGCGCAATAATTTTATACATGTCCGACTTTGAAGACGCTCTTATTGCCGCCGCCGCAAGACGCGAAAAAGCAGATTACATTATCACAAGAAACGAAAATGACTTTAAAAACTCCCCGGTTCCTGCAATAAGCCCGGAAGAATTTTTGACAAAAATCCCTAATTAGCATTTTACCGCGATAATCTAGCCTATTGCCTTTTTTATGCTGATAATAGATACTGTCCGTATGAATCCATTTATTGTCTGCTCTACCCGCTCTACTCGGAATTATGCCTCTTCTGTAATTGACTGCTTATCCAAGTACCTTAGTTTTTCTAAAATTGCACCGCAAATAAACGGACTTGATCTGCTTAATACAGACCGGTTTGCAGACGGCGAGATGGAAGTTTCTGTCAGTTCGTCTATCCGCGGACGGGATGTAATTCTATTTTCATCAAGCGCGCGCAACGAAGCCGGCATTAATGTCGAAGAAGCAAAAATCGAACTTTACCATGCGGTAGACGCTCTTGTCAGATGTCAGGCAGCCAGAATTATTATTTTTGAACCGTTTATTTCCAGTTCACGATCAGACCGTACTACGCGGCGCAGTTCTGTAGGTTTGTGGGTGCATTTAAAAACGCTTTCCAGTCTCGGCGCGTGCCACATAGTGACGTTTCAGCTTCATTCTGATAAATCAAAAACAATGCTTGATCCTGCGTTTTATGCAATGGATGATATACCTGCTCTTAATCTATTAAAAAAATATTTGTGCGATACATATATTAAAACAATTGATAAACTGGAAAACGACGTAAGAAACAACTGGGCGTTTTGTTCTGTAGACGCAGGCGGCGAAAAACTTGCGCGTAACTTTGCTAATTCATTCGGAGCGCCTCTTGTTGTAGCGCACAAACAGCGCGATTATTCAAAACCTAATTCGGTAGAATCGATTAATATACTTTCGGCAGACCCGGTAGAAGGTAAAAGTTTATGGATAGTAGACGACATGATCGATACAGCGTCTTCTGTAGAAAAACTGATACGCGCTTTATCTCATCTTAAACCAAAAGAAATAAATATAGTTTCTGTACATTCGCTTTTTTCTTCTCCTGCGGTAGAAAAACTGGAAGCGCTTTCTAAAGAAGGCCTATTAAACCGTTTAATAGTAACAGATACTGTCTGCTGTATAAATTACAAACAAAATATAAAAGGTTTGGAGATAGTAAATTCCTGTGAACTTGCTGCGCAGATAATTAAAGCAATAATAAATAACGAATCTATGAGTAATCTTTTAAAGCCTTTTAATGCTGACGAATACCTAAGCACAAAATAAAAACTATTTTTCTTTTGTATCCAAAAGAATCGTTACAGGACCTTCGTTTGTATATGTCACTTTCATGCTTGCCTGAAACTCTCCGCTTTCGCATTCAAGGCCATGAGTTTTTATAGCAGAAATAAAATATTCATAAAGCTGTTTTGCTTTTTCCGGAGGCGCAGCTTCGTTCCAAGAAGGACGCCTTCCTTTTCGCGCGTCTCCAAGCAAAGTAAATTGAGAAATCGCTAATACTTTTGAGCGCGCCCCGAGCGTTGTATCGCAAAGATCCTTGAGCGAAAGATTCATTTTGCCTTCTGAGTCTTTAAAAATACGCAAGTTTACTGTTTTTTCGGCTAGCCAGTCAGCATCAGCTTCGCTGTCATCATTTGCAACTCCAAGATAAACCAAAAGCCCCGATTCTATTTTACCTTTTATTACACCGTCAACGCTGACAGACGCGTTTGATACCCTTTGTATAACAGCTTTCACTATTAATTAATTCTCCAGTCTTCCTGATTGATGAATAGCAACGCCTTCTAAAGTTACATCCAGATTAAGCGGAGAAAGCGTAATTCTGCCGAGTACTTCCAGAGGGCGTTCTGTATTAACTGCAACAGGAGCGTAAAAAATTACAGGCACGACGCCTTCTAATCTTCTGCGGGTATCGTACCCTGCAAGCAGATCAAATCTTGTGTATTCATCCGTTACTTCGACATTTGTCGCAATCCCTCTCCAGATTACATGAACGTTTCTGTAAATTGCAGGCTCTGCCCTTACATCCGTCAAAGAAGGATTATCGCCTCTCTTAAACGTATCAAATCCGGGAACTTCCATATTATTAATTAATAAACGCGCTCTGTTTTTAATGCCGTCAGAAGCATTGGATTCTAAAATTCTGTTTAAATTAACTTTTGCCGCTTCGTCACGGTAAGATGTAAAAAGTGAAAGCCCTCTGTCATAAATTGTAATTGCTTCGTCGCGTGTAAGAATGTATCTAAAAAAACCGTCTACCTGCACAGGATCGTTTCTTTCCTGACTTGAGAGCGTATAATCGGCAGAAGGCCGCGTTTCTCTCGCTCTGTAAGCAAGGATTCCAAAACAGATTACAACTGCGAGGACTCCGGCAAGCAATATATTTATTATTGCTTTTATACTAATAAAAGATCCGGGTATCGGCGGAAAAAGTTTTTCCAGTCTTTCCGGCGTCAGCCAGTCAGACAGCGCTTCCTGTGCAGGATATTTTTTTATAATTGCAAGAGCTTTTTTTGCTATTTTACTGCCCGGCTGTAATTCCTGAACATCTAAATAATAATTAACAGCTTGAACCGTATTAAGGCGTTTTAAATAAAGAACAGCATGACAGAGCATTGTAGAAGCGTCTTTTATTTTAATTTTTCTTGCAAGATCAAAATTTTCTTTTGCTTCTACATAATTACCTGCATAAAGGCAAATAACCCCAAATAGATAATAAAATTTAAAAGAACCGTAGTATCTGTCTTCTTCGTCTTTTAATATTTTTATAGCGCTGTCATAATTTCGTTTTTTTGCAAGAGCTGCCGCTTTATTCAAAATAGGATCGTTAATTTTGTTCAAGCGTTTTACCTGTACCTTTCTATTGCGTTTTCGATTTCCATCAAATCGCGTTCGCTGAGGCTGATATCGCCTGCAATAAATCGATTTAACAGCTCCTGAAGCCTTATAAGGGTATAAGTATCGGCATTTGCATTGTTTCTCTGCGCTTCGGCTCTTGCTTCATTTATAATCTCTGTTACATTAATGCCGGAGCTGACATTACCAGAACCTGTATTACCGGGATTAACATTGGCGGGAGAAACTGTCCGTACAGGCGCAGAGTTATACCAAACAATGTCTTCTGTAGAAAGTATAATAGAATATGTTAACGTCTTGCCGCTTTCCAGTTTTTCCGGCTCATAAATATAACATACGGCAGAATCATTGTTAAAAGACCTTCCCTGCGAATAACGCAGAGCCCATCTGGAATTGTTCAGCCTTCTCCAGTTTGCAAAATGAATAAAATCAGGAAGCTTAACATTGGGATCTAAAGGATTAAGAATACTGCCCATTAATGAAACAGTTTGACCGCGCGAAATCCAAAACCTTTCGCCGGAACTGCCTTGCGTTAAAAATTCATCGGATATTATTCTGCTGCCTGTAATAAAAGGCACTCTCCCCCTGCCCTCGCCCAATTCTGTATCAATTAATATTTTAAGCCCCGTAAGATAATCGCGTTCTGCATTATTTTTTACAGTATAAGTAATTACAATACCGTTAACAATATTTGAGTTAGGTGTCTTTATCGGCTTAAAAACCTGCCTTACTTCTATGTTTAGATGTTCAAATACAAACGAAGGATCTCCGTTAAATCTTTCGTAGCGCGGCCTAAACTGCCTGTCTCCCAGTTTAAAAACATTGCCGTCTACAGAAATAGAAGTAAAACTCGCGCCCGGATTCCTGTTATTAAATAACGGCTCATAACGCATTGTTCCATTGTTTGACATATGGTATAAAGAAAATGAACCCGTTCTCTCATGCAGAACAAGGCGGATGTTGCCGTCTGTAATTTCTGAGCCTGATAAATGATTTACACTTAATAAAAAACATATCAATAAAAGAGAAAAAATAAAGGCTTTGCGAATCATCAAAGCCCTCCGCCGTCATGCTCTCTCAAAATTTCTTCTACATTACTGCCTAATTGCCTTGCTCTTTCCAGCAAAATTTCCTGCTCGCTTGGTTCGTTCTGCGAAGGCGTTTGCATAGGTGTCTGCATAGGCACTTGCGTGGGCATAAAAATATTTTCTGTGTTTTCTAAATCCATATTATTCACAGAACCCGTTAATTCTGCAATGCGTCTCTGATAAAGATTTAATGTGTGTTCGTATGTTCTAATCGTTCTTTGATGTTCTTCGCTTGTTCTGAGAGATTCTTCGTGGCTCCATTGCAGAAGCGCCAAGAGTTCGGCTTCGATCTTTTTCTGTTTAATTAAATCTATACGGTATACAGAAGCTTCAAACTTAGGGCTTTCCGGGTATCTTCCCGCAACCCATGCATAAAATTTTTCCGCTTCATCCAGCTGCCCCATTGCGTATAACGATTCACCTAACCAAAAGTACGCCGCGGCTCTTCTGTCAGATGATTCGCGATCTACATCGCTTGTCGAATTAATATAGTTATTAAACAAAAGAATAGAATCTTCGTAATAACCTTGATTGTAATAAGCTCTGGCGCGGTGATATACAATATCTCTTGCGTATGCGGAGTTGGGAGCAGTTCTTAAAAGTTCGTCCATATCATTAAAAGCGGAACCGTAATCAGAATAAGCGAGCTGGCTGAGAATAACCCAGTACAAAGCGGCGGATCTGTCATTGACATTTACCGCTGACTCCTGAGCGCGCCTAAACTCGATAGCGGCTTCGTTCCAGCGCTGTAAATGAAAAAGCTGGGCTCCGTTATTGAACCTCCGGGCATACTGGTCGCCAGTACGCGCTCCGTCGCCGCCTTCCTGCGCAGTTAAAAAACCGCAGAAAAACAACATCAATCCCGAGAAAATAAGCCAAAATAAGCGTTTATTCTGTCCCATACCCTTATTATAATGAAAAAACAAGAGAAATGCCAATAATATAGGTAATTTTTTAGTTTCCCTGTAAGCGCGAAACAAGCCCTTTTTTATCAGGATTTCCAAAAAACGCAGAGCCGATTACCAGTGTATCCGCTCCCGCTTTAATTGCCTGCTCTGCTGTTTGTTCATTAATTCCGCCGTCTACGGATATCCTAAAATTTAAGTTTAAATTTTCCCTCATCTTGGCAAGTTTTTCAGCTTTTTCGAGACATTCCGGAATAAGAATTTGCCCTCCGTACCCGGGGTTTACAGTCATTATTAATACTAAATCCAGAAAAGGAAGAGCTTCTTCCAGTACATTATATGAGGTCGAAGGAGCGATGGCGATACCTGCTTTTAGCCCGAGACTCCTTATATATTCGAGGTTTTCCTTAATATTTTCTTCTGCTTCGTAATGAAAACTGATTAAATTGGCTCCGGCATCGGCAAAATCCTTAATTAAATGCCTTGGATTCACTGTCATTAGATGAACATCAAAAATAGCCTTGGTTCTGCTCCTTAAAGCGCTGATAAGCGGAGGTCCAAAAGTTAAATTCGGCACAAATGAACCATCCATTACATCCATATGTATCCATTCTGCGCCTGATAAGTCAATTTGAGATACTGCGCTGCCAAAATCGGCAAAATCAGCTGATAAAATTGAAGGAGAAACGACTATTTTATTCATTTTTAACATCATACAACCTTGCCTTACTATTGTCAAACTATGAAAAAATGGTATACTAAAACGAGACAATGGATAACGGGTATGCTTCGCTTCCCGCAAGCGCAGGGCTCTTAAAAAAGGCCTATGATAAACTGAAAGACTCTGACGCAGTTACAGCGCTTGTCCTTATGGAACAGGCTCTGGATTATGATTACGAAAACGAAGAAATAAAACAGGCACTTAAATGTGTTCATTGGTGGCTGGAACATACCAGGAGGGTTGATGAGATAAAGAACCCGTTCGAGAAAGGCTCGCTCTTTATTTCCCTGTTAAAGCAGTACCATGTTTTTCTGGGACAGTTTAATGATATTTACGAACAGTGTCAGTACGCTGTCCGTTTTTACGTTTATTCCAGAGCGCTCTTTTTTTTTGAAGGATTGCTGGGGAGCCCTGCTAATCAGCAGGATCCGGGGTTATTACTTTTGGTGGGACGCTGCTTAAAAGGACTTGGCAATTATGACGAAGCGCTGAGTTATCTGGAACAGACAGTCCGCATTAAAAGAGAAGATGCTGAGACTTTAGCGGAAGTTGCTGATATAAACGCATTGCTTGCGCAGACAAAAACAGCTAAGGCGCTTTTTAGGGAGGCTTTTTTTATAGACCCCTTAAAAATAGATTTAAGATTTATGGAATCTGCGCTCATCCTAAAACTTAAAGATGATGTTGCAGAACTTGGATACAGGAACGAAGAATTACTGGAATGGATACCTGTTTACGGATACTTATGGGGGGTGTTTTCGGTAAAACGGGAATTAAAACAAATGGAAGCCGGCAGGCTTAAACAGTCGATTTTTTCGCTGGAAGCAGAATATGAATCCAATCCGGCGCGCAGACAGTTTTTAAAGCCGAGGCTTATAAATTATTATTTTTGGCTTATTGATTATTACGAGATCAGCCGCGAGGATCCTCTGCTTATAGAAGAGACCTTGTTAAAAATTAAAGTTACCGATCCGGATATCTATAAAATATATACCGGATGATATTAATGGGGAGAAATAGTTATGAGTAATACCGAAACGACAGCGCAGACAGAAACAGCCCAGACTCTGCTTAAAAATCTTAATGAGACTCTAAACGAAGAAAAATGGACAAGAGCAAGTCTTGGTAATTATTCTACAAGTCAATTTAAAGAACTTGATGTTATTTTAAAAACTGCCCGCGACGAAAAAGTTTTGGACGAACTCAAAAAAACATGCGATGAGCATCTTGTTTCTACAAGAAACAGCCTTATTGCGCTTTATTTATCCGGCATTGTAGCTCTTTCGCGCCAAATTATCGATGACTCCGCAATGATCAATCTTGTTTCTATTTTTCTTGATAACAACAAATGGGGAATCGTTAAATATCTCTGCGAAAGAATACTTGATTACGGAGAATCCAAGTATGCGCTTCGCACTCTTGCTGACTGTTACAAACAGGACAACGAAGAAGATAAAATAATTGATGTTTGGGAAAGGCTTGTAAAAGTAGATTTTGAAGAGGCAGACATCGTAAAATCTCTTGCAGAATACTACGAAAAACAAAAAAATAAAGAAGACTCTGTTGATTATTATAAAAAGGCTCTGCACCGCTATATAATAAAATCCAACTTTGCAAACATAAAAGAAATCTGGGAAAAATTAATTAATATTTACCCGGAAGACATAGACTTTTTCCTTCATATCCAAAAAAAGATTGCAAAAAATGTAAGCGAGGATAAAGCGGTTGTATTATTAAACGAACTTTATGCCAAGTACAAGGATAAAGATATTGATACTGCAATTACCATCCTTAAGATAATCCTCGAATACGACGAAAAAGACGTTCAGGGCAGAAAAGAAATTATCGAATGTTACAGAAAAAAATATGCTTCGCACAGTCAGCTGGAAGAATATATCCGTATCTCAAATATTTCTACAAATTACAGATCTGTTTATCAGGCAATTGCCGATTTTGAAAAACATATTTCTTTTGATAAAGGAAACTTTGTTTATCACCGCACTTGGGGCGTTGGGCGCATTGCAGGCATTGCAGGCGATGATATCAAGATCGATTTTTCCAAAAAAAGAGGACATTCAATGGCTTTAAAAATGGCTGTTGATGCGCTTCAGACTCTTTCCAAGGAACATATCTGGGTTTTAAAGGCGACAAAGAAAAAAGAAGAATTAAGGGAAATGATCCTTAAAGATAAGGAAAAAGATTCTCAAAACAATATTATATGGACACTAAAAACAATTATTAAAAGTTTCGGCAACGCATGCGATATGAAGCGCATAAAAGCGGAGCTTTCTCCTGCTCTTTTAACAGCAGGCGAATGGGCGTCATGGAATACCAAAGCGCGCGATATATTAAAATCCAATCCTGACTTCGGCGTTAGCGCCGAAAACAGCGATGTTTATATTGTCCGTGACAGGCCTGTAAGCGTAACAGAAAAACTCTATAACGAATTTTCGGCGCAGCGTAATTTTTATGACAAAGTATCGGCTATGAGGGATTATACCGGCAATAAAAAAGCAGATCCGGATTCTGACTATTTCTTGGAAATGTTTTCTTACTTTACAGATTTTATACGCGACACTATAAACCCAAACGCAGAATACGCGCTTTCTTCTTTCCTTTTAATAAACGAACTTGCTCAGCTCAAGAATTATTCTCATTTAAAGTCGTCAGTTAATGTAACATTCCAAAATGTTTTTTCTAACATTAAGGATGTACCGGCGTTTTTTAAAAACTTAAAGGACACAAAACTAAAAACAGAGTTCCTTAAAAATGTAAAACAATTTATAAACGAATGGCCGGATGTTTATGTTAAGTTGTTTCCGTATTCTCAGCTGCCCTCTATACCGGAACAGCTCGAAGAAGCAGGATTTAAAGATAAGCTCTCCCAGTTATGCGGCAGCTGTTTTGATCGCTTCCGTGACTGCCGCGAAGCTGTTGTCTGGCTGTACAAAAACGCAAGGGGAAAAAGCTGGTTTAAAGACGCTAATATGGGTATAGAAAAACAGCTTATCACCCTTATTCATATTTTGGACATTACATTCCGCGATATAGAAAACTCCAAAGACACTGTAGAAAACAGAAAAATCAACAAGCTTGTGCATAATATCCTTTTTAAAGACGGCGATTTGGCTGCTTTTATAGACAGCGCTGACGAAGACGCGATAATAAGAATTTTTACATTTATAAATAATGTAGAAAATCTTGATCCGCAGGATAAGCTTAATTTAAAATCCAGAATCCTTGATAAGCACCCGGGATTTAAATTCTTTGACGATATCGAAAAGAAAATCTCAAGAGGCGGCTTTATTGTTACCAGGGCTATGTTCGAAGAAAAAAAGAAACAGCTTGCCCACATTATGGATGTAGAAATCCCTGCCAACTCCAAGGACATCGAGTTCGCAAGGGATCTGGGCGACTTAAGGGAAAATGCCGAGTACAAAGCGGCAAAAGAAACCCAAGACCAGCTTAACTCTCAGGTTGTTAAACTCAAGGGAGAAATCGAAAAAGCACAGCTTTTCGATCCAAATTCCATCAATACAACCAAGGTTTCGTTCGGCACAAAGGTATTTCTTTTCAACAAAACAGATGACAAAAAAGAAGAATTTACCATTCTTGGACCGTGGGAATCTGATGCAAAAAATAACATTATTTCCTATCTTTCTCCGATAGGAGGTGCTATACTTAATAGGACAGTCGGTGAAAGTTTTGAATTTAAAATTAACAATGAAAAGGTTTCCTATTTGGTAGAAAATATTACATCAGCCGTTGTTTAACGGTCTTTAAGGGGTGATTATGAAAAGGATTATACTAGCGGTAGTATTGGTTTTTGGCATTATTTTTGCCGGCTACGGGCAGACTTCTGAACCAATCGATCTTGTCCTAGTTCTGGATACCTCATCGCGTATGAGTTCATCCTATGACCATGTAAACAATTATATTACAGGTCCTTTCCTTAATGAATTCCTTCGCGTTGGAGACACTTTTCACCTAATCGCATTTTCCGGAAACCAAAGACTCGATGTCTCCCGCCGTATTTCCGGCCTTGGCGATGTTCAGACAATAATCGGGAGAATGCTCCTCCAGTACCCTGTAGAAAGCGGCAATAATGTCGGCGCGGCGCTTTCCTATGCAGAGCAGTATATCCGTTCTCTGCCAAGCCGCCCAAAGAAAATAGTTCTCGTAACATTAGGCGCTTCTGACACAGGCAATCTAGTTTCTGCTTCGCGCGGGCGCCTTCCGTCAAATACAACCATCGATTATATTCAAGTAACTCCGGGACAGCCTCTTTCTAATCTTCCGGCTTCCGGGCGCGGAGCGGCGGCAGGCAGCGGCAGAACAACTGCTGATTCCGGCACACCGGGAACAACTCCTAGAGATCCAGCTTCCGGCTCCGGTGCTACTGCGACAGAACAAACCGGCGGCGGTGTATTCAACGATAATAACAATGATTTTTCTAATAACGATTTTACAGACGGAGATTCTGCAAATCAAACCGAAGAACAAGACTGGCAGCAAGGCAGACAACCTGACCAGTTAAGAGAAGCGGATGATTCATGGCTCGAATCGCTTCCTTTAATTATTGGTATTATTCTTCTTATTCTCTTACTGCTCGGTCTTATTCTGCTTTTATCATCACGAAAACTCGGCTCAAGTCCTAACAGGGTAATGGCGCAGGCATCTTCTTCTACTCCTCCCAAAAAAGAAACAAGATTCGAAGACCACAGCAAGGATCTTAACAAATATGCCGCGGCAACAAGCAGTACAAGACGCACAACTCCTTACGATAACCGTCCCGTTGGCGGCGCTCCTGTTATTAATCCGTCAGGTCCGCTAATCCTAAATCTTTTTGTAGAAGATCAGAATACAGCTATCGGTAAACGAAATATTCATTCATTAAAATCCGGCTACAGTCTTTCTGTCGGCGGCGGTAAATCCGATGATTATCTTATCTTCCTTGTTCCGATTCCGTCGCATATCGGAGAAATTCGCAGAAACGGAAGCTCTCTTACATTTATTCCTAAAAAAGCAAAGTATTTCCCGGATATTGGTTCCGGCGAAGTACGCGACTGCATAAATAAAACAATACGCGTTGTTTCGGATAAAAATTACGAAATGCGTTTTAGGTTCGAAATGTACGAAGATCCGCTTGTTGCGTTAAACCGAATGCTGATGTCAGTTAAAGTTCCGGGCTGACAAGAACACCGCTCCCTTTCTTTCCGCAAAGGGAGCCGTTTCGCATAACAAACATTCCTCTTACTATTGTTGCTATCGGGAACCCCTGTACTTTGGTCCCGTCGTAAGGATTTGTTTTACTTTTTGAATGAAGCTCATTTGCATTGATTGTCTTTTTTAAATCCATATCAACAATAGTAAAATCCGCATCGGTTCCGGGAAGCAAACTTCCTTTTTGCGGATAGATACCCCAAATTTTTGCAGGCGCCTCGCTTGACAGCCTGACATATTCATTAAGGGTCAGTTTACCTTTATTTACTTCGTTTAACATTAAAGGAACAGAAGTTTCTACTCCGCTTAATCCCGCAGGAGTTTCGCTTACAGGCAGTGATTTTTCTTTTATAGTATGAGGAGCGTGATCGCTTGCTATCATGTCTATAGTTCCGTTTTTTAGCGAGTCCCACAATGCATTACGGCATTTTTCGCTTCTTATGGGCGGATACACCTTAAACGCGTTATCTTCGCAGTTAAATAAAAGATAATGAGGACAGGTTTCTGCGGTAATGTTTGCGTTTTTTTTCTTTGCTTCTGCTGTTAGATACGCAGTTTCTCTTGATGTAATATGAAGAATATGAATCTTTGCTCCGGTGTATTGCGCATAGCAAACAACAGTTTGAACCCCAAGAGCCTCCGAGAACACAGGTCTTGAGCGCGTAAGTTTGTATCCGTCCTGCATATTTTTGTCATCTTTAAACAGAGAGGTAAAGTATGTGTTAATCTCGCTCGTTTCGCAGTGAAACGCTATACGCAAACCGAGTTCTGCAGCGCAGAATTCCATCTGCCTGAATAAAACCGAAGGCGAAGGAGCGGCGATATCTCCTGTAGATGTTCCAAGAAATATTTTAAACCCAAAAGCGCCGGCATCTTTAAGATTTTGCATTTCTTCTAAATTATCATTATTAAGAAGTGCATATAGTCCAAAATCTATGTATGATTTTTCGTTTGCTATTTTTAATTTTTCGTTAAATGTTTTTAATGTAGAAGTTACCGGCACTGTATTAGGCATATCAGCCGCCATCGTAATGCCGCCCATTGCGGCGGCTATACTGCCTGTTTCAAAATCTTCTTTTTCTGTAAGACCGGGATCCCTAAAATGAACATGGGCGTCTATAACTCCCGGTAAAATGTATTTTCCTTTTGCGTCATAGACCTCGTCTGCGGTATCGCCGGAGTCTAATTTTTCTATCTTGATTATTTTACCGCCGCTTACCGCTATATCAGAAACCTGAGTGCTGTCAGGAGAAACTACATTGCCGTTTTTAAAAATTAAATCATAATGCATTTGTTACACTATACTTTAATCAAAGAATAGGCACAAGCCGTAAACCCTCTCTGCGCCGGCGCTTTTTAATACATCTGCGCATACTTCCATAGTGGAACCTGTCGTAATAATGTCGTCTATAATAAGGGCTGTTTTCGGCGCACTCCCTTCGCAGTAAATGCGCCCTTTAAGGTTTTCTAAACGCTCCTTGCGGTTTAAGTTTTTTTGAACCTTGGACTTTTTTCTTCTTAAACACCTGTTTATTTTATAATTTGCAAGGCGTTTTACAAGATATTCTACCTGATCCCACCCGGTTTCTTTTATTTTTCCCTTTCTGGGCGGAACAGGCACAATCTCCGCGTCTTTAAGCTGCGGATTTTCTTCTATTATTTTGGTTATTTTTTCCGCAAAAAAGTCCGCCAGCGCGGGGGTTTTTCCGAATTTATAAAACGCCAATAGTTTGCGGTATCTCCCGGTATACGGAAAGAGAGTCCATAAAGAATCGTATATTCTTTTTTCATTACGGCAGGAAAGGCATGTTTCTATTTCGGAGATAAGAGGTTTTCCGCATATTTTACAGGTTCCGTTTAAACTGTTATATTCTATATTGCTGCAGTTTTTGCAAAGACCAAACTTAACCTCGTCAGGTTTTAACAAAGTTTCATTGCATAAAACGCAGACCCCGGGAAAAAGAAAATTTCTAACTGTTAAAAATATTGACGTTAATATATTCATCGATTTATTAATCTAACCTAGTCAAATAACGATAATTCGATAATACCGCCGGTTTGACCGCCGGCAGCGCCGATTGCGCTTTTTTTAGCTTTTTCTGTTTGTTTTTCGGGGGTTTTGTCAGCGGCGATTTTTACGCGGCCGGCAGAAAATGTTTCTGTTAAATCTTTGTCACGTTGTTTTAAAAGAGACATAATCTGCCCTGCTCTTTCCAATACATTCTGCGGCAAACCTGCAAGCATTGCCGCGTGAATGCCGTATGATTCTGCGGCAGGACCTTCTTTTAGTTTTCGTAAAAAGATAATTTTATCTCCGCTTTCTAAAACTTCCATAGAGCGGTTTGCAAGAGACTGATGTGATAATAATGACAACTCATGAAAATGCGTAGCAAAAAGCGTTCTGCACTTAATTCTGTTTAACAGTTCTTCGCTTACTGCCCACGCTATAGAAAGCCCGTCATTTGTTCCCGTTCCCCTGCCTACTTCGTCCATAATTACAAGGCTTTTTTCTGTGGCTGTGTTTAAAATAAAAGCTGTTTCGTTCATTTCTACAAGAAAGGTTGATTCTCCCCTTGCAAGATTATCCTGCGCGCCTACCCTGCAGTAGATACGATCGCAAATGCCAATTTTTGCTTTTTCTGCGGGAACAAAACTGCCCGCCTGCGCCATAATTGTAATAAGAGCGGCAGAACGCAGATAGGTGGATTTTCCCGCCATATTAGGACCTGTTATCATTGCAAATAATATTTTATCTTCTGCTGTGTCTAGAATAATATCGTTAGGAATATATTCTCCCCTGTTTAAGTGCGCTTCTACTACAGGATGGCGTCCTTTATAAATTTCCAGTGTTCCGCTGTTATTTAGTTCCGGGCGTATCCAGCCTCTTACAGAAGCCGCCCTTGCAGCGGACTGCGCAGCATCAAGTTCTGCAAGACGGCTGGCAGCAGCGGCAAGAGGAACAAGAATATCTTTTGTTTTATCACGGACTTCTAAAAAAAGTTTTTTTTCCAGCTCTATTACTTTATCAGAAGCGCCGTTAATTTCTGATTCCAAAGCTGCCAGCCGTTCTGTCGAATACCGTTCGCCGCCTGCGATTCCCTGCCGTCTAATAAAATGCGCGGGAACTTTATCCAGATTATTTTTTGTTACTTCAAAGAAATAGCCGATAAGGCGGTTATAGCGGATTTTTAGGCTGGTAATACCTGTTTCTTTTTTTTCTTCTTCTAAGTATTGTTCCAGTATCTGTCTTGAGTTGTCTTTCATTAAGCGGAGCTCATCCAGTTCTTTACTGTAGTTTTCTTTTATTAAATTGCCTTCGCTTAATAAAACAGAAGGCTCGTTATGAACCGCGCTTTCTAACAGCGTTTGGATTTCTTTTAGTTTTTCAAATTCATTTATTTTAATATCTTTAGTTTCAAAGGATAAATCGTCAGAAGCAACCGGAAAATACTGATTATTAATTTCATAAAACGAAGCTATTCCGTTTTTTACAGCAAGCAAATCTCTCGCATGCGCTTTATCCATCGCAAGCCTTGAACAAAGACGCTCTATATCAGGCGTTTTTCCCAATATATCGCGCAGTTTATTTAAGTTTCCCTGATCTTTAAAGAGACTCTCAGCAATGTCAAGGCGGTCATTAATTTTTTTTAAATCCTGCAATGGATGCAAGATTCGCCGCTTTAAAAGACGCCGTCCCATAGAACAGCGCGTCTCGTCCATTACTTCTAAAAGCGAAAAACGCACATCTCCGTCCCTCTGATTATTTAAAAGCTCCAGATTCCGCTGAGAAGATTCGTCAATTCCAAGATATTCATTTTCGCTGTATACCTTAATAGTTCTTACATGTAAAAGAAGGCTCTTTGACGTTGTATCAAGATATTCAAGCAATACGCCGGCAGAAACAATTTCTCCGCTGTCTTCGTCAAGTCCAAAACCTTTTAAATTAGAAACATTAAATTGTTTTTCCAGCCTTACTTTTGCCTGATACGGATCAAAACGCCAATCATCAAGATGATTTAATACAACAGAGCTCCTGTTATTAACGCAGGACATTATATCTTTGTCGTCAATAAGCGATTTTTGAATCAGCATTTCTTTTATAGAAAGCCGTTCCAGCTCTTGGTTTAAAATTTCTTTTTCATTTATAAAACAAGTAGAAAAAAAATCGCCTGTAGAAACATCTATATAAGAAAAGGAAAGCTGCCTGCCCGCTTTTGCAAGACAGCAAAGATAATTGGAGCTTCCTTTATCAAGAAAATCTTCGTCTACTGTGGTTCCCGGAGTGATAATTTCTACTACATCGCGTTCTATTACCTTGTTTTTGCCTGCGGTTGTTAGCTGCTCACAGACAGCTATTTTTTTACCGAGTTTTAACAGACGGGCGATATATACCCTTGCCGCATGATAGGGAACTCCGCACATAGGAAGCCCGTTTCTGCTTGTCAGCGTAAGGTTTAAAAGAGAAGAAACTTCTACAGCGTCGTCAGCAAACATTTCATAAAAATCACCCAGCCGGAAGAAAAGAATATTTCCTTCCTGCTGTCTTTTTATGCGTCTGTACTGTTCGAGCATTGGACTGGTTTTAGCGGAGTCCATGTATCAAACCACGTTTAAAAAGTTATCTGGATGATGCCTGCAAGCGCTGGATTAATCTGTCTGTTATATCAACTGACGGACTAAACCAAATAATACTCGGTGTATTGGCTACATCTATAACCATAGAATACCCTTCGCTTTCGGCAATAAAGCGAATCTCGTTGTTTACTTGAGTCAAAAACGAATTGGACTGCGCTAACTCTCTTCTTTCCCTTTCCAGTCTGGCAGTTTCGTTCTGATGATATGTTCTTAGTTGTTCGGTTCTTTGGTTAATTTCTGCTTCCAGCCTTGCAACATCTCTTTGATTATCGCGCGCAATTGCCTCGGCATGACTTGCTCTTAAGGTTTGGATTTGCGTATTCATCCTGTTGATGTTGTTCTGAACATCCTGACTGCGTCTATTAAAATCCCTTACAGCATTCGATTGCGGAAGAAACGTTGTGTAAACACGCGGCAGATCCACTACTGCGATTCTTGTAATATGCTGACTAAATACTAGCCCCGCGCATATTAATTGAAGAACTAAAACAAACAATAATTTCCTTAACATATGCCACTCCTAATATGAAATAACAAAAGACATTACAAGATCTAATCCTTTAGAAGGATCGTTAGGATCTCCAAAGAGAGCTCCCGGCTCCCACACTATGTTTCCGTCATAAAAACGGAACCGTTTTACAAGACTTAAACGAATAGGGAACTGCGGCAGAGTGAACCTTAATCCTCCGCCCCAGCTAAACCTTAAATTTTCAAATGTAAAGTTATTGTTTCCGCCGCTGTTTGAGCCAAAATAATAACCTTGTTCAGTTTCGACGCCTGCAGCATCCAAGAAAAAATCCCATGCCAAAATTCCGCGGACAAGAGGAAATCTTAATTCTATCCAGCTGTCAAAAAGTAAAAGACCTTTTCTTCTGAATGCACTGCTCCATCCCCTTCCGACAAACATTCCGTCTATGGCGAGCTTATTGGCATCTTCTATTGCAGGAATACGGGAATCGCTGTTACGCCCGGGCTGTCCAACAATGGTTGATAATCCTACATGCATCGCCAATACGCTTTTAAAATTCCAGTTTTCTGTTACGCTAATATCAAATAAAGTAACATAATACTGAGCCTTTGTATCAGAACGAATATAATGTTCTCTTTCGTTATTAAAGAGACCAAAAATTCCAAAACGCTGGTAAAGAAAATATCCGGATGAAGGATCATAAAAAATATCGCGGCGATCCAGTGATAAACCAAGCCAAATCGAATTTTTTGGAGTCCATGTGTTATTTCCATCTCTTAAAGCAGGATCAAACGGTATATACATATCATCATAAGAATTGTTAATAAGCCCAAATCTGATTCCGCCGTTTATAGAAAATAATCCCATAAAAGTTTCCCAGCGGTACCCTGTCGATAAGCCCAAGGATAAATACCACTGTTCATACTGTAATAAATAATCTCTTGTCGGCATTCTGTTATATCTTTCATATTCATCATAGGTCATAAAACCTTCGGGAAACGCAAATTCTTCATCTCCATTAAAAGGAAAAGTTCTGTTCTGCAGCGGAGAATATCTTCTGGAATAATTTGCAGAAAGATCAGCGCCCAAAGAAAGCGGGAGCCCAAACGCCCATCTATGCAGATAATTTACGGAGACTGTACTTGAGTCAATTACCGATGAGTTTAACTCAATACCTAACTCATTTCCGGTTCCTGCAAGGTTGCGATCGCTCCATTTTACAAGTCCGGAAATAGGGAATGAATCGGGGTCTGCGCTGCCGGAAAAAGTAAGCCCAAACTGAAGGTCGATTGTCGGCTGTTCTTCTACGGTAAAAACAAGTTCCATAAGGTTTTCTGAACTGCCGGGAAGCATGTCAGGAAAAACAACAGAAAAAAACTGCAGATTATATAGATTTCTTAAAGCATCCATAATTTTTGTTTTAGAAAAAACATCACCGGGTTCGAGCGGGATTTCTCTTAATATAACTTCTGTCCTTGTTTTAATATTACCGACTATAGTTATATTTTCTATATATGCTCTGCTTCTTTCTGCAATAGATAAATGATACGAAAATGTATTTGTCTGGTTATTCTTATGAGGCACCCAGTCAAACGAATTAAAAATATATCCGTTTTCGAAATAGAGATCTACTATGCGGGTTTTATCGCTTTCCAGCCTCGTCATATTAACAGTGTCGCCTTCCCGCGAAGAAACAAGTTTCGATAATTGCTCTGTGCTAAAAATAAAATTACCGTCAAATGTCACTCCGCCGAACCTAAATTCGCTGCCTTCTTCTATCATAAATGTTAAAACAAGACCCGATGCGCCCCTGTTGTCAGTTTCGAATGTCCGCGTAACGTCTCTTACAATAGCGTCTATATACCCGCGATCGTGGTAGTACTTGGTAATTTTTTCTCTGTCTGCCAGCAGTTTAGCTTCGCTGAATGCTCCGTCATTAAAAAGCGCTTTTGTTTTTAATGAAAGCTGAGACCTTAATGTACTGGCAGAAAACCTATTGTTCCCGATAAATTCAATTCTGGAAATCGAAATTTTATCATTTTCTGTAATATGAAAATTAAGAGTTACCGAAGTATCTCCTGACTGACTTTCGGAAGATGTAACAGTAACATTCGGATACCCTTTTTCGAGGTATTTGGCAATTATCGCTTCGATATCTGTGCGGACCTTTGCTTGATTATAAATACTGTTTACGCGCGAAGTAATCACATCCCTCAATTCGCTTACCCTAAGGCCCGAATTTCCTATAAAATTGATCCTTCCTATAATGGGACGTTCAATAACATTAAACCTGATAACTACATCGTCTGTAGAAGAACGCTGAATACTAGGTTCTATCCTGTCAAAATATTCAAGGGCATAAAGCCTGCCCTGCATTTCTAGAAAAACATTATCGCTAAAGTTCCGCCCCTTGTAGGGGTTCATTAACGCATCCAATTCCGGCTGCGATACATTCCTTGTCCCGGTAAAAATAATATCCCTTATGGGTCTTCCCTGATACCACTCATCATTGAAGTCCTGAGAAAATGCCAAAACAGATGCCGCAAGCATAATGAAGAAAAAAACCCTAAATTTCATCCAAACTCCTAAAATGACATACTCCAGCTCAGAGTAATTGAATTATCGTTTACCCACCAGTTTTCCGGATGATATGGGAAGAAATCCCAGCGGATATTAACAAACGGGCTTTGCAGCTCGATTCCAATATCCGGTTCAAACCTTAAACCGCCGAATACAGTGCTGTTTTGGTCATATCTCATAGTAAGCATGCCCTGTATAAACAAATGCTGTCCTACGTACTTACCTATAAAAACAGTTGTATTATCAAAATAGTTACCAACTATATTACCGCCGGTACCGAATGGATTGCCCGAAGCGCCGGTAATGAACGCGTTTTGCAGGAATCTTGTCCTTACGCTGAACATATCAAGCCCCAGTAAATCTCTCACCTGCCGTTCAAATTGACGGAAAAACACCATTTGGGACATAACATCAGAGCCGGCAATAAAATGCGATACTACATCAGCAGTTGACGCAATTATGACCCGCTGTGTCAAATCCGTATTATCTTCTCCCTGTAAACTATTGAAATTCTGCCCTAAAAACGAAAAAATTTCAAGCTGGGTCAATGACGGACTTGCCTCAAATTTGGGCTCAAAGCTCTTTAAAGGCTGGTTATCCACAATCATAGAAATTGTAACAGGACCTGCATCTGTCCGGTCCCTAATCTCCGCTCGGGCGCTAAACCTCGGATCAAATTCGGTTTCGCTCTCATTTAATGTCATATTACCCTGCCGGATGAAAAAGCTTCTGCCAAGGTAGTATATCTCTCCTGCTCTTATTTTGACATCGCCGTCTATATTGAATTGCCCTGCCTGAGTGTCAGCCGTAACCGTTATAACCGTACCAATATCTGGTTTTGCCCTTATTATTGGGTTTACAGAAGGCCAGATAAACTCTACCATAGACCCTGCAATTATCGTTAAATCAACAAATGCATTAAAATCATCTTCGTTAACTTCGTAATCATCATCAAATGAAGCTGCCTCATCCATACCAAGACCTCTAAGGCTAAGATCCGCTTCATTGGTAAAAAGACTGCCGCTTAATTCCATAAAGTAGTTCCTGGTGTCTGCATTGATTTCTAGGTTTCCAGAAGCGTCTCCTTTTGCCAAAAAGCCCGAAATGTCAAAATCATAAGGAACAGGGTTTTCGTACGGAATATTTATATCGAGCCCGATGTTTGAAGGATACCAATTTTGAAAAAGCATCCTCCCCTCAACAAAAGCGGCGCCGGTCCCTACCGCAGCCGTCACAGGTCCAAAGGTCATCTCATGCCCTTCTGTTAATACAATAAAGGGAACTGTTCTTATATCATCGCCTAAGTAATTCGGAACCTGAAAACGCATGCTAGAAGCTCTGCCGTAACCGTTTAAATGCGGATTTAGAACGTCTCCGATTATATCGATCTGTCCTGTTATGTATCCTCCGGCAATATTAAAATCATCGCTGGATGCGACAAGCGAATATAAAGTTGAAAGATCAATATAATAATTACTGCAATGCGCTTCAATGTGTCCGTTTCTAAATACGCCGGAAAACGCACCCCTAATAGGAAACGGGTCAGAAACTCCAAGGAAAAAATAACCGTTTTTATCCATATCAAGGCGAATCATATTATTAATTCCGCCGTTTACAAGAACCGCGCCTTCATCAAAAGAAAAATTAAATTCTATTTTTTCCTCTTTTAGAGCTCCGTATTGTATATCTTCTACTATCAGAACGCCGTTAACAATAGAAGCTGTGTCCCAAATTTCTCCCCACGAATTAATGCTGTTAAAATTTATATCAATGCCTATTGCAGCTTCCATGTTTCTGCTGAAAACTTCTCCGTTAAAATCCGCTCTTGCCTTTGCAAAGCCGTCTATAAGGTTAATATGCAGCTGTGGCAATACAGCTTTTATTTCACCATAGTTTAACCTTAGGTTTCTTATTAAAAGTTCATTATCTGTAAAATTAAGTCCGACAGAAGCATGCAATAATTCATTTTGAATCTTTGTCTGCAAAGAAGACAGATTAATTTGAGCGTTAAATGAATTTATAGAATCCCAATAAACAGCGGCATCAGCGCTTATAAGAACAGGATTGCTGTTCTTTAAAAAACGGTTTAAATGCATATTAGAAATTTCTGCGCGTACATCAATTATTTCGTCTTTATAAACGCCCTCTATGCTGTAATTTTCACCTGCAGAAAGTCCGTCAGTTATATTTACAATAAACTCTAGATAAGAAAAATCGATATCCCACGAAAAATCAGCGCTTCCTGTAAGTATTCCGGTAGAATCGCTGTATAAGATTTCTCTAAAACTTGCTCCATCCTGATCCATTGAACCGGATATCCTTAACAATTCTTCTTGTTCCATTGTATTAATCGCGTGAGCTGTTAAATAATTAACATCAAGATTCCAAAAATCTATGTCACTGTAACGTAAAGAACTGTAAAAGTTAAGATAAACAGGTTCCAACGCGACAAGAACAGGAAAATTATGACCTTCTATATAACCTGTTAAAGCTCCGGAATTATCTATATTGCCGTAAGCGTTAAGTCCGTTTGGATCCTTTATAATCATTGTTGTTCTGTCTATAATCTGACCTTCTATAAGCCATGCCAAATCGTTAAAGCCGGCGCTTATCTCAAAAATTAAATCCATAGGATTAGAAAAATTCATATTAGCCGAAAAATTCAAATCGTTTATATTATTAGAAATTAAACCCTGATTTATATTAAACTGATGATCAGACCCTGATAATGAAACAATGCCGTTTATACCGCCTATATTAAAAATAATATTAGGCGCATTATAAATGTTATTATTAAAATCAGATGAAAAAAAGACTTCTGCATTAACAGAAGAGTTTTGCAGCAATCCCCTTGTAAAAGCCGGCATATTAAAAACATTAGAAAAAGGCCGGGTAAGTTCTGTCAGCTCAAATGCAGAAATGGAATCGAGAATCATAGAAGCTTCTAAAAGACCCGGATTATTGTTATAGAGAGCGTCAATAAAAACCGCGCCTTCGTTTTCAGAATAAACCGAAACAGAAATACCAAGATCATTCTGCGCGGGGTACAGAAAAATATCTATATCATTAATTAGACCTCTTGCTATAGAAAGATACTCAGTTGAAATATGAACTTCATTTCCAGTAGTTACTGCATTAAAAACAGCGCTGAAATCATCATTTCCTGTAAGACTGAATCTATCAAAGACAATTTGACCTGCGGCTTTGTACGGCGCAAGTTCTACAACGCCCTTAAATCCCGCTCTGCCGAAAAAAAACCCGTCAGTGTTCTTGCCGGAAGATGAAAAGGAAAAATCATTTACATTTATTCTTTTTTCATCACCGTAAAGATTTATCAAAAATGAATCATTTAAAGGCTGTCTTGCGTTAAAAACAAAATTCGGAACAGGGTTAACGCTTCCTAGATTTACATTGTACTCGGCAGAACCATTATCGCGCATATAAAACGCAGAGCCGTTTATTTCCATCAAAAGAAATTCATTAATACTTTTAAGATCTTCCGAAAAAATAACCTGTTCGCCAAAATGAAAATTGTTAAAATCCGCTCCGGCAGAAAAATTGCCGCTCTCTGGCGCAAAATGAAAATAATAATTTACAGAAGGATTCTCCGCGCTGTTTTTTATCTTTAAAAGACCGTCATCGTAATCGAGAACAATTTTAAACGGAAGAACCGAAAACAAAAGCTGCGGACTTGAACCTGCTGACGGCGGCCTAAAGAAAGAAATATTTCTTATTATTTCATCCTGCTCATAGCAGGTAATATGAAACACAGAAACTTCGGCATTGCCGCGCTGCAAATCTGCATCGGAGTTTCCGTTTAAGGCGAGTTCTGTCCTGACAACAAGACTCTTGTCAAAATAACCGCTTTGCTTGTATTCTGCCGACAATCTGCCGTTAACAAAAATCTCACCGTCTGTTTCTTTAATATTTAAATTTGCATCTTCTATTTTATATAAAGTATACCTGTCAGTCAGAGAAAAATACCCATGCCGTATTTGATAATCCGCATCTCTTGGCAAAAAAGAAATATCAAACTCAGGGGTTGTTTCGCTCCTGTTAATTAACGAAGTAAAAAAATCCAAAGTTTCTTTGTCTCTTTCTACATCAATATTAATAACAGGCCTGTCTATTATAACTGCATGAATAAACGTATTTTTATTAAACAAAAATTCTATAACAGAAAAATTAATCTGGATTCTGGCTACTGTAAAAAAGGTTTCGTCATTCCTGTAAAACCTTAAGTTTCTTATATCGAATGAACCAAAAAAAGCGGGGCGAATCGAAGAATAACGTACCTGCAAACCGGTAAAATTTTCGATATTTTCTAGGAAATTACCGCTGATTACGGATATTTCATCGTTAAGAGCTGCCTGCAGAGGCTGCATAGAAATGACAGAAAGACCAATAAGGCTTAGAAAAACGAGAATTTTAATGTAAAATGAGCCGGGGAGCGTCTTTTTCCCGTCTTTTTCTATAAAAATTGACATTTGATATATAAATTATAACACATTTTAAGCTTAAATGTATCAATAACAGGGCAAAATGACCGTTTTATATGCATTTATAAGTCTTAATGCTTTAATTTTATGGAGCATTTTGGCCAGTTTGCCGATATTTAATACATGAAGCAGACAGCAGTAAAGATAGTTTCCTTAATAATATTAATGTCTATAGCAATGCCGGCAAACAGCTATATTGTTACCTACAAGGAACAGTTTTACAGGTTATTCCACGTTCATAGAAATCAAGCTCCGGATGACACAATCGAAAATATCTATTGGCTGGAACAGGCGTTAAAGGCGCCCTTTGCCAATCCTTTGTTTGCGCTCACAAAAATTGAAAACGAGATTGAATGGGAAAAATACCGCTATCTTTTTACAATGCACCTCTATATAAAATTGATAGAACAATACCTCTTTTTAGGCAATAAATGGAACAAACGCAATGCCTACTTTTACAATGCTCCTTGGAGAGATCAAAACCTTGAAAGCCTCGAAATAGCCGAAAGCTGCTACCGCGCCGCACTGCATTACTGGGAAGACGCTGTTTTATGGGCAAATAAAGCAAACGAAAGGCGCTTTAGATGGATTGATTTAAACGGCGTCAGGTTCTGGCAGGACGAAGCGTTTAGAATCGAAAACGGAACCTTAAATTATGCAAGAACTATTAACCGCGAACTTTTATTTTTGCAAAATGTCCGCGAAAGATTCGAAGCAATGGAAAATTATTATATGATTCGGGACACGTCAGAATAATTCGCCCTGAGTTTTATTGTCTGATTTTTTTTCTTGATTTTTACCGGAATGTAATTTTACTGCATTTGAGTTTGATAATGCTGATTTTAGCAATTCTAAAAACTCCTGTTCATCGATGATTTGGATTCCAAGCTCATTTGCTTTTTTATTTTTAGAAGAGCCCGAAGCCGTATCATTTGTCACAAGATACGAAAGCCCCTTTACAACAGAAGATTTAACAAGAGCGCCGTTGTTTTTTACTTTTTCTTCGGCTTCTCCGCGCTTCATTGTTTTTAGTTCGCCTGTAAAACAAAACGAAAGTCCTCTAAGCGGCACTGATTCTAAAGACGGCGGGTCTTTTATACTTATTATTCCAGTCTTTAAAACAGCATCCATTTCATTTGCGCATTCTTTTACGCCTTCTGTAATAACAGCCGCTGTTATTTCTCCAAGGCCGTAAACAGCGGATAAGTCCTTAACAGACGCATTACGCAGCTTTTCTAATGTATCAAAACCCGCCGCTGCGATTTTTTCCATTGTAGTTTCTGCAACGCCTTCCAGATCAAAACCAGCAGTAAAGGCAGCAAGCGAAAGCTCCCGTTTTGTTTGAATATGACGAATAACTTTTGCGGCAGAGAGTTCTCCCATTCTATCGTAGCCCGAAAGTTCTTCTGCGGTTAACGCATATAATTCATGAATGTTTTTTATGTTTTTTTCGAACAATTGCCTTAGTAATTTTTCTCCCAATTCGCGGATGTCCAATACAGATACCCATTTTTCCAGACGGTGCAAAAGCCGCTTTGGGCATTGAGGATTAGGACAATAAAGCCTTGTCCCTCCATCTGTGAGATCAGAATTGCATACTGCGCATATCTTAGGAAACTCAATTTCGCTTGTTTGTTCGGAATTTTCTATCGGAGCCAAACCTTCGATCTTTGGAATGATCTCTCCTCTCTTAACAACAGTCACGGCAGAGCCGATTTTTAACCCCATAGAACGAATCATATCAGGGTTATTAAGATTGGCGCGTTTTACAGTTGTTCCGGCAAGCCGCACCGGTTCTACAACGCCGATTGGCGTGTATGTCGCGCCCGACTCGCTCCAAATAACTTCGCGTAAAATGCTAAAAGCGGTTTCTAGTTCAAACTTAAAAGCAATTTGTTTTTCCGGGCGCGCCTTACGAAGGTCTGACATATCTGTCTCTGTATCCTTTACTACAAGACCGTCAATATCAAATAATAATTTTTCTCTTTTTTTTGCGGTTTCATTGCGGTAATCGACAACATCCTGCGCAGAATCAAAGACTTTAACTTCTGTGGTGATAAATCCTCTGTCTTTGAGCCATTCAATCTTTTTTATTTCGTCTGTAAAAAAATAATCGTTATCGGGAACTGACGCGTCATAAACAATAATTTCTAAATCTTCGCAGCCTTCGCCGTCTTTGCGGCGCATAATGCCATTTGCGGCATTACGGCAATTTGCCTTAGAAGGATATTTGCCTTTCCAGACAGCATTTGTCATTATAACTTCGCCGCGTACGCCGCCTGTAAACGGAATATCCATTTTAAGAACAGCGCCCTTCATGCGCCGCGCATTAGGTGTAATATCATCGCCTGTAATTCCGTCTCCGCGGGTGACGGCGCGCGCTAAAGCGCCTTTTTCGTACTGCAGTTCCAAGCTTGCGCCGTCTAGTTTGTACTGAACAATAAAATTTTTTATTGCTTTTTTTCCTGCCCATTCTAAAAATTCTTCGCCGTTAGAAGCTTTATCCTGACTGCCCATTGGAATAATATGGCGCGCTTTTGGAAAACCGTCTGTGTCGGAACCTGTCCCTACTTTTTTTAGAACATCACTTTGCGGAGAAAGTTTTTTTAATTCGTCCCAGAGAAGATCAAATTCATCATCAGAAATTTCGGCTTCTGCATTATAGTAAGATTCTTGATATTTTAATATTAGGCTTTCTAGTTCTGTAATTCTATTGGGCATTGCGTACAACTCTAAAACCTGTATAAAACATTCTAAATGTCGGACGGTTTCCAAATCTGTACGCACTGCGGCACCAATCAGCGGCAAAGTCAAAACAGCCGCCGCGGTAAACGCGCGCTCCCCTCGGGCTTGACGCAGGTCCTATAGGATCAGTTTTTGGTTCTGCAGTATATGGAGCAAACCAATCCCAGCACCATTCAAGAACATTGCCATGCATATCATAAAGTCCCCATGCATTAGGCTGTTTTTGCCCGACAGGATATGTAGAACGGCTTCTTGAACCATTAACAATAAAAAATGAGTTTTCTCTGCTCCAGCCGGCGTCTTCCATTGATGTTCCGGAATTAAACGGCGTTTGCGTTCCGGCGCGGCAGGCATATTCCCATTCAGCTTCTGTAGGCAGACGATAACCATTTGCCTGCCTGTTCCATGTTACATTTGCGCCTTCTATTGTATACACGGGAGTAAGCCCTTCTCTTACACTTCTTCTGTTGCAGTAATCAATCGCGTTATTCCAGCTTACCTGATCGACAGGTCTGTTTGGCTCCCTATGATTTTGAGAACTGGGATTAACACCCATAATATCTTCGTATTCCGCTTGTGTTATCGGAAATTTTGACATTAAAAAAGAACTGACAGTTACTCTATGCTGGGGACTTTCGTCGGTCATGTGCCTTCCGGATTCGTTTTCCGGACTCCCCATAAGAAATGAGCCGCCGTTTATGCGGATCATTGTATTAGGACCCTGTGTATATGCAAATTGGAGAATAAAACACCCAATTACAGAAAAAAGCAATATTTTGATCATTTTGTTATTCATATAGTCATTATATCTTATTTTCTTTATAATGCCAATAGAAGGGGATAATATCATGCAAGTTTATCAAATTTTAACAGAGAAAAAGCCAGAATACGCGGTAGAAACTGCTTCTTTGGCATCGGATCTTCGCTTTGCGCTGGAAATTACCAATTTAAAAGCGGTCAGAATAATAAATCGCTACTTTATAGAAGGTATTTCTGAAAAAGACTTTGAAACTGTTAAAAAAACTGTTTTTTATGATCCAATCATTGATATTTTTCATAATTCATTACCTTCTTTTGATGAAAATAACGAACCTGTAAAGGTTTTTGCCGCAGAATTCCTGCCCGGACAGTTTGACCAAAGAGCCGATTACTGCGCTCAATGTATAAAAATACTGACAGGAAAAGATGAAATTACCGTTCATACGTCAAAAATATACGCTTTCTGCGGCGATATAACAACAGAAGATTTTAAAAAAATAAAATCATGGATTTTAAATCCTGTAGAAAGCCGCGAAACTTCGTTAGAAAAACCGGATACGCTAAAACAAATTTTTCCTGTTCCCGGAGAAATTAAAACAATCGATGGTTTTATTTCTTTTTCTGATTCTCAGCTAAAAAACTTTGGCATTGAATTAAAACTAGCTATGGATCTATCGGATCTAAAATTTTGTCAAAATTATTTTCGTAATGATGAAAAACGCGACCCTACTATTACAGAGATACGCGTGCTTGACACTTATTGGTCAGATCACTGCCGTCACACTACATTTCTTACAGAACTGGATATTCAGATAGAAGACGGTGATATAAAACAAAGCTATAATGATTATCTCGAACTAAGAACGTCTCTCGGACGCGGCTTAAAACCAATCACACTAATGGATATTGCAACAATAGGCGCAAGAGCGCTAAAAAAACGCGGTTTACTAAAAAGCCTTGATGAATCTGACGAAATTAACGCTTGTTCTGTAAAAATAAAAGTTGATGTTGACGGTAAAGAAAAAGACTGGCTGTTAATGTTTAAGAACGAAACGCATAACCATCCTACAGAAATCGAACCTTTCGGCGGAGCTTCTACATGTCTTGGCGGAGCAATCCGTGATCCGCTTTCTGGGCGTTCATATGTTTACCAGGCAATGCGCATAACGGGAGCTTCTGATCCGCTGCAAAAAGTTTCTTCCGCTCTGCCGGGAAAACTGCCGCAGTTAAAAATCTGCCGCACAGCTGCCGCAGGTTACAGTTCTTACGGCAATCAGATAGGACTTTCATCGGGACATCTTTTGGAAATTTATCACAGCGGTTATGCGGCAAAACGCATGGAACTCGGCGCATTGATAGGCGCAGCTCCGGCAGAAAATGTCGTACGTAAAAAACCATCTAACGGCGATGTTGTTATACTATTAGGGGGAAGAACAGGAAGGGACGGCATTGGAGGAGCTACAAGCTCATCAAAATCTCAGTCAGAAGACGCGCTTTTAACATGCGGCGCTGATGTACAAAAAGGCAATCCTCCCGAAGAACGAAAAATCGTAAGGCTATTCCGCAATCCAAAGGCTGCGCGGCTTATAAAGAAGTGCAATGATTTCGGCGCGGGAGGCGTAAGCGTTTCTGTCGGCGAACTTGCTGACGGACTTTTAATTAATCTAAATAAAGTAACAACAAAGTATGACGGACTCGACGGAACAGAAATCGCAATAAGCGAGAGCCAAGAGAGAATGTCTGTAGTAACTTCAAAAAAAGACGCTGATAAGTTTATTAAATTTGCAAAAGACGAAAATTTAGAAGCGGCAGTAATTGCAGAAGTTACAAAATCTCCGCGTCTTGTAATGAACTGGAATAAAAAAACAATCGTAAATCTTTCGCGCGCTTTCTTAAATTCTAACGGCTCAGGAAAATCTGCCAAGGCAAATATCCTAACATCTAACTTAAAGGCTCAGGAAGTTTTAAAAACAAAAAAATTATTTACCGATATTAATGAACTGGAAAGTTTTGCAGGTTCATTAAATATTTGTTCTCAAAAAGGATTAATTAACAGGTTTGATTCTACAATCGGAGCGGCAACAGTAATGTCTCCGCTTGGAGGCAAATACCAGCTTACGCCGGCGCAGGTAATGGCGGCAAAAATTCCTGTATTAAACGGAGAAACAACGGCTGCTTCGGTCTTTTCATTTGGATTTGATCCAATTGTTTCGTCTGTAAGCCCGTACTACGGCGCGGTTTTTGCGGTTGTGCATTCCATAGCAAAAATAATCGCAGCCGGCGGAAGCAGAAAAAACTGCTGGCTTTCTTTTCAGGAATATTTTGAAAGATTAGGCGACGATCCTCTCCGCTGGGGAAAACCTGTTTCTGCTCTTTTGGGAGCATTAGACGCTCAGCTCGGTCTTGAAATCGCCGCTATCGGCGGAAAAGATTCTATGTCCGGCAGCTTCGGAGATATTGATGTTCCGCCGACATTAGTCTCTTTTGCTGTTTCTACCGCAAAAACCGCCGCAATAATTTCGCCGGAGTTTAAAAAAGACAACCGTTTTGTTTACTTATTAAAAATACCGTCTTCTCTTTTTTCTAAAGTTGATTATGCGGCATTACGCAAATTTTTTGATGATACAGAAAAATTAATTAAAAGCGGACAGATTCTTTCTGCATGGGCTTTAGGATCGGGAGGCACAGCGGAAGCGATAATAAAAATGTGCGCAGGTAACCGTATCGGCTTTACAGCGGAAAAAGACCTTAATAAAGAATTTGGATTTAACGGCTTTATTATAGAGACTGCAATCGAAGCTTTCGGCAATAATCATGACTGCGAACTTCTGGGAAGAACAACAAAAGATTTTATTCTAAAAACTCCGTCATTAGAGACTCAATTAGAAAAACTCTTACAAATTTGGGAAAGTACTCTGGAACCCGTATACCCTCTCTTGTTAAACCAAAACGGCAAAACAGAAAACTTTAAATATATTGACGGCTCTTCTGCAAATATACAAAAAACATGCAGCCCAATATTTAAAACTAAAAGACCAAAATTTTTAATTCCTGTGTTTCCTGATACAAACAGCGAATATGATATAATAAAAGCTGCAGAAAAAGCAGGAGGAGAAGCAAATCCTCTTATTATGAGAAATTTGACTTCTTCCTGTATCGAACAAAGCACAATAGAATTTGTTAAAGCGGCGCAGACAGCAAATATAATTTTTATTCCAGGAGGGATTTCCGGCTGTGATGAGCCGTCAGGTTCCGGCAGTTTAACAGCGGCATTTATGCGCAGTGCCCGTATTACAGATACAATAATGGAATTTTTGCAAAAAAGAGACGGACTTATCGGCGCTATAGGAAGCGGGTTTTCGGCATTATTAAAACTTGGTCTTCTCCCTTACGGAGAAATTTATACAGATAAGAATAATTTAAAAACGCCTTCCTGTACGCTTGCTTTTAATTCTATAGGAAGACATCAGGCGGTTTTTGTCAACGCTAAGATAATATCCAATAAATCACCATGGCTCTCTCATTTAAAATCTGGGGATAGATTCATTACTCCAGTTTCGCATGGCGAAGGCCGTTTTACCGCAGATGAGTCTCTTATCAAAGAACTTGCAGCTAACGGACAGATAGCGATGCATTATACGGATTATGAAGGCAATGCATCTCAGGATATCAGCTTTAATCCGGGCAATTCGGATTATTCGGTATTGGGAATTACTTCGGCTGACGGGCGGATATTCGGCACTAATGCAAATACCGAGCGGCTGGATAAAGACTTATATAAAAATATTCCCGGTATTACAAAGATAGATATTTTTTCGGGAGCGGTAAGATATTTTGGGTAAACAGGTTATATTTAGAAGAGGTTCACAATAACATGCTCTGTACTGCTGAGAAACCTTTTAAAACTAATGCTTAAAGTGTCTTGTGCCGGTAAACACCATCGCAATGCCGTGTTTATCGCATGCTTCAATAGAGAGCTGATCGTTCTTTGAGCCGCCCGGCTGAATAATCGCTTTTATTCCTGCCTTTGCGGCTTCTTCTACAATGTCAGCGAACGGGAAAAACGCGTCTGACGCAAGCACCCGCGCTTTTTCTCCTTTAAGAACATCCGCGCTTCTTTGCATGGACTGAACCGCAGGCCAGATACGGTTAACCTGTCCGCCTCCGATTCCTGTTGCCGCACAGCCGTTTACAATCATAATGGCGTTTGATTTAACAAAAGTAACGGCTCTCATGCCAAAAATCATATCGGCAATGTCGCTTTCCTGCGGAGAAACTTTTGTTACTACTTCCCATTTTTCCAAAAGAACGCGATCGCTTTGCTGCATTAAAAGCCCACCGTCTACAGCAATTAATTCATGTACATCCTGCGGAGCTTTATTTATTTTTATAATACGAAGGTTTTTTTTATTTTTTAGAATATTAAGCGCATCTTCGTCAAAATCAGGAGCTGCGACAATTTCTAAGAATAATTCTCCGAGTTTTTCCGCAGTCTTAGCGTCAACTTTAGAATTACAGGCAATTATACCGCCGAATATCGAAACAGGATCGCAGGTAAATACTTTATCGTAAGCTTCTGTCAGCGAGTTTCCAAGCGCGATTCCGCAGGGCGTATTATGTTTAACCGCGACACAGCAAATTTTGCTTTCGCCTGCTCCTGCCGGAATAAAACGGCGGACATCAGCTTCCCCCGCAGGTTCTGTACCATCCGCTTTTAAACCAAAAGCGCAGACTGATTTCCATGCTATATCTAAATCTCTAATATTGTTAAAACCCATTTCTTTACCGTGAAGCTGCTCCATGCACCCCATAACACCGGGACGATCGGTATTTAGATAAAGCGAAGCCGATTGATGTCCGTTCTCTCCGTAACGAAGAGACTGCCCTTTCTTTAACGAAAGCGGCAGGTATTCGGGATATTCTTCGCCGGACAAGAAACGCGCAATAGCAGCATCATAAGCAGAAGTAAGCCTAAAAACTTTTGCTGCAAGACTTTTTTTAAAATCTAAGGAAACATCGCCGGCTTTTATACTTTCTATTGTTTTTTGATAATCCGCCGGGTCTGTAAGAACAATTACATCTTTATAGTTTTTAGAAGCAGAACGAAGCATACCGGGACCGCCGATATCGATAAATTCTATAGTTTCTTCGATACTAAGCGTTTCTTGAACTTTTTCGAAGAAAGGATATAAATTAACACAGACCAAATCAATTGTGTTTAAGTTTTGTTCACCAAGGGTGTCCATGTGAGTTTGAACATCCCTTCGCGCCAAAAGACCGGCATGAATCGCAGGGTGCAGGGTTTTTACGCGCCCGTCAAGGCATTCGGGAAAACCCGTTACAGAAGAAACATCTATAACAGGGATTTTATTATCCTGCAAGAACCGCGAAGTTCCGCCTGTAGAAATAATTTCCCATCCGGCTTCATTTAAGAATGAAGCAAGTTCCAAAATGCCGTCTTTATAGAATACGCTGATTAATGCTCTTTTTTTCATATACCAATACTGTAATAATTTTTTATACGTGTCAATCCTTTATATGCAATTATTATTATAAGGGGAAGCGCAAATATGTTTCTTTCCCTTTCTTATTTAGAAATGTATATTTCAACAAGTTTTTACTATAAAATATTACTATAGCCTCACGCAGGGCACAGAGGAAATATTTGTCCGCAGACGAAGCCCGAAGGGATTAACGCAGATTTACACGGATTAAGACTTCACACCAAGGCACAGCGGCACAAAGGGACACGGAGGAATAATGAAGAGGAATTTAACCACAGAGTAACACAGAGAATGTCCATGATGTCACTGAGCTGAACCCTGAGC
This sequence comes from Treponema sp., assembly GCA_009784935.1. Lineage (GTDB taxonomy): Bacteria > Spirochaetota > Spirochaetia > Treponematales > Breznakiellaceae > WQXQ01. Next base: position 67,183 of record WQXI01000009.1, read on the forward strand.
ACTGAGCTTGTCGAAGCGCCGAAGAGATTAATGAATATTTTTATTCCCTGCATCCTCTTGAACCCCTGCGGGCCCGCAAGTACCCGTAGTGCCTCACGTTAAAATCTAACCATGAGAACTGATGCCTCAAGATAGAAAATCTAACCATAAGAACCGAAGAGCAGAGGCTTCATGCCACTTACCCTAGAAACAAACTCAGGAAC
>WQXI01000010.1 GCA_009784935.1 Treponema sp.
ATTTATCCGCCGGACGCGCTGTAATAATCCGTTTATCTGTTCCGCGTTCCGTATATACAACAAAATAAACCGATCCCACTTTACCTATAGTTTGCCATCGTTCCTCTTCCGATGTATTATTTTTACTCCGATCAAAGCGCTCTATTCTTTCCGGATCGGTAAAAATATATTGTGCATCTTCAAAGCCTACACCATGCTCTTCTTTGTTAAGAATGTTTTTTGCTTCATCCCATTCTATACCGATCAACTTCATAAATAAAATGTAACACAATATGTCTTACTTGTCAAGAGGCAGTTTTGACTCACCCAGTTGCCAGCCGGTAAATCGCTTCTAAATCATCTCAGTCTTGATTTACCATTGCTTTCCATGGCACTATAATTTATGACTCCCACAAAACTTTCCGCCATCCTAATCTTTACCATCCCGTTATTATACATAGGGTGCCTCTCATTAGATCAGGCAGATGTTCCGCAAATCGGCGGCATGGTGTTTATAAAAGGCGGAACTTTTTTTATGGGCAGCCCTGCAAATGAACATGAACGCAGAATCGATGAAACTCAACATCAGGTTACAGTAAGTTCGTTTTACATGAGCGTATATACAGTTACACAAAAAGAATATATAGAAGTAATGGGAGAGAATCCCAGTTTTTTTCGAGGAGATAATTTACCTGTAGAAAAAGTAAGTTGGTACGACGCGATTGAGTACTGTAATCGCTTAAGCGAACGCGAAGGATTAACGCCTGTATATACTATTAACAAGGATAAGGCCGATCCAAACAATTTAAACGTAATGTATAGTAATCAATTTCATCCTGATCCGCTTAGATGGACAATAACATGGGATAAAAACGCAAACGGCTACAGGCTGCCTACAGAAGCAGAATGGGAGTACGCCTGCCGCGCCGGAACAACCACACGCTTTTGGAGCGGAGATGATGAAATGTCTTTGTCAGGCAAAGTAAATGCCGCTGATTTAACATTTATAGAACGAATGGGAAAAAATGATTTTGAATGGGTTAATTTTCATGATGGTTTTGATTCAACTTCTCCTGTAGGAAGTTTTGCTCCCAATCCCTGGGGATTGTATGACATACTTGGAAATGTATACGAATGGTGCTGGGATTGGTACGGAAGTTATCCGTCAGAACCGCAATCAAATCCAACCGGCGCGGTTTCTGGTACAGAACGTGTTATACGCGGCGGCTCATGGATCAACGGCGGAGACTATCTTAGATCTGCCGCAAGAGGAAGCGCAGTACCGCTTTTAGGGCGTTATCTTTTTAGTGTTCAAAGTTTTCGTGTCGTACGAAACGCGCAGTAGAGGTGCAATATGCGGGAAAAACTAACGCCATGTGAACAAAAAATACTGGAATTGCTTCTCAAAGGTTCATCTGTTAAAGATGTCTCTTATGCGATGAATATCCACTGCCAAACCGTCTATTTTCACAGAAAAAATATTTTTGATAAATTGGGCGTAAACAGCAGTAATGAGCTGTTAATTAAATGCATGCAGGGTAAGGACAGCAATAATCAACCATTAGTAAAGTCTACGCAAAAAAAAGAAAGTCAAAGACTGGCAGCAGGCGAAGGATTTCCTCCTTATTTTAAGTACTGGATGACATTTTCTGATAAGCTTGGCACATCGATTAACTTGTCGGCAAAAAAAGAAAAAATAAACGGAAAATTACAATTATGCCATACTATCTGGGGAAAAATGTTTGCTGACAATGCGGCTTTTGCCGGGTTTGTATGCCCGACAGATTATAGTTCATTCAAAATAATTAAGGAATCTTCTTCTTTTTCGTTTAATGTTTTAGGCGACGGTAACTATTACGAAGTTATGCTTACAACATCAGATTCAAGAACTAAGGGCGAACAAAATCATCATCGTTTTATATTTCCTACAATAAAGGGAAAAGTATCTACTGTCCATGTTAAAATGAGCGATCTTGAACAGGCAAAAATATCGGATAAATTGCGTTTTGGCAGACCTGTAAAGTTTATTAAAAAAAATATAGAACTGTTTCAGTTTCAGATACACACTCTCGGCGATTTTAAATTTAAAATTTGGAATATAAGATTTTATAAATAACCCATAATTTTTATAGGTTTTTTATTCTATAGAAAATACTATAATCTTTATTTATACTGAACAATGGAGGGTTTCTATGAAAAAACCTATAATTTTTTAGGTTTTTTTATATGTAAACTTGTTATAGTATATTTTATACTCATTATTTGATGGAGGGTTTTTATGAAAAAATTAATAAAAATGACTATCGGTGTTTTAATTATCGCTCTTGCAACAGCAGCTTTTGTATCTTGGCAGGGGATTACTGCACCAGGAAGAACAGTTCCTAATCAGCATGCAAATTTTCAGGGAAAAACAAATGTTTTACAGGTAAGCCCCGGGAGCGGCGGATATGATTGGGCTGTCTTAACTTATGATTTAGGAGCTTATTCAGGACGTGTAACAATAGAAGTATCTATGCAGGTTTGGCTTGATAGGCCGACAAAAGTTGTCTGGCAGGTAAATAACAATAACTGGCCTATTATAGCAGGTAATACTAATGCAGATTTACCTGCAAGGCAGTGGCTAGAAGTCAAAGGGTCAAATACAATAACACTGGAACCAAACAGGATGTTGTATTTATCTACTCACCATTTTGGAAACAATATAACAGCTTACATCGATGACATTACAATTACTATTAACGGCAATGTAGTTAATACACCTGTTGTAATTGATACATCTTTAACTGCGCTTCATACAAAATGGCCGTTCCGCGTTGGTGTCGCAGTTTCTGACACATCTTTCTCTGTTGTAAGTCCACAGCGTCAATTGCTTCGTCATTTTAATGTATTGGTAGCAGAAAACAGAATGAAACCCGATGGCATTATGCCTCACCCCTGGACACCAACAGGCGCTTATCGCTGGGCAGAAGCCGATGCAATGGTAAATTATGCAGAAGCGAATAACCAAAAAATCCGCGGGCACGTCTTAATCTGGCATAACTCAATACCTGACGCATTTTTTAGAGGAAGCGGAAGGCAGGGAAGAGCGACAACAGACGAACTTTATGCCCGTATGGAACATCATATTAAAACTGTATTCGAGAAATACAGAGGAAGAATCGAATGGTGGGATGTTGTAAACGAAGCTGTCGGAGATGACGGTAATCCCAGAGCTCCGGGTAATGTTGCCGGAACAGGAACTGATAGTCAATCTGTTTTTACACAGATAATGTTAGACGCAGGAAAAACAGGTACTGATAGGTACGAATACGTGCTTAAAGCATTTCAGTTTGCACGCCAATACGCTGACGCAAACGGCGGACAAAATGTAAAACTTTTCCTTACAGATTACAGTATGGAAATTCCCGGTGCCAAGCACAACGGTTTTTTAAGGCTGTTGGATTATTTAATCGCAAATAACGCTCCAATAGACGGAGTCGGGGTACAAGGACATTATAATCATGACTGGCCTGCAGTTAGGGATGTATCCAGAGGTATCGACGCATTTACTTCGAGAAGAAATCCAAGAACAGGACAGAACCTTGTAATTCAAGTTTGTGAGCTTGATATTTCGATCTATCGGCGTAACGAAACAACATGGAGCAATACAGGAGCAAGAGGAACTTTAACTCTTGCAGAACGCGAATTAAATACCCGTTTAACAGCGCAGGCTCAAAGATACCGTGAGTTTTTTGATATGTATTTAGAAAAATATAACGAAGGTAAACTTGACATGGTATTGATCTGGGGTATCGATGACGGTACCAGCTGGATCAATGAATTTCCTGTAAGAGGCAGAACAGATCATCCGTTGTTGTTTAACAGGCAATACCAGCCCAAACCTGCATTCCATGAATTAATAAGAGGCAGATAATGCTTCAGAGACCACGGAGGAGCACAGAGATTTGATTTGAAAATCATTCACTCTCTGTGAAACTCCGTGCCCTTTGTGGTTTTTATTCTTCCTTACTCTGCAGCTAATCTGTATATCGCTTCTGCGTCTTTTTCATCCAGTTTGCGGTAATTCCCGATTTGACCAAAATGTACAACACGTTTTGCCATTTCGGGGATTTGCGCAGGATCAATATTTGCGTCAGAAAAACGCACAGGCATTCCAATTAATTTAAAAAAATCTTCCATTTGGGAAATACCTTCCTGCGCGCTGTTAACGCCCCAGACTTTTTTTGCAAAACGTTCAAAGCGGTGTGGATTTACAGATATATTGTATTTCATCCAAGCGGGGAATATTATCGCAAGACCAGCGCCGTGCGCTATATCAAAAAGAGCGGACAGTTCGTGATCCAGCGCATGGCTTGCCCAGTCGCCGAGGCGGCCAGTGTCGAGCAAGCCATTGTGTGCTATCGCGCCTGCCCACATTATTTCTGCGCGGGGAGCATAATCTTTTTCGCCGCCGCTAAAAATTTTGCGCGCGTTATTAATAATTGTTCTCATCGTGCCTTCGCAGAGTTCATCTGTAAGTTCAACATCCTGATCGATTGTAAAGTATCGTTCCATTATATGCGCCAACATGTCGGTTATTCCGCAGGCAGTTTGATACGCCGGCAGAGAATATGTTAATTCGGGATTCAATATAGAAAAAACCGGGCGGTTAAAAAGGGAGTGCATTCCTCTTTTATATGGACCTTCTTCGTTCGTGATAACACAGCTTGTGCTCGATTCGCTGCCTGCCGCGGGAATTGTTAAAATAACGCCGGTTGGCAGGGCTTTTTCTGGAGATATTTTTCTTTCAAAAAAATCCCAAATATCGCCGTCATTAACAGCGCCCACAGCGATTGCCTTGGAAGAATCTATTACAGAACCGCCGCCGACAGCAAGGATCATTTCGAGCTTTTCGTTCTTTACCATATTAACGCCTTCTTTTACCAGAGAAAGACGCGGATTCGGCTGAACGCCCGTTAATTCGATCCATTCAATATTAGAGTCTTTTAAACTGTTTTTTACCCTGTCAATAAGTCCCGAACGAACGGCAGAACCGCCGGAATGGTGAAGTAAAACCCTTTTTCCATATATCGAAGTTTCTCTTCCTATCTGATCTTCTGTATCTTTCCCAAAAATTATTTTGGTTTTATTGCAATATTCAAAATTCCGCATGTCTTTCCTCTTTTTGCATTTTTTCATACTATACAATTTTATCAGATCATAGTAAACTGAATGTAATGAGATCAGGATTTTCTACCAGATTTTGCCGAAAATGTTTGGCTTTGTCTCTGTCACCAGAGGTCATGAACCGGTTTGCTAAAATGACAAACCCGGGGTATGATCTTCAAAAAAGTTTTGGGTTCTCCAAGGGACACCCTATCGGTCCCCACGAAGCCGCAGATCGAATCGTCGCTGATATGGTAGCTGACGGATATTATATCGATTTTATCGAAACCCTTATTAAAGTAGACGAAAAAGGCTACATGGGGCACAAGTATAATTTTAGGGGACTCGATGATGTTGTCGGAGATGTTCTGCAGGCGGGCTTTAGTTATGATAAAGCGACAGGTCAATTTTTCGAAGATCAGAGCCAGCAAATTACCCGCAATTGGGGACGCCTTGTAGAAGGTGACGAGCGCCAAATGGCTATTCTCAGGCTCGATGTAGTCGGCAATACAGCTATCGTAAAATCAAATCCAAAACAGCTAATTGATAAAACTTACGGCGATTTAAGAAAGATAGTAACCAATGCTGTAGTTTCAAGGCTTGGCCGTCTTTGGACATGGGAAGGCGACGGAGCTCTAGCTGTTTTTATGTTAGGTGATTACAGCAGAATGGCAATTTTTGCAGGAATAGAAATTATTAGCGAAATGTTTATTTTTAATAAAATGGACAATCCGCTCAACTCTGCGATTAAACTTAGAATCGCTGTAAACTCCGGTCATCTTACTTATTCGGAAAGCGAAACTCAATATACAAAAGCAGATACAGTTAAGAAGGCAATATTATTGGAATCAAAAGCCGCTGTTCCTAATTCGCTTGTAGTTTCCGAAAGCCTTGCGATGTCTCAGGATCAGTCATTATTGAATGTTTTCAGCGATTCAAAAATCGTTCCCAATTCTACAGAAAAATACAGGATTTATCAGGTAGGTTAATATGGTCTATGTTTTTACCGGTAAAACAGCGTCATTAAAAGCGTTTTTGCCAAAGAACACAGTTTTTGAAACTTCGCCGTTGTCAAAACATTCTCCGTCTGCGGCAGACATTACCTATGTCGATATAACCGGTCTTACGGCAGCAGATCAAAAAAAAGCGGTTGCTCAGTTAAAAAAGAATTGCAAGGATTCGGCTTGGGGAATAATCGATCCTAAGGGAAGCATTAAAGATCCTGCCGCCTTATTTTTTGAAGGAGCCAGCGATTATTTGGGTGCTTCTTTTTTAAAGGGTTCAAATACTGTTGACACAAAACGGCTTAAAGAAGTACAGCAGTGGCGCAAAACATACGCAAGCGCAGTCGCTCTGGAAAGCGCTTCTAAAGCAGCAGCCGGTTCGGAAACCGGAGGGTTTTTAAAATCCGGTATTAAACTGCCGTCTGCAAGTTCATTCCCCGGCTGGAAAAAAATGCAAACCGGCAAGTCTATGCCTTTTTATCTATTGTATTGTTCGCTTCAGGGAAAAACATCACTCGATACCCGCCTTGGAGAAAAAGTTCTTGCGCAGGTTCATAAACGTTTTCTTGCTCTGCTTTCTGCAAAGTTTAAAGCGGCTGACGGTTTACTCTGGATGGACACCGGCAAGGATTGTCTCATACTTTTACCTGCGCGGGCAAAAAGCGCAGAATTGGCAATCAAAGCATGTTTAGGAATGATCGTTGCTGCTCCGCTTCATATTTTGGAATTTCTCGGCATTAATATTCCCGCTAACTTTATTTTTGCTCTTCATTACGGTTCTGTAAGCTACAAGCCGCCCGGAAAAACCGGCACTGTTGTAAGCGATGCGGTAAATTCAATTTTTCATCTTGGCGCAAAAAAATCAGAACCCGGAAGGCTTACGATTTCCGGCGAACTTCCTGATGTAAGTATTCCAAAAGCTTTGCAGGATTTATTTACTTCCAACGGTGAATACGAAGGCAGAAAAATCTGGCATACAAAAAAATTCAACTACTCTAAAGCGTGGTTCTAAAACATGGTTTTGAATTCGCGGAAAAAAAAAGCCCTTGTCTTTACATTTAAGCGCGGCATTTATCCCAACGAACAAAAGCAATTTACAGAAGATGTCCCAATAAATACTCTGCTTCCGCCGCAGGGACACGAAATTATTTTTCCGCTTTTAATGCATATGGGAGCTGTCTGCGAACCTCTTGTAGAAAAAGGGCAGAAGGTTCTGCTTGGCGAAAAGATCGGCGACTCAAGCGCGTTAATCAGCGCTCCTATTCATTCTAGTGTTTCGGGAATCGTTAAGGATATTCGTCCTCATTTAACAATAATGGGCACGATTGTTAATTCGATAATTATAGAAAATGACGGAGAGTTTAAAGAACACGAATGTATTAAACCGCGCGAAAGTTACGAAAACCTCACAAGAGAAGAAATATTAAGCATAATCCGCGAAGCGGGAATTGTCGGTCTTGGCGGCGCGGGATTTCCTACTCATGTAAAACTTTCTCCGCCGCCGGATAAAAAAATCGATACAGTTATTGTAAACGGCTGTGAATGCGAACCGTATTTGACAACTGACAACAGAATAATGATAGAAGAATCCGCGCGCATTGTAGCAGGGTTAAAAATTTTATTAAAAGTGATTCAAACCGCAAGAGGAATTATTGCGATAGAAGATAATAAACCCGAAGCTATCGAACATCTCAAAGAGTTCTGCGCGGATATTCCCGATATAAAAGTAGCAGTTGTAAAAACTAAATATCCGCAAGGATGCGAAAAACAACTGGTAGACGCAATCACAGGGAGAGAAGTTCCGTCGGGCGGTATTCCAATTGATGTCGGATGTATTGTAAACAATGTTGATACAGTAATCGCAATACACCGCGCGATAATCCGCGGGCGTCCGCTTATGCGCAAGGTTGTAACATTAACAGGCGGCGCTATCAGAAACCCCGGCAATTATAAAATGCGAATAGGAACTTTATTAAGCGACCTGGTCGAATTAACAGGCGGCTATAAATCCAATCCCGCAAAAATAGTTGTAGGCGGTCCTATGATGGGTACTGCTATTTTTGATACAGATGTTCCGATTGTAAAAACAACAGAGGGCGTTATTTTTCTTACAGAAGAAGAAGCGCACATTCCGCCGGAAAGAAACTGCATACGCTGCGGAAAATGCGTAGAGCGTTGTCCTTCCGGTCTTATACCGACCGAATTAAACGCGGACATCTTAAGAGAAGACGGCGAAGCGTTTATTAAACACCATGGTCTTGACTGCATAGAATGCGGAAGCTGTTCTTATATATGCCCTGCAAAGAGACGTTTGTCTCAGGCGATTCGAACAATCAGAAGGGTTGAGCTGGAAAAAATTAAACAATCCAGATTAAAGGAAACAGCAAAATGAAAATAGTTATAAATCAAATAATGACTGTTTCTTCTCCGCCTCATATGTACGGTACTGATACTATCGAATTCCGCATGCGCGATGTTTTAATTGCGCTTTCTCCAGCTTTTTTTATGGCTCTTTATCATTACGGCGTTCAGGCGTTTTATACAACTGCAATTGCGGTGTTTTCTGCGTTAATGGCAGAATATTTGTTTCAGAGGGTTATGAATAAGCCTGTTACAATTAATGATTACAGCGCGGTAATTACCGGAGTTTTAATTAGTTTTAATCTTCCGCCGGATGTTCCGGTTTGGATTCCCGTTGTAGGAAGCGTTTTTGCTATTATTGTAGTAAAGCAATTGTTCGGCGGACTCGGCTCTAACTTTATCAATCCCGCGCTTGCGGCAAGAGCGTTTCTTCTTGCGTCATTCCCTTTTCATATGACAAACTGGACATTCGCTCCGGACTCTGTTACAAGCGCGACATATCTTGCTGTTGTAAAAGGCGATCCGTCTTTTTCGCCGGAGCTTTCTGATTACCTCGCTCTTTTATTCGGCAAAGTCGGCGGATGTCTTGGTGAGACAAGCGCTGTTGCGCTTCTTATCGGAGGAGTATATTTATTAGTCAGAAGAATAATTAACTGGAGAATACCTGTTTTTTATATAGGAAGCTTTGCGGTTTTTGCGTTTATTTTTGGACGGACTGGTTTTTTTGTAAGCGAGAATTTATTGTTCGAAGTTTTAAACGGCGGTTTAATAATGGGCGCGTTCTTTATGGCGACGGATTACGCTACAAGCCCGATAACGCCTAACGGAAAAATCGTAATGGGTATAGGCTGCGGATTTTTAACAGTCTTTATAAGATTTTTCGGCGGTTATCCGGAAGGCGTAAGTTACGCGATTATTATTATGAATCTTTTTGTTCCGCTTATCGATAAATATATAAGACCGAGAGTTTACGGCCGCAGTATAATTAAGCACAAGAAAACATGGAGAAAGTCATGAGTGCAAAATATATCGTTAAACCAGCTATGACTCTTCTTATTACTGCGGTAATTACCGTGACCGCTTTAAGTTTTGTATACAATCGCACTGAAGAGCCGATAGAAAGGCAAAAACTCAGAATACAAGAAACTGCAATGAGAGAGGTAATGCCGCGCGCTGCAGAATTCAAAGAGCTAAATATAGAAAATACGGGAAGCATTACCGCAGTATACGAATGTTTTTACAGCAGCGAGGCTCTGGCTGATAGTGTTTTAATAGGTTATATTGTGTACCTTTCTCCGGAAGGTTACAGCGGCAAGATTGATCTTGTTGTCGGAGTATCAATAGCAGAAAAAAATATTTCCGGCATGCGGGTTATTCGGCACACAGAGACGCCCGGCTTTGGTGCAAAAGCTGTGAGAGAAGATTTTTACCGGCGTTTTGACGGCGCTGCTCTTGTGCCTCTGGGAGTTGTCAGGCATTTCCCCGAAGAAAATGAGATACAGGCAATTACAGGTTCTACTATAACAACAAAAGCTATAACCAATGCAGTCAACGAAGCGATTGAATGGAGCTTGGCGAATTATGAATATATAGAAGATTATGATGATTATGAATACAGGGCAGACAGGATAGAAGAATGAAATACATCGAATTAATTAAAGACGGTATTTTTAATAAGAACCCTGTTTTTGTGCAGGTCTTGGCATTATGTCCGCTTCTTGCAGTTACGACTTCTGCCGTAAACGCTGTCACTATGGGGCTTGCAACCACTGCGGTTATGATTTGCGCATGTGCGGCTATTTCTGCCGTAAGAAAATTAATCCCCAACGAAATTAGAATTGCCGCTGCAGTTGTAATAGTTGCGGGATTTGTAACAGTTCTTCAGCTTTTGCTTGACGCGTATGCGCCTCCTGACATAGTAGCATCACTTGGAATATTTATCCCTCTTATAGTTGTTAATTGTATTCTCTTTGCCCGTATCGAATCATTTGCATCAAAGAATAAAATATTTGCTTCTATGATTGACGCTTTAGGAATGGGGCTCGGTTTTACTTTAGGTCTCTTTGTTATCGGCGTAATACGAGAATTTTTCGGAAGCGGTTCTGTTTTTGGCATCGAGCTTTTACACGATGAAAATGCGCATGTGCTTATAATGGTTCTGCCTCCCGGCGCTTTCTTTACGCTCGGCGCAATTATTATGATACGCAAACAGATCCGTGATGTAAGGCTCAGAAGAAAGAAGGCAGGCAGATAATGGAATTATTTTTTATATTTATCGGAGCGGCTTTAATAAATAACTATGTTTTGGTTCAGTTTTTGGGAATGTGTCCGTATTTTGGCGTGTCAAAAAAAACGGAGACTGCTCTTGGCATGGGTTTTGCCGTAATGTTCGTTATGATGCTTTCATCAGCTATTACATTTCTTTTTTATGAATATGTTTTGGTACCGTTAAACATTACTTATCTGCGTACAGTTGTATTTATTCTGATTATTGCGTCAATCGTACAGTTTGTCGAAGTATTCATGAAAAAAATGTTAACCAGTCTTTATGCAATGCTCGGCGTTTATCTTCCATTAATTACTACTAACTGTGCAATATTCGGCGTTGCGCTGATTAATATACAAAACAGATACTCAATAGAGGGGTATTCGTTTATTGATTCGATCGTAAGCAGTTTTGGCGCCGGAGCTGGTTTTACTCTTGCTATGCTGCTGCTTGCAGGTATCCGTGAAAAGTACGAAAACAATCCTGATGTTCCAGAAATTTTTAACGGGTTTCCGCTTGCATTATTTTCTGCGGGACTTATGAGTATCGCGTTTATGGGATTTTTGGGGCTTATATGATAGAAGGAATAATGATAGAAAATATTTTGTTTCCTGTTATCTGTGTCGGAGGACTCGCTCTTGTTTTTGGAGTTATTCTTGGTTTTTCTGCCAAAAAATTTGCTGTAGAATCTGATCCAAAGGTAGATAAAATAATAAACGTACTGCCCGGTGCAAATTGCGGCGGCTGCGGGTATCCCGGCTGTACTGTTTTTGCCGAACGTGTTGTAACAGGCGAAGCAAATTATAGAGGCTGTCCTCCCGGCGGCTCTTCCGCTGCAATCGAAATTGCAAGAGAAATGGGAATTGACGCAGCGCCGACAAACAGAAAAATTGCATTTATAAAATGCAACGGAACAAATGACAATATAAAAAGAAACTATATTTATGACGGTCCAAAAAGCTGTGTATCGGCTTCTCAGCTTGCGACAGGCGGAAACAAAACCTGTACGTACAGCTGCATAGGGCTTGAGAGCTGTAAAAATGCCTGTCCTTTTAATGCAATAAAAATGATAGACAGCATTGCGGTTGTTATAAACGAAAAATGCACTGCCTGCGGAAAATGCATAAAGGTATGCCCAATGAAGCTGATAGAAATCGTACCCGAAAAAAGCAAGGTACGCGTTTTGTGCAACTCACGGGACAAAGCAAAACTTGTAAGAGAAAGCTGCCGCGCCGGATGTTTTGGCTGCACTCTCTGCCAAAAAGTTTGCAAAGAGGGTGCAATAACTGTTGCAGATAACATCGCGCATATAGATTACGATAAATGCACGCTGTGTATGGAATGTATCGATAAATGCCCGTCAAAAGCAATCAAACTGATGAATTAAATTCTTCGCTCTTTTTAATTGTTGCGGCAAAAATACTGCTGATTAATCCAAGCGCGGCAGACATTGTAAAGAGCGCTTCGATACCGGCTGTTTTCCAAATCCAGCCGCCTAAAAGGGCAATAGAAACGCTGAAAATATGATTTACTGAGATACCTGTAGAAAGCGTTGCGGTAATTTCTTCTCTGTCAGAAGAAATCCGCTGAACATATACATTGTTTGCCATGCTTGCTACAGAAAGAACCTGATCCAAAACAAAGTTACAGCATATTACAATAAACGCAACAGCGGGTATAAATAATCTGTGCGAAAAGCCGTACAACAGGCAGACAAAAACCAAAATGATAGTATCGCCTATCATTACTTTTTTATATCCGATTTTATCGATGAGTCTGCCGATTAACGGACTGCAGAACATAACAAATACAGAACAAATAGCCAATAAAAGCGCCATCGTAGAAGGATCTGTCATGTACTCGCGGACAAGAACATACGGCGCAAAAGTTAAAAAGATTTGTTTGCGTGAGCCGTAAAAGACTTCCATTATATAATACTTTGTAAACTTCTTAGCAAAATAAAAACGCTGCCTTGGCGCTTTAAGCGTAGTTTCTTTGAGCGCGGCGGCGACAAGAGCCGCAGTAGTCATTAGAGCCGCAGCAATACCAAAAACAATTCTGTATCCGATAATATCTATTCTGGAATATCCATATTTATCCAAAAAGAAAAAGATCCCTGTGACAAGAAGAAGCCCTATAATAGTACCCAGCTGTCCTATCGAAGTTGTTATCCCAAGGGAGGCTCCCGACTTTTCCCGTTTGGCAAGATCCATTGCGATAGTACTTCGTACAGGCATAATGATATGCTCGCCTGTACTGAACAAAACCATAAATATTACGACAAAGATTTTTGTCATAAAAAATTCAGAACTGCTTGTGAGTAAAAGCCCTGCCATTCCGCCTGACATCAGAGCAAGGCCGATTTTAAAAACTTTACTGTCCGCGAATCTGTACATTAAAGCAAGAATAAAAATTAATAAAAGACCGGGCAGTTCCCTGAATGCGTCAACGATTCCGCGTTCAAATTCATCGATATTAATAATCTCTGATAAATAATTATTCTGCACTCCATGCTTCATTCCAATTGCAATCCCGAATATGACAAGAACGCTTAAAAAACGTGCAATCTTTGCGTTTGGGAGGTAAATATTATCAAGGAATGCAGGCCGCTCTTTCATAATTTTTTAGTATACAGTAAAATAAAACAAAGGACTAGGAACATGTATGATATTGCCGTTATAGGGCTCGGACCGGCTGGCGCTACATTTGTCAGGTTGTTAAAAAAAAATTACAAAGTCATACAGCTGGACAATTTCTAAGGATAATTGTTTTGTCATAGGAGGGGCTTTTCCTTCCAAAGACAGCGTCAAAAGATTTGAAGCGCTTAAGCGAAAAATTAAAGGCAAAGGTATTTCGTTTGGCAAATTAATAAAGAGAGAAGGATGTTTTGTATATTTAAACAAAGGGTATTTAAATACATGTACAGGAAAAAGAGGCGTTTATTTAATCGGAGAAGCCGCAGGTATGATTAGTCCAAGTTCGCTGGAAGGAATAAGTTATTCGATGGAAAGCGCGAGGATACTAGCCGAAGTCATTAATAAAGATTTAAAAAATATTGCAAATATTACAAACAGGTATTTTATTAAAACTCTCGGGATCAGAAAAAAATTATTTTTAAAAATATTTAAAATGCCTTTTATGTATAATAAATTTCTTAGAAAACTAGTGATGAAAAGCGGAATTAAAGCAATCAAGAAAATTCCTCGCTAGAATAAGCGCTGTGTGAACTCTTCTTGGATCAATTCCGCTGTTTCTTTCTCGCCTTGTTCGCACTCAATCCACTTAACATCAGGTATCCCCGCAAAAAAAGTAATCTGCCGTTTTGCATAACGTCTGCTGTTCTGTGCGATTAATGCTTGTACCCCGTCAATGTCCTGTGAAAGCCGCCATTTAGATGAACTGTCCGCAGGGTCAGGATCTTCTATAAAAAACTCGCGGTAGCCGATAGCGCGTAGACCCGGATCATCCGGCGTATAACCTTTTTCGTAAAGCGAGCGGACTTCGGCGGGCAGTCCGCTTTTAAACATTTCGGCGCAGCGAAAATTAATTCTGCGGTAGAGTTCTTCTCTTTGACGGGAGAGTCCGATGATAGTAAAAGAAAAATCGCCGTTGTTGCCGCTGCTGCCGCCTTCGGCGCTATCGCCGACGGTGTTAGAGTTAGCCTTGAACGCAGAAAGCGGACTGCCGCAAGAGCGGAATACTTCCAGCGCGCGCAATAAGCGGTACTCGTCATTTATGTGAATACGCTGTGCGCTTACAGGATCGCATGCTGACAATTCATCCATCAGCGCAGAAGCGCCTTTTTCTGCAAGTTCACGTTTTAATAACGCGCGTATTTCAATGTTAGAAGGAGGCGCTTCGCTTAAACCCATAATTAAATTTTTTAAATAGAACCCTGTTCCGCCTGAAACAACAGGAAGTTTTCCGCGCGAAGCAATTTCTGCGCAGGCTTCCCCTGCAAGCCGGACAAAATCGCCGGCATTAAACTGCTGTGAAGGATCGCAAATATCAATTAAATGGTGCGGAAGAATAGCGCGCTCTTCTGCCGAAGGCTTTGCAGTTCCTATATCCATGCCGCGGTAAACTTGCATTGAGTCGGCAGACACAACCTCAGCTTTGTCTTTAAAGAGTTCCAAGAGAATTTTTGTTTTACCCGAAGCTGTAGGTCCAAAGAGAATTAAAACCGGGGTTCGTTCAGTCTTTGATGAGCCGGTTTTCATTTAAATAAAAACGGATTATTCGGCTTCCAGACGGAATTGGACTTCTTTTGTAAAAACCTGTAGTGCGGCAAGGGCTACCATTTTACCGTCCCAATCGTCTTTTTCATCTTTTTCCATAACCGAAGAAAGCTGATAAGCTCTGCGTGAGGCAGCCGTGGTTACTTCGTACATATTGTCATCGTATTCGATGAGTTCTTTTAAAGGAAATATCATAGCTTCACCTTATCAAAATTATAAACCCTTGTCTAGCCCCATAAGGCAATGCAAGCTGCGCTCCTGTCTTCTCCGTGTTCTTTGCGCCTCTGTGCCTTTGTGTGAGACTCTTTCTGGAATCCTACAAAAACGTCTTTTCCAGATACTGCGCCAGCCCTTCTTCCGTGTTTGGAGCATAAATCAAGTCAGCCGCATCACGTATTTTTTCTCTCGCATTAGCGGGAACGCATGCAAAGCCTGCTATATTAAACATTGGCAAATCATTTTCTTCGTCGCCGAATGCAATTACTTCATGCTGTTTTAAGCCCCTGTGTTCCATAGCTATCCGTAAACCTTCACCCTTAGAAACCCCTGCGTTTATAACTTCCAAAAAAGTCGGATAACTGCGCATTACATTAATCGAATCCCCAAAGCGTTCGTTCATCCTTTGACAGATCTCATTATGAAGCGAAGGGTCTGCGATAAACATTCCTTTAATACAGCCGTTAACAGGCAGCGCCGCAACATTTTTTAAATCTTTTATTACAGGGGTTATACCTGTGTGCTTAAAATAATATTCCGCTTCTTCGCCGTAATTTTCTATTAATAATGTTTCCCATATTTGCTTTGGATCTTTTTCTCCAGTGTCAGGCGAAATCCCTGCCGGCAGATAAACCTGATAGTGAACTTTCAGCTCGCGGGCAACATCTGCACCAAAATCGACTACTTCCATATTTATACAATTTGTATGAAGTATTTTGCCGCAAGGAACATCTGCCACTTCTGCGCCGTTAAAAAAAACCATAGGACCTTCGGCTCCGATTGCACTGCGGTATTTTTCTGACGCTTCGATTGCTCTTCCTGTCGAAATCATTATTTGTATGCCGCGATCAACCAGCTTTCTTAAACAGCTTCTTGTACGAGCGCCCAGTATCCCGTTCGGAAGCAAAGTAGTTCCGTCAAGATCGATTGCTAGAGCTTTTATTTGTTTGGACTCAAAAATTCTTGCCACTTTTATCCCTCTGCTACCAGTATACAACTTTATATAACCTAGGTTAATATAGTAATATATTTATTTGATTAAGAAATGTACGCCCAATTAATTTGCAAAGGGGTGTCGGTGGTAAAAGTGCCATGCGCAGTCATGGTGCTTTTTACCAGCCGACAGGACCCCATTAGACACTTTTAGGCGTACATTTCGGTAATTGCGGAGTATTTATGAAAGTTATTACATTTGGAGAAATCATGCTCAGGCTCGCGCCGGAAGGGTATTCCCGGTTTGTTCAGGCTGCTTCATTTGGAGCAGCATACGGAGGCGGCGAAGCTAACGTAGCCGTTTCTCTCGCGGGTTATGGAATAAACGCCGCTTTTGTAACAAAGCTGCCAAAGCACGAAATCGGACAGAGCGCAGTAAATAAATTAAGAGAGTTCGGAGTCGATACTTCGTTAATCGCGCGGGGCGGAGACAGGGTAGGAATTTACTTTTTAGAAAAAGGCGCGTCTCAGCGTCCGTCAAAAGTAATTTATGATCGCGCTAATTCCGCTATCGCAGCTGCCGCGGAATCTGATTTTGACTGGGATAAAATATTTAAAGACGTATCGTGGTTTCATTTTACCGGAATTACTCCCGCGCTTTCTGATAATGCCGCGGCGATCTGCATGAATGCCTGCAAAGCTGCAAAGTCAAAAGGCATTACAGTTTCTTGCGATCTTAACTACCGCGTGAATCTCTGGAGCAGAGAAAAAGCAGGCGAAGTAATGAGTAAACTAATGGAGTATGTCGATGTCTGTATAGCAAACGAAGAAGACGCCTCCGATGTTTTTGGCATTAAAGCGTCAGGCAGTGATGTAAAGACAGGTAAAATTGATCATGACGGCTACAAGGAAGTTGCCGCCGCTTTAATAAAAAGATTCGGACTTAAACAAGCTGCAATAACTTTACGGGAATCCATTACAGCAAATGATAACAATTGGGGAGCAATGCTGTGCGACGGCAGTAACTATTATTTTTCTAAAAAATACGCTGTTCACATAGTTGATAGAGTCGGCGGTGGTGACAGTTTCGGCGCAGGTTTAATTTACGCAAATCTCACAGGAATGTCTTTTCAGGATGGCCTTGAATTTGCTGTGGCAGCAAGCTGTTTAAAACACACTATTGAGGGAGATTTTAATCTTGTTTCTGCAGATGAGGTTAAAAAACTTGCAGGCGGTGACGCATCGGGCAGGGTTCAAAGGTAAACTGTTACAGTTGTAAACCATTGCAGGAGCAGGCAAACAGGCGAAAAAGGCGCGGAAACTTGACATTTAATATGATTTTGTTTAAAATTATACATGTATCATAAGGTTGAGGTGAGGTTAAAAAGGTATGGTTAAGATTCTAGTTGTCGATGACAGTATAATAATGAGAAATATTGTCAAAAATACGTTTTCTACAATGAAAGTTCCTCATGATTGTTTAGAAGCAGAGGACGGAAAACAAGCGTTGCGTTTATTAGAAAGCAATAATATCACAATTGTCTTTTTAGATTGGAACATGCCCGGCATGGACGGTATGGAGTTTTTAAAAGTTGTAAGAGCTATGCCGCAATATAAGGATCTGCCCATTATTATGGTCACATCCGAAAGAGGAAAATTCAGCGTAATCGAAGCCCTTCAGAACGGCGCTACCGATTATATCGTAAAACCTGTACAGGAAAAAACCTTTAAGGAAAAGGTACAGGAAATATTGGTATTAACGAGGTAAAATATGGAACAGTTTATTCAACCGTTTATAGACGGATGCGAAGAAGTTTTTCGTGATTTATGCAATATAGAAGTTAAAGCGGGCAGAGCGTTCTTTGTCTCAAAAGATGAGTTCGAAACTATCTGGGATGTATCCGGAATTATCGGACTTTCCGGTGACGCCAACGGCGCTGTAGCTATATCATTAAAAGATACTACAGCTTTTCAGCTTACAAAAATTCTCACAGGTAATGAGCATACTTCAGTTGACAGGCTTGTTACTGACGCGATGGGAGAAATTATCAATATCATCGCCGGAAACGTTAAAAATATTTATGAGAAAAAACACCGTATAAAAATCACAATGCCTTCTATTATAAAAGGCAAAGCGCACACGATTGTATGGCCTTCGGAAAAAGCAAGAATTATCTGTATTCCTTTTTCTATTTTTGACGGTCAGGAATTCTGCCTTTCGATAGCGGTGGAACAGGCTAAATGAAAAAACAAAGCAAAGTAAAGTCTGTACTTCTTTCTATCTTTCTTGGCAAGCGTTACTTTGGGCTTACTAATGTAAAAGATCAGGTAAGATACATGACCATGAACTGGATTTTCATGGTTGCTACAATTCCTTTGGTAGTTCTTGGTATTTCATTAATCGAAGTTGATATTTCCAGAACGATAATTTGTTTCTTTATTGCATTTTTATGTTTAACCGCCCTTGTAATGATTCGTTCCAAAATTCCTCTAAAGTTTGTTCCGGTATTCCCTGTAACAGTCTTTGGGATGTATTGCTGTTATCTTTTGTATCTGGGCGATTATAATTTATGGGCTGCTGTATGGATTTTTTCTTTTCCTCCAATAGTAATCTTCCTTTGCCGAATGACAGTGGGAGTTATCGAATCGATTATTGTTCTAATAGTGATAGTTATTTTTATGTATACGCCGTATGCAACAATTGCAGCCGCAGATGAAATACGAATAAGAATTATCGGAGCATATTTTCTTATTGCAAGTTTGTCTGTAATTTACGAATGGATCAGTATTCTTAAAGACCGCAAAGAAGACGAACTTAAGGGAGAGCTGGCTCAAGAAAGAGACATGATTCAGACCATGAAAGATAATATCGATCAGGGTATCTTTCTCATGGATAAAGATCTGAATATTCTTCCGCAGTATTCGCGCACGCTTATTTCGATTTTTTCGTATTATGATTCGGATCTCACAGGCAAAGGTTTTTTGGATATTATAAGGTCATCATTCGAAGGCAAACAGCTCGAAATTATGAAAGGCTATTTTGCGATGGTTTTCTCCAAAACAAAAACAGCAAAGGTTCTTGACGCTGCAAACCCGATTTCTGAATTTGAATACAAAGTAGATGATGATATAAAGTACATAAGAACTAAATTCCAATTGATAGAACAGGCGGCTTCTGATCCTGTTATCATCGGGATTATTCAGGATATTACCAGAGAAAAAGATATCGAAAAAGAACTTCAGGCACAAAAAGATATCCAAGAAATGGAAATGAAGAACTTGTTTGATGTTATCAAAGTTGACCCTATGGTTTTTCAGAACTTTATCGAAGATACCGAAGCTAACTTTAATAATATCAATATGCTTTTAAAAGATCGTTCGCTTACAGAAAAACAGGCTGTTACAAAAATATTCCAGTATGTACATGCAATAAAATCAAATGCTCTTATTTTGGATTTAGAAAGCCTTGCCGGCAAACTGCATATTTTAGAAGATGAAGTTAAAGCTGTATCCAATAAAGAAATTGTTTTTGTTAATGATGTTCTTGCTTTAGCGATAAAAGTAGAAACATTTATGCAGGAAATGGATTCTTATATTGCGATTACAAAAAAGATTACAGCGTATAAAACTTCTAACCAGATGGATACGATTCTTACAAACTCTCTTACAAAAGCCGTAGACAGGCTGGCAGCCGAAGTCCACGTAAAGGCGAGAATTCAAGCAGGATATATTGACCTTGCTATTATGGAATCAAAATTGAGAAAGCCGATAAAAGATATTTTATTCCAGTGTGTAAGAAACTCGATCTATCACGGTATAGAAACTCCTGACGAAAGAATTAAGAAAAACAAAAATCCGCAGGGTGTTCTGGCATTCAGTGTAAAAAATGTAGACGGCAAAGCCGAAGTTGTTTTTTCTGATGATGGAAGAGGCCTTGACTGGCAAAAAATCAAGAAAAAATATCTGGAAAAAAATCCCGGCAAACCTGTCGATAAAAAGATACTTCTTGGTTCAATTTTTTCACCGGAATTCTCTACAGCTGACGCAGTCAGTTCTGCAGCGGGGCGCGGCGTAGGCTTAAGTCTTGTTAAAGATCTTGTAAAAGAAAATAACGGCTCTTTAAATATAAATTCTACCGAATCCGGTCTTATGTTTAAATTTACGTTTCCTCTTTCAAAGTAAAAGGAGCATGTATGCCGGCAGTAAAAAAGGGCAGTATCTTTTTAGCTCTCCTTTTTAGTCCGATAATCGGATTTGGAAACGCTCTTACTGCGACACTGGTCTATTCTTATATAACAGAAATAATTCCCGCTCCTTTAATAATATTTTTTGGAGCAGGAATCTTAGGTTTAGTTCTTGCTTTTATTGCATTACGAAAAAGTAAGATAATTTTATTTTTGTTTCTTCTCGCTCTTGCAATCCCCGGTTATTTGCTTCTCTTTGGCGTTATTAATATTATGCTGTAAATACCTTAATTATTGAATGAAAGAATGCCTTGCATTTACTTAACCTGCGGCAATTATTTGTGCTCTCAGCCTGCGGCAAATACAATCTACACCCTAACGGGTGCATTATTTATCGCACTGACGGACTCCTAAAGGAGTCCTTACATTAATTTAACCTTCGATATTTTTGGTGCTCTCAGCATTCGGCATAGACAAAAAAACACCGCTGACGCGGTGCTTGTATTAGCTCGCACTGTCGGCATTCTAAAGAATGCCTTACATTAATTTAACCTTCGGCTATTATTTGTGCTCTCAACCTGCGGCAAATACAATCTACACCCTAACGGGTGCTGTCATAAGTTGCCCAGAAGAAGACTCGAACCTTCCACCCCTCAACGTCGTGTTTCGGGGTTACAGGCCGCCTTCGGGCGCTCGCGGTGCGCGTCCTGCGCACCTTACCTCCCTACCGGTCGGCGCGCCCTCGGAAGTTCGAGCCTATTCGAGTAATTAAATATTTGTTGTTAATGAAAAATTTATTTAGTAAGTAAAAAAATATCTGCCCAGAAGAAGACTCGAACTTCCATACCCTTGCGAGCACTAGTACCTGAAACTAGCGTGTCTACCAATTCCACCATCTGGGCTTAATCTTAGTCTATATAAAAATAAAATATTAATCAACGCTTACTAAATCTTTCTCCGTGCTCTCTGTGCCCCTGTGTGAAATCTTTAGTGGATTCAACTTATCGCAGTTTCTAATGCGACTTCCATCATTCTGGTAAATGTTGTCTGACGTTCTTCTGCAGAAGTAGCTTCTCCTGTAATTAAGCTGTCAGAAATTGTCAGGATACCCAGCGCTTGGCGGCTGTATTTGGCGGCGAGGGTATAAAGCTCGGCGCATTCCATTTCGAGAGCGAGGCAGCCGAACTTTGCCCAGAGCTTCCATTCGTCAGGGTCTTCGGTATAAAACATATCAGATGAAACCACAGGTCCCGCTTTCGGCTCCCAGCCTTTGGCAGAAGCGATCTCCCATGCTGTTTTTATAAGCGCAAAAGAAGCAGTAGGCGCAAAGTCCCTTCCGCCGAATCTTATTTTATTTGCTCCGGAATCCGTGCAGGCAGACATTGCAAGAACCAAATCGCGCAAACGCACGTCTTTATGGAGAGAACCAGCAGTTCCAATTCGGATTGCCCTTTTTACTCCGTAATCTTTGAATAATTCATTTACATAAATCGAAATCGAAGGCGTACCCATTCCGGTTCCCTGTACCGATAATTTTTTTCCCTTGTAGGTTCCTGTAAAACCCAGCATGTTTCTAACGCTGGAATATTGAACAGGGTTTTCCAAAAAGTTTTCTGCGACAAATTTTGCGCGCAGCGGATCTCCGGGCAATAGAACAGTTTCGGCAATTTCTCCGTTTTTCGCTGCAATATGTACAGACATAACCACCTTCCTTCTTCCTTTGTGTTTAATTAATTATAGTATATATGACAAAAAGCCTCAAGACTTGCTTTATTCATAAATTGTGATACATTGTAATAAAGGAGTTTAAAATGACTGATACTATAAATACTGTTACCCCTTTTTTAACGATATTAATTGTGCCGCTGATAATTGGAATTTCTTTTTTTGCGATTGGCTTGTATGCTCTAATAAAAAGCAAAAAAACAGATAGAGAGTTTAGAGAAAAAGGAATACCTGTTACTGCTAAAATCCATAATGTAGATGTATCTTATTTTAATAGAGGGAATACCAGAGGCAATAAAACCTTAAAAGTGGATGTCGATGTAATATTTCATACAAAATACAATGAAGAAATAATAACAAAAGCTGATTTTGGTTCAACTAGAATGAAAGCGGGGCAGGAAATAGAAATAATGTATTTAAAAGACAATCCTAAAAAGATTAGAGTAAATACAAAAGGAAATGCTATTACTGCGTATGTTATATCGGGTATTTTTATAGTTTTAGGTTTAGCAGCTATAACCGCGGTTTTAGTTGGAATGCTAAATTTAATGCAAGGGTAATATTAAGCATAAAACCTAAAACACTAAATCTTCCAGCGGATCTGTCAAAATCTCTGTTTTTCCGCCGAAAAAAGCAATTGTATGTTCCCAGTGCGCAGAAATTTTTCCGTCAGCTGTGATGATAGTCCATTCATCTTCCAGCGTTTCCACTTTGCCTGTGCCTAAATTAATCATCGGCTCTATTGCGATAACCCATCCGTTACTCATCTTTGGGTTTGCTCCATGCGGATAATTCGGCACATGCGGATCTTCATGAAGCGCAAAGCCGACCCCATGCCCGCAAAACTCTTCTACAATACCGTATCCTTCTGCCTTGGCGTGTTTTTCTACCGCGCGCGATATTTGTAAAAGACGGTCGCCGCATTTTGCCGCTTCTATTCCTTTGTACAGACATTCATTTGTTATTCTATTAAGTTTTTTAATTTCATCGCTTACTTTTCCGGCTTCTATGCTTACCGCCTGATCGCTTATAAAACCGCCGAGATTTATTCCGCAGTCAAGAGAAACTAGATCTCCCTCTTTTATCCGTCTCTTAGATGGTATGCCGTGTATAACTTCTTCGTTTATCGAAATACAAATTGCGGCAGGATACGGAACCTTATCGTGTCTTTTACCGCCGGGGCAGTAACCGAGAAAGACAGGTTTTGCTTCCATTTTTTTTATCCATTTCTGCACCCATTGATCTATCTCTATTGTTTGCACTCCGGGTTTAACAAGAGGAATTAATTCACGGTACATTGCAGATAACAATTTGCACGATTCTCTTATACCGTTTATTTGTTTTTCATTTTTCAGTCTTATCATCCTATCCTATCCTATCCTGTTCTTAGTTCCTTTAATGCCTGCGCTATAAAAGTTTTAAATACTTTTTCGTCTTGTTCAGAAAAACCAATACCTATTACCGACTCCATGCAGTCTATCCAAGTTTCGTTATCAACATGAGCTCTCAATTTTTTCTTTACCATTGCTTTTACATAATTTTTTATTTCCGGAGCAAAAAGATTAAAATACGGACGGCGCTGTTCTTCTTTTAAAAGCGCAGCTAACAATTTAAACGCTTCAAAGCAATAATCCCTTTTATCAAGTTCTTCTGCCAAAATATACTGGCAGTCCATCCAGTCATCCCTTGCAAGATGTTTTTCTAAACTAAAGTTTAATCCTCCGTTTTTCTGCCATACGGCAATTGCTTCATCTTCATTAAGGCGTAAAAGTTCATAAAAAACAAGTTTTGCTTTGGACTGCGGATCATCCTGCTCATTAAGCCACGTACGGTAATCAAAACCCGATTTTTGTGAAGTTTTTTCGTACCCAAACCGTTTTTGCAGGTCAGAAAGCGCTTCATAAGCAATTAAAAGCATTCGCATTGCTTCGGCATTTACTGTTCCTGTAATATCAGGATGAAGCTGTTTAGCTTTTATTCTAAATGCTTTTTTTATTTCTGCTGCGCTTGCGCCGGGTTTTATGCCTAAAAGATTAAAATAATTGTCCAATTAATTTACCGGTTTTTATGCGCCGATACGCTTGCCCATAGCTTCGGCATGCGGGGCGTTAAATAAAAAGTCGCTCCAGTTGATTTTCATGCCTTCGTTTTCCATCACCTTCATTAAATTAGAAAGCGCCTTGTTGCTGAAAAGCCCTGTTTTTTTTATAAAAGCGGCGCTTTTTTTGCCCACAAGGGTACTGCCTGCGCCCAGTACTTTTTGCAGAATAACAGGAATTTTGCCGGTCAGCGAAGAAAGCGGTTCTGCTATAACCGCGATATATTCGTATCCCGGAAGCCTCATACCGTCTTCTGTCCATGCATTAATAATGTCCACATGGTGACCCATTTTGGACATTCCATTTGCCAATGAGACAATATAATCCGGTGGTTCTTTTCTTACTGCCGGCGCGCTGACAACCGCTATTCTCATAAAATACCTGCCTTATATAAAATTATACTCTATTCCCCTTTAACATTCTTCCCATTTTACCGAAATTTATGGTATAATAATAGTGATTTGGGGGAATCAATAATGGCTGGAAGAGCAATAATTTTGTTGCTGCTCATAATAATACTATCTGTGGGCGGTATTATATGGTTCGATTTTCTTAACGTAATAGACGCAAAAAGTGTTCTCGCACCTGTATATGATCGTATCCCATGGCTCGGAGACGGGCGGACTCAACCTAAAACCGGAGCAGACGACCTCTTAGATATGAATTCCGAACGATATGCAATGCGGCTGGAAGCCCTAGCCCTGCGGGATGACGAAATAGCTGCCAAAGAGAGGGATTTAGAAGCCCAAATGGTAGAAGTTACCAGAATTTCCCAGCAATTAGACCAAGATCGCATAGAACTAGAAGAAATGTACAACACTATAATGACCCAACAGCAAGATGCCGAAAATAGAGATAGTAACATTGATCAGCTTTCGAGGCTTCTGGTAGGCATGCCTCCGCAAAATGCGGTAAGTATCCTTGCCAATTATGATGACCAGATAGCTATTGATGTTATCCGGAAGACCGAAGATAACGCCAGAGCCGAAGGACGACCATCGATTGTTGCTTTCTGGTTCTCGCTCATGGAGCCTGAGCGCGCCGCCGAAATCCAGAGAAAAATGGCAGGCCGCCCAACTTTATAATCAAGGTATCAACTTCCGGACACCCTGCTCGCAGGGTACTCTGCCTAGCAGGGTAATTTCTTCTATTTTAGGAGGTCGGTTGTTGATAGCCATCACAGCACAAACAAGTTTTGACTACACAGAACCCATACCTGTTGACACCTCTGTAAGAGAGCATCAGCAGGTGCACGATGAGGAAAAAGCCGAAGAATCTTCTAGTTTTGCGCAGCTTCTCGCAGGTTTACTGCAAGTTCAGCCAGCAGAAACAGAGCACGGTTTTGACTTATCTGTAGAAAAAATCCAGGATGTAAACATGCCAGAATTAGGCGAATTTATCGAATTTACCAAATTTGATAATTTTGCCAAAGTTTCAGAAGGCTTGGTAAATCCGGATAGCATTGACATTGATCTATCAGCGGATGATCTGTCAAATGCAATAGGAACGGAACAGTTCTTTATCAATTCCCTTAACACGGATGATTTGGGTGATGATTTAAGTGTGTTATCGCAAAAAACCGATGTAAAAATTTCTAATAAATCCGCAGAATCTGCGGAAAAAATAATGCCGGATAACGGCGCTTCTTCTCAATTGCTGTCAGGATTAGAAACAGCTTCAAAGCATAAAAATGAAGATACTCTTTCTGCCGATGCAAAAAAGAAGATAACAAAAGAGATTTCTGCCGAAGACCTTCCCAAAAATGAAAAAGCGCAGCCTGTTTATACTTTGAATAATAACAGGGAAGAAAAAGAAACATCTTTTGATAAAAAGCCGGATAATACCGGTCGTCTGGATGAATTCCGCAGCCGCATGCGCAAAGACAGGGCGGTCTTTGATATTAACAACATGCGGACAAATACAGGTAATGCCGAAGGCGCTGCATTTAACATGGTAGAAGCTGCAGCCAGCCGGAATATGAGCAGCGGCTCGATTCAGGAAGTAACGCTGGATCTGCGGCTGCCGGAAAACGGGCAAGGCTCGCTGGCTCAGACAACATGGGAAGCAAAAGCCGGTACTGCCATGGAAAGTTTGCTCGCAAGAGAGCTTCATCAGAACTTTAACGGCGATATTGTCCGCCACGCGTCAATGATACTTCGTAACGGAGGGGAGGGTATTATAAGGATTGCTCTTCATCCCGAGACCCTTGGGAATGTAAAGATACACCTTCAAATGACCGAAAACAAGATTACGGGGATAATTGTCGTTGACAGCGAAGAAGCCCTAAACGCGTTCCGCAAGGAAATGTCCGCGCTGGAACAGGCTTTTAAAGAAGCAGGGTTTGAAAACGCAAGCCTTGATCTTTCGTTAAGCTCTGACGGAGCTAATGCAAACCAGCAGGAACTGGATGCTTCTGCATTGTTAAATACAGCAATGCGTAACGCTGCGTCTGGTTATGATGATTCGCATGAAGCGGAATTACCGGTTTTAGATGTCCTTTTTGGACGCGCTGACGGTCAGAGAACCGGTTCAGTAAATGTACTTGCTTAAAAACAGGAGAATACATGGAAATTTCAACAAATAATTTTTTAACAGAATCTCAAATGCTAGTCAGAAATTCTGGTTTAAATTCTGAACAAATAAAACAAACTAATCAGTTTGTTAACGATTACAATAGAATGATTAATCCAGAACGTCAGCCGCAGCAGAGTCTGGGGCAGGATGATTTTCTTAAACTGCTTATCACTCAGCTTACATATCAGGATCCTTCAGCTCCGATGGAAGACAAGCAGTTTATCGCGCAGATGGCTCAGTTCTCTACGTTAGAACAAATGACAAAGATGGCGAGTGATTTTTCTAAGCTTACATCACTATTAATGGGCGGCGAAGCTGCTGCTTCTTTAGGAAAGGGTGTAGAACTGCAGCATGGAGAACGCACTATACAGGGCGTAGTTCAGGCAGTTACCAGAGGGGAAGCGCCTCAGGTTCTCGTGAACGGAACTTTTTACAATTGGGACCAGGTTCAAAAGGTCTTTGCAGAAGAGTAAGGAGTATTGGTAAGCTGGTTTAGCCTATGGCTAAACCTAGGCTTCCCTTTCAATTAAACAGCGTTGCCTAACGGCAACTTACCTAAGGAGTATTGGTAAGCCTTCGGCTTCCCTTCCGATTAGACAGCGTTGCCTTGCGGCAACTTACCTAAGGAGTATAGCTTTATGATGAGATCATTGTTTTCCGGCGTTTCTGGACTTCAGAATCACCAAACCAGAATGGACGTTATTGGTAATAATATTTCCAATATCAATACAACAGGTTTTAAACGCGGCCGTGTAAATTTTCATGACATGATTTACCAGCAGCTTCAGGGCGCAGCTCGTCCTACAGAAGATCTTGGCGGCGTAAACCCTAAAGAAGTCGGTCTTGGGATGTCCATCGCGTCAATTGACACAATTCACATTCAGGGCAGCTTGCAGACTACAGGCGTTCAGACAGACCTTGCCATTACCGGAAACGGTTTCTTTATTTTAGATGATGCAGGCACTCAGCTCTTTACAAGAGCCGGCGCATTCTCGCTTGACGCAGAAGGCATAATGGTAAACCAAGCGAACGGTATGAAAGTAATGGGATGGATGGCAAGAGACATCGATGGTTTTAGTGTATTAGATGTTTCCAGTCCGCTCGAACAGCTCGAAATACCAATTGGCGGAAAAGATCCGGCAAAAGCAACTACAATGATACAGTTTGCCTGTAACCTTGATAAGCGTATTGCAGAAATGCCGGAAAACCCAACACCTGCAGAAATTGCCGCTTCTACATGGACAACTACAATTAAGATTTATGACTCATTCGGCACACCGCATGATATGCAGGTTCAATTTACTAGAGTGGCAGGCACACCAAACAGCTGGAACGCTAACGTTGTTGTTAATCCGCAGGACGAAATTCCTACAAACACTTCTATAGGGTTTGGCGAAGAAGCTCCCGCGGCAGGCGGACCTCAGACCTTCATCGTTAACTTTTCTAACGAAGGAACATTGCTCTCTGCAGAAGACGGAGCAGGCAACGTATCCGGCGCTTCGGGACAGGTTCAGATGTATGTAGCTTTTGACGTTCCCAACGCGACCCCAAACGAAGACGGCACGCCTTTAAGACAGGAATTTATTCTTAATTTGGGCTCAGTAGGCGGCTTTACCAATTCTATTACCCAGTATTCGTCTGAAAGTTCTTCCAAAGCTGTAGAACAAGACGGGCGCACAATGGGTTATTTAGAAAACTTTGCAATCGATCAGAGCGGTGTAATTACCGGCGTTTATTCAAACGGCAGTACAAGAACCATCGGTCAGGTCGCTATGGCAAGTTTCGCTAATCAGGGCGGCCTCGAAAAAGTAGGAAGTAACGCATTTAGAGCTTCCAATAACTCAGGGCTTGCCAATATCGGACCTTCCGGCATTGCGGGAAAAGGTAAGATTATTGCAGGTACATTGGAAATGTCAAACGTAGATATGGCAGACCAGTTCGTAGACATGATTGTAACTCAGCGCGGTTTTCAGGCTAACTCAAAGACTATTCAGACAGCTGACCAGTTATTACAGGAACTGTTAACGCTTAAGAGGTAATAAAAAGGAGCAGGGGGCTGGGAGCCTAATACTTTTTTAGTACTCCCAACTCCCTAATAATTGTGTTATGATTAAAGTAACAAAGCTTGACGGTAAAGAATACTATATCAATCCTCATCAGATTGAATGTATAGAGATTCGTCCTGATACAGCGCTTGTTATGCTGTCTGGCAGAAATCATATTGTAAGAGAAGAAGCGGATGATGTCTTAAGCAGAATTGATGCTTACCGCAAACGGCTAGGTTCGTTTGCAGGCAACCCGCCTATTGTACAGGAGTGAAGGTATGGATCTAGCAACGATTGTTGGTATAGTCGGCGCTTTTGGTATGATTGTTTTTACCGCAATAAACGTATCCGGAGGGATGATAGGTTTTATACGCCTATTAAACCTGCCGTCATTTGCTCTTGTTGTGGCTGGTTCTTACTTTGCTGTTATGATTGCCAACAAATGGTCTACTTCTCTTGGAGCATTCAGCGTTATAAAGCGTACATTCAGCGTGCCATCGTTTAATGAACAAACAATAATACAAAAACTTGTTGCATTCTCAGAAAAAGCCCGCCGCGAAGGTTTGCTTGCTCTAGAAGACGAACTTGAAGATCTCGAAGATGAATTTATGAAAAAAGGACTCCGTCTTGTTGTTGACGGAACCGACGCGACAATTATCCGCGATCTTATGGAACTCGAATTAACCCAAATGCAAAGCCGTCACGCAGAAAACATTAATATGTTAATGTCATGGTCTGCTCTTGCTCCGGGCTTTGGTATGATGGGAACAGTTATCGGACTTGTAAACATGTTATCAAACCTCGAAGACAAAGCGTCTATCGGTCCTAACATGGCGATGGCTCTTATTACTACGCTTTATGGTTCTATAGTATCAAACACAACTATCATGCCCTGGGCGAACAAACTTAAAGGCCAGGACGTATACGAAAGCTCTGTAAAAGAAATGATAATAGAAGGCGTTCTTTCTATACAAGCAGGCGACAATACACGCATTCTTGCAATGAAACTAATGGCATATCTTAATCCTGTAATGCGCAAGTCTATGGAAGCCGAACTGCTCAAGGATTAATGGAGTAAAATCGATTAATAAAGTTAAATCGATTAATGGAGTAAATCATGGCGCGTAAGAAAAAACCAGATACTGGATCTCCCGGCGATTGGCTGACGACATACGCGGACATGATTACTTTGATGCTTTGCTTCTTTGTTATTTTGTTTAACCCTGACGATATTACCCAGCAGCAGTTAGAAGCTATTTCTACATCAATGCGAATGGGCGGTTTGGGTTTGGCGCCGGGCGGACTCACGCTTTCTGCAGGCAGGTCAGCAGAACTTGGAAATGTAGTTATGAATTTCCCGTCAATGGAGCGAGGCAATGTATTGGGGCAGGCAGTCCGCAGAGCAATTTCTGTCTTTTCGCCGGAAATGCGTTCAAATAAAGTTAAAGTAACACAGGACGACAGGGGTCTTGTTGTAACGCTTGCAGGGGATGCATTCTTTTATTCGGCAAGCGCGACGATCAACGTAGAAGCGACAAGAGATATTCTTTTAAGGCTGGGAACATTCCTTGACTCTCCGGAACTGCGCGGGAGAAAATTCAGAATAGAAGGACATTCCGATTCATATGACGTAGACCCCAACGGTCCTTGGGAAGACAACTGGCATTTATCAGTAGAAAGATCAAGGGCAGTGTTAAAATATCTTACATCTCTCGGATTAAACGAAAATAGTTTTCAGATAGCGGGGTTTTCTTCTACAGTTCCGGTTTCTTCTAACGATACAGAAGAAGGCCGCGCCGAAAACCGCCGTGTAGACATTATAATTCTTGATCCGGGTCATTTGTAGGGTCATCTGTAACAGAAAAATCCGCACTGGACAATTCCGTAAAAACCGTGTACTCTTCTTTAATCTGTTTAAGGAGAGGATCTTATGAAGAAAAAACTGTTATTTTTATCTGTTATTTTGGTTTTTGTTTTGGGGACTGTGTTTGCCCAGAATGCTCAGGAACTGCGTATCGGCACATCTGTTAACGGCAGAATAGACGCGGGTCAGGAAACTTGGTTCATTATTAGGACGACTCAAGCAGGTGTTTTATCGATAGAAACACATGGCAATACAGATACCTATATGGAACTTTATGACGCGCAGCGGAATCTTATAAAAGAAAATGATGACGGCGGCGTAGATTTTAACGCTAAAATAGAAGTAGTTGCCGCGCGCGGTACTACCTACCTCGTTAAAGTGAGAGGTTTTAGCAGCGATGTAGTCGGTTCTTACCAAATCGCTGCGAATATGGAAAATATTTCTGATTTACGTTTAGGCAATCTTCAGAGAGGAAATATCGAAAGCGGCAGAGGTTACTGGTTTAGGGTACGCGCTACATCAAACGGTATTTTGACTGTAGAAACCACCGGCGATACGGACACTTATCTGGAAATATATGACGGCGACAATAACTATATTACAGAAGATGATGACGGCGGCGAAGGATTTAATGCAAAAGTAGATGTTCTTGCAAACTCGGGAAGCACATACCTTGTCAGGTTAAGCGCATACGGCGATAACAGCGGTCCGTATCAAATAAGAGCAAGTATTAGAAATGTTCCCGCTCCGACATCGCTAAGTCCCGGATCTTTTTTTAATGGAAATATCGCTGCCGGACAGGAATATTGGTTTAGCGTGAGAACTTCTGCCAGAGGCCGTCTTGTTGTAGAAACAACCGGAAACACAGATACTTATCTTTTTGCATACAGTGATTCCTATGAATTATTGGCACAAGATGATGACGGCGGCGACGGCTACAATGCCAGAATAGTGCTTGATGCCGCAGCTAACCGCACTTATTTATTCAGGCTAAGAGGCTACAGCACAAGCGAAGAAGGTCCGTACCGGATTTTTGCGAGTATGGAATAATTAGAATAAATTGTAGATTAAGTTAATTAAACTGCAATGCTGAATAATGCTCCGGTGGCAGGCGCCGCCGGGGTATAAATGCCTGTATTTTGAGCTGTTTTTATCTGTTTATGAAACTGTTCGATGAGTACGTCCATTCGTTTTTCATCACTTTTATCTAAATTGCCAAACTCCTGGGAAGCCTGCCCTTTCATTTTTGACAATTGTTCTATAAGAGTATCGAGTATTTTTAACTTGGAGATATTAACGCCCTGAGTGCCTTCTGGGGCTGGAGTTCCGGAAACATGCTTAAAGTTAGAATATATGACCATGCCGGGAGCAACAGGCAAAGATGCCCTGCCGCTGCTTGACGCTGTTATAGCGTAGCCCATGCTGGGGAAAACCTGATGTGGTATGTTTCCAACATTCATAACTAACTCCTGTTATAAATATCGGCAAATTTACCCTAAAAAACAAATATTTTTATTTTAGCGGTTATTAGCGGTTAAGGCGCATCCAGTCGGTAAGCCTTCTTTCGAGAGGGTATGCTTCATCAGCGCGTTCTTTTCGCGCGCGGTCGTGAAGGAAAGGAAGCACAACGCGGTTTTTTAATGTTACCCAGTTTGCGGGCAGTATATTGGGAAGGGTAAAATGCTCTGACGGGGGCATGCGTCCAAGGAGTTCCGGATAAAAGAGCGGATAAACTTGTTCTGTGACATTTGTTAATGCGGAAAAACCGCCGCAAATGCCAAAGACATTTTCGTCTATTCTGTTAGCTCTGGAGTACTCCAAAAGGGTGCGCTGTGTTTCGATATTAAAAAACCACATAATAAAAGCTCTGGCTGCCGCTGATGATTTTGCCCTTTTAGGGATACCCATATAAACCATGTCTTCGGTAACCGGGATCCTGTTTTGTTCCATGAGCCATCTAAAATCGATATTTGCTTTACTTTCTTCCCTTAAAAGGAAAAGTTCGTCGCTTTCCATATATGAAAAAAGAATACGCCCGTTTCTTATAAGCCTTTCCGGCGGTTCAAAGAAGTATTTAAAGTAAAAATCGTCAACCTGCTGGGTTCCGGAATTTATCTCGTTGTTCCAGTTATTTATAAAGATCATAGATCTTTCCAGTGCGGCAGAATCCCACGAAATAGGATCAGCTTCCCTAAAAGACGCGCCGGAAAGAGCGGATGTTGTAAGCAAAAAATCGTCATACCATAACGGAGAAAAACCCATGCGGGTATATACATCGTTACTTACGATATTGTAACCTTTGCTTAACCTTTTTATTTCGTCAAAATCGACAGTAAATTGGCTCGAAAGGTTATTCAGCCTGTCCCTCGAAAAAACAAGCGCCGGAACATTAAATGAAACCGGTAACAGGTATTGGTTTCGATCTATTCTGCCGTAAACCAAAAGCCGCGAATAAAAAATATTTCTGGGGAGTTTTTTTGTTCCGAATAAATTATCTAGAGATTTAAAAATCGAAGTTGTAGAAGAGTTTTTCAGCCAGCTTGCCACTATCAAATCGGGGGTGTTCTGCCTTGTCAGCGATTCTGCCGGAAACTCCATGTACCTAATAGTTACTTTATGTTTAGTTTGTATAGAATTAAAATATTCTCCGTAAAGCGCAAATTCCGGTTTATCTGTCCATAATTGCGCGGTTTTGCCGCTGCCGCAGGAGATAAATACAGCAGTTAATAGCAGTACAAACGTTTTGAGGATACGCATAATTAAGTGTATTTTGCCTCCTATGCGCTTGTCAATCTATTGACGGAATGTTATATTGATTAAGCGGCGACCTCAAGGTTTCCCTGCGGAGGCTTTTTTGGACAGGATTAAAGATCCTCATATTATCAGGCTGATTGAGCAGATTGGCGAGCACTATAGAACAAATATCTCAAATCGTTTTTTACGTCCTGTTCTGTTGCAGATTCAGGTAGATAAAAATACATGGGATCAAATCGAAGTTCTCACCGAAAAAATGGAATTATACCGCTATCAGGGCTTCCATTTAGACGAATTATACCGCCAAATTGCCGCATGCGCCCGTTTTGTAGAGGTAGCAAGAAACAGAACTGCTATAAAAAGCAAATCACTCAGTTTACCCCCAGGACCTGATAGAATTCTCAGGGAAATGGCTGTAAGCAACTTTTCTTCGAATCTAAGGGTTTTTTCTGACCTTTTGCATGAATTATACGTTAATCTGGTAGAAATGGACAAAAAGGATGTCGGCGAAGACCGCCCGGCTGTATACTCACAAATGCCCGAATTATACAATATTGGCAGATTATTGGTCGGCGGTTAGACAATTTAAGGCTAACCCCTTGACTATATTTTTGATTTAAGATATAAAATAGTACCATTTGACGATTTTGGAGAAAAATATGTATGCTCTGGTAGAATTTAAGGGAAAACAGTATAAGGCCGAGAAGGGCGCCCTGCTCAAAGTTGATTTAATTGACGCAGAACCGGGAACAGCCATCAATATAGATACGGTGCTTTTGGTTTCCGGCGGCGATGCTGCCAATGTTAAAGTAGGCAGTCCCTATATTTCGGGTGCTAAAGTGTCCGCGACAGTAGAATCTCACGGAAAAGACGGAAAAATCATTGTTTTCAAGTATAAACCCAAAAAAGATTACCGCAGAAAACAAGGACACAGACAGCAGTATTCGATTATTAAGATTGGTGATATTTCGGCTTAATTGCCGCAGTTATATGTGAACGATGTGATCGTAATAGATGTAGTTCTGGATAATGCCGGAATACTTAAGGCTTGTAAGGCTTCGGGTCACTCCGGCGCCGCTAAAGCCGGAAACGATATCGTTTGCGCCGCTGTTTCGGTTCTTTTAAGAACTGCATTAAGCGTTCTTTCCGGAAGGCAGGGGATAAAAGTAAAAGGCGGCGCGCCGGAAAGAGGCGAACTTTGGCTGGAAGCCGATTATACTGCAGAAGGAAAAGATTTTCTTTTTGCTGCAGGGGAGTTTCTGATAGACGGATTAAAATCCATAAGTCAGGAGTTTCCAAAAAACTGCAAATTAACGATTAATAAAACCTAAAAACCTAAGCGGTTTTTTAGTTATCAAGGAGAATTGATATGGCAAGGAAACGCGGCGGAAGCGGCGCAAAAAACGGACGTGATTCAAACCCAAAATATCTTGGGATAAAGGCTTCTGACGGCACAATTGTAAAAGCCGGATCAGTTATTGCCCGTCAGCGGGGAACAAGGATTCATCCGGGAAACAATGTTGGCTGCGGCGGAGACTATACGCTTTTTGCTCTCGCAGACGGAAAAGTTTGCTATCACCAGCGGCGTGGACGCAGACTTGCCTCTGTAGTCAGCGAATAGTAAACCTTATACTAACTCTGTGTCCTTTGTATCTTTGTGCCTCTGTGTGATATAGTTTAAATAAATCATGGAAAAGTTTGCGGATGAGGCAATAATCGAGGTATCCTCGGGGAACGGCGGCAATGGCTGCGCCGCTTTCCGCAGGGAAAAATATGTCCCTAGAGGCGGACCGTCTGGCGGAGACGGGGGCAGGGGAGGCGATGTTGTATTTACAGTGCGCCGCAACCTGCGGACACTCGCGCACTTACGCTATAAACATTCATTTAAAGCAGATAACGGCAATGACGGCGAAGGCGCAGGGCGCTACGGGCAAAACGGCGCTGACGTAATTATTCCATTGCCGCCGGGTTCATTAATACGCGATGTAGAATCAAACGAACTAATTAGAGATTTTTCTCGCAATCAGGAAGATTTTGTTTTTCTCAAAGGCGGCAACGGCGGCTGGGGGAATATTCATTTTAAAACATCCGTAAATCAAGCTCCAAAAAAAGCATTGCCGGGAAAACCCGGGCAGACTGTAAAAATTAAAGTAGAGCTTCAGATTATGGCGGATATCGGGCTTGTCGGTTTTCCAAATGCCGGAAAATCCAGCCTTCTTGATCGCTTTACAAACGCAAGGCCAAAAATAGCCGCATATCCGTTTACAACAAAAATTCCTAACCTCGGCGTTTTAACAGTCGGAGAAAAAGATATAATAATCGCCGACATTCCCGGTCTTATTAAGGGAGCATCAGGCGGAGCAGGGCTGGGGATTCGTTTTTTAAAACATATTTCGCGTACATCGGCTTT
The DNA here is from genome assembly GCA_009784935.1 of Treponema sp. GTDB lineage: Bacteria > Spirochaetota > Spirochaetia > Treponematales > Breznakiellaceae > WQXQ01. The sequence continues at coordinate 35,798 of WQXI01000010.1, forward strand.
GGCTTTTCTTATTGATCTTTCTGATGATAATTATACCGAAGCCTTTGATGTGCTCCTCGATGAACTTGGCTCCTTTTCTGCCGATTTATTAAAAAAGAAACGCCTGCTTGTCGGTACAAAAACAGATACGGAAGAATCTGCAGGCAGACTCGCCGAGCTTTCTGCAAAATATCCCAACGAGACTGCTATGGGTATTTCTGTTTTTTCCGGTGACGGAATAAAAGAACTCTCTTATGCTTTGCTAAAGCTTACAGGAGAAGAAGAATGAAACTCGGTATACTCGGCGGCAGTTTTAATCCTGTTCATCTTGGGCACCTCTTTCTTGCTAACAGCGCGATTTCTGCATTAAATCTTGACAGGGTAGTTTTTGTTCCTGCGTTTTGTTCGCCGTTTAAAACCGAAGCAGAAGGCATGACAGAAGAAGGAACAGGCAACAGGCTTGATATGCTTGCCGCCGCGGTTTCGTCGGATCACAGATTCGCGATTGACAGCTGCGAAATTAAGCGGCAGGGAGTTTCCTATACGATAGATACGCTGGAAGACATAATCGCGCGGTTTCTGCCTCAGGGAAAACCGTATTTAATAATCGGCGATGACCTTGCCGCGGATCTTCCCAAGTGGAATCAATACGAAAAGATTCTTGAGTTAGCAGTAATTGCAATCGCGCGCAGAAAAACAAATACCGCTGTAAAACATCCGTTTCCCTGCGTTTATATAGAAAACGAAATTATGAATATTTCATCGCAGATGATCAGGCAAAAAATAAAAGACAATGATATTAAAGGCAGTGACTGGCATTCTTTGGTGCCGTCTGCAGTGAGCGCGATTATTCAGGATAGGCGGCTTTACGGCTGCAGCTCCAATAGTTCTGCCGCTTTAGCTTTTGGCAGCGATAAAATATATGATTCTGTTATTCAAAAGGTAGAAGCGGCGGCGCGGGAAACGCTTACTATCGAACGATTTCTGCACTCAAGAAATACCGCCTTGCATGCGTATGATATGTGCAGCCGTTTTGGGCTTGATCCTGCGGCAGGTTACCTTGCCGGAATCGCCCATGATTTGGCAAAACAGCTTGATAACAAGCAGATTCTTAAAATAATTAAGTCAGAACGCATTCCGGTTTCTTCTTTGGAGAAGAATAAACCGAATCTTCTTCACGGAAAGGCTGCGGCAGTATTGCTAAGAGACCGTTTCTCCATTCATAATGAAGATGTTCTGGAAGCTGTTGCTTGTCATACATCGGGCAATGAGAAAATGGGAGCGCTGGCAAAGGTTATTTATATTGCCGACAAGACAGAGAGTTCCAGAAATATAGACCCTGCCTTGAGGATCATGTGCAGGGAAGCGGATTTGGACAGCATTCTTTTTGCCGTATTGGAAAAAACAATTATGAAGCTAAAGGCAAAAGAACTTGATCTATCCAAAGACACAATAATGCTGTTAAACAAAATAAAGGAAAAGAAAACTTGAGATTAATTAAAGGCGACGCTTCTATCTTGCTTCTTGCTCTAATTATAGTTTTATTTGTTTTTGGAGTAGTGTTTTCTGTTCTCACGTTCCGCAGTAATCCTGTAGAAGATGCAATTTCTACAAACCGTGTTATTAATGTTTTATTTGTAATCGAAGAAGACAGAATGCCGCTTAGTACCTATGTTTTAATGTATTATCCTGTTACAAAACGCGCGGCTATTTTTGACATTCCCGGCGACCTTGGGCTTTTAATTACAAGCATTAACAGCGTTGACCGCATAGACAGAGTGTATAGTTCTTCGAGAATCGGACCTTATCAAAACGAAATAGAAAAACTGTTAGGAATAGAAATTAGTTTTCCTATTGTTATAACAAAAGAAAATCTTGTCTCTATCGTTGATCTCTTAGAAGGCGTCGAAATTTTTATTCCTTCTGCAGTTTCATATATCGACGATGATAATATTATTTTATTTCCTTCCGGCATGACTGTTTTAGACGGAGACAAAGCAAGCCTTTATGCGACATACAGTCTTCCGCACGAAGACACCGACATGGAAGTATTCAGAAGACAGCGGTTTTTTCTTGGTTATTTAAACCGTCAGATTCAAATGAACGAACAGCTTAAGCTGCCTTCTGCCGGCAGGATATATAATTCACTTTTTAAAACAAATATGAACTCGCGTACTTTAAGAAACCTTTTTGACGAATTTGTGCATATAGATACAGATCGCGTTAACATTCAATCTGTAGGGGGAAACCGCCGCGAGGTTTCGGGGCAAATGCTTACCATTCCACACTTTGACGGAAACTTGATAAAAGAAATTGTCCGCCAGACGCTGGCTACACTTACGCGGGATGTGCAGGATCACATGAGCGAACGTACTCTCACTGTAGAAGTATTAAACGGTACGCCGGTAAACGGGCTTGCCGGACGAACAGCGGAACTGCTTAGAAACTTTGGCTATGATGTAATTTCTATTAGTAACGCCGACAGAAATAATTACGAAAGCACAGTTGTCATCCATCATTCCGGCGATGACGAACTTGTAAACGGTCTTGCCGGCGTAATCCGCTGCACGAATATCCGCAGGGAAGCTATAACAGCCGATGATGATGACGGAGACCTTCTCAGCTTGAATCTTCAATACAAGGCAGATGTTACTTTATTAATTGGCAGGAATTTTAATGGCAGATTTGTCGTCGGTAACTAAAGCCCCTCAGGTCGAACCTTCTCAATGGGCAGCAGCTTTAAGCGCTCTCATAACCGAACATAAAGGACAGGATGTCTCTTTGCTGGATCTTAGAGGTATTAACAATTGGACAGATTTTTTTATTGTCGCCGCTGTAACAAGCCGAACGCACATGGACGGTCTTGAGCGGCATATAAAAGATTTTTGCCGTGAAAAAGATATCGAGATGTTCGGCAGTTCGAGAACCCACAAAACCCAAGATGATGAATGGCGCTTGATAGATCTTGGCTCGGTAATCATCCATTTGATGACCCAATCCGCGCGGGAATTCTACGATCTGGAAAGACTCTGGCACAATACGAAGCATTAAAGAAAAGACACCGCAGAGAGGGTAATCCCATTCCCTGCGGCAAACGCTCTAAAGCGGGGTCTTACTCGTCGTCGCCCCAGTCGTCGTCATCTTCATCTTCATCGTAGTCGTCATCGTCGTCTTCATAGTCATCGTCGTCTTCGTAGTCATCATCCTCATCATCGTCGTCATCTTCAATGTCGTCATCTTCATAGTCGTCGTCTTCTTCTTCAAAATCGTCGTCGTCATCGATGTCGTCATCATCATCGTTAAAGATGTACGCCAATGGGTCGTCGCCAGACTTGTCAGCAGCGTTAAAACTGCCAACCGGCATCAGTGTGAGCTCTTCTTGTGTTATAGCTCCGTTTAGAACCATAATGTTCTCCCTTAAATTGATATTTTTTTGAATCCAAACTGAGTGAAGGTTCAAAAAAACCTCCCACTTGAAACATAAAGGAGGAGATATTGATTTGTCAATAGCATTTTTAAATTTTAAAAAAAACTATTTTATGGTATTATTTGCCTATGCCGCAAATTGACGAATTAACAGTTTTTGCCCCTGCAAAGGTAAATTTGAGCCTTTTTGTAAAAAACCGCCGCCGGGATGGTTTTCACGATATAGAAAGCGTCTTTTTGGCAGTAAACTTCGGCGATACCCTGCATTTTGCACTTTCTGGGCAAGGTAGTACGGTTATCGAAGGGATTTCTGTTCCTGATAACATCATTTTAAGGGCTGTGTCGCTTTTTAGGGAAAAAACCGGTTTTAACGCCGGTCTCAAAATAAATGTAGAAAAAAATGTCCCCATCGGCGGCGGTCTGGGAGGCGGCTCTTCTAATGCAGGGGCAGCGCTTTTGGCTTTAAATAAGATTTGCGGCTCCCCCCTAAAAAAAGATGTTCTTTTAGACATGGCAGCTTCTCTGGGGAGTGATGTCCCCTTTTTTATACATGAAATTCCAGCCGCTCTTGTTACAGGCAGGGGGGAGCATATAGAGCCGCTAAATTCGCTGGATTTGGCAAAGTCGTCTTTAGTGCTGGTTAACCCCGGTTTTTCGAGCAGTACTGCCGAAGCCTTTCGGCTATTGGATCAACACAGAAGAGTTCACACAGAGGCACAGAGGAAAGAAGGATACGGGGAAGAGCCTCACACGGAGACACAAAGGCACAGAGGTTTAATTAAAGATATTTCCTCCGTGAACTCTTTTGGCAATGATTTCCTTGAGGTGCTGGATAAAAAAGAAGGCGGAGTGTATAAGAAAATCATCTCCCAGCTTGAGGCTGACGGAGCGCAGTACGCTTGCCTTTCCGGTGCAGGTTCAACCTGTTTTGGGGTCTTTAAAGATAAAAAAGAAGCGAATGAAACCGCAAATGCCTTAAAAGGAAAATGGCCTTTTGTGAAGGAGTGCGCCCCTATCTGCCGATAAATTAGTAGGAGAAAAAAATGGCAGGTAGATATTTAAAACTGGTTTGTATTGCTTTATTTGTATTGGTTATTTTTGGCTGTAAGACTAAGCCGCTTCCTGTAGAAGAACCAAAACCGGCAGAAGTTATACCGGATACAAATGTAACCGGCACATGGTTTTTGGGCGATCATCGTTCTATGGTAATTTTTCAGTATCGTTCCGACGGAACAGGCTGTGAAATAAACCTTAATCAAGTTTCCAACTTTTCACTTACCTACAGGCCTTTTAATTATACAATAACCGAAACTGCCATTAGTATCTCGTTTTTGGACTCAATGCGTCCAAGCAGCATAACTCATAATTACAGTAAGCCGTCAGAGAACAGATTAACAATCGTAAATTATATCCGCGGGCTTTCTCCGACATTTGTAAGGCAGGAACTGACAGAATTAGAAGGTCTTTGGCGCAGGGAAAACGGCGATAGGGTCGAATATGTCTTTGGCGGAAGGAATTTTCTGCTAAAACTGCAGAACGGGATCCCCACTGCAACGGGTAACTTTATTGTTTCTGACAGATCGGTAACCATAAATGACCTTTATAGATGTACGGATTATTTCGCTCTCAGATGGGCTCCCTCTCAAACGCCTCACGAAAATTATTCATTCAGGATAAATGACAGCCGTTTGACACTGACCGCGCCGGGTAGAGACCTTTTGTTCGTAAAATAACAAATCCTCTCATTTTCTCTCATTGTGAGTAATAATTTTTAACAAAACCAATATAAAAACCCGCAGAATGAAAAATCCGCAAATAAAAAGCAACTTTTTCACTTGATTTCGTGACAAATCAATAGTACAATGTAAACTAAATCGGGCTTAGCACTTTTAGGGTGTTAAGTATAACATTAGGACCTCAAAGGAGAGTGCCATGGAAATTACTGATATTAGGGTCCGTAAGGTGACTAGCGGCGGCAAGCCGAAAGCCTATGTAACGGTTACATTTGATGATTGCTTTGTTGTTCATAATATAAAAATCATTGAGGGTAAAACCGGCGTTTTCATAGCTATGCCAAGCCGAAAGACCCGTGCCGGAGAATATAAAGACGTTGCTCATCCCATTCATCCCGAATTTAGGGCAGAACTGCAGAAGCGAATCCTAGAAAAATATGAATCCGGTGATGTTACAGAAGCCTCAGCCGGCGATATGGATGAATAACCGTCTCTTTAGGAAAAAAGTTATTCGCTTGATATTCTAAAACTCTATTGATTCTTTCCCATGCTTTTGGTATGCTTTTTCCAAGGATTGGGACGTCGGCAAGCGGTAAGCCACCGGGTTTTGGTTCCGGTATTCACAGGTTCGAATCCTGTCGTCCCAAATATGGGACAATCCCAGTAATTTATTGTTGAGGTATATATGGGCAAAGTAGTGTTAAAAGCAAAAAATCGCCAGAAATATGGTTCTGCCGAATCCCGCCGTATGAGAAAGAGCGGGAGAATTCCTGCAGTAATCTACGGAAGAGCGGGTAAATCTGTCTCTATCGATCTGGATTCTTCAGAATTTTTAAAAGGTACTAAAGGAATCTCCGAAAGTACAATCGTAAAGGTCGAAGTAGAAGACAAATCATACGAGGCTTTTGTAAAGGATACTCACAGGAATATTATTGACGGTAATATTCTTCATATAGATTTCTACGAAGTAGAAAGCGGCGTCGCTCTGCGCGCCAGAGTTTCTCTCGTTTTTCAGGGAAACCCTATTGGTGTGCGCGAAGGCGGTATGCTGGAAACACCTCTGCATGAGATCGAAATCGAATGTCTTCCTGTTGATCTTCCGGAAAGAATCGAAATTGACATTTCTAATCTTAAGGCTAACCAGTCCTTGCATGTTAGGGATATTCCTCTTGCTAAGGGCGTAAAGCTTCTTTCTAACCCTGATCAAACTGTCGCTCTTGTTAAATTCGCCAAAGCCGAAGCTGCCGCACCTGCCGCCGCAGAAGCCGCCGCTGCCGCCGCGCCTGCTGCGGGCGCTCCTGCCGCTGCTGCCGCCGCCGCGCCTGCTGATAAAAAGGCTGCGCCAGAAAAGAAATAGTGCCGCAGGCAGACGAGCTAAAAGACAGAGTTTTCTCAATTTTAAACGAGTTTTATCATGGCGCTCCATTGCTCCTTGCCGTCTCCGGCGGCGCGGATTCTATGGCGATGTTGTCCGTTCTCTTAGAAGCCAAAGACAGATTTGATCTTTATTGCCTCACCGTTGACCACGGTATCCGTCAGGCGGAGGAAAGCAGAGGCGATGCGGATTTTGTTTTTGATTTTTGCCAAAAAAACGGAATTAAATGCCGCATTAAAAGTATTCCGCCGGGTAGAGTATCAGACTATTCAAAACAAAAAGGCATAGGAATAGAAGCCGCCGCCCGGCACTTTCGGCGGAGAGCGCTTTTTAAAGAAGCAAAACGCATAGAAGCTATAAAAGCCAAAGCAGTTTTTATACTATTAGCGCACACAAAAGACGATTTGCTGGAAACCGTATTAATGCGCGTTTTGCGCGGTTCAGGTCCCGCGGGGCTTGCCGCTATGCCGTTTCAATCCGGCAGGATACTGCGTCCCCTATTAGAATCAACGCGCAAAGATGTAATCAGTTTTCTTAAAGAAAAAAATATCGCCTGGCGCGAGGATTCGACAAACGCTGATAACCAGTTTTTGCGCAACCGTATCCGAAACTTACTGGTGCCGTTTTTAAACGATAATTTTTCTTCGTGGAAAAAGGGCGTTAATGCCATGGCGCAAACGCAGACTCTTGCAGCTCATTTTATCGCTGCCGAAGCTCAAAAAAGAATCAAATGGGAAAAGACTCATTGTTCTCCGTGTCACTCCGTGTCCTCTGTGGTAAAAAAAGATTTCTTCTCTCAGCCGGTAATTATCCGGGAAGAGGCGATTTTTCAGGCTATTAATACCCTGTGTGATTCTCCTTCCAATAAATCCATCAGACGCTCCGTTGTAAGAAAGTTCTGTCTCGGACTTATTAACAGCGCAGATTTAGGTTTAGTGACAGTAAAACGGCAAAACGATAGGATATTGATTTCTCAGGCGCAAAACAATTGCTTTGAGAGCGGAATATCGCGTTTGATCTAGTATTTGCCCCAAATTTGGCATATAATTTTGTTATATGTTTAACCCGAATAACAAATTACCTGACAGAGGAGCTGATCCGCAGCGTAGACCAAGCGGTTTTACGTTTGTTTTTATTGCTTTACTAACTGTAATTTTTATCGCGTACTTTTTTAGAGGGGATAATACCTCTGTTATTAATATTTCATATTCTGAGTTCCTTCGTTTTATAGACCAAAACCAGATAGCTTCTGTTACAATCAGCAAAAACGATTCGGTAGATACAATCGATATTATCCTTAGGGGTTCATCCGCAAGCGACTCTGTAAAATACAGAACGATTATTCCTTACAATGACCCCGGTCTTTTATCACTGCTTGCGGAAAAAAATGTAATTGTTTCCGGGGCTCCGACAAAGATGACTTTTTCGCGGATTTTTGCAGGCATGCTGCCGTGGCTTTTTGTTTTATTAATTATGTTTATTATGTTCAGGAACATGCAGGGCATGGGAATGAGGAACTTTAATTTTGGCAAGAGCAAAGCAAGGCGTTATCATGACGAAGGAAAGAAGGTCAGCTTTGCCGATGTAGCAGGTCAGAAGGACGCTAAATACGAACTAAGTGAAGTTGTTGAGTTTTTAAAGAATCCGCAAAAGTACACAAAGATGGGAGCGCGTATTCCCAAAGGCGTTCTTCTTGTCGGTTTACCTGGTACAGGCAAAACTCTTATGGCGCGTTCTGTTGCCGGCGAAGCAGGCGTCGCTTTTTTTCATATGTCCGGTTCTGACTTTGTCGAAATGTTTGTCGGTGTTGGAGCAAGCCGCGTAAGGGATCTTTTTGATCAGGGACGTAAGCATGCGCCTTGTATTATTTTTATTGATGAATTAGACGCAGTGGGACGCACGCGCGGCGCAGGATACGGCGGCGGCCACGATGAACGTGAGCAGACTTTGAATCAGCTGTTGGTCGAAATGGACGGTTTTGATTCTAAAGAGGGAATTATTATTCTTGCCGCGACAAACCGTCATGATGTTTTAGATCCGGCTCTTCTGCGTCCCGGCAGATTTGACCGTCAGGTTGTTATTTCTATGCCGGACATAAAAGAAAGGGAAGCGATTTTGCAGGCTCACAGCGCAAAAATTCCGCTGGACAAAGAAGTTGATCTCGCCTGTGTCGCGCGTTCTACTCCGGGAATGAGCGGCGCCGATATTGCAAACCTTGTAAACGAAGCCGCGCTTTTTGCGGCGCGTAAAGATAACAGCGAAGTTAAAATGTCCAATTTTGAAGAAGCAAGAGATAAAGTATTAATGGGTGTCGCGCGAAGGACACTTGTTGTTTCTGATAAAGAACGCCGTATGACTGCTGTGCATGAAGCAGGGCATGCGCTGCTTCATTATTTTCTCAAGAACGCAGATCCGCTGCATAAAGTTACGATTGTTCCGCACGGGAGAGCATTGGGCGCCGCGCTTTCGCTTCCGGAAGAAGACAGTTACAACCGCTCAAGAGGCTGGATAGAAGATCGAATCGGTATTTTGTACGGCGGCTGGCTTGCAGAAAAATTATTTTTTAATGAGACAACAACAGGATCAAAAAATGATATTCAGCACGCTACAGAGATGGCGCGTAACATGGTCTGCGAATGGGGTATGTCAGATGAAATTGGTCCTGTTGCTTACGGACAGGAAGACGAACCGATTTTTATCGGTAAAGAAATTGCGCGCCACAAAGATTATTCGGATGATACTGCACAGCGCATTGATATTGCAGTCAGGGATATTTTGGACAGAGCGAGAAATAATGCCTCTAAAATAATAGGGGATAATAAAGACGCTCTGGAAAAACTTGCAGACGCTCTGTTGGCGCGCGAGACTTTGATCGATAACGAAGTGCGCGAAATTATCGGCTTTCCGCAAAAAGAGGAATTAGTATGACTAAAAAAAATATTTGTAATTATTTTTTATTTTTCCCTGTGTCCTTTGTGTCTCTGTGCCGCTGTGTGAAGTCTTTGTTTATAATTCTCTTTCTTCTTAATGTAAATGCTTTTGCTGATGATGCGGCAATTGCACGGCAATATCTTGAACGCATAAACATATGGATTCAGGCGGGCGATTTTGATCAGGCGCGTATTGCGCTGGAAAGAGCCGCAGATTACGCGCATGTTTCGTCAGACATTTCTTATGAACTTGCGGTTATTCAAGAAAGGTTTTCTGTAGACAGAACTAAAATAATCGAAAATTTAGATAAAGGCATTCAAACAAACCGCTGGGTTATTTATAACGAAGGTTTAGCTGTGCTTTTTAAAGCAAGACAACTTATCGCCATGCGAAATTATCATGAAGCGCTAAATTATCTTGACAATATAATGAACCGCAGTGAATTTGCGGGTAATGCGTATATAAGAACAGAAATCGCAATGCAGCGTCTTTTATGCTTAAGGAGCATAGGAAAAAACGACCATGGAGCATTAGCGCATTTCCGCAGCGAAGTGCTTTCTGCGATGGACAGGTTCCCACGTGATCCGCGTCCTTTGCGTATTTTCTTTGAATATGCAAGAGACATTAACAGGAGACCTCAGCCTTCCGAGCTTCCTTCTAGTGATGTAAACATAATGGAACTAGCTCTCCACAGGCTTCCTTTTTTATTGGAGCAGGACACAGAACTTGCATGGATGGCAGCGCCTTTTATGAGGGATTTACAAGCGGCGCGCCGTCTTTTATTGTCCTACAGAAACAGCGGTAATCATCCGTCTGCCGGTTCCATTGCTCCGGCTTTAAATCTCGGGCTGTTAGGTGATATAGAAGCGGCGGATGAATTGTTTGCAAGTTTACCCGGCGCAGAAGATATCAAAATCGATAAAAATATTATTTCAGAAGTTTATAATTTATTAAGAAGCGAAGAAGGCAGGGAATATTTTACGCGCAAACTGCTTTCTTTTACAGGTTATATTTTATCTGACGATGATTCTGACGGGTTTATAGACAGCCGTACAAAATATAAAGACGGCATTATTGAATATTTCGAACTAGACAGAAGACAAACAAATGTTTTTGATTTGCATATAACGATGGGCGACGGCGCGCCTGCCGGTGCTTTGGTCCAGATTGCCGGTCAGGAAACATTAGCGTTTTTATTTTGGGAGCGTTATCCTTCTGCGGCAGAAGTATTAATAGGGAATCTGCCGGATGATAAGATAGACGAACATTTTAAATTTGGTCCCGCTGTTTTTCAGTATGCGCCTGTTGTTTTTACTACCCTCGGCGGAAGCAATAGGCTGACAGGTCTTCCTTATCCGGTGCCTGCACAGCAATATATAGAAATGACCCGCCGGTCGCTTTTATCTTTTTGTTCGAGTTACACGCGGCCCAGCCCGGAAATTGACGGCGCTATGGAAACGTTTTTTATGAACAGGGGAGTGATACTTCAGACTGTTGAACATCTAAACGGGCGGCAGGTATCTGTTACAGAGTTTGAACGCGGGCTTCCTGTAATTCAGCATATAGACCTTGATCTTGACGGCAGAATGGAAACAATCAGGCGTTTTCGCCAGCCGCCGCAGGTTAGCAATTGGGAAGATATATTGAATTACCGCAGTTTAATTGCTTCTTCTGAGAGCGACTGGAGAGGAGACGGGCGGCATAAAACAATGGAAGTGTATCTTGAAGACGGTTCGGTTGTTTATTATTTTGATATGGATGGAAGCGGAGAAATGATTCGTACAGAAACCAGAAATCACAGGAATCAATAGATGAAAAAAGCAATTATACTACTCGGTCTATTATTAATATTTTTTGGCTGCAGAACCTTAAATTCAAATGAAGCCGAAGCGCCGCCTCAGCGTACTACAAGCGCTATTCGTTTAAGTGATATAGAAAACCAGCTAAGCGATAACCCTGTTGCCGCGCTTGGGATGATTTTTACATACAAAGAAATTTATGCAGGTACCGAATCAGAAGTCGAAGACTGGCAGCAGCTTGCGGATTTAGAAAAAATCGCGGCGGCAAATTTATTTGCAATGCAGGAAAAAGCGATAGAAGAACAGCGCTGGGATGACGCAGCTTCGCTTGGCAGATCTATTGCAAGCGCCGGTTTAACAAACGCGCATGCAGGAAAAGAAAGCGAATTTTTACTCTCTTATGCAAAGAAAAAACTGGAAGAAGGCGATAACTTAAGCGCGTTTTTGGCGGCTTTCCGTTCCAACGAAATAAAGCCGATGGATTTTGCAAGTGCGCTTTTATTTTTAGAAAAAGCTGTAGAAGCAAGACAGCGCCGCTCATCTGCTTTCTTTTTTGCCGCCGCTCAAGCCGCTGACAGAAGCAGAAACATCCCTGCTAATTTGCGCGAATACGCTCAAGGCAGAGATTCTTTTTCTGATATGATTAACGGCGTTGCAACTGTTATTGTAGACAGGGGTATTAGGGTCGAAAGAGGAGTTGGGATACCTGACAGGGTTATGGGGTCTGCGTTTTTTATTGACGCGTCTGGTTTATTAATTACAAATTATCATGTTATAGCAAGCGAAGTTGATCCAAGACACAGAGGACACTCGCGGATGTTTATCCGCATGGGAGATTCGACAAGTCCGCGTATTCCGGCGCGTGTTATCGGCTGGGATAAGGCTCTCGATCTTGCATTGATTAAAACAGAAATAGATACCGAATATGTTTTTTCGCTTGTTGATCGCGTAATACCGCGTGTAGGCGATACAGTGCTTGCAATTGGTTCTCCTGCGGGACTGCAAAAAACCGTGACATCAGGAATTGTTTCTGCGCTTGGCAGGCGTTTTTTGCAAATCGGCGACGTGTACCAAATTGACGCCGCAGTTAATCAAGGAAACTCCGGCGGTCCTTTAATTGACAGTGAAGGGCGGCTTGTTGGAGTTATTTTTGCAGGTTATATGCAGCACCAGGGTTTAAACTTTGCGGTTCCCGCAGAAACGCTTGCCGCTGCTCTTCCTGCAATGATAAAAGGCGGCAGGGCACAGCGTCCATGGCTCGGCGTTACGTTATGCGAAACATTCAGCGGAGCGGAAATTATTTATACTGCTCCTAATACTCCAGCCGCTATGCAAAAAATAAACGAAGGCTCTGTAATAAGAACAGTAAACGGAAGAGCTGTAACCGCTCCTCAGGGAGGAATTATTCCTGCTCTGCAAAATGCAATGTTTGGCTGCGGTCCCGGAGAGCTTGTAGCGCTGGAAACTGTTGACGCTGACGGAGAAGTAAAAAAATATGTTTTAATGACAGTTTCGCGCCCCGATCTTCCCCTTTTGGATGCGGCAAGAATTGACAGGCGGGACAGAATTGTTACTCCTCTTTTTGGCATGGTTTTAACGCCTGTACAAAGCAGTTTGTTCTCGGAAAATTTTAGAGTAAACAGGATTGTGCGCGGTTCGATTGCGGATGAAGCCGGTATTTCTGTTGATGATCCAATTTCTATTAATCGTTTACGCTTAATGGAAAATGAAGGTTATGCTCTATTGGAGATAACAGTAAAAAAACGCCGTCAGGGTTATATAAATGCAAATATGCAGCTTCCTGTCTGGCTGGATTCGCCGAATACGCTTTGAATAAAGCGTTTTAATTCTTAAGCGGATAATTTAGCCGAACAGCCACTTTAACATTTCATTCTTTACCTGCGAGAATCCGCGGGATATAGGAACTCTGGAGCCGCTTCTCATTGTAATTTCTCTTGATTTTACTGTTTCGATATCGCTCATATTAAGTATAAACGAACGATGGCTCTGAACAAATCTTTTATCTTCTAAAAGTTTTTGCGTTATTTCTGTAAAAGTAGAATATGTTTTTATATTTTCGCCGTCTTTTTTGCGGATATGCACAGAATGTCCGTCAGCTTCGGCATACGAAATATCGCAGAATTTTATAAATTTTGCGGCAGCTTTTGTTTTTACCGTTAATCCTTTGTTGTCTATTTTATTCTTTGTTTCTTTTAATGTCTCGAGGACATTCTCTACTGCTTTCGGCGCGGCGGGTTTTAATAGGTAATCAAAAGCATTTACGCGGTAAGATTCGCATGCATAATCATTAGAAGTTGTAATAAAAACTATTTCGCCTTTGTAGCCGCTTTCGCGCAGTTTTTCCGCGAGAGTAACGCCGTTTGTTTCCGGCATTACTATGTCCAAAAAGCAAGCGTCTACTGCCGCGCCGCTTTTAAAATAATTTAATACTTCCGATGCAGACGAAAAGCTGACAGCTTTTACATTTAAAGGCGAAGCTTTTATTATAGCGGCAATTTTGTCCGCATCATCTTTTAAATCATCGCAGACCAGTACGTTCATAGAACAAGTATATCATATCATTACATAAGCTGTAAATGTTTTACTATCCCATTCTATTATAAGTTCTCCGTTGTAACGGGATGATACTGCTTTAACGCTTCTAAGACCAAAACCGCCGCCTTTCTTTGGGCTTATAAGGCTGCCTTCGGTTTCTGTTACTATTCCGTTAAAGCTGTTTTTTACCATAACAGCGAGATGTTCTCCTTGAGTTTTTATTGCAAGTTCAATAAAGCGGTTTGTTTCTATGTTCTGGCATGCATTAAGAGCGTTTTCTAAAAGGTTGCCGAGAATAATGCACATTTCATAGTTAGGGACTGTTATGGTCTGAGGCATTGATATATTAACAGAATATTTTGTATTTTGTTTGATACATCGTTCGGAATAACTTACAAGCAGCGCGTTTATTACTGTATTGGAACAATAAAAATAAAGTACTTTTTCTGATAATTGATTTTGAATATCCGCCAAATAACTTTCGATATCGCTTTTATTACCAGAGTTTAATAGTTCGCTTATTGTATTTAGATGATATTTGTAATCGTGGCGCATTATCCGCAGAGTTTCGTTTATTTCGTTCATTTTTTGATAATGTTCACGCCCGGAAGAAATAATATCACGCGCAAATTCGGCTTCGTACTGTTTTTTTGTTTTTTCGTGCGTATTAATAATTGCAAAACATAAAATTATAAAGCTCCATAGAACAAATAAAAGAATAATAAGCGCCGCCGGCAGATTATAAATATTGCCGAAAAACAGCCTGCTGATAATTTCTAAAATAAAAAATGTAATAGCCGCGCTTAATGAATACAATGCCCATTCCTTAGAATGCCCGTACGCAAAAAGTCTTTCCAGAAGCTGGCGCCCAAAACGCCATACCAGTATTACATATACAAAAAACACAATAAAAGAAATAATCATTAATGATAAAAAATAGACTTGTTCGCCGTACTGCATAAAACCGATTACAAGCGTTCCTATCACTATATTTAGCATGGAAGTAAGGGTAATCTGCATAAAAAACGCAAACATCTTCTGAAAAATAAATCCGTTAAACAGCCATATAATCAGCGGCAGATACGGTAATGTGCGCAGAAACAGGAAATTGCGCGCAGTTTCGGAAAAGCCGTGTTTTGCGATAAAAATGTCAGCTATTGCGTTAACCGCAATCATTGCGCCGCAGGCAAGAAGTATAAAAGAAAGCGGCTTTTTCCTTGGCAGGCTTAACAGCATTATTATAAGGTTTGTGCATACCATTATGACCGGTAATATAATAAAAGCAGCTTCTTTCATTCAAATTCCATAATTACACAGGGTTTTTATGATTGTCAAGCCCGTAATAACTTTGCTTTTTTATTCAAAATTTAGTATAATAGGTATATATAGAGGTAGATTAATGGAGTTCCGGAAACTTTTTTTATTGTTTTTTATTCTGCTCCCTTTAAGCAGTCAGATTTTTGCCCAAAATACATATATTTCCGGAAGGAACCAAGTCAGGCTTGGGAATTTTCTTATCTATTCGGGAAAAGCCGCCAGTACTGATTATGCCGAAAAACTAGCTGTGTTTTCCGGCAACACAGGTTTTGTGCCGTATCATGGAGACAGGCTGCCGGGAACAGGAAGCGGCGGCAATAATTATCATATTTTTAAGACCAATTTTTTTATTGGCCAGGATGAAGTAGACGGCAGGGTAAGGGATCCGGCGGAAGAAAATCTTTCGTTATATATCGGGGCGTTTGACATGCCGGTTATTATTTATATTAATAATGTCATTGTTTATAAAAAAGGCTTAGTTAAGGAATTTGACGGAGTTTACAGTACGGGAGAAGTATTGGCTTCTCATGTGCCTTTGGGCCCGGGATTAATTAATTTTAACGGAGAAAACACGCTCGTAATAGAAGTGTTTCCGCAGTACGAAGACAGCGCATTGCCGGAGCTTGAAATTGCAGAATACAAACAAAATGAACTAAAAGTATTTTTAAAAAATCTTTTAAATGTTTATTTGGTGCTTGCCGCGCAGTTTCTTGCCGTACTAATCGCTATTTATCATTTCTTTGTATTTTTTGCGAGAGGATGCAAAGATAAACGATATGTTTTATTTTCGCTTTTTTCTGTTTCGTTTGTGCTGGCATACTCTAATATAGGTTTTTCGTTTGATACAAATTACTATATATATCTTGTAATTGCTACCAGATGTTTCCAAATGCTGTGCCTTGGTTTTTATTCGCTGTTTATAATAGAGTCGTCTGATTTACTTGTAAGATTCAAAAAAATACTTATAATTTTTATCCTTCTTTTCAGCCTTGGTTCTGCCGGCTATGTGGCTGTTCAGCCTGACAAGGAAACTATTAATATTGCGTTTGGTTTAATGGCGGATATCTATTTAACGCCGATTCTTGTAATTTGTATTTTGATCTCGCTTGGAACAATTATTATTAAGAAAAATACTAAGTTTATTCCGCTTCTGCTTGCAACATTGATTGTAGTTGCCGCAAGCCTTAGGGACATGGGCGCGCTTGCAAACGGTATACAGCCGATGTTCTGGTTTGCGCCTTATGCCTTCCTGTTTCTTGTAATTGTTTCGTACGCGATTCTTCTTGTGGAAGAAGCGGAGCTATATAAAAAATCTCATAAGATTTCGGCAGAGATCGAAGAAAAAAATGAATCGCTTGGAATGCTGCTTGATAATATTCTCAGAGTAACAAGGCGTTCCGGCGTTTCTAACCAAAAATTGGATACCAGCATTGCAAGCGCAATAAATATTATGACAGAATACACCGAAAACAACAGGCAGCTTGACGATACGGTTTTATCTAAGTTTGAACTGATTAATGACATGATTACAAGGGTGTCAGATAGAGTAACGGATTCTGTTGATAAGATTCCAAAAGCCATTAAGGGTCAGATATCCGTAGTAGAACAGACAAATAAAATAATGTCAGAGATGAATGACGACATTAATATTATGACCGGCGATTCTGTAAAAACAAGCGAATACGCAAACCAGCTTGCTTCGCTGGCAGTAGAAAGCAAAGAGCTCGTAATTGAATCAAAAAAGAATATGGAATTAATTTCTGAGAACTCGGCGTTTTTAAGCAAACTTTTAGAAGCAATGGATGACATATCAGAAAAAACAAATATGCTTTCTTTTAACGCGTCTATAGAAGCTGCGCGCGCGGGAAATACAGGGAAAGGTTTTAATGTTGTAGCTGTAGAAATAAGGCAGCTTGCGGAAAAATCCAGAGCTACATTAACAGAAAGTTTTTCTAACATTAAAGGCATGATGGAGACTGTAAAAGAAGGAATAGATCTTTCTAACAAAGTAACAGAAAGGCTTCTTACGATTATTGAGAACTCAGAAAAATCTTCTAAAATGATTGAGAACATAACTGCAAATATGAAAAAACAGCAGGGTGAATCAGAGGCTATTAGAGCCGGAATGAAAGAACTGCTGATAAATACCGGTAATATTCAGGAAATCGCAGAAGCGGAAGAAAAAGAAAACAAAGAATTTATCGATTCATTATCAAAGATACATGAATTCTTTAAGCTTGTTTCCAGCATGATAAGATCGCAGGTTAAAAATGAAAAAACTATTACAGATTCTATCCAAACAATAAAAGAAGTAATGGTAGAAAATAAAAAGAATACGCAGATTCTAAAAGAAACTACGGATACTGTACAAAGGTGATAATGATGGTTACATCGGATTTAATCGGCAGAACTGTTTCTAAGAACAGTACATTGATTCATTTTATCGGCGAAGCCGATGAACTTAACGCTCATTTAGGGCTTGTGAGAGCAATTCTCGCAAACGAAGACGCATGGCAGTTTTCGTGGCAGAATGCCTGTCAATTTATTGAGAGGATTCAAAGAAACTTAATGAAGATTATGTCGCATGCATCTGATACCGAAAACAAAGATTATTATTTAAACGAAAGAGAAATTGTCGATTTAGAAAAAGAAACAGCAAGACTTGTTAATAATATTCCTAAACAGAAAAGATTTGTAATGCCGGGGAAAAATATTATAGAAGCGCAGATTCAGATAGCAAGAACTGTAGCGAGAAGAACAGAAAGAATGTATACGGCAGTTCATGAAGAAAACGCTTTGTGCAAAAAATCAGGCGAATATTTAAACAAGCTGTCAGATTATCTTTATTATTTGTCGCAGCAGGAATCACTGATTAATGTTAATTTCATAAATCAGATCGCCGGAATATAAATCATAAACACGTCTTTTAAAAGAAGAAGGTACTCTGATATTTCCTACTCTCTCTTCGCTAAACTCGTCTACGATAATTATTACTCTTATATGTTGATATTCGGAAGCAAGCCTTCTTGTTTCTGTTTCTGTTCTAAGCCATTCAACCCTGTTAACCTGAGGCGTCTGCGGCCATACATTTGCAATAAAAAATGTTAATAGAGCGTTTTCGCTGGTGTCATTAAAATCAGCATTGGGAGCCATGTGCCCTCTGTCATACCCCGAATTGGTAAAGTCCCTGTGAAGCGGCAGAGAGTAGCCATGTTGTGTAAGCAGCCGCTGTAAAGCTCCGCCGTCCCTGTTTTGGGTGAACGAAGCGGAGGGGCGTCTTATACCTGTCGCTTCTGCTCGTTCTTTTGTAAGAATATATTCGATTATGTGAGGTCCTAAATTAATTGCGTCATAACAGCCTGAGTATAATATTTCTTCTTCGCTGTTGGAGACGTCAAATTTAAAATGTCCGGGAAGATCGCACGCAAATGAAACATTGAGTAATAAAAAGAATAGAAAGAAACAAATAAAAAAATATCTAAATGTTTTCAGATAGCACCTCAATTAATGCTGTCGCATCCGCAGGAATTGTTTTTGCTTCTATTGTTCTTTCCATAGCGCATTTGAGCGAAGCGGGTACAGGAACAGCTCCTACTAAGGGTTCGACAATTTCGGAGAACTTTGCGGGATGAGCAGTGCAGAGTATGCAGGATGTTTCATCTGTTATTTTATTTTCTGCGCGGAGTTTGTCTAATCCTTTCCAGCCGACTGCGCTGTGAGGATCAAGATAATAACCCGCCTGCTCATATATGCGGACAATTGTTTCTCTTGTTTCCTCATCTGACACAGCAATACCTAATATAATACGGCGCATTTCTTCTAACGAAAAATGCGCTGACATACGCTCAAAGTTACTTGGCGCGCCGACATCCATTGCGTTAGAAATAGTAGCCTGCGAAATCCGCGCAAGATATTCGCCTGAGTTTAGATAATCGGGAACTGTTTTATTTATATTTGTTGCCGCTATAAACTGCTTTATCGGCGCGCCCATTTTCATTGCATAAAGGCCCGCTGTTAAATTGCCGAAATTTCCGGATGGTACGCATAAAATTACAGGTTTTTGCGAAGCAGGAGAATTGGAATGCGCTGATTTATTAGTGCGCGGAGTCGCTTCGCCGTCAGGATCAAAAAAACCTGCATATGCCTTTGCCGCAGTTGAAGAATAATAAACAGCCTGCGGAATAAGGCGGCTTATGTTTATAGAATTTGCAGATGACAAAGCGGTGCGTTTATTTAGTTCGCTGTCTTTAAGAGCTGTCTTTACAAGAGCCTGACAATCATCAAAACTGCCTTCTACCGCCAGCGCAGAAATATTTTTGCCGAGACCTGCGATTTGTTTTTCCTGCAGCGGCGTTACCCTTCCTTTGGGGTAAAGCACGGTAACAAGTATTCCCGGCACATTATAAAAACCATCTGCAACTGCGCCGCCTGTATCGCCGGAAGTCGCCACAAGTATTCTTAACGGCCGGTCTTCTCCCCTGCGCAGGTACGAAAAAGCCCTTGCCATAAAACGGGCTCCAAAATCCTTAAATGCGGCAGTCGGTCCATGAAAAAGTTCGGATGTATATCGATCCATAACAGGTATTAACGGAGCGGTAAAAGTAAAAGCCGATGTAATGATATTGGATAATTCATTGTCCGATATTTCGCCCTTTACGTATGGTTTAATAGTTTCTAATGCCGTATTGCAGAAATCCATCGAGGCGAGCGCAGACAGTACTGCCGGCGTATATCCGGGGATTTCTTCGGGCACATAAAGTCCGCCGTCAGGAGCAAGACCAGTAAGCGCAGCTGCGGCAAAGTTCACTTTTTCGTTTTTATTTCTCGTACTATAGTAGTGCATATTGTATTCTACCACATAGTCACAATTGACATAAAGGGGTTTTTTATTATAACATGCCGTAAGGAGTAAATGTGGCTAAAGAAGAAGCGATAGAAGTAGAAGGCATTGTAAGGGAAGCTCTCCCAAATACTATGTTCCGGGTAGAGCTGGATAACCAAAACGGGCATTTAATACTGGCTCATTTGTCCGGTAAAATGCGCAAGCATTATATTCGTATAGTTCCCGGAGACCGGGTTAGAGTCGCGCTTTCTCCGTATGATTTAAGCAGAGGCCGGATTATATATCGTGAGAGATAGTATTAAACTATAACTATAGAGGATTGTTATGGCAGATGAAGTAATTTACATTGATGTTGATGACGGCGCAAAGAGAGTAATGAACAACACCAAGCTTTTTGTAAAATTGCTTGTTAAGTTCAAAGAAGATCAGACATTAGGCAAGATCGAAAGCGCGCTTTCCGCCGGAAACATGGAAGAAGCCCAGACTGCTGCTCACACATTAAAAGGACTTACGGCAAATTTATCGCTTATTGAACTTTATAAGCAATGTGTGGAATTAGAAGCCCAGATAAAAGCCGGCTCAGTTAAAGACGGACAGCTGGCGCTGGTAAATGATGTTTATAAAAAAACATTGTTAGAAATTGATAAGGTTGTTTCGGAATATGCTTGATAGAAACCAGACTGTATTGGTAGTTGATGATGTTGATACCAATGTCTTAATTCTTGAGGAAATATTAAAAGGTGATTATAACGTAATTACCGCATCTAACGGCAAGGAAGCGCTGGAAAAACTCCAGTCCGCGGAACAGCTGCCAAAAATTATTCTATTAGACGTGATAATGCCTCAGATGGACGGAAAGCAGCTGTTCGAAATTCTAAGAACAGACAGCACTTTTAAGAGAATACCGGTAATTTTTATTACTGTAGAAAACGAATCAGAAAGCGAACTGCTCGAAGCAGGCGCGGTTGACTTTATTAATAAACCGTTTCATCCCGAAATCGTAAAACTCAGAGTACGCAATCAGATACAATTAAAGAATTACAGCGATAATCTCGAAGAAATGGTTGCAGAAAAAACTGCAGAGGCAACAAACACTTTAGAAAACGCTCTGCGCGGACTTGCAAACGTAATTGAACACCGGGATTTGGAATCCGGCGAACATGTAAAAAGAACACAGTTGTTTGTAAAAGCGTTGACTGATTATCTTATAGAAACTAATTCTGTTTACAGCGAAGAACTGCAGAATCTAAATCCAGACATTATAATGAAGTCTATGGCGCTTCACGATGTCGGTAAAATAGCGATACCTGATAAGATTCTTTTAAAACCGGGCAAGCTCGATCCTGATGAATATGATATAATGAAGACACATACAACGCGCGGTATGGAAATTATTCACGAACTTGGAGATGTAAAATCGTCGCTGTACTTAAAACACTGCGAAGATATTTGTTACGGTCATCACGAACGCTGGGACGGTAAAGGTTATCCGCGTCAGTTAAAGGAAACCGAAATTCCGCTAACTGCGCGTCTTGCGGCGTTAGCCGATGTTTACGATGCTCTGGTATGCGCCCGTGTTTATAAATCTGCAATGCCGTACGATGACGCGCTTAAAATTATTGTAGAAGGGCGGGGTACGCAGTTTGATCCTATTATTGCTGATGCTGTTGTAGAAATAAACGAAAAGTTTAAAGAAATATCGCAGAAGTATCAGTAGACTTGCGTATTATGCGGGTTAAATTAAAGAAATAAGAAATAAAGAGGTTTTAAATGAAAACAATAAAAATATTTTTTAAGCTGGCTCTAATTACCTGTTTAGTATTAGGTTTTTTTTCCTGCGGAAAGTTTGCAAGCAGTATAATGGATAGAGCATTGGTAGAAATGGCAAGCCAGATGAACGAAACGCTCCCAATGATGCTTGATTCCGAAACAAGGCTGGACACAACAATGGCGCACCCCGGAAACACTTTTGCTTATTATTTAACGCTGGTAAACCACTCGGCAGAAGATCTCGATGCTGAAGAATTTAACGAGCTTATGAGACCTAATATCGTTAACGGCTTAAAGTCTAATCCTGATATGGCTGCGTTTAAAGTTATGAAAATAAATATTCTTTATGTATACAGAGACAAAGAAAACATAGAATTCTCACGCATCGATATTCCGTTTAAGGACTATGAGTAGAGAGATTTTTATTAAAGTATTATTCTTCGGTTCTTGCAAAAGCTTCGGATTCATTAATTGGGAATGAAAGCCGTGTTTTAAGATTTCGCTGAAAAGTATAATTTAAAGACTCAATTGCTATTGGTAGTATAAATAGCCTTGCGTATTTCAGGAAAAAATTTTATGAATGGAATAACCTCATTCCAAGGGATTTTAAAGGAATTTTAATATGCTTCCAGATATTTGTAATTTTTATTACAACATAATTGTCTAAGAACTACTTTTCCAACAGCTGCTCTATAAATATTTAATAAAGCACAGAGTTCCAAAAAATGAAGTGGAAATGTTTATTTACTGTCTATTATTGTTGATGATTGACTCTTGTATCATTTTTAAAACATCAGTGTGCCCTATCATTTTTTCAATTTTTCCATACTGATCTAATACTGGAAAGGAAGTAAAATTTCTATTCTTGATAAAAAAATCAACGATTTGGCTAAAGTTATTTTTAGCATCAATTTTAATTTTTCGGTTTCTTAGTATCGAATGAATTTTTTCAAGGACTTTTTCTGTTTGTTTCATACCCCCTAAGAGTTCAGTATCAGCAATAATTCCAATGTATTCGTTTTTACTATCAACCACAGGTATTGATCTTATTCCTTTTTTTAGAATTTGATATGCAACTACTATTGCATCGTCATCTCGAACAGTTTCTATTGTTTCTTGTTTTTTAAAATCAACAGCTTTTTTTGTCTTCAGCTCATTTGCTCCAGGTAATTTTTCCCAATTTTTTAGGATATCAATATAACTAACTACTTCAAAATTACCTTTAGAAAAATCCCCTTCTTTCCTTGTTACTGGTATTATTCCAATTGGCTTTCCATTACTTGAACATATAAAATTTTGAATTACATCTTCAATTTTGTTTTCTTTTGCTAAAGTTAAATATATCATATCATCTTTTGATATACAATGAGCTGAAACCAACTCATCAATAGCCTTTGGGTCAATAAGTGATAAATTTTCATCTCGTTTCATTTTATTCTTAAAACCAAATCTAAGAATATCACGAATACTAATAATACCAGTTAATTCACCTTCATCATTTACGACTGGTAAATGCCTCAATGGCGGAAATAAAATAGTCATTAAATACTCAGCAATCATTAATTTATCGTTTATTTTACATACGCGCAGATCTCTCGAATTATATTCATTTGTAAAATCAACCAAATGCGGTAAATCACGAATATCCCTTATCACATCAGCACTTTGTCCTTTCACGAGTGGAGCAATTTTTTCTACTAGATCTTCTACAAAGGCTTGTCTTTGTGAGCCAGTTTGACTACCTATGTCTTCATCGAAATATTTTAGGTTTTGAGCACGTGCGGATCTAAAAAACTGTCTATTTCTTAAAAAAACATTATCTGTGTACGATGCATCTGTTAGTCTAATAAAAAAACATTTCTTTTTACCTTGATCAATAAAGTCTATAACAGCAGGTATTTCATTTTTCATGGTAGGGTCTGATTCAATAAATTTCGGGCTAATCATAAGAAGAAATATATCTGCTTTTTTAATCTGTATCTCATTGTAAGTTAAGCGAGATTCCCCATCTGGAATATCATGCATATCAGTGATTATTATCTTATCATAAATTCCAGCGTTTTTCATACTACTATCAAGAATTTGTTTAAATTTACTAACACTATCCTGTTCATGACCTGAATAACAAATAAAGATACTTTTCTTACTCATGACAAATATTCTCCTCTTGACAATTTTTTAAAGAAATTATGAGGTAAATATATTACCTCTTTTATATTATTTATTTAGCATAAAACGAAACAATTGTCAAGAGAGAGCATTGGGTTTGTAGCTAATTTGTGATAATTTCACCTCTAAGATCCACGAGGACCCCCCCTTATTAAAATAAGAGACATGAAATATACCATGAGCAAAGATACAGCAGGAAAACTTGCTTATATTTAGGAAGCGGTAGAGGGTAAATACACAGTTCTTTCATATTTTTCTGTCTGTGTTAGTTGCGCCGCTTCCTGGTCAAGTAAGCCCGTTTAGGGTTTCCTCTACGCTATTTCTCACCAGTTCCTTCAATTCATCCTTGAACTTCAACCGAGCACATAAAATGTGCGAAGGTTCCCCTCTTGTTAACATTTTCGTTTAACTGTACAATTTTTTCTGACATGGTTTGTAGTCTCCTTGATTAATTTGTTGTTGTTAACATAATTCTATCAAATGACTGCAAACCTGTCTCTTTTCTATTTGCGAAATATATTGTACCTTATCACGCTGTGTATACCCTTTGTACTGAATTGCTTTAATTCTTTACGCTCTTCAGTTGTTAGTATAATTTGTTTTATTTCCATGTAGTTTCTCCTCCCGTCATTAAGGATACTACATTTCTTACTTTATGTAAAGTATTAGATGTTGCAATGTACTACGCCTTATGAATGTGAATATTTATCATCTCATTAATTTTAACATTATGATCTATCCATTATGTACCAACTAGATAAATCATAAAATGGATGATTACTTAACATTATTAAAAAATCTGTGTATAATATTAATATTAGATCTATCTTTTTAATAATTTCATCAATATTTTCTTTTGCTGAAGAATTTTCAAAAAAATTAATTAATTCCTCTAATTCATTAATAATTAATTTAGTTAATAATGATGTTACATGTTTTAAATAATTAATTTCAGATTTAAAATATATTATATTAAATGAAGAATTTATATATTGAAGATATGCATAACTTAAATTATACAGTCTGTTTTCCTCATTAATTTCATCACATATTTTTAAATTTATCAATATATCTCTAATATCATAAAGCGAAGACAGTGTGCTAATATAAAATTCATCAGAAGACAACAAAATATCTTCGGCTAATATATTTTGGCATAAAAAACAAATAAAAATAATATTAATGATTTTTTTCATTCAACTACCATTATATTTAAAGCATATGTTCGAACAACTTTTACATTTATTCCGCCTTGTCTGTTATGGCTATTCAATCTATTAGCAGTAATAATAGGATACATGTTTATAATTGTAATTGAATTCTCTTGTGAGCCATGTGGATTTTCACTAATTATTTCGTAGCCATTTTCTAGATAATAATTTATATGTTCATTAAAATTTCTCTCAATTAATCTTGGATTAACTGGAGATAGTGATAGTGAATATTCAACATTATCCTTATTGAGGTCAAATATTCCATCATCATCAGTATCCG
Organism: Treponema sp.; assembly: GCA_009784935.1. GTDB lineage: Bacteria > Spirochaetota > Spirochaetia > Treponematales > Breznakiellaceae > WQXQ01. The sequence continues at coordinate 61,190 of WQXI01000010.1, forward strand.
TTATTTGTACAGTGTATGATGTTACTAATATTCGCTGAGCTTCACCCTTTACACTATCATTTTCAATGTCACTTCTTCCATTTGGATCTAGGTATCTGATAGGATTGTTCCCCGCATACCTGTAAGCATGTAGGTTAATTGTATTAAACACTCCTCCTAATCCCGGAAGATTGCTATTATGCTTTCTTGTATCATCATTTATGGGTGCTAAAGGCACATACTCCGCCATCGCAGGGTCTCCCGATAACCACCTGCTAGTTCTCGGGTCTAAATACCTCGCTCCGTAGTAATAGAGACCTGTTTCTGCGTCTAATTCTTTTACTTCGGATTTTCCTGAGTATTTTTTGATTAAGTTTCTTCTATAGTATATCTTACCAAGGCGCTGAGTGCGTAAAGTTCTTAGAATAGGGTTTTCTAATCTGCGGAGTTTTCGAGTGGGCTGGGAAAAGGGTGAGGTAGAAAAATTATATGAGTTTAACATGTTCATTGACTATCTCTTCCCCCTTTTACAAATCTCTAAAATTATACTATACAATCCCTGTGATTCCAAGGACTTTTTCTAGCCGTCTTTTGTCAATTAGTTGACACTACAGGGGCAACTTTTTATTGTTCCTCCTTGTAAACAATTTGAACTTTCTCTCGTTTTTTTAATACTTTAAAACCATATATAGCGTTCTTCTCCATTAATATTTACGATCATTGATGCAGGCTCATCATTTTCATTAACTTTATAAAATGGTTTTGAAACAGCAAACGTCCTGCCAGCATATTCTCCAAACCTTGAATCATCTTCAACAGTAACAATTCTTACCTGTGCACGTTCTACTGAATCTAACCATATTTCATAACTATCATCTTCCAATATGTATGCAAACACACAAGTATTTGGATAATCTTTTGTTAAAAAAATAACCTGATATAAAATATTGCCATCTATCCATTTGTACTCAAAATTGTAATCAAGTCTTCTTCCCTTTTCATAAGTAACAAAAACTTCTAACGCGAAAGGGACTACAAAAGGTCTGAATCCTTCTATATCTAATTCATTCTCAAATCCCTGTATAAACAATTTCGCTTCACTATCTTGCATGTCGTCAAGATTCGCTTGTATTAATATATATGTAAAAAATAATAAACCCAATAATATAAAATGTTTTTTCATTATTCTTTTCCTGTTTAATTTCATCTACGATGTATGAATTCAACGAAATCAATCCAAGAATCATTATTTATATCATGGTATCTTAAAACAAGGTTACCATTTAAAAAAACTGAAAATTCTGTTCCAGTTATTCTCCTTGCTTCAAGTCTCCCTGGTCTGCCTTGAACAGGCTCCGTATAGGAATATCTTCTTTCTTTTGCAATAACTGTAAATTCTGGTATATTTGCAAATCTTTTTACATCTTCTTCATTGCTTGAACGCCTCTGACTATTAGCTGGAGGTGGTCCATTACCAACAAATTCAACAATTCTAATATCCATATCATCCATATTTCTTTGCATTGCATCAGAAATCCGCCGAAAAGGTCTGGTTCCCAGTTCATTTATTCTAACATCTATCTCTCGTATAGTCTGTATGTCTTCATCACTTCGCCCATCTGGGTCAATATATCTAATCGGATTATTCCCCGCATAATGATAAACATGAAGATTTACGTAGTTAAATACGCCGCCAAGACCCGGGAGATTACTATTATGCTTTCTTGCTTCATCATTTATGGGGGCTAAAGGCACATATTCGCCCATCGCAGGATCCCCCGACAACCATCTACTGGTTCTTGGGTCTAAGTAGCGAGCGCCGTAGTAGTAGAGGCCTGTTTCTGCGTCTAATTCTTTTACATCGGATTTTCCTGTTGTTTTCTTGTTTAGGTTTCTTCTATTATATGTCTCGCGGAGACGAACGGATCGTAGTGTTTGG
>WQXI01000011.1 GCA_009784935.1 Treponema sp.
ATTTACTGTATCTCTTCGCATCTGAACCAAAAGTGTATCCAGTGAAGAATCTGATATTTCATTTCTATTATTTGGAACACTAGGTCTTACATAACTTAATGTAAAGCGCCCATTTTGCGGATTACGCATCAGACGAGCATTATATCCGCCTGTCGGACTGCCCATTACAAAACTAACTCTGTTAAATTCCTCGGTCACGATTTCGGAAATAAGGCCGCTAATCCCGTTGCGGTAAAAGGCTTCTATGTCTGCGCGGGTGACATTACCCCTTGATATTATCCATTGCAGCATTGCCTCATGACGGCTAACGGCTGCGGTGTCGTTGAGGAAACGGTAGGTTACTATATTCATGTAAACTCTAAAGCCTAACTGCATATCAACCTGACGTGGTGTACTGCGCGGTAAAATTGACTCTGTTTCTTCGTTTCTTCGCCCGTCAATATAATACCCGGCAAGGGCAGCTTTTAGATCAGTATTGATAGCAGCATTTCCTTCTAAAGCAGCAATCTGCCTGCCTAATTGATTAGTCTCTGCGTAATTTATACCCCTTGTTCTCCATTGCGAACCATGATTTTGTAATTCTCCGAAAATAATATCAGCATAACGGCTTAAATTCGGCCAGGAATTTAATGATCTTGCACTGCCGCCTATAGTTAAACTGGTGATATTGTTCCCCCAAAATGCGTCACCTGCAATTTGAGCCGCTCTGTTTGGTATGGCTACACTGGTTAATCTGTTTTCTGCAAAGGCGTAGTTTCTTATGGTAGTAACACTGTTCGGGATTGTTACACTTGTAAGATTATTCTCTGCAAAGGCTGCAATTCCTATTTCCGTAACTCTGGAAGGAATATTTACACTTGTTAGCCTGTTTTTATAAAATGCTCTTTGTCCAATGCTGGTAACTCTATTTCCTATTGTGACACTTGTAAGCTGATTTTCGTTAAATGCAAAATCTTCAATTGTTGTTACATTGTTTGGGATAGTGACATTGGCAAGCCTGTTGCCGGCAAATGCGCTATGTCCAATAGTAGTTACACTGCTCGGTATTGTAATACTTGTTATTTGATTGCTGCAGCAAAAACCCGAAAGGTATGTGACTGTGTTAGGGATAACAACGCTGGTTAGCCGGTTAGTACAAAAAGCGCTATTCGCAATTCTAGTAACACCATTAGGTATAGTTACACTGGTAAGCTGATTATTCCTGAATGCACTGTCCCCTATAGTTCTTACACCGTTACCAATAGTAACACTGGTAAGCCTGTTATCTGCAAACGCCCATTCTCCAATAGAAGTAACACTATTGGGAATGACAACACTGGTAAGACTGTTATTACTAAACGCCCATTCTCCAATAGAAGTAATACTATTGGGAATAATTATGCTAGTAAGCTGATTCCTCCTAAATGCACCGTCCATAATTGTAGTTATGCCATTAGGAATAATCACACTGGTAAGACTTTTATTAAAAAAAGCACGAGATCCTATTTCAGTAACAGGCAGGTTTCGTATTCGCAGTGGAATATTTACTTCTGTTTTGTTTCCGGTGTATCCGGTAATGCGAACCGCTCTGCCGTTATTGATAAGTTCAACAGTAAAATCGCTTTCAGGGTCATATTGTTGGGCAAAAATGCTTAAGGTTAAACAAAATAAAAGTGTAACAGTAATAATTGTTTTTTTCATGATAAGACTCCTTTCAAAAATGTGACAAAAAAACGTACCTTTAAATGTTACATTTCTTTTACTTGACTTTTTATGCGCATATATGGTAGAATTAATTTAGTGTTGCAAAATTAATATGCTACAAAAAAAGGTACATTTAAATGTAGCAGTTTAAACATCCCCTCATTGTGAGCCCCCCTTTTTTAATTCTTAATTGTTCCTCTGTGTTTCTTAGTGTCTCTGTGCCCCTGTGTGAGACTCTTCATCCGTGTAAATCTCTTCGAGCTTCGTCCGCGAAAATCCGTGGATAAAGTCTTCCCGATATGATCTTTGTCACAGTTTAGAAAATATCCCCGTTTTTTAATGCGCTACTCATACTCACGCCATGTAAGGGTAAGTCAATTTTTTGTTGACGAAAATTCTTAAGTAATGTTCTAAAAAACATTGCTCTTTGGGGTTTTCCCCAGATGGAGGCGCAGAAATGAGTAAAAATAAATTAACTCCTAAACAGGACATGATTTATGAAATTCGAGGACAAAAAGTGATGTTAGACAGTGATTTAGCAAAACTTTATGGATTAGAAGTTAGAGTATTAAATCAGGTAGTAAAAAGAAATCTAAGAAGGTTTCCTCTTGAGTTCATGTTTCAGTTAACAGAAGATGAATGGATAAAACAAAGATCACAATATGTGATCTTTAATAATGATAGCAGAAAATACAAACCTTATGCTTTTACCGAATACGGGATATTAATGTTATCAAGTGTTTTAAATACAAATAAAGCAATAGACATAAATGTCCAAATAATAAAGATATTTGTACAAATGCGTCAATTTGCATTTTCTCAAAATGATACAAGCGATCAGATTGCCGAACTTCGCAAGCTTCTTTTGCTGTACATTGATAAAAATGACAAAAGTGTGAATGATATAATTATTGCTCTGAATAATCTTATTGCACAGCCAAAAGAAACCAGAAAAATAGGGTTTCGTACAGACTGAGCCCGTTGAGAAAAGAAGACCTCACGCTGAGCTCGCAGTAGGAAGAAGAGAACGCATGGCTAAGAATCTCACACAGAGACACAGAGGCACAGAGTTTCATAGAGGAAAAAACTAGAAAAACTTCTTTCCTAATTCTTGCTAGGACATCCAACGAGCTCGAAAGAGCGAAGTTTCTAGGCAGCTTCACTGCAAGATCTTCCGTGCTCTTTGTGCCTTAGTGTGAGATCTTCCTCTGTATGAAGTCTTTCTTGGTTGAAATATTTTCCCTAAAAAAGTATATTACTACTATGAACTCTATAGAATTAGTAAAAACCTATGACCCAAAATCCTTTGAGGATCGAATCTATGCCCAGTGGAAAACATCCGGCGCTTTTACCCCAGAACACTCATGCGATTCAAATAAGGACCCTTTCGTTATCACTATTCCTCCGCCAAATGTCACGGGTGTCCTGCACCTGGGGCATGGTTTAAATAACAGTCTCCAGGACATTATTGTCCGTTTTCATAGAATGCGAGGCGTGCCCACGCTCTGGGTTCCCGGCACCGACCATGCGGGTATCGCTACCCAGAACGTAGTTGAACGCAAGCTCAAAGAACAGGGTAAAAGCCGCCGCGAGCTTGGGCGTGAAAAGTTTCTGGAAGAAACATGGAAAGTAAAAAACGAACACCACGCGATTATCACAAAGCAGCTGGAAAAAATCGGCGCTAGTGTTGACTGGAACCGCGAGCGTTTTACAATGGACGAAGGGCTCTCCCGCGCGGTGCGTGAAGTTTTTGTTACCCTGTACGAACGTGACCTATTATATAAAGGCAACTATCTTGTAAACTGGTGTACTTCCTGCGGTACTGCTTTAGCTGATGATGAAGTTGAACATGAGGAAACTACAGGAAAAATGTATCACTTGCGCTATTATTTTAGTGATAATAAAGAAAAATATATCGAAATTGCAACCACGCGCCCCGAGACATTGTTAGGCGACACTGCTGTTGCCGTACACCCCGAAGACGAGCGCTATACAAGCTATAAAGGTAAAACTTTACGCCTGCCGTTAACCGAGCGTGATATACCGCTGATTTTTGACACTTATGTAGAGCGTGGTTTTGGAACAGGAGCGTTAAAAGTAACTCCTGCTCATGACCCTAATGACTGGGATCTTGGCAGAAAGCATGACCTTGCGATTATCAACATACTTAACCCTGATGGCACCTTAAACGAAAATGTACCAGAAAAATATCGTGGTTTAAATGTAAAAAAAGCACGTGCGGTTGTAATAGAGGATCTAATAGCAGGCAACTGGTATGTAAAAGACGAACCGATAAAACACTCTGTTGGACATTGTTACCGCTGTAATACGGTAATAGAGCCGTTTCTCTCCGAGCAATGGTTTGTAAGGATGAAACCGTTAGCCGACAAAGCATTAGCCTGCTGGCAAAAAGGCGAAATTATTTTTTATCCAAAAAAATGGGAAAACACTTACAAACATTGGATGGAAAATATAAAAGACTGGTGCGTTAGCCGTCAATTATGGTGGGGACACCGTATTCCAGCATGGACTTGCGCAGACTGCGGCAAACTATACGTTTCACGTAACGACATCGACACCTGCCCCGATTGCAAAAGTAAAAATATCGAACAGGATAACGATGTTTTAGATACTTGGTTCTCAAGCTGGCTCTGGCCGTTTAGCACGTTAGGTTTTGAAAAGGTTGGCGATTCTACTCCCGACCTTGAAAAATACTACCCTACTACTTCACTTATTACAGCTTACGACATTATTTTCTTTTGGGTAGCAAGAATGATCATGGCAGGATTGGAGTTTACCGGCAAAGCGCCTTTCCGCGACATTTACATTCATAGTCTTGTCCGCGACAAACAAGGGCGCAAGATGAGCAAGTCTTTAGGAAATGGAATTGACCCTTTAGAACTTGTAGACGAGTTTGGCTCTGACGCTATGAAGTTTACTCTCAGTTTTATGTGCGCTCAAGGACAGGATGTGCTCGTGGACAAGGATTCTTTTAAACTTGGCTCAAAGTTCGCGAACAAGATTTGGAACGCAAGCCGTTATATATTAATGAATTTAGACAACCGTAAATTAATCGATAACCCAACTTTAAACGCTGCTGACAAATGGATCTATTCAAGGTTAAACACTGCGGCAAAATCTATGCATGAAGCATTCTTTTCGTATCGATACAATGACGCAGCTCAAACTGCATATGAATTTTTCTGGAATGACTTTTGCGATTGGTATGTAGAAGCTACAAAACTTTCGATGAAGGGCGGTTCAGATTCAGAGAAAGATCGCGCCACAACGATACTTTTAGATGTATTAGCAGAATCGCTCAGGCTTCTCCACCCTCTCTTGCCGTTTGTAACAGAAGAGATTTACGGCAAATTGCCGAATACACAAAAAGAAAAAATGCTTATTTGCGCAAAATATCCCGAATATAACGAAAAGCGCAATTCGCCTATCGAAGAAAAAAACTTTTCTGCTCTGCAGTCGCTTGTTAGTTTGGTTAGGACTCTGCGAAGTGAATGCGGCATAACTCCCGATAAAAAACTTAGGGTACTTGTCCGTGCAGGCGCAGAATTGGAAAAACCTTTTAACGAAAATACAGAACTAATAAAACTCCTTGCGGGAATCGGCGATTTATCAATCGAAATCTCCGTAAAAGAAAAACCCGCGGGTTCTATCGGCATGGCTGCCTCAGGTTTTGAAGTGTTTGTATATGTGGCAGAAGCCGTAGATACCGCCGCCTTAAAGAAAAAGTTTTCTAATGATCTAGAAAAAGATCACAAATATATCCAAGGATTAAAAAACAAGCTCGAAAACGAACAATTTATAAAAAACGCTCCGCCCGAACTTGTCGCGGAGCAAAAAGCAAAATTAGAAGAAGCGCTTTTACGCACAGAAAAATTCAGCAATTATATTAAGGAGCTTTAATGAACACAGAACAAATGGATCAATTAAGCGGGATCCGCCTTGCGCCCTATATTCAGCTTGCCACATACTTAATCGGAAAATCACGCGAAGCCGGCGGGAACATGTTCCGCCATCAGCTTGATACCATGGCGATTCTTGTTGATTACAAATATATCGACGGTGTACTGCTTAAAGCTTCGCTTGTCCATGACATTCTGGAAGATGTGCCGGAATTTAATCACAATATTCTGCTTTCTATAGATTTTGACAGCCATGCTGTTTACGGTCTTGTAATGGAAGTTTCCCGCCGTCATGGAGAAACAAAAGAAGAATTTTTGACACGTATAAGAGAAAAGGGTTCGGAAAAAGCCAAAATTTTAAAAGTCGCCGACCGTATTTCTAACATGATTTCTTTGGGTTTTGTAAACAACATGGAGTTTGTAGAACGTTATATAAATGAAACAGAAAAACATCTTTTACCTCTTGCAGAAGAAATCGATCAGAATATGTATATAGAATTAAAAGACCTTGTCTCCTCCAGACGTAAGTACCTTAACGACTATCTTAATTTAGAACGGTTTATCATTAATAACACAACGGAGGTTTAGCTATTTTACTGCAAAATATTAAATCTCCTGCGGATATAAAAAAATTAAGCCAGAAGGAATGCAGCCTGCTGGCTCATGAATTACGTGATATAATTGTTTCTACTGTTTCAAGTAATGGCGGACATTTAGCTTCTAATTTGGGAGTTATAGAATTAAGCATTGCGCTTCATCGTGTTTTTGATTCGCCTAATGATAAAATCGTGTGGGATGTAGGACATCAATGTTATGCACACAAACTCCTTACAGGACGCTTTTTAGATTTTTCTGCGCTTAGAATGAAAGACGGTATTGCCGGCTTCCCAAAACGAAGCGAAAGCGAACATGACTCATTTAATACAGGGCATTCTTCTACTTCGATTTCGGCAGCTCTGGGAATTCTTTCGGCAGACAGAATACAAGGCGGAATGAACCATGCAATCGCGGTAATCGGCGACGGCGCTCTGACAGGCGGACTTGCTTACGAAGCACTCTCCCATGCGGGACATCTTGGCTTGCCGTTAATTGTTGTTTTAAATGATAATAAAATGTCGATAAGCCGCAATGTCGGAGGACTTTCTAAATATTTAAGCCGTCTTTCTATGAAAGAAAAATACCAGACCTTTAGGCGTCATTTTGACGCGATGGCAAAAAAGATTCCTTTTTTTGGAGAAGCGTTTTTTAACATGATTGTCAGGTTAAAACGCGCTGTAAAAGCTGTATTTTATTTTGATAATTTTTTTGTAGATCTCGGCTTTGAATATGTCGGACCTATTAACGGACATAATATTCAGGCTCTTACTAATGTTTTTACAGATGTTAAAAAATTAAACCGCCCTGTTGTTATTCATATTAATACGCGTAAAGGCAAAGGTTACGGTTATGCAGAAGATGATCCAAAAAGCTATCATGGCGTAGCTTCTTTTTCTGTTGACGGAGGAATACCCGAAGCAGCAATCGGAGTTACAGTCGAAAAAAAAAGTTTTACAGAGGCGTTTTCTGATATCATTTTAGAATCAGCAAAAAAAGACAGCCGTGTCACTGCGATTACTGCCGCAATGCAAACCGGTACAGGTCTTTCGGCTTTTGCGCAAAATTTCCCAAGCCGTTTTTTTGATGTCGGCATTGCAGAAGGACATGCTGTCACTTTTGCTGCAGGTCTTGCCGCTCGGGGGCTGCTTCCTGTTGCGGCAATGTATTCTACATTTATACAACGCGCTGTTGATCAGGTGATACACGACTGCGCTTTGCAAAAACTCCCTGTAGTGTTTGCATTGGACAGAGCCGGATTTGTGGGAGCTGACGGCGAAACTCATCAAGGGCTTTTTGATATTTCGATTTTTCGCAGTACTCCTAATATGACGATATTTGCGCCTGCAAGCGAGAATGAAATGAGATTGATGTTTTACTGGGCATTAAGGAACGAAATAGAAGAACCTCACACAGAGGCACAAAGGCACAGAGAACACAGAGAGAGAGAAAAGAGAGATATTTCTGGACCAACTATTATAAGATACCCTAAAGCAAACTGCCCAAATGAAATTGAAGCGTTCTCTGCTCCTTTAGAAACAGGGCGGGGTGTTTTTGTTTCGAGGGGAAATAAAAACGAAGTTTGTCTTGCATTTACAGGCAGTCTCTACAGCGAAGCTGCCGGAGCAGCGGTTATACTTAAAGAAAAAAACATAGAAGCGGATTTGTATAACCTTAGATTCTTAAAACCTGTCGATGAAAACTATCTTGTTTCTATTTTAAATCAATATAAACTTGTTTGTTTTATAGAAGAAGGTATAAAAGACGGCGGTTTTGGTGAATATGCGGCTGCTCTTGCATTAAGCCATAATTGTTCAGCAAAAATAATTTTACTAGCTGCAGAAAGTAAATTTTTAGAAGAGGACAAAGCATTAGGTACCAGAGAAGAACTATTAACCATTAACAATCTTGACAGCAATGGCATAATAAATGCTGTTATTGGTCAATAAAACCGCAGTATTAATTTGCATTTAATATCTTAACCGAGCTGATCTTTTGTATTTTCTAATAATGTAGAAATAACGCCGCTGGCTTCATTTACTTCTCCTGCGCGCTTAGTAACATTCAAAGAAATCTGCTGCAATGTTTCCATTTCTTGATAAATTGTGCCGCTTTGTGTTTGTATCATTTCGGATTCATTTAATACATGAACAGTCATTTCTTTTATATGCTTTAGTGCGTTTAATATTTGAGCTCCTCCTTCGGCCTGTTTCGAAACAGCATTATCAACTTGGGTAAAAGATTTATCCATTTCTTTTATTTCCGTGAACATAGAATCCATTGCTTCTACAGTTTCACCGGAAAACTCCGTTACATGAGCTATTCTTTGTTCTATTTTTCTTATTTCTGCCGAAATCGCATCTGATTCTTTTGCTGATAATTCTGCCAGTTTTCGTATTTCGCTTGCTACAACAGCAAATCCTTTTCCGGATTCACCGGCATGAGCCGCTTCTATTGCCGCATTCATAGCAAGAATATTCGTATTTGCCGCAATCGCTGCAATAGATTTATTTGCATTTTGCAGAGTAGCGGATTGTTCTTTAATACTTTGAATTTCTTCTCCTAATTTTAATAACATTGACTGCCCTGAGGCAGAAGAATTGCTAAGAACGTCAGTAGCTTTACTTACATTTTCTACGATAGAACGAATAGAAGCAATATTGCCGACCATTTGTTCGATTGCAGAGGATGATTGGTTAATATGAGAGGCTTGCGTATGAACTGCACTATCTAAAGAATCTATAAACTTTACGATTTCTTTTACAGAATCCGAAGTCTGTGTCACAGATGTCATCTGAATATCAGTTTCTGACTTCATTGCATGCATATTGCCGTTAATAACTTCTAATTTATCAGAAGACTCGATAATTACGTCATTTAAGTGTTTACTGTTTACTGACATTTTCCAGATGTTATCATTAAGCGAATCGATTCCTTTTTTTAGACTATCACGAATTTTAATCAATGCCCGCTGTATATTACCTATCTCGTCATTTCTGAAATTTTTAATATCTGTTGTAAAATCCATTTCTGCCAATGCGCCTGCGACTTTTTCGATTTCGAGTAATGGTTTTATGGCATTAAATATAAACCGGTTAAAAATGACGAATATCAAAAATAAAACCAGCAGTATTGCAAAGAATAAAGTGGTCATACTTGAATTTAAATACATGGAAGGAGTAAATGGAAGAATTGCAACTATGTACCAGTTAAGACTAGGAATTTTTCCAACGGCATATTCAACATTATTTATATGAAAAATCTGAATTGTATCATTAGTTTTTATCCCTTTGGCAGCATCAATAATAGAAACTCCAACTGCTTCAAAATAATCTTCTAGACTTTTTTTCTCCAGAACCAGGCTTTGATCCTTTGCGCCTGTTATCTCAAATAAAGAATTAAAAAGATAAAAAGGCATGTCATCGTAAACATACGAATAAAGATCGTTAATAAATCCGGTGATATTAATGCCCGGTCCGACAATACCGATTGCCTCTCCTTCGTCAAAAACTAATGCGTTTATCCAAAGCAATGTCCGGTTAAGACCAATGTCATAACTAACATTAAAAGCATAAGGCTGATTCATACCAAGCGTTCTTGGATACCATGCAGAAGCGGCATTTTCCGGATCAAGAGTGTAAACATATTCGTCTCCAAAATGATATCTTTTTGTTTTATCGCTTATCCAGAAAATATTATTTCCTGTAAAAGCTCTCCTATATCCGGCAAATTCTTTTAGAGCGAGTTCTTCTAAAACTAAATCTTCGGGGTTTTTAAAATGCTGTATTAATAAAGGTGAATCTGCCATTTTAAGGGCAATGGCAATTTCTGTACCAACTAAATTTTCAAGATATGCTTGTTTGGTTTCGATTAGTCTTGATAACCTTTCTATTGCATTGGTACGAACAATTTGTGTCATAGAAATAAAGAAAACAATTGTCCCGGCAACCGCTATAATAGAAAAGAAAAAAATAGAAAAAACAAGAAACCTTCGTTTAATTGACGTTTTTGAACCAGACAGCTTGATTTTATTCATAGTACCTACCTTATTTAGTTTTAAAAACTACAAAAATATTAAAAAGAATTGGGTCAAGCATACGATGTTTAATAACATATTCATTCCACATTACTTTAATAGCTTCGCTTTGAGTTAACACTTTGCTATTAACACGGTTTATATCGGTAAGACTATCGAAAATATCGATTATTTCCAGTACCTTTGCCGGAAAGTAACTAAGAACTTCGCATTTAAGAAGGTTTTCTAGATCATACCCAATACAAAAATCCTGCGATTTTCCGGGATTGTTCTTTCTAAAATTTAATAAATAATTATAATAAACGCCGTAACTATTACTATTGTTGTAATAGTCGTGATGGTAACCTGTAATAATAGCCGCTTCTCTGCAGTAATTTGTTTTATTTGTAATAGAAGATATGCCGATTTTTACATGTTCTGCCGCTTTGCCTCGGATATAATTTGCTTCACCTTCATTGTATTCTATAGAAGAATCTTTTCCTATATCATGAATTAATAATCCCAATGCCCAGTTATAAAATAAATTAGGCTGAATACCGCGCATCCCTTTATAAAAAACTCTTTCCAATGTTATTTGACTAGGATCAAGATGCGGCAGTAAAGTTGCATAGAACGGAAAATATTTTTCTTTAAATTCTATCCGTAATCTGGCAACGGCATAAGATGAAGACATAAGTCTATTATAAAACTCAAAGAACGCAATGCCAGAAAGATATACTCTAATCATATGTTTTACAACAGGACACTCGCGTTTTTCCATCAGAGTGTTTATTAGTTCATTCTGAAAAAGATTTTCCATTTGAAAATACGAAGAAATCTTTACCATTTCTATTGTTGATTTTACAAGATTCTGCGTAAGACTTTTTGCATCATTATTTGGATACTGGATTGCACCCATTATTATATTTCTATTAATAATTGCCGTATCCCTGACAGCATTTACTAATACACCGGAAATTACCTTTGGATCTTTTGTTTTGTCTGCAATAAGTTTATTTAATAAATTAACATGATAATCTATATTAGTTACTTCTTCTGAATGTTTTAACTTTGAAACATTTGGAACATTTGGAGGATTTGGAACATTTGAATTATTCGTTTTATTTGCGGTAACCTGATTCAGCAAATCTAAATGAAAGCTTAAATCAGGTACTTCTTCTGAATTATTCATTAAAGCGCTGGTTTCCTGTACAACTTCCTGCGCAGGTTGCTGCGCTGTAAGCACAACTTCTTGTTTCGGCGCTTTTGGATGAATATTAACATCCCAATTAACAGGTTTAGTATTGGTTAATTCTTCAATTTTTTTTCTGCATTCTTCGGAAATAAAATAATTCCAGCTGTGTTCCTGCAGCCAAAAACGGCTTCCACTTCCGAAAAGTGAACTAAACGGCATATTGCGTTTTTTCTTTTGTTCATTATTTACGCATATAATCGGAATATCGCCCTGCATCAGAATTTCTATAATTTCTTTTTCTAAATTTTTGTTTTGTTCCAGAGAAAATAAGTTTTTCACAGAAAGAAGATTTTCATTATTTTTCATTACGATCATTTCCTCGTAATATAATTATAAAAAATAATCCGTACCAAAAGTGTACTAAAAATAATAAAAATGAAAGATTAAAATATTATTAAAAAAGCAAAAAACAAATCAACAACCCCGCCCTAAAGGGACGGGGTATGTTGTTCTTAAGAGGTATTTGCATTCGGGATTTAATACCTTTAATAAGCGCCATGAATCTCCCTCGCATAGCGAGTTCTTGGGTATTAAACCCCTCAGCACGAATAAAAATATTAATGTTTTATTAATATTTTTGGTATTTTTATTACAGCATTTGTTCCAATTTTTTCTTTACTAGATATTATTAATGTCCCGCCGCATTGTTCTTTTAGTCTTTGAGTTACATTATTAATGCCTATATGTGTCTTTGATTCTTCTGCAAAGTTGTCTGCGTTATACCCTGCTCCATCATCTGACACAGATACAATAAATTCATTGGCGGTCTCACTAACAGAGATTGTTATAGTACCGCCGCCTTCTTTTTGGCCAATTCCATGCTTAACTGCATTTTCTACTATTGGCTGTATAGAAAGCGGAGGCAGCATAAAACCTCCGGATTCAATATTATAGATAACGTTCAGAGCTTCTCTGTACATCGATTTTTCGAGACCTAGATATCCTTTTACATGTTCAATTTCTTTTTCTACACTTATCAATCCTTTGTCATTGAGTGATTCCATATTACTCCGCAGATACTTAGAAAAGTCCAGTGTCGCTTTTTTTGCTTTTTCCGGGTCTTCGTCACAAAGCTGGGCAATTGCAGAAAGAGCGTTATACAAAAAATGCGGCTGAATCTGCGAGAGCATGATAGAAACCTTACTCTTAGTCAATTCTAATTCTTTTTGCTTGATCTGCTGTGATAATTCGCTTTGTATACTTGCGTAATAAATCAAAATAGCAAGCGTTATAGAAAAATTTATTAATGTTAATCTCCATAAAAACAGCTCTATTAAAATAGCTGTTATAGGCAGAACCGCGTATGACAAAAGGGTTATGAATTCTCTTTTACTTAAAATTTTATTATAAGCGACAAGCAGACCTGTACCGATAGCAATGCAGCCAAATGAAAGAAACCGGCTAAACAGCAGCCATTTGTCAAGTTCTCTTAATACAATGTAGTGGCTTATATCTGTCATATAGTACATGGTAATAGGCACCAAAATGATTGTGCTTATAATATCAATTATGCATGTAGCAATTGCAATATACGCCGCATAAACAGCTGTTTTAGAAATCACTGTTCTCTCTTTAAGTATGGTTAATATTAATTCAATATAAAATATCAATATAACAGGTCCAAAAAGAGGAATTAAAATAACCAGCGATTTCATCAAAATCGTATTTTCCATAATAGCTTTGATGTCAAAAATGTTTTCTGTAATTATTACAAATAAACCTATAATATTTACAATAATAATACGGATAAAAATACGGCTGCGTTTTAACTCTCTGTACTCGCTTGTCACTGCAAAAAACAAAATAAGCAGACAAATAACAGCGTTTATAATATTTATTGTTATATCGATATAATCTGCCGAATACATTGTTATACCGCTCCGTTTAAGATTTTTCTAAAATTCCATTTTGAGCTCTCTGCCCAGCTGTATTGAGACATATATTCTCCCGCATAAGCATTTACGCATGCCGGATCGCCTTTCATAAATTCATAACTGTCGCAGATTATTTTATCAGAAACAATTGCAATGCTGTTTCGTTGTTTTATAATAATGTCATTAATACCAGCTGCTTTCAGCTTTCCGATTAAATCACTTATTAATTTACGTAAATATGCCTTTAAATTATCAGAGTCAGATTCATTTTCCCAAAGTACGGCGCAAAGCTCATTCATATTTACAGCCGCTCCTTTGCGGTTAATTAAATACGCAAGCAATTCCTTTGTTTTACTATAATCAAATTTTAGCGCTTTACCGTAAGAAAAAACTTCAAAGTTTCCAAAGGTCTGCGCATAAAACCTAGCGCTGCTTTTTTGATCGGGCTGATACCGCAAATTTTTTATTTCCTGTTCCACTGCTTCTTTTGTAACCGGCTTTAAAAGGTATCCGCTGGGATAAAGCCCAAACGCCTTAGCTGCATACTCGGAATAGGCAGTTGCAAAAATAATATTTATTTTGGGGTTATAATCCTTTAGCTCTTTTGCCAGCTCAAGGCCGTTCATACCCCACATTCTGATGTCCAAAAACGCGATATCACATTGATTATCTTTGGCAAACGCTAACAGCTCTGTTGGCTTACTGAACACAAAAATTTGGGCTGATGGCTGCGCCTCAGCAATCGAACTGACCAGCAGTTTCAGAGCCGATTCATTGTCGTCAATGGCAAGAATCTTCATTATGGTTATTTTACATTAATTTTTGATATAAATCACTAAAAAATAGCTAAAAGACCAAGATAACTAACAATGTTACAGATATACATTTTTTTGATTGCCTGATATAGTAAAGGTAATGGTCTGGTTACAATGGCTGTCTTCAATTTATGAGTTTATCCGCCCGGTTTTGGACGTTGCCCTGCTGGCATTTCTCCTTTATAAGGGTTATGAACTTTTAGAAAAAACACAGGCGCTTCCTCTTGTAAAAGGCGCGGGCTTTTTAGCGCTTGTTTACGGCATAGCGTTTCTTTTTAAACTTACCGCATTACAATGGGTGCTTACTATAATTGCACCAGGGCTTTTTATCGCGATTGCAATTGTGTTTCAGCCGGAACTAAGAAAAATATTCATGCGGCTTGGGCAGACTGATTTTTTTAGGCCTAACGCTACAGTCCAAATAGGAAAGCTTGACGCAGTTATAACTGCCGCAGAGCTTCTTTCCCAAAGACGCCGCGGAATGCTGATTGTCTTTCCGAGAAAGATTCATTTAAAAAACATTATAGAGACAGGAACAAGGATTAATGCCGAAATTTCTTCGAGTCTGATAATTTCTATATATGAATTTGACGGTCCCCTTCATGACGGCGCGATGGTTATTCAAAACGGCAAAATCGCAGCCGCTTCCTGCTTTCTGCCGCTTTCCGAAAGACAGGACATTCGCAAAAATTTCGGCACACGCCACCGCGCAAGCCTTGGAATGGCGGAACAATCCGACGCTGTGGTTCTAATTGTATCAGAAGAAACAGGGGCTATGTCGCTGGCTTACGATTCCAAGCTTTATTATGACTTAACAACGGCAGAAATTACCCGTAAATTAATGGAACTCCTTGACAAGGGAAGCAGAAAAGATTCTTCGCAGGCTCTGGAAGACAAAGATCCTTCGTCAGAAAACAGGGAGGTTCTTGTTGAATAGCGCAAAAATTATTGCAAAAATAACAGAAAAATGGCCGGTAAAAGTTCTCTCTTTGGCGGCTGCGATAATAATTTCTGTTTTTTACAGAATGAACAACCTCGAAACAAGATTTTTTACTGTCCCTCTTATCATTCAATCCAGCGAAACATTAATCCCTGCCGCATCATTTCCAAGCGCGGTAAGAATATCACTACGCGGCGAAGCTGACGGAATACAGCCGATTCTGGAAGAAGATATCGAAGCTTTTATAGATCTGGGAAGGTATACCTTAGAAGGAAATTACAGAGTGCCGGTACAGATCCGCAAAAGGGGCAGCGCGCTTGGCGTTGAACCTTTGGAAATTTCTGTGCTCCCGATTGAGATTCCTCTTTTACTCGAACAAATGGAAACAAAAAATATTAATGTATTTCCTGTTTTTTACGGAACTGTCGCTGACGGATTTGAGTTAACCTACCAATCTTTGATTCCCGGGAGCATAACTGTTACAGGACCCCGCAGTGTTTTAGAAAATCATATCGAGTTTTATACAGAAATTATTAATCTTGACAGACGGTATGATGATTTTTCTATTATGGTAAATATTGTTAATGACAACCATCTGATCTCTATTTTGGGAAACAGAATGCTTGAGTTCCGCGGTTCGATTAAAAGGATAGCGAGAGAAGAAGAGGAAAAAGAAGAAGAAAACGGAGAACTCCTGCAATGATTATCGGAGTTGGTATCGACATTGTCGAGGTAAAACGGATGGAACGCTGGCTTTTAAATGAAAGTCTATTAGAAAGGTATTTTCACAGCGACGAAATCTCGCTTGCTTTGTCCAGAAAAAACAGCGCGGCTTTAACCCTTGCCGCACGCTTTGCTGCAAAAGAAGCTTTTGGCAAAGCCCTCGGAACAGGGCTTTTAGATATTTCGCTTAAAGATATTGTGGTTTTAAACAATAATAACGGAAAACCGTATATAATGTTAAGTGATACGGCGCAAAAAGCGTTTGAAACATCAGGCGCAAACAGGATGCATATTTCTATGTCACACGAAAAAGAAAATGCAATCGCCATCATCATAATAGAAAGGGCATAATAATGAAAAGGAAAAAGAAGGAAGAAGAAGACAAAGATCTAAAAGTTACTTTTCAATCTAAAAAGGAATTTGAATGTCCTGTCTGTATTTCCAGGTTTCATAAAGAGGAACTTTTTTCTGGCGGAGGCAGGCTTATCGCGGGAAAATTAACCGAAGAACTCCATCGTCTTTATGAACCTTCTGCAAAGTACGGCGTAATTTTTCCTCTTGTTTACGAAGCAATTGTATGCCCCGAATGCTGGTTTTCTTCTATGGAAGCTGATTTTTCGCTTTTGCCGGTTGATAAAAGAGAAACAGCAAAAAATGATATTGATAAACGTATGAAAGAAACTCAGCTTATTTTTCCGAATGTAGAGTTTCATGAAAACAGAACTTTAATGGACGGAGCAGCTTCGCTCTATTTAACTCTGCGCTGTTATGACTACTATAATAAACAGACATCTCCGACAATTAAACAGGGTCTTGCCGCGATTAGGTGCGCTTGGCTTTTAGACGAACTTGATAAAAAATATCCCGGTCAGCATTATGACTGGGTTGCAATGCTCTTTAGAAAAAAATCTCAGTATTTGTACAACGAAGCGCTGTCACGCGAACAAAGCGGCAGGGAAACTCTTTCCGGCATAAAAGTATTTGGTCCTGATACCGATAAGAATTACTCGTACGAAGGAATGCTGTACATGTGCGCATATCTTAGGTATAAATACGGACCTGCTCATGATGAGGCAACAAGAACTACATCTTTAGAAGAAGCCCGCAGAACAATCGCAAAATTATTTGGTATGGGAAAATCTTCCAAGGATAAGCCGGGCGCGTTTTTGGAACATGCAAGAACTCTTTATGACACAATAAACAAAGAATTATCAGTATAATGAACAGAAACATAAAACTTATTATCGCGTACGACGGGACAGATTTTCATGGGTGGCAGAGGCAGAAAAACCGCCAAAATACAATTCAGGCTGTCATAGAAAAAGCTCTGGAAAAAATGCACGGACATCCTGTTAACCTTACAGGCTCCGGAAGAACAGACACCGGGGTTCATGCGGCAGGACAGACTGCAAATTTTTTTACAGATATAGACAGTATTCCGGCAGAACGGTTTTCCTTCGCGCTGAATTCGCTTCTTCCGCCGGATATTCGTATACTGGAATCAAGCGAGACAGACGAATCTTTTCATTCGAGATTCAGCGCAAAAACACGGCTTTACCGCTATCAATTTATCTGTCACTCAAGCATTACATCAGTAAAACCCCAAGATAACCGTTTTAATTTGCAGCTGCACAGATTCCCAAATATAGAACTTCTTAACGCCTACGGCAGAATTATTTTGGGCGAAACAGACTGCTCTATTTTTACAGGAGCCGGAGATATTACAAATATAACAGGCAAATCCAAAAACCGTTTTATTTACAAAGCTCACTTTTTTACAGAACATAATAAGCTGATTTTTGAAATAAGCGCCAACGCTTTTCTTAGAAATATGGTTCGCTCTGTAACCGGCACTTTTCTCTTTTATGAAGAAGCCAACCTTCAACCTGAAAAATTAAAGGAAATAATCTCCTCGGGCAGGCGTGATCTGGCAGGACCTACCCTTCCTCCTAACGGACTTTTTTTGTGGAAAGTTGAGTATTAAACACTTGACATTATCTTAAAAAATCCGCATTGTTCCCTATAGACAAAAAATCTGGTCGTTACAGGGAGGCTGGAAGGAATATATTGATAGGAAGCAATGTCGTCATCGACGGGATCAGTAAATCCTTTGGTGATTTTGAAGCGTTAAAGAATGTGAGCTTAGAAATCAAAAAGGGAGAGTTTTTTTCCCTTTTGGGACCGTCAGGCTGCGGAAAGACAACTTTGCTGCGCATTATTGCAGGCTTTGAACACCCGGATAAAGGAACACTCACCTTGGAAGGAGACGATGTGCTTTCTTTACCTCCTAACAGGCGTCCGACCAATACAGTTTTTCAGAGTTATGCTCTTTTCCCGCATTTATCAGTTTTCGAAAATGTTGCTTTTTCTCCAAGACTAAAAGGCTTTTCTTCCGCGCAGGTAAAAAGCAAGGTAGAACAATACCTTCAGCTTGTACGCCTCGAAGGACATGCGGATAAAAAACCAAATCAGCTTTCCGGCGGTATGAAGCAGCGTGTAGCTATAGCCCGCGCTCTTATTAATGAGCCAAGGGTGCTTCTGCTGGATGAGCCGCTTTCGGCATTAGACGCAAAATTGCGCCAGCATATGTTAATTGAGCTTGACCGTATTCACGATGAAATCGGCATTACATTTATTTATGTAACGCATGATCAGCAGGAAGCTCTTTCTGTTTCTGATCGTATTGCAATTATGAATCAGGGTGAAGTTTTACAGACTGATACTCCTCACGAAATCTACGAAAGCCCCGCTACTAATTTTGTCGCTAAATTTATCGGAGAGACAAATCTGTTTGACGGTATTATTAAAAAAGTAGAAAAAGTTGATATCGAAGGCGCTCCGGAATACCTTGCGGATGTTGATATTCCCGAACTAGGCATAATTAAAGTTACAGACATAGATGAGATTCATGCCGGACAAAAGGTAAGCTTTACTGTAAGGCCGGAAAAAATAGTTATCACAAAAGAAAAACCCAGCATGAAACGCGATGACATTAATCTTATTCAGGGCATTGTTGACGAACCTATATACTCCGGATTTCAGACAAAGTTCTATGTACAAACAGACAGAGCTATTATCCGTGTAATTAAACAGCACGCTAATTATTCCGACGAAGGACCGGATATCCGCTGGAAGGATTCCGTATATCTTTCTTGGAGCGCCGTTGACGGTTATATAGTAGAGGTAAAATCTTGAAACCGTTTCCCGAACCGGAGGTTCGCAGGAACTTAGGTCCGCTTTACTCATTCCCTATGGCGGTCTGGTTTACATTATTTTTCTTTGCGCCGATTGTAATTATTGTAATTTTTAGTTTTATGAAAAAGGGATTATACGGCGGCGTAGTAAATGAATTTTCGCTCGACGCTTACCGTTATCTTACAAATCCGGTTTTTCTTACAGTTGCGTTTAGAACATTGGTCACGTCAATTATCGCTACCGTAATTACGATTTTAATTGCGCTTCCCTGCGGTTACTGTATGGCGCGAAGCAAACACCAAACGCTGCTTCTTTTGCTTATAATAATCCCGTTTTGGACAAACTTTCTTATCAGAGTTTTTGCGTGGATGAATATCCTCGGTAACAATGGTTTTATAAATGTTACTCTAATGCGTTTTGGGATTATAAACGATTATTTGCCGTTATTGTATAATCAAAACGCGGTTATTCTTGTTTTGGTTTATATGTATCTGCCGTACGCGATACTGCCTTTATTTACTACAATCGATAAATTTGATTTTTCTTTATTAGAAGCTTCCCGTGATCTTGGAGCCAGCAAATTTACATCGATGATGAAAATTCTGCTTCCTAATATACGCGGCGGCATTTTTATTGCTGTGCTTTTTACATTTATACCTATCTTTGGCGCGTATGCTGTTCCGCTTCTTGTCGGCGGCATGGATTCGTATATGCTTGGAAACATAATAGCCGACCAGCTTTTAAAATCACGCAATTGGCCGCGCGCCGCCGCAATTTCTATGGTGCTTACAATTATAACTACAGTCGGCGTTATTCTAATGATGTATTTGCAGAAAAGAGAATCAGAAAGAAAAATTGACTCTAAACATTTGACGGAGGGAACGCATTGAAAAAAATCCTTGCGAGCAATTTTTTAACCTCTGTCAAACCTGTAAAGATGTTCGGCGAAGCGGCGCGGCATGCAAAGCGCGCTTACCGTCAGCGTTTTTCTATGTCTCAGACTGTCCTTGCTTTTGCTTTGATTTTCCTTTTTCTTCCTCTTGTGGTTCTTGTTGTCTATTCTTTTAACGAATCTTCCGGCATGACATGGACAAGATTTTCTTTTAGATGGTATGAACGCCTTTTTAATTCTAGAGAACTTTTGAGAGCTTTAAAAAACAGCCTTATTATCGCAGTATCTTCCGCTGTTACGGCGACTGTTATCGGTACGATCGGCGCAATAGGGGTGAGCTGGTATAAATTCAGATTAAAAAGCTACGTGCAGACAATTTCTTTTTTACCGATGATCCTGCCGGAAATTATTATCGGCGTATCACTTGCTGTATTTTTCTCCGGCATTGGAATCCCTCTTGGTCTTTTTACAATTTATGTTGCGCATACGACATTTAACCTGCCCTTTGTTTTTTTAATGGTAATCTCACGTCTAGAAGAATTTGACTTTTCTATTATTGAAGCGGCGGCAGACCTAGGCGCAAACGAAAGGGAGATTCTTTTAAAGGTTACTCTGCCGATCTGCAAGCCGGGTATTATATCCGGGCTTTTAACAGCGATAACATTATCATTAGAAGATTTTGTTATTACATTCTTTGTCGCAGGTCCCGGATCAACTACCCTGCCTATTTATATATATTCGGCAATCGCGAGAAGAGGCGGCATGACGCCTTTGATCAGCGCTCTTTCTGTAGTAATGATATTGGGAACTGTTTTACTTTGTGTTCTATTAAGGAAATTCCTTAAATATATAGCAGCAAAATAAATTTTTTAGGGGGTTTATGATGAAAAGGATTAACATCATTTTACTTTCGGTTTTGACGGTTTTTTTTATGACTGTCATTATTTCGTGTGATTCCAGAGAAAGATTATACATCTACAATTGGACAAGCTACACACCGGATTCTGTCATAGAAAAGTTCGAAAAAGAATTCAATGTCAGGGTAATATACGATGAGTTTACAACAAACGAAGAAATGTTCGCCAAGTTACATGCTACCCGCGGAGGAAGGGGCGGCTACGATGTCGTATTCCCTTCTAAAGATATTGTTCCTGCAATGATCAATGAAGGCATGCTTGCAAGGATAGATCATTCAAAAATCGAAAACCTGAGAAATATCGATCCTCAGGTTATTTCACTGATGGATTATGATCCTAACATGCAATACTCTGTTCCGTATTTTTACGGCGCAGCCGGCATTGCGGTTAATACTGCAAGGGTTCCCAACTTTGAACGCAGCTGGTCAATTTTTGCAAGACAGGATCTCCGCAACCGCATGACAATGCTTGACGATATGCGCGAAACAATGGGCGCGGCTCTTCTTTTTCTGGGACATTCCGCTAATACTATAAACCCTGCGCATATAAGAGAAGCAGAAGCTCTTCTTAATAATGTATGGAAGCCAAACCTTGTAAGATTCGATTCTGAAACATTCGGTATGGGATATGCTAACGGCGATTTCTGGGTAGTTCATGGTTTTCCGGAAAACATCTATGAGGAAATCATCGATGAGCCGCAAAAATTAAGAGAAATGGCTTTCTTTTTTCCGATAGAGGGCAGTCCGTCATATATCGATAATATGGTCATCCTAAGTAATGCCAGAAATACCGAATTGGCGCATAAATTCATCAATTTTATCCATAGACCTGATATTTATGCCGAATTTGTCGATGCTTTTGGGCTTCCGGCAACTGTTAACATACCTGCCAGAGCTCTAAAAACAGGCCATTCTTTTTATTCTGCCGAAGACTTGTTAAACACAGAATTAGTGCATGATGTAGGCGAACACCGAGCGCTTTACGACAGCACATGGGACAACTCAATCAGAGTAGGAAAATAAGGATTTTGGGGGTACGCGCTGCCTACCCCCTTTACATTTTTTTTGATTTTTGGTATAAAAGGATTAATGTGCCCTTTGGGCTTATATTGAAGGAAGGATAATATGTCACGGAGTTGTGATATTTGCGGAAAACATACCATCACAGGCAATAAAGTAAGCCATGCCAAGAATCGTACCCGCAGGGTATGGAAGCCCAATCTTTTGAATTTTAAAACCGAAGTAGGCGGGACAACAATGAAGCTTAAAATTTGCGCAAGGTGTCTTAAAAGCGACTACGTCACTAAAAAAGTCTAATAATGGCTTAAAAGCAGAAACCTGCCAATGCCAGATCCGGGTCTAATACAAGCTTTAGATTATATTCTCAATAAAAGCAATGAGGCTGGGATCGAAGCGCTGGCAGAAGCTGTAGTCAGACGGCGGCGCGATCTAACTGTCTTTAGCGCTGTCGGCACTATGCCTGACCCGCAGAAAATGGCAAAAGAAATAACTGCAAAAATAAATGACGGTGTCGGCGGCAGTATAGAAAGCATGAGAAAAACTGTTCAGGACATGATTATAAAACTGTTAAAACAGCATGCGCCCGAGCTAAATGATAAGCAGATAAATGAACTTTGTCAGGCATGGCTTCCTGACGGAATAGGAACCGAAAAGGGACTGCAAACAGGGCTTCCGCCCGATGTTTTGCTTTCTATGATTGAACAATTTGTTTCTTTCTCCCATGGCGAAATGAGAAAATCGGTGGACAAGGGTCTTCGCGAACAAATGGGCGCATGGCCGGAACGTTACTGGAACTCATTCCCTGGTGTAATACGTCAGATAATCACAGATTATTTAAAAAACAAAATATCAGAAAAAGAATACAAATCAAAAATCGCTGTTTCACTTGGAATTTAAACATTAATACATAAGAAATTTTACCACGGAGTACACGGAGTAACACAGAGGACAAGAACTCCGTGAAACTCTGTGTACTCTGTGGTTATCTCTTCTGATCAATACCTAAATTCTGAGTCGCCGATGAATTCGCGTAAGATACTTGTTCCCGGCACATACTGCGGCGGAATCGGCGTAAAGTTTTCGAGAAATGATAAAAGTCTTGCCGCTTCTGCGTATTCCCTTCTTCCGGGTTTAATTGCACGTAACAATGGATCGACAAAGTATTTAAATACAGAAAGTTCGTAATCGAGAGCGGAATTAAATGCCGCATCTGCAGAGTTCTGAAACGGGAAAATGTGCTTGCGCTCGCCTGCTTGTACTTTAGGCCACATTTTTATTGTTCCTGCCGCATCCATTCCCCTAAACCGCGAATCGCGCGTCATTCGCCTTAAAAGCCTGTTATCGCTTGTCGGGATCCGGTTATGGTCATCAAGATTAAGCTGTGTCAGCGCAGAAATATATATCTTAAACTTTGTACTGCGGTCAATGCTGTGCGTAAGAGCGTCATTTAGCCCATGTATACCTTCTACAATAAGAATATTATCGCTTTGCAGTTTAATTTTTCTGCCGCCGCCGGGTTTTCGGCTGCCTGTTTTAAATTCATAAACAGGAAGGGTAACTTCTTCTCCGCGGTATAATGCCTGCAATTGTTCGTTTAAATACGGAACATCAAGGGCTTCTAAACATTCATAGTCGGGTTCACCTTTTTCATCTTTTGGAGTATCTGCAGTTCCCCTGTAATAATCATCAAGGCTTATTGCAATCGGTTTTAAACCGGAGACCATAAGTTCTACTTCCAGCCGCTTTGCGCTTGTTGTTTTCCCTGAACTCGAAGGCCCTGCAATAAGAACCATTTTAATGCTATCGCGTTTTTCATAAATTTGACGCGCAATGTCTCCCATTTCCCGCGCCTGATGAGCCTCTGTAATCCTAATATATTCTTGAATTTTTCGTTCTGATATCCGCGAGTTTAATTCTCCTACAACCCGCACACCGATAATTTTTCCCCAGTTTTTGTATTCGTTATAAACTCTAAAAATCTGCGGTTCATCAGAAAACGGCTCGATAGTAGTTCCTTTCCCGATTCCAGGGAAACGAAGCAAAAAGCCGTCTTTATACGGCATAAGTTCAAAAGATTTAAGCATACCTGTACTTTCCAAAAGAGGCTGAACATACATATCAATATAGTCATGGCATTCATTAACTTTTATATACGAAGAACTTCTTTGCTCCAAAAGAAGAGCTGTATCTGTCTGATTATTCGATTTAAAATGCATAACTGCTTCTTCGTAAGCAAGATATTTAAATGTAATCGGCAGGTTTT
Source organism: Treponema sp. (assembly GCA_009784935.1). Lineage (GTDB taxonomy): Bacteria > Spirochaetota > Spirochaetia > Treponematales > Breznakiellaceae > WQXQ01. The sequence continues at coordinate 24,106 of WQXI01000011.1, forward strand.
CATTTACCAGCTTTTTCATTTCTTTTTCGAGTTTTTCTACATCTGACTTATCTATGTCATTGCGGGAACTCAAGGTGTAATAATAACTGTTACCCAAAGAATGTCCGACATATACACCGTCATTAGGAAATATTTTTTTGGCAGCTATAGCTAAGGCAAAAGAAAGGGTTCGCCTGTAGATCATAATCCCTTCCGGAGAATCTATAAGAACAGGTTCCAGCGAAGCGTTGACAAGCAGCGAAGTCCCAATTGGCCTAATTTCGTTGTTTTCCCTGACTGCGGCAATCTGTTCTGCGGGAAAGCCAAAATGTTCGATAAGGTCAGAGGCTTTTGTGCCATAGGCGCAGGAAATCGTTTTTTGTGAATTGTTAAAATGTATTTGAATATTGTTCATGAGTTAATTATAGCATGAAATCTTAAATTTTACCACGGTAACCTTCACCGAGCCGCAAAGCGGCGAAGGTTCCCCTCTGAAGTACACGGAGGAACACGGAGGGGAAAAGAGCTTTCGGATCAAAACTCCGTGAAACACTGTGTACTCTGTGGTTATTCTTCTTTTTTGCGTCCCAGATGTTTTTGTATTAGTTCCAGTTTAAGTTCGCGCAGCTTATCAGTTATCGAAACTTTGTAAACATGGGGGTTTAAGAGCCTTTTGTATGTTGAATCGAAACTCCCGATATCAGAAACTGCATGCGCTTTTATCTCTGTAAGCGGCGGCTGTTTGCCTGTTACTTCGCCGTTTTCTATTCGTTTTTTTAAAAGCTTCTCCGCGCTTCCGTCTATTGTGTGCAGAAAATGCCTATAGTCTGCGGATGGATGCCAAAATGTGTACCGCTGCCCTGCTTTTAACTCGTCGATACCCTCAGAAAAGGAGTCATCAATTCCTAAAATATCTGCGACTGCCTGTCCGTTTTTATCTCTTAAACGCCAAACTTGTTTTACGCCGGGGTTTGTTGTTTTTTCGGGATTATCCGAAAACTTCATTACAGGGATTTGCCCGTTACTTCCTGTAAGCGATGCTAGTTTATACACACCAGTAAATGCCGCTTCGCTTCCGCCTGTAACTAGTTTTGTTCCGACACCCCAGCTGTCAACAGGCGCGCCTTCTTTTACAAGCGTTTCGATTATATTTTCATCCAAATCATTTGACACTGTAATAAACGCTTTATTTAATCCTGCTTCGTCTAAAAGCCTCCGCACTTCTACAGAAAGATAATGAATATCGCCGGAATCTAAACGCACTCCGAAGATTTTACCTTGAGAGTAAAGTTTTTTTCCAACTTTAATTGCGTTATGTATCCCGCTTTTGAGAGTGTCATATGTATCGATTAAAAAAATTGTTCTGTCCGGGTATAAAGCGGCGTACGATTCAAAGGCTTCTTCTTCGCTGTCAAACGACATGATCCAAGAATGAGCCATTGTTCCCATAACAGGAATGCCATGCATTTTTCCGGCAAGTGTGTTGCTTGTTCCTGACGCTCCACCGATGTATGCAGCGCGCGAAGCCGAAACAGCTCCGTCAGGTCCCTGCGCGCGGCGAAGCCCAAACTCCATCACCTGCCCTTTTTTTGAAGCAAGCCAAACCCGGCAGGCTTTTGTAGCTATCAGTGTCTGAAAATTAATAATATTTAGAATCAAACCTTCGATTATTTGAGATTCGACAAGATTGCCTTCTACCCTGATTAACGGTTCCTGCGGAAAAACGACAGTACCTTCATCCATTGCCCAAAGCGTTCCGTTAAAACGAAAAGTTTTAAGATAGTCTAAAAAAGGAGATTCGAATACATTAAGGCTTTTTAAGTAATCTATATCTTCTATAGAAAAGGAAAAGTTTGACAGCCTTTGCAGAAGCGTTTCCAGCCCTGCAAATACCGAATACCCGGAACCAAAAGGCTGATGCCTAAAAAACATTTCGAATACAGCTCGTTCGTTTCGGTTATTTTTCCAGTAACCCTGCGCCATAGTAAGAGAATAAAAATCTGTAAAAATCGCTGAATTTTCCAAAACATTATTCCTTTTTAATAACCACGGAGTACACGGAGTAACACGGAGAAAGGAAAAGTTTTTGGATTATAACTCCGTGAAACTCTGTGTCCTCTGTGGTTAATTATTTCTCTTCTAGCCTAATACATCCAGGATTTCTTGGGAAGTATAAAATTGTATTCCATTGGACTTCATTGTCTCAATCGCTTTCTCGACAGAACCTTCGGGCTGTCCTACTCCGCGAATTGCGTCGCTTACAACAATCGTATTAAAGCCGAGTCTCCGGCAGTCCATTGCGCTGTAAAGAACACAATAATCCGTGGCAAGTCCGCCGATTATTACGGTTTCGATGTTAGTCTGTTTAATACAGCCTTCTAATCCTGTCGCTGTACAAGAATCATTTTCAAAAAACGCTGAGTAGGAATCAAGTTCCTGCCTAAAGCCTTTTCGGATTATTATTGATACATTGTTTAGATCAAGACCGGGATGAAAATCTGCGCCTTTTGTTCCTTTAACGCAATGAGGAGGCCATTGTGAAAAAGAAGAGTGTTCTGCAGGGTGCCAATCCTGTGTAGCGGCTGCACGGCCGCCTTTTTGCGAAAGAGCAGATGAAAGCGCATTTAAGGGAGCGACAACGGAATCGCCTTCATTCACAGCAAGCGCACCGCCCGGACAGAAATCATTCTGCACATCAACGATTAATAGTAATGTTTTAGCTGGGTTTATATTCATGGGTTCATGATAACACAAAATATTTATTATTAATAGGCGTTTAGAAAGGAAGAATTTTACCACAGAGTACACGGAGAAGAAATCAAGGTAAAGACAAGATTTCTTTCTTAAACCTCTTTTTTTTTATGTTCTCCGTGCCTTTGTGCCGCCGTGTGAGAAATTCTAAATATTTTTTATCTATACTTTTCCATACAGCAGTTCTGCCGCAGCTTTCAGATTTTCTTGTCCTGCCGCAGTGCCGACTACAATTACAGTAGGAAGCTCCGGCGGATTGGTGAGTTCGTAGACAGTATTGCTGATAAGTATTATTTTCTTACCCATTCTATAAAGTTCTACTATAAAATCATTGTACTTAAACGGACTTTTGTGATTATAGTAATTTGTAAATACAATTGTATCAGCTTCTTTAATTCTGGAATAAACTCTTTTTTTATCTGCTTTAGAAGGCGCTGCTGTTATCTCTACAGAATTTACATTTTGCGAAAACTTGCACATTTCTTCCCATAACATTCCCGGATGACAATAAAAATTGTTTGCTTCTAAATGAGTGTGATGAACTTGTTCTACGAGCAATACTTTTTCTTCCGGTTTAAGAGGCAGAAGCTTTTGATTATCTCTTAAAACAATTGTACATCTTTTTGCTGCTTCTTCTGCAGTTTTTATTATAAACTCATCATTAATTACAGAATCCGCTTTTAAAGGTTCTGTAATTCCGCCGTTTTCTATTAAACCCATGTCCCATCGCATAGAAAGCACGCGTTTAACAGAATCATCGATTATTTTCTCGCTTAATTTTTTAGATTTTACTGCTTCATAAACTTTTTGGATTATTTTAATACGAATCGGACTTTCGTCTCTCATAAGAATAAGATTACATCCTGCTGCAAGCATTTTTACGACTGCATCGCACATTTCATACTGTTTTAAAATACCTCCCATCATCATATTATCTGTCGTGATAACGCCATTAAACTTAAGTTCATCGCGCAGAAATTTTTGAATAAAAACAATTGACATTCCCGCAGGAATTGTATTAATTCCAAACGCAGGATAACATGAATGAGCTATCATTATCGCAGGTAAACCGGCATTTATTAATGCCTTATAGGGCAATATATGTTCTTTAATAAGAGTTTCATAATTTATATTAACAGAAGGAAGCCCCCAATGCGAATCAAATTCAGATTCTCCCCGTCCGGGAAAATGTTTTCCGGTTGCGATTATATTCGATTCCTGCAAACCTTTAAGTGTTGCTAAAGCGAATTTTGCAACATCGATTGGGTTATCTGCATATGCTCTGTGAGCAATTTCAGGATTCTTTGGATTGGTATTAACATCAAGGCATGGCGAATGAATCATGTTTATACCTAAAGCTTGCAGCTGCTTTCCGGTTGCCAAAGCGCAGCGATAAACCAAATCGGTATCTTTACTGGAAGCAAGAGCCATAGGTCCCGGGAAAAGTCTCTGCCCAAATAACATATCATCGTTTCCATTACCTTCCTGATCAACTGTAAAATGCAAAGGAATTCCCAAATCTCTTTCTAACGAATATGTTCTAAGCCTGTTAAGCACACTTGCGTATTCTCCCGGGGTCGCAGATGTGCATTTTTCAATAAACGAATAATCTCTGTTTTTTTCTGATGGTTTTATAATCGAACGCCGTGTACTTCTATTAGGCTTTTCCCCTGGTTTAATATCATTAAAAAGCGTAAGACATCTTATTCGGTTACTGACTCTTAAACCGCCGACATTATATTTTTTTATTAATTCTATAACATCGGGCGTAATTGAAGTTCCGCAAAAACCAAAAACCATTAGCTGCCCTATTTTTTGATGAATGTCCATCTTGCCCATTAAATCGCCTATCCATTTCTCTTTAATCATATTTTTACCCCTTTAAACCGCTGGTTGCGATTCCTTGCACAAAGAACCGCTGAAAAAATAAAAACACTATAAAAACCGGAAAGAGAGAGACAACTGAAGACGCCATCACAAGTCCGTATTCTGTAGAATACTGCCCAAGAAACATTCTGATACCCAAAGGAATAGTTCTTAAATTAATCGAATCAAAATATATCATCGGTCCCATAAAATCGTTCCAGATCGTTACAAAGCTAAAAATTACAAGCGCTGAGATAACCGGTTTAGAAAGAGGCAGAATAATTCGAAAATATATTCCGTATTCAGAAAGACCGTCTATTCTCGCTGCATCCAATAATTCGTCAGGTATTGATGTATAAAATTGCCGTATCAGAAATACGCCAAAAGCAATAAAACTTTGCATTAAAATATAACCTATGTGCGTATTAATTAATCCGAGCTTTCCCATCATTACATACTGAGGGAGCATATAAACCTGCCAAGGAATTGCGATGCTGGCTACATAAGTAAAGAATAATAAGTTTCTGCCTTTAAAATTACACTTAGCAAATCCGTAAGCTGCAAAACTCGATGTCAAAACCTGAATAAAAGTTATAATTAACGATAATTTAAAAGAATTAAATGTAAATAATGCAAAGTTAATTTTTTTCCATATCTGAACATAGTTCTCCCAAACCGGATTTAAAGGAATCCATCGAATTGGCAGGGAGAAAACATCTGTATCATACTTTAGTGACGAAGAAATCATCCAAATTAAAGGCAGAAGCGTAAATAATGTTACAATAACAAGAGCAGTATAAACTGCATATAACTTTATATAAGATTTTTCTCTTATCATTTATATATCCTATGACAGCTTTTTTTCCAGCTTAAACTGAAAAAATGCAAGAAACGCTACAATGACAAGAAGTATCATTGCTGACGCGCTTGTCTGCCCGTAATTAAAAGCAATAAAAGCTTTGTTATAAATATAATTGCTTATTAAAGTAGTGGCAGTTCCGGGACCGCCCTCAGTCAGAGCAAAAATTATATCGAATGATTTAAAACTGTTTACTGTAAGCATTAACACAACAAAAAATGTCGCAGGAGATAAAAGCGGAAATACAATCCGCCAAAAATATTTAAAGCCGGAAGCTCCGTCAATGCTGGCGGCCTCATGAAGTTCTTTAGGAATATTCTGCAGAGCCGCAAGGTATACTATCATGTAATAACCCATCGATCTCCAAATCGCTACGATGATGACTGCCGGTAACGCCCATTGCGTGCTGGCAAACCATCCGGGAGGATCTGTAACTCCAATTAAACGCAGAAAAGCATTAATTGGCCCCACATCTTTCATAAAAAGCAGGCGCCATACTACAGCGATAGAAACAATACTTGCAACATGAGGAAAAAATATAGCGCTGCGGAAAAAACCTCTGCCTTTTATTTTTTCGTTTAAAAGCACTGCCAATCCGAGAGACGCAAAAGCAGTAAAAAATACGCAAGAGATCGTATATATAAAGGTCCTGTTTATTGATTTTCTAAAGACACTTTCATTTAAAATCGCAATAAAGTTTTTAATACCGTTAAAACTCATAGCATTAAAACCGTCCCAGTACATAAAACTCAAAAGCATAGAAAAACATATCGGGATAAAAATAAAAATAAAAAAACCGATGAAATTAGGAAGAATAAATGAGTAACCCACAAGATTGTTTCTGACTGCGAGCGGCAATCTTTTTCTTTCTATAACACCGGTTTTTATATACATTATTTACCTTATTTACCTTGAATTTCTCTGGAACGTCTTGCCATGTTTTCTAGCCCTCTTTGAATAGAGATTTCTCCCAGCATAATCAAACTATGTTCTTCTCCAAGCATTTGGTTAATTTCTCCGACTTTAAGCTCCATTGGCCGATCCAATGCGATGTTCCTTACAGCCAGCGCTTGTGCAGAGCCTTCCGGCATTCCCGGAAGCGAAGCAATTACATTTAATGTTTCATCATTTGTTCTGCCGGGGAACTGACCGTATGATGCATATATTTTTGCACCCTCAATGCCTGTAATAAAACTAATAAATTTCCACGCAAGATCTTTATTACGCGAAGCTTGATTCATTGCTATAGGAGTTACCGAACCAACTGTCCATCCTCTTTCGGTATTAGAAGGATGAGGTAATGTAGAAATTCCCCAGCGGATATTAGATTCGTTATTTGCGATTCTTTCTATCACATTTGTAAAGAACCACGTTCCCATCGGCAGAGTCGCTGCGCTTCCGCGGAGAAATAAACTTGAATAGTGTAAACCTCCTGCACGCATTGTTCCGTAATCCATAATATGTCCCGACCTTTGCAATCGCAGAGCCATTTCATAGTATGGCCTAAAAAAAGAATATTCCGTTTCCATGATTGTGTGCCTGCCGTCTTGTATTCCCCAGTTTTGTACGCAAGCCTGCCAAGTATGAAGAAGTCCGCCGTATATTTTATTGTTTCCGCTTCCTGACGTAAGCCGTCCTGCCAGAATCTCCCATTCTGCCCATGTCATGTCATTAGAAGGGTATGGGATTCCCATGTTGTCAAAAATATCTTTGTTGTAGTATAAAACATAATACCCGGTACTTGCAGGCAGAGCTGTGAGTTTATTGTCAAAGATAAACCTATCTGCTACTCCATGGAAATCATTCAGATTAATTTTATCCTGTCTTACATAATTTGAAAGATCGGCGAGCTGCCCTCTGTTTGCGATACTCTTTGTCGTATCTCCGTCTTTAATCCAAAATACATCAACGTCACTGCCGCCGTTTAACATAACTGTAAGTCTTTGAGTATAATCAGCTGACGGAATATCGATTACTTCTATCGATATGTTGGGATAAGCCAGCTTAAACGCTTCGATAAGCGGAGTTACATATTGATGTGTTGTTACATCCCAATGCGCCACTTTAATAGATACTTGTTCTTCGTTTTTTTGACATGCCAAAAAAACACAAGATACTGAAATTAATAGAACACCTAAAACAAAATTTATTTTTCTCATAAAAATCTCCTTTGAATAAATATATAGATCATTATTCAAATCCTTTATGAGAAAATTGCGTTTTATAGGATTATTATTTATTTATTTTTTATAGAATAATAACCACAGAGTTCACGGAGAAAAAATAATAAGAAGAAAAAACTTCTTTCTTCAACTTTATTTTTCTTCTGTGCCTTTGTGCCTCTGTGTGATGAATTTTGTTAAATAATGCAATACTTTCTTGAATTATTATATTTACTCTTATTAAAGTATGGATATCAGGTTAAAAAAGGGTAAAAATATAAACCTTCCCAAATCCTCTTAATATTCTTTTATCCTTGACGGTTTTGGTATATTGTATTAATATTGAGTCATGAACGAAGATATTCGCTGGAAACAGCGGTTCCAGAACTATAAAAAGGCTCTTCTTACTATAAAAAAAGCCGTTGATCTTGCTAATACCCGGGAATTAAGTGATTTAGAAAAGCAGGGATTAATACAGGGGTTTGAATTTACATTTGAACTTGCATGGAATGTAATGAAAGATTACCTCGAAGAACAGGGTATAACAGATATTATTGGCAGTAAAAATGCAATTAGACACGCATTCAGTAATGACCTTATAAAAAATGGCGAGACATGGATGGAAATGGTTAATGCCCGCAATATTTCATCACATACGTATGATGAAGAAACTGCAGAAAGATTGTTTATCCAAATTAAAGAAGACTTTAATATTTTGTTTATAAACTTTGAAAAGAAGATGGAATCAATATAAAAGAAAATGCAATATGGATTATCCGATACTACTTTAACAGCTCTCAATTCAATTTTTATAAAATATTCTGGAATTAAACAAGTTATTCTTTATGGCAGCAGAGCAAAAGGAAAATACCGCACAGGTTCTGATATTGATTTGACTCTAAAAACAGACGGCACTTTTACTCACTCTAGTCTTCTTCATATCGGAAATGATTTTGACGATTCTGATCTGCCTTATTTTGTTGATGTCTCAATCTATGACAAACTTTCCAACCCCGATCTAAAAGCTCACATAGACAGGGTTGGAAAAGTATTATATTCGGCATGATAAAAAAAGGGCTGAAGACAGAAACCCATCTTCAACCCTATCCATTCTATGAAGAATAACCACAGAGGACACGGAGTAACACGGAGGTTTTTGAACGAAAATCTTACGTTCTCCGTGAAACTCCAAGCAACTTTAGTTGCAGTACTCCGTGGTAAAATTCTTATGTTTTATTCCGTAAAGACTCCTATCTTTCTAAACTTCTGATATCTCTTAGCTAAAAGATTATTAATATTTAAAACCAATACAAATTGACGGATTAAAACTCCATGAAGTTAAAAAACCTGATTTATTCTTTTCATTAAAATATCCAGCCAACTGCTAAACCAACATCAGGAAATCCCATAAAACCAGAAACAGTATCAGATGTAAAAAAACACACCACACGAGTATATGCTGTTAGATTTATCGAGCCAATACGAATTATTTCACAGCCAAAATCAACGGTGAATTTCCAAGGAAATTTTGCTGTTTTCCACAGAAATGTCATAGGAAACTCATATAATGGATATAACGTTACATGAAGCCTATTTAAAAAAACACCGTTTCTGTTTATTATACTGCCAAAAGTTATACCGGCACTGATATTTATAGAACTTAAATTACCATCTTCAAAATAAAATGAAAGTCCGCCGGAACCCATGAAGTAATAATCAGAAATCTCAATTATCGTTTTTCTAATTTCTATTGGAAAATTATACATTGTATAGCCGCTCTCTTTAGAGAAAGTATCCTGCCTGATAGTATCAAGAGTTCCTTCTCTAAAAGAGTTGTACAAAACATGTTTTCCGGAAACAAACTGAGCAAAAGACGGCGGATAAACAAGTAACTGCGTTTCTGCATTAAGCAGTGAAACATTTAGCAAGGCAAAAATAATAAAAATACATTTTTTCATTTTTAAACACCTTATTAACTTATTCTCTCAATTATGTTATTAAAGTAATAATGATACAAATATAAAAACTTGTATTATTTTAAAGAATTTTGTTAAATAATGCAATACTTTCTTGAATTATTTTAATTATTCTTATAAAAGTATGGATATCTGGCTTTAAAAAAAGGGCTGAAGACAGAAACCCGTCTTCAACCCTCTCATAAAAAGAAATAACCACAGAGGACACGGAGTAACACGGAGGTTTTAATGCTGGAAGCTTCGCTGCAAAAACGAAAATCTTTCGTTCTCCGTGAAACTCCAAGCAACTTTAGTTGCAGTACTCCGTGGTAAAACTCTTATGTTTTACTCCGTAAAGACTCCAATCTTTCTAAACTTCTGATATCTCTTAGCAAGAAGACTATTAATCTCTTCTTTTTTGAGCTTAGCGATTGTTTCTGTTAAGAACGCGCTTATGTTTGCTGCTGTTACGTTTACATCTTTCGCTGCTCCGCCTTCCGGTTCTGCGATGATTTTTTCGCAAATGCCAAAGCGTAAAAGATCTGCCGCTGTAATTTTCATAAGTTCTGCAGCTTCTCTTTCGCGTGAGCCGTCTTTCCATAATATGGAAGCAAAGCCCTTGGGCGAAATAACAGAATACAAAGCGTTTTCCAGCATTCCAAGCTCATCGCATACGCCAAGAGCCAATGCGCCGCCGGAGCCGCCTTCGCCGAGTACTACAGAAATTACAGGTGTTTTAAGCGTCATAAACTCAAGTAAGTTACGCGCAATAGCTTCACCCTGTCCTCGTTCTTCTGCTCCAACTCCGCAGAATGCACCGGGAGTATCAATAAAGCAGATAACAGGACGGCCGAATTTTTCGGCTTGTTTTGCAAGACGAAGAGCCTTTCGGTATCCTTCGGGGTGAGACATAGAAAAGTTAATTTTCTGCAAGCCTTCCATGTCTTTTGCTCTTACCTGCGAAATAACTGTTACAGGCATGTCGCCTAACAAACAGATACCGCCGAGCATCGCGGGGTCATCGCTAAAATAGCGGTCGCCATGGAACTCCATAAAATCCTTAAAAATTAAAGGAATATAATCGTGGATTGTAGGACGGCCTAATGTTTTAAGAAGGTTAAGTTTTTCTTGAATATCTAAAGGCATTACTTTCCTCCTTTGTAGCCGTGCAAGCGGATAATTTGCGCTAATACATCCGGCATATCTTTACGATGCGGAACTAAATCAATAAAGCCGTGTTCATAAACAAATTCCGATGTTTGGAATCTGTCAGGCAATACTGTGTTAATTGTATCCTGAATAACGCGCTTTCCTGCAAACCCCAAAGTAACTCCGGGCTCCGCAAGGATTACGTCACCTAACATCGCGAACGATGCAGTTACGCCGCCCGTTGTCGGGTCTGTAACTACAGAAATATAAAGCTGCCCTGCTTCTGTGTGTCTTGCAATTGCGCCCGAAGTTTTTGCCATCTGCATAAGGGAGATAATCCCTTCCTGCATACGCGCGCCGCCGGAAGCGGAAAAAACGATACATGGCAATTTGTTTGCTGTCGCATATTCAATCGCCCTTGTAATTTTTTCGCCAACTACGCTGCCCATACTAGCCATCATAAAATTACTGTCCATTATACCGATAACGGCAGGAAAGCCCTTAATAGTACATTTGCCGGTAACAACAGCTTCGCCGGTTCCGCAGGATTTCATTAATCCGTTAATTTTTTCTTCGTATTCGGGGAACTCAATCGGATTGCCCGACCTCATACCTGAATCGAACTCGTTAAAACTGCCTTCGTCTGCAGTAATGCTCAGCCTCTGCTGCCAGCCCAGTCTGGAATGATTACCGCATTTATCGCATACCCAGAGCTTTTTCTCTGCGTCGGATACGGAGGCTTGACATTGGGAACATGTTAAATCAGCCATAGGTCATGGTAGACAAAACAAGGGCTTTTGTCAAGGCAGGCAGACAGTTCCCGTATTTCTCACGCAAAGACTCCAAGCCGCAGAGAACACGGAGCGGATATTCGATATATACCTTTACTAAAGATACATTAGATAAAAAGATAGAAATCTTAGGATAAAAGTGAAGAATTCAAACAACAACTCTGCGATCTTGGCTATCTCTGTGCCTCTGCGAGAAATTCCTCATTAAATATTGACATTTTTTTTAATTTGGGATATTTTGTTAATAACGGCACTGTCGCATACCTAACTGTAGCCTATTGACACATATATATAGAAGATGTTACTATAAATCACTATTAAAAACTGGAGGTTGCTACCTGTATTTATACAAAATACGCCGTCTTAGCTCAGCTGGCAGAGCACTTGACTTGTAATCATGAGGTCTTCGGTTCGATTCCGAAAGACGGCTTTTTTTGGGGAGGAATATGAAAGTAAAAGCATGCGCCATATTCCTCATTTCTGTGCTTTTCTTTATTTTTCCTGTATCGCTCTTTGCCCAGCAAAGTGACCTTTATGGTTCGTGGGAACTAAATTCCAATGACTATGAAGATTTAAGTGAATATGGATATTCATCAATATGGAAAATTACCTTTTCTGCGTCTGCTGTATCCTTAAAAATAGAAGAATACAGTTATAATGAATTAGTTAATATTGATGAAAGAGAATTTCAAATTATCAAATGGCAGGCAATAGATAATTCTGAGGGAACTATAAGAGCGGCATTTCCAAACGGATTTTATCTAACATATATTACTAGTTTTGGATACGAAGAAGGACTTGAAGTATTTATTTCTGCGAATAAACAACAAATAATTGTTCCCGAAATGAATGAAGGCTACGACAAATTAGTGGTTTTTATCAAACAATAAAGCAATTGGAGATTAAAATGAAAATTAAATTGATTATGTTTATTTTTGCAATTACGCTTTTTTTTTCCGGTTCGTTTTCGATTTTTGCCCAGCAAAGCGATTTTTACGGTTCGTGGACAGGAAAAATATCCGATGATGATGAAACAGTTTATGTAAAAATTACTATTTCTGCATCAACAATGATAATGTCTATGGAACTATACGAAGACAACAAGATAATTGATACGGAGCTTTTAGAGGCGCGGATTGTCCGCTGGATAGCTTCTAATAATACCGACAGAACAACAAGAGCTGAATACCCAAACGGATTTGAAATTATATTAAACGCGTTTGGCGAAGAAGACTCTATCGAAATCTTTATATCCAGAGACAAACGCCAAATCACGATTCCCATACTAAACGAGGATTTTTACGAAATCATAGTGTTTAGAAAGCAATAAGCGCTCTGTGAGAGAAGGGACTGCTTTTCATTCAATTATTTGGTTTCTTTACGAGAGAAGGGACTTGCCTTCCAATCACTCTACGAGAGAAGGGACTTGAACCCTTAAACCTTACGGCACTAGATCCTAAGTCTAGCGTGTCTGCCAATTCCACCACTCTCGCTCTTTTAGCAGTTTTCTACAGTAAAGGTACCAATAGTTAGCCTGCCTGTCAATTGACCTATTTGCCGTTTTTTAGTAGTATGACTATGGGAGAATGTAAATACGGACCGCTAGCTCAGCTGGTAGAGCAGCAGACTCTTAATCTGCGGGTCGATGGTTCGATCCCATCGCGGTTCAAAGTGATTCAATCACTTAAAAAAATTCCGCGGTGGGAGCGAAGGGTTTAACCCGCCGATAGGAAAAGGCGCCACGGAGGGCGCCGGCAGGGTTAAACCCCGGCCTGTAATGAGCAAACAGGATGTTTGCGATTGAAAGGCGATCCCATCGCGGTTCAAAGGGGCGGTTCAGGAGGGAAATGTGGCAATTAACAAGGTAATAAAAAAGTTAGATAAATCGAATGTGCAGTTAAGCATTACTGTTCCCAAAGAGGATGTTAAGGCTCAGTACAATGACATGCTCAATGAATACTCCAAAAACATGCAATTACCCGGCTTTAGAAAGGGAAAAGTCCCCCGCGAAGTACTGGAACGCAAGTACGCTGACGCGCTAAAAGGTGAAGCTATGGGACGTATCATGGAATCTACCCTGCAGGACATCTTTAAAGAAGACAACCTGCCAAGAAGCGAAAAACCCCTCCCCTACGCTCACCCGGAACTTCAGGGAGAGCCGGATTTCGATATGGAAAAAGACCTTCAATTTTCTGTAATTTATGATGTTCTTCCAGAAGTTAAAATCAGCCAATGGAAGGGAATAAAAGTCGAACACCCATACGCCGAAGTCGATAAAAAAGACATCGAAAAAGAACTAGACGCCATCCGCGAAAGAAACGCCATTGTAATGGATCGCGATGACAGCGAAGCTGCCAAAAAAGGCGATGTTGTTACCATAGATTATCAAATTTATAACGAAGACGGCGAAACTCCGTCAAGTATTTCCCGAAAGGATTTTGCCTTTACCCTTGGATCGGCAGGAAATGTATATCAGTTTGATGACGAAATAACCGGCATGAAAAAAGGCAGTGTAAAAGATTTTAAGAAAAAGTTCGCCGATGATTTTTTTGAACCTACCCTTGCTGGCCAGACCAGAAAAGTGCAGATAACGCTCACAACGCTTAAAGAAAAAAAACTTCCTGATTTAGACGACGACTTGGCGCAGGATGTCGATGAAAAATTTAAGACTCTAGACGATCTTAAAAACAATATCAAAGAAAGACTCGAAAAACAGCTTGAGTTTCGCCTGAGAGAAAAAAAACTAAACGAACTTCTAAAAAAAATCATGGATAATACGCCTGTCATCCTTCCTGACTCGATGATTAACGCAGAAGTCGAAAGCCGCTGGCGGAGAATGGCGCGTTATTACAACACAAGCGTAGAATCGATTCAGCAGATGATGGCTATCGGTGATAAAGCTGCAGAATGGCGCGAAGGAGCGGTTAAAGCGCTTCATTCTAGGCTTATTATTGAGACTCTAATGGAAGAGCAAAAAATTGAAGCTTCTGATGATGATGTAGAAAAAGAATTTGAATCTATCGCCAGCGCAAACGGCGCGCAAATCGAAGATGTTAAAAAACATTATAACGAAGAAGCAATCTTCTATCTAAAAGAAGATATAAGAGAAAAAAAGATTACAGATATCATGCTGACAGAAAATAATTTTAAACCCGGTAAAAAGGAGAATTATCTGGATTTCATGTCAGATAATGGTTAAATTAATATTATGAGTGTAAAAATGAGCAATCTTGTACCTATTGTAGTCGAACAAACAGGAATGGGAGAACGTTCCTATGATATTTATTCCCGTCTTTTAAAAGATCGCATTGTGTTTTTAGACGGAGAAATCAATGATGTTTCTGCTGATTTGGTAGTTGCCCAGCTTTTATTTTTAGACGGACAAGATACCGAAAAAGATATTAATCTTTATGTTAACTCACCGGGCGGCTCAGTAACAGCGGGATTGGCAATTTATGATACGATTCAGCACGTTAAATCCGAAGTAACGACAATTTGCCTTGGACAGGCGGCAAGCATGGCGGCTCTAATTTTAACAGCAGGCGCAGCCGGAAAACGTATGATTCTGCCATCTGCGAGAGTTTTGATTCATCAGCCATGGGGCGGCGCTCAGGGACAGGCGCGCGACATTGGTATTCAATCTAAAGAAATTGTCCGCCTTAAAAAACTAATAATCGAATATTTCGCAAAACATTCCGGTAAAACTGTCGAACAGATTTCTTCCGATATGGAAAGAGATTTTTACATGTCCGCGCAGGATGCGGTTGAGTACGGTATTGCCGACTCCATACTAACGAGGGAAAAAAATGGCGCGTCTTCGTAACGGACCCGAAGTATTCGAAAGAGTCTGCTCTTTCTGCGGAAAAAGCGCCGACATGGCACGCCGTCTTATCGCAGGGCCGAATGATGTCTTTATCTGCGATGAATGTATAGAAGTCTGCCGTAAAATTCTTACAGAAGAAGAACATGAACTTACTACGCAGTTTACAGGCGATATTCCGACTCCAAAAGAAATAAAAGCTTACCTTGATCTTTTTGTCATCGGACAGGATAACGCAAAAAAAGCGCTTTCTGTCGCTGTTTATAATCATTACAAACGAATCGCAAATCCTTCTGCCGAAAAAGAAAAAGATATAGAAGAAGTAGAAATTGAAAAATCGAATGTTTTATTAATCGGACCTACAGGCACAGGAAAAACTCTGCTTGCAAAAATACTCGCAAAAAAATTAAAAGTTCCTTTTGCAATAGTTGATGCTACTACTCTTACAGAAGCGGGTTATGTCGGCGAAGATGTAGAAAATATTCTTTTAAAACTGATACAGAGCGCGGGCGGCAATATTTCCGCGGCAGAAAGAGGCATTGTATACATCGACGAAATCGATAAAATCGCGCGTAAAGGCGAAAATATTTCTATTACACGCGATGTCTCGGGCGAAGGCGTTCAGCAGGCATTGCTAAAAATAATCGAAGGCTCTATTGCTTCTGTTCCTCCGCAGGGCGGCAGAAAACATCCCAATCAGGAATTGATCCGCATTGACACAACAAATATTTTATTTATCTGCGGAGGCGCTTTTGTAGGACTCGATAAATTAATCTCCCGCCGTGTAGTTAAGCAGCCTCTTGGTTTTGGCGCAAAAACAGGAACCAGCGAAAAATCACTTAAAGAACTTTACGATTCACTGCACCCTGATGATTTAATTCAATTTGGTATGATACCTGAGTTTATCGGGCGTCTACCAATAACAGTAGGGCTGGAAGAATTAAAGCGCGAAGATTTAAAAAGAATAATAACCGAACCAAAAAATGCGATTGTCCGCCAGTATCAGGCGTCTTTGGCTTATGACAGCGTAAAACTTGAGTTTACAGAAAAAGCAATTGACGCAATAGCTGACATGGCAATAAAGCAAAAAACCGGAGCCCGCGGGCTTCGCGCGATTGTAGAAAGAATGATGACGGATATTATGTTTGATATTCCTTCGATAGCCGGCGATAAGCATGTAATAATTACTCATGATACTGTAGAAAAAGCCGAACCGCCGGAAATTATTTATCTTGAGCAAAAACAAAAGAGCGCATAGTGTGGGAAAAATTACAAAAGAAAAAAAGGGATTTATAAATACCCTCTTTTCTAAAAAAAAGAAATCAAAAAGCTCTCTTTTTTATGATTACAATAATACAGAAGAATTAATAACAGAAGATTTCCCTCTGCTTCCGCTTCGCGATCTTGTGCTTTTTCCGCAGACTGTTGTTCCGATTTTTATTACATATAAACCGGGTATCGCAGCCCTAGAAGAAGCGCTAAAGCACGATAACCGTCTTTTTGCCGCTTGTTTAAAAAAAAATGAGTTCCGTCTTTCTTCTGATGAACCTTATAAAATCGGCACTGTCGTAAGAATAATTTCTCATTTAAAGCTTCCCGATAATACTTTCCGCGTTGTGTTTCAGTGCGAGTATTCGGGTACTATAATTTCGTCTAATTACCATAATAATTATTCGCTTGTAAAGGTCGAACCGTTAAAAACAACAGGGCTAAGCGATCCTATCAGCCCAGAAGACATCGGTTTAATGCGCAGCGTTCAAAAATCTTTTACGCAATATTCGGAATACTCGGGCAAGATATCTCCCGATACGCTTGCTGCTGTAGAAAAATCAGAAGATCCTCAGCGTATCGCAAACCTTGTATGTAATGCTATAAATATTAAATCCGAAAAAAAAATAGAGCTGCTCTCCTTTTCTGATACAAAAGAAAGATTTCTTGCGATTCTGGAAATTTTAGAAAAGGAAAATGAAATCTTTGGTATTCAAAAAAATATTTCCGGCAAGGTACGCAGAAAAATGGACAAGCGTCACCGTGAATATATTTTGAATGAACAGCTCAGGGAAATTAACAAAGAACTCGGCAAAGATAAAATAGAAGATGAGTTTGCAATACTGGAAAAAAGAATCGCAGAAAAAAACCCTCCAAAAGAAGTAACAGAAAAATGCGAAAAAGAAATAAAACGCCTCAGAAAACTCCAGCCGCTTTCCCCGGAAGCAGGCGTACTAAGAGGTTATCTTGAATGGATAGCGGACCTTCCTTGGAGTAATTTTTCTCCGGAACCTGACAGCAAAGATACCTGCCTGCTTACAGAAGCAGAAAAAATTCTTGACTCAGACCATTTTGGTATGAAAAAAGCTAAAGACAGGATAATTGAGTTTATTGCAGTACAGCAGCTTTTAAGAAATGAAATTGTTAATAAGGAAAAAAATAATGATAAAACTGCAGATATTACAGAAACTAAAGAGACAATAATCGAGAATCTCGCTGTTAAAAATGAAAATCCGGAATCTTCTATTAACAATAATAAACAACTTCCTAATTCTATCAAAGGTCCTATTCTTTGCTTTGTGGGTCCGCCGGGAACAGGAAAAACTAGTCTTGGAAAATCTGTCGCCCGCGCGCTTGGGCGAAACTTTGTCCGTATCTCTCTTGGCGGTGTTCGTGACGAAGCGGAAATCCGCGGACATAGAAAAACATACGTAGGCGCGCTTCCCGGAAAAATAATACAGTCCATGAAAAAAGCCGGAACAGTTAACCCTGTCTTTTTATTAGACGAAATCGATAAACTTTCTCATGACTTTAGAGGTGACCCCGCTTCTGCGCTTTTAGAAGTTCTAGACCCTGAGCAGAACTCTACGTTTGTAGATCATTATTTAGAAGTTCAATACGATCTTTCTAAGGTAATGTTTTTAACAACAGCAAACTCTCTTCATTCGATTCCGTATCCCCTGCTAGACCGCATGGAAATTATCGAGGTTCCCGGTTACGGCGAAAATGAAAAATTAAGTATTGCAAAACAATTTTTGGTTCCTAAAGAACTTAGAGATAACGGCTTGGCTTCTGCAAAAATCACATTTAAAGATGAAACTTTAAAAGATATTATCCGTTATTGGACAATGGAATCAGGTGTTAGAAACCTTGAACGCGAAACAGCCCGTTGTATCAGGCGAATCGCGCGTGATGCTGTGAACAAAGGCTACGGCAAAAATAAGGCAATCAGCGAGTTTTCTAAAACTGTAAATCCTGACAATCTTGAAAAACTTCTTGGCAAGAAAAAATATAAACGCGATGTTGTCTACAGAGAAGCGCGTATCGGCGTAACATACGGGCTTGCATGGACAGAATACGGCGGAAACATTTTACCTGTAGAAACAATCCGCTATGACGGAAGCGGCGAACTTTTAATAACAGGAAATCTCGGCGATGTTATGAAAGAAAGCGCGCGTATTGCACTTTCGTACCTTCGCAGTACCAGCAGCAATTACAGCTTTGATGTAAAAGATTTGGCAAAATCTGATTTTCATATACATGTGCCCGAAGGCGCAATTCCAAAAGACGGTCCTTCCGCCGGCATTACTCTCGCTTCTTCTTTACTGTCCACATTATGCAAAGTTCCGCCGCTTCCGAGCATTGCAATGACAGGAGAGCTTACACTGACAGGACGCATTCTTCCGATCGGCGGTTTAAAAGAAAAACTTTTGGCAGCTGTAAGAAACGGCATGGAAAAAGTGCTGCTTCCAAAGGATAACGAAGATGACTGGAACGAACTTGACAAGGACATACGCGGCGCAATTACTGTTGAATTTGCAGAAACCGCGGCTGATATATTTAATATTTTATTCCCAAAAGATATTTTTAACAAAAAAAAGAGGTCAAAATGAAAATTGGAACATTAAAAGAAATTAAAAACCATGAATACCGCGTTGGTCTTACTCCAAATGCGGCAAGCGCGTATATCAGCGCCGGTCATTCTGTGATTGTAGAAAAAGGAGCCGGCGAAGGCTGCGGTTATTCGGATGACCAATACGCGGCAATCGGCGCAAAGATACTGCCAAAAGCCGAAGATGTATGGAAAGACGCCGAAATGATAATAAAAGTAAAAGAACCGCTGGAAAGCGAATACAGTCTTTTGCAAGAGAATCAAATTTTATATACTTACCTTCATTTAGCGCCGGATAGACCTCAGGTAGAAGCGCTTATAAAATCAAAGTGTATCGCTATTGCTTATGAGACTATCAGAGATCGCAAAGGACAGCTTCCTTGCCTTAAACCAATGAGTCAAATTGCAGGCCGTCTTGCGATACAGGTCGGCGCAAAATATCTGGAAAAACAAATGGGCGGCAGGGGTGTTTTACTTTCCGGCGTACCGGGAGTTCCCCATGCAGAAATTGTTGTACTTGGCGCGGGCGCTGTAGGTTCCAGCGCTGTAAAAATCGCAGTTGGAATGGGAGCTCATGTTACAGTAGTAGATATTGATAATGACAGACTCGAATATTTAGAAGATATTTACGGCAGTCAGATTGCTACTCTTTATTCGACGCAGGAAAACATCGATGAAATTCTTCCTAAGGCGGATTTAGTTATAGGAGCCGTTTTAATCCCGGGTTCATCCGCGCCAAAACTTATCAAAAACAAACATTTACCTACAATGAAAAAAGGATCTGTAATTGTAGATGTCGCAATTGATCAGGGCGGATGCAGCGAAGCAAGCCGTCAGACATATCACGACAATCCTGTTTTTATACAAGACGGCGTTGTCAATTATTGTGTCGGCAATATGCCGGGCGCTGTTTCGTACACGTCAACAAACGCACTTGGAAACACAACTTTACGCTACGGTCTTTCTATAGCAAAGAACGGCGCAGAAGCCGCGTTAAAAAACGATCCGGGTCTTTTAGAAGGATTAAATGTTTACAAGGGCAAAGTAACTTACGAAGGCGTAGCTGTTGCGCATAATTTAGCTTATACTCCGGCAATTGACGCGATTAAGTAATATTTAAATTACTATTTAACCGCCGTTATTTGCGCTTCTGCATGAGCCATATATCTTGTGTACGTAAAAACTGTAATTCTCCGCTCGCCGTTTGGAACAGCGGAAACGTTCATTGATATATCCGCCAAATTATTATTTTCGCTCTTTACAAATACTCCGTCAATGTATATATCTGCTTTAACTGTATTTGGCGAAATATTTAATTTTATATTTAGATTGCTGTCATTAAATTGCGCGGATATAATTGATAACGAAGGTTTTGCAATCTCCGCAGTTGTAAGCCTTCTTGTACCTGTAGGTTCGATTCCCCTGTAATCCTGTCTTACATCATCTACTTTTTTGTTGCCAAGCACTGTAATGTTTTGGGGATGTCCGTTTCCTGTTTTGCCTGCATCGGTTAAATACTTTAAGTATCCGATAGAAGCATAATCCCAATTCATTAAATTTGCGCCGACAATATCAAGCGCTAATGTGTCTCTAGAAGCGAGAATAACCCGCGCGTTTTTCTGCGCTTGAGATAACCGTGTAATAGTTACTCCTCTTGGGTTAAACGTTCTGCCTGCAATAGGACCTATATCTGTTCCCTGCAATCCGTCCATTATTGTAAAATGCGAAGGAAGAGCCGTATAATAATCTGCAATAAAGTTGTGAATACGCGGATCCGGCGAATGCGGGATTCTATTATTACGCCCGATTCGATCCATGACATTGCCATGCATATTTGCGTTACCGTATACATTCGGCGGTGTTGCGCCGATTGCCATGTTTTTAACGCCGCCTGTAGTACCTGTGCCCCAATGATTTTTTAAAACAGGAATATTTATAATTGCGTTTGCTTCCTGCATTCTTCTGTTTACCCAATAAGCTCCGTCGCCGTTATAAACTTTTACAGCTAATCCTGTCGGCCAGCTGTCTTTAAAGAGCCATTCATCAAGCTGTATTCTTTTAAGATTAGGATGAGGCGCAAAAGGATTTGTTGTCACATAACTTCCGCTGTCATTCTCCAGCGAAACAAACTCGTCTACTTCCGGAATGTTAGCAGAGGTATATCCGAGTTTTTGATAATGTTTTGCAGTAGTCTCTCTCGATGAAGCTTCCATTACCCAAATCTTGCCGGTAGGGCCAATTATTTCTCTTACAAGCTGAGCAGCCGCTCTTACAACACGCCAATCGGTGCAGACACCGTTAACAAACGGCGGTAAATCGGGACCAGTATACCCGGGTCTTGTTACATCATGGTAGAGCACCAAATTAGGTTTAAGTACGACCGTATCTCCGGTTTTTATAATTCCGTTTAATCCGCCCGCAATCTCTACAGCTTCGGAAACCATCTGTTTTATATCATTAAATGTAAGCTCCGAAGCAGACGCTTTTGGAGACTGCACAAGCGATACGATAGAGTTAGAATCAAAAGACAATGAAGCTGCCGCATTTGAATGATAAATAATACTGGAAGAATTATTTAGATTTGCTGCAGTTATAAAACCAATAGAGGTTATAATCATTACCAGCGGTATTATTTTTTTCATTATTTTATTCATATTATTCTCCATTGTTCCCCATTATTCTCTATAGGTAATCTCTTTAGATAATCTCTATAGAATTTTACCAGTTAGATCAAATCGATCTATTTTACTAAATGTAATTTTGCAAATACATTTGCGTTCATATACGCTCTGTTCTTGTTTGCGCCCGGAATAAAGACACTGCCCATGAAATATTCACGCTGATTGGAAGGTCCGGCATTACAGTAGGCAACTGCAAATCCCATTGTTTTTCCTTCGTATAATCTTACCGGCGGATAATTCGGGGGATTATGCCTCACTGGATGATTTTCGTCGAATACTTTCATTTCAACTTCCCAAGTATAAACATTACTTCTGTTTTCGTTGTTTCTGTTTCCAATCGCAAACCTTAAATGATTATTACGAAGTATATATCCATTCCTCGCTATATCCGCAGTTCCCGGAATTGGAGTTGACACATTAGGAAGGGGTGAAACATAATCTGCGACACTCACCCCGTCATAGCTCAAATGATATGCAAAAGCAGTATTGTTTGCTAAATGATTTCGTCCTAATCCTGATTCGTCAATAAACAGCTCAAGGCAGTCGTCTTGATACATGTCATTATATGGATCAGATATTCTTGTCAAACTTAAATATGTGTCAAGGATTTCGACCAAAAAATAAAGCCTTTCTTCTGTCCATACTATTTTGAATCTTCCCGAAAAAGTCCCTTCCGGCGGAGGAGTCAGATTAGATGAGCTCGCGTTTCCGCCGCCGAGCCAAACCTGATCAATCGGCATCCAACGCGCTCTTTCCCACACAGGATCGTTCCCTCTGCCGTCAATAACCGGAGCAGTTTGCGCAAAAGGAGCTTCGTAGTCATAGGGTCCAAGGACTTTTTCCCCGTTAGTATTTGAATTATTAGTTTCACATGCCATAAAACCCGCTAAAGAAATGATAAAAATTAAAATCAATATTTTCTTAATTGCACTCATTCAATATTATTGAGCTGTTATTATAAATAATCAAGCCATAAATAGATAAAAAACCTCTAGATTAGAGTCTTATTCTTATGAAAATGACGTGAAATAATCAAAAAAAAGCTTGGCAGCCGCGTTAAGCAATCTGCCAAGCCTTATAAAGTTAAAATGTTAGTTAAGGACTAACATAAGTCTTATTAGGATCCCACATTCCTTCTCTTGTTTCGCCTCTGATACTCGGTATCTGTAAAATCATACCGGGTAAAATTAAATGAGGATTGTTAGGATCAGGCATTGCCGACCTATTTGCGTCATAGAGAGTTCTCCATCTTGAAGGATCTCCGTAAACCCAAGGATAACCTGCAATTGTTGACAAGCTGTCTCCGGTGCTGGACCACGGTCTTACAGTGTACTGACTCGGAAGCGGCGAGGCTCCTGTTTGCGCTGCTGTAGTTCCCGTTGCGGCGGGAGTTGTGCCGGCGGCTGTGCCTGTTCCCCCTTGACCTGTTCCCGTTGCATTCGACATTAAATCACCATCAAGTAATAAATACGCACTCAATAAGTTAATTTCATCCCAGCCGGTATTGTAATAGCTGACATTGAGCCTTCCCGAAGATTCCATTGAGCGCCAAGTATCAAAGTTAGTAAGCCTTGATAAAGGAATAAAAATCCAACCGTCCTCCTTGCTAAAAGACGCAATATCATCAGCAGTAAAATTGTTGTCGCGCCATTCAGAAATCGTGTCAGATTGAATCTGTATCTGAATAATTACGCCGCCATGTGTCGGCAGAGGAGCCGCGACAAACAGTACAAGATATGTCGCCGCTTTTAGGACTTCTACAGGTACGGTTCCATTATTACCCCATTCATCTGTATAATCGGGAGTACCCCAGCCTCTTTGACGAGGAGCTGCGCCTGCCGCAAGTTCAGGAATAAACGGAAGACGATATTCATTATTACTTGCCAGATGTCCGACCGGTAATAAATGCTCACGTGCTTCTATAAGTTCGAATGTAAGAATGTCAAAATCAGCCCCGTCAGGATAAGGATTATTATCTCTTGTGTTTATATTTACGCCGTCGTTAACAAAGAAAAGTTCGACTACAAATTTTCCTGCCGGCATGCTTACAAGACCACTGCCTTGAATTAAACCAGCGCCTTCCCATCCGCTGCTTGGCACAGGAGTATTTGCAGGAACAATAAATTGTGCCAGTGTTTGCTGGTTTAAATCTCTAAGGAGAACCCTTTGAGCAACAGCTGTTGCATTGCTTGCTCCCAATCTTACTCTGTATCTTCCCGCCTGTTCAACATTGAGCTCATAGCGTATCCATTCGCCGATATGGGTTTTTGTAATGTGTCCTTTACTTACTCCTCTTCCGCCCGCGCCGTTAGCCGGAGCGAATGGTTCACTGCGGGGACCGCCGAAATTGTCATTGGCGAACTCCTGCTTGGTATGATGTGTAAAGTATCTTATTCTTGGTTCTGTACCCAAGACATATGTTCTTCCGTCATCCATCCAGTCAAGAAGATCGACTGTATTAATACCTTCTGCTTTTATCTCATGGACATAGACCCAAGGCATTGGAATACTGCTGACTCTGCTTTCGAATGCTGTAAATACAGCGTTAAGCGAAGCAAATACAGAATCTGTCTGCGCCTGCGTTGCGAGCCTGTTTTCGTTTACGATATACGCAGGATCATAAGCTCTCTTGAGTTCTGCTTTTGATCCAACAGGATACTGACCTGCCCATAAACCTTCTGTCGCTGTATCAAGTTTTTCTGCGACTCTAGTTATCAAAGCGTTCAGCGCTGTTTTATCTGTAGAAACTTCTAACTTGTAATACGCTTCGTAAAGCGCCATATACGCGTTATGCTCGGTGTTTCTATTTGACACAGCGGCAGTCTTTGCTCTGGCGATTTCCGCCTGAAAAGCAGCCCATCCTGGCTCAAGGATATCTCCGCGTTCGACTGCTTCACAGCCCGCAATCAAAGACTGCAGGTCTTGAAGGTTCGCGGTTTTTCTAAGCGTAATGCTGTCAGTTTTTTCGTTTGTATCGACACGGTATGTTTCTAGAATTAGATTAATGCCGTCTACCGTCATAATCGTATACTCTTGCACATTGAGTCTTCCCGGTGTGTACGCGACCCAATTCTGCATTTCCGGATCATAAAATTTTGTCCCTGCAGTTGACAGCGAAATATACAAAGTGCCTGTCGGCAGAATATACGCGCCGGCTGGATTTGCCTGTGTGATGTCCTGTTCTAAAACCGCAGGCATTTGATACTTTTGAATTTCGTCGCCTTTAATAAAAAACGATCTTGCATAGATATGATCGTGTCCGTTAAAGACTATATCAATGTTAAACTCATCAAGGAAAGGCGACCAGTCAGACTGCATCGCGGCAGAATCGCCGTAACCGGAGCCGGCGTGATCTCCAACGCCGTAAATATCATGATGAAAGTTAGCGACACGCCAAGCTGCGTTTGGATGAGAAGCTATTGCTCTTTGCATAAACGCTCTGTGGTCTTCTACATTTTTAATGCTTGAGTTAAGCGATATATAAAGAGTATTGCCGTAGCTAAAATAATAGTTCCAGCCGCTGAACGGATCTTGTCTGATAAATTGTCCGTTAGGCCACTGATAAATTAACGGCATATACGCAACTTGTTCGAGGTTCTGTCTCATAAAAGCGTCAAGATCATGATTGCCCGGAGCTGCCATTACTGGATAACTCCTAAGTTCTCTCGGCGCGAGATAACCTGTGTACTCGTTTATATCATTGGCATAATCAACAAGGTCGCCCGCGATTAAAATAAATGCCGCATCAGGCGCTCTTTCTACAGCAAGCCTTGCGGTATTCTGCCAAAAAGGAACATCTCTTTCGCCTGCGATTTGCGGATCGGATACAGCAATAATTCTATGAACGCCGTTTGGATTTTGAGTTTTAAAAGTGTAGATACGGCTCCATTCACTGCCGTTGCCGACACGGTATGCGTATTCGGTATTACTTTCCAATCCTGTTACAGTTACTTTGTTTGTATCAAATAAAGATGAACCGGCTCCGCTTGCGCCCCTAAATACATTTGGGTTTTCCGGCATTGCTCTGTTTACAAGTTCTGAACGCTTAACAAGCTGAAGTATCGATGTGTTAGTAAAACCTTTTGGAGTAAACCATGCAAAGCCCATCTGAGAAGGATTGGCTCCGGGAGCCAGAGAAATGTGCGTAAATATTGTTTCTGTTCCGCCGTCGCACGCGCAAGGTATTGATGTTATTAATACAACACTTTTAAAGATATCAAACTCTGCCGCCAGATTAACGCCGTTTACATTATTTCTTGGAGACGCGCCTCTGTTTCCGCCTGCTGTGCTTGCGTCATCGACATTATCTGTTGTAAAAATAATATAAATTGTACGAGCAGATACTCCCGTGGCTTCGTTAATTAAAAGTTCTTTTGGAAATTTTAAAGCCGCAGACTCAGCTCCTGACGGCAGCAGGTCGGATCTTACTACTCTGCCTGCCTCTTGGTTTTCCCTTGTCGCAAATGTAAAATCTGTTACTGCATTTGCGGCGCCGCTTAAATCTGTCCATGCGACAAGCCGTCTGCCGGAATTGTGCGCTACATTAAAGGGAATATTAAGTTCTGCTCCACCCGTTGTCAAAATTGCATTAATACTGTCTGCGCCAAGATTAAAGTTTAATCTTAATACATGGTTATCAGTTCCCAGCCGCGTTACATTCGCGCCGTCAGGGAATACTGCCCATTCAGAAAGCCTTACTTCTGCGTCACCGGGACATGGCGCAATAACCTTAGATACTAAGGATATTTTTTTAAAAATATCAAACTCTGCCGCAAGGTTAATGCCGTTTACATTGTTTCTTGGTGACGCGCCCCTGTTTCCGCCCGCCGTGCTTGCGTCATCAACATTGTCAGTTGTAAAAATAATATAAATCGCAGCTGCGGTTCTTCCCGCGGTTTCGCTGAGCAAAAGCTCCCTTGGAAACTTTAAAACTGCAGATTCTGCTCCTGATGGCAGCAAATCGGATCTTATTACTCTGCCTGCCTCTTGATTGGCACGTGTCGCAAAAGTAAAATCTTCGACTGCGTTGGCAGCTCCGCTTAAATTTGTCCATGCAACAAGACGCCTGCCGGAATTATGCGCGACATTAAAGGGAATCTCCAACTCTGCGCCCTCTGAGGCAACAATTACAGCTGCCGCAGCCGCACTAATATTAATATTTAGTTTTAATACATGGTTATCCGTTCCTATACGGCTTACATTTTGTCCGTCAGGAAAAACAGCCCATTCTGCAACAACGGTTTTTACTTCGATTTCACCGCCTTCGCCGGGCGCATGAGCCATTACTGTCATAGAAAAGACCGAGAACACCATTAAAAGTGTTAAAAACCTTTTTAAACTTTTCTTTACCATGTGCATAGATTTCCCTCTCAATAATTAAACTTCTCTCATTTTATCACACAAATATGAAGCAAGTAATCAAAGATCTCGTTATATAACTACATCTCTGCAAGTTTGCTTTCTGTCATCTTGGCAAGATTATTCATATCGCTTAAAAGCTTGCTCATTTTAGAGAGCATATCGGCATAACCGTCTTTTACTTCTATGCTTCCGTCTTTTATATTCTTAAGCGAAGAAGTTATACCGTTACTTTTGTGCGACATTTCGCCAAGGACAGAGATCATTTCTGTCATTGTCTGCGCAAAATCGTTTACTTCCGAAGACATAGAATTGATCATTACATTAGTATCATTCGACCGTTTTGCGGTTGTGTTAATGCCGCTGATAATATTTGATAAAGTCTGCGAAATATTTTGAGAGTTTGCTCTTGTACTTTCGGACAATTTGCGTATTTCATCTGCGACTACAGCAAAACCTCTGCCTGCTTCTCCGGCATGCGCAGCTTCGATTGCCGCATTCATCGCCAAAAGATTAGTGTTAGCTGCAATGGTAGAAATAATTTTGATCGCCTGAGCTATACCGTCAACAGACTGCGAAATGCTCTGCACCGACTGAATCGTTTCCTGCATGGACTGCTGGCCTTTTGCAGTGTCTTCTATAAGAGACTGAATCCTTTCCTGTTTCTGCTTTGAACGATCCGATGTGCTTTTTAGAGAGCCGGACATTTCTTCGGTGTTTTCCGAAGATTCTTTGACTGACTTTAAGTATTCGTCCATACGGCTGTCCATCGATTTAACAACTTCGTTAATACCGCCAATTATATCAAGAGCTACATCGACATGTTTATTGAGCTGATCATTTAATTCTTCTATTACCTTTTTTTCGTTCCCAAGCAGATTAAAGTTGTAATGGAGACAGTTATCCGGTTTATTAAGATTGTTATAGATAGCTTCTGCCATCGCTTTACAGGTTCCGTAACCGCAGGCTGTGCAATTCTTAATATCCTTGGTCTGATCCTTTTTCATTTTTTGGTATACTTCGCTTAACTGCATTTGATTGGGATACACAAAAGTATTGTTGCCTGACATGTCTATATAACCGCGATCATAGATACCTTTTTTCCAGTACTTTTTTATAACAGCATGGTATTTTTTATATGCTCGTTTGTCTTTTTCAGGTTTAAGACTTTCTTCGAGTTTGGCGCTGCGCTCATCGATTGGACTTCCTAATACGAGTTCTGAAAGTTTAACGTTTCCTGTTCCCGGTCCGCCGTTACAGCCTTTCTCGCAATTTAAACAGTCAACAAGAAGCGGAAGCTTTACATTAGAATTTATATGTTCAGAAATCCCGGTAAGATAGGGATAAATAGCATGAAGCCCTTCTGATTTATGAGTGCGACGTCTGATACCCGGAATAAAACGTTCAACAGTATCCAATAACCCCCCTGGAGAAGAAAAACGAACAGCGCGTTCAGCATTCTCACCTAAATACTCTACCTTTGGAAACGAAGCTAAATCTATTTTTGCGCTTTCAAAGTATTTTTTTAACGCTAACATAGTAACGTTGTAATCACCAAGTTTTGTTTCGTCAAATTCCCGCTTCTTTGCAGCGCAGGGAGAAATAACTGCTATTTTATAATTTCTGTATTTTGGATAATATTCCTTGATCATTTTAATTGAATGAAGCATTGGACTGTGCGCAGGCGCAAGGAATGGAATCAATTTAGGATGGTATATTTCGATAAAGCTGACAATAGCAGGACAAGGCTGAGCTATAACCAAACGGGGATTTTTTTCATTAATATATTCGAGGTATGAAACAACAGTAAGTTCTGCGCCGAAACTTACGTCAAAGATAGCTTCTATACCCAGCGACTTTAGCCAGCCGTTAAAATTTAGATACTGATTCGGAAAAACCGAAGCGATTGCCGGAGCGACAACGGCGGCTATTTTTTCACCCTTTTTTACGTCAGCCAGAAATTGTGATGTATCGTCAATAACATATCTAGCTTCATGCGTACAACAAGCGATACAGTTTCCGCAGCCGATACACATGTCGTGGTTGATGTTTAATTTTTCACCTGAGCCGTCGTTACAAAATTTAACGGGACAGGCGTCAATGCATGCATAGCAGTTAATGCATTTTTCAAGGTCAATTTGAATTACAGGAGCAAGTGAAACTTTAGCCATAAAAACTCCATCTAAATTTAATATTCTTATATTATGACATTTTTAATAATTTTTGTAAATATGATATTTATAATAATTTTTATTTTTTTCTTTATAAAATCTTGAATTGTGATATAATGTTATAAATTTAAATAAATATTCTATAAAATATAGGAGTTAATTAATGGAAAATACACCGAAAAAAAAGAAAAAAAGCCTGCTTTTTAAGTTATCTGTCATTTATTCCGGGTTATTAATTATTGCAATTTTAATTCTTTCTGTAATAAGCGTTCAATCTGTAGAAAATTCAAGCCACGAAGCCGCAATCATTATGGGCAGAAACAAGTTAAACGGCGACATGACATCTGTTGAATACATTCTGGAAAAAGAATACGGAAAATTAATTTATACTTCTAACGACCTTACAGACGAAGACGGTAATTCTTTAAAGCACGATTATATTATTATAGACCGGATATCAAAAAATCTTGGCGTACATGCTACGATATTTGTAAGGGAAAACAGAGACTTTCGCCGTTTAACAACAAGTATTATCGATGGCTCCGGAAACAGAGCGGTTGATACCCTGCTTGGCACTAACAGCGCTGCTTATAATCCTATTATGTCAGGAAACGATTTTATCGGAATTGCTCAAATACTCGGTCAAGACTACTATGCCATATACAGGCCGATAATCGCGCCTAATTCCAGAGATATTGTAGGCATTTTATTCATTGGAATAGAAATGACATCTATCGACGAATATATTATTAATTTTAGAACCAGGAAAATAGTAACAATTACGATTCAGGCTATTATAATTCTTTTAATTTCTATTTTTGTTAATCTAGTTTTCTGCCGAATGATTCTTCTTAAACCTATCCGCGCTGTAATAGATATGCTTATTCATCTGGAAGAAGGAGATCTTACACAACAAGTTGTAATATCGAGTTATGATGAAATCGGAGAAATGAAACAGCATATTAATACTACTGTAGGAAAAATTAAAGCATTGGTATTAAGTATTAAGGGCGAAGCTGATCTTTTATCCGGCATAGGAAGCGATCTTTCTTCTAATATGTCAGAAACAGCCGCTTCTATTAATCAAATTACAGCCAACATCCAAAGCATTAAAAGCAGGGTTATTAATCAGAGCGCAAGCGTTACAGAAACAAACGCAACTATGGAGCAGGTTACCGGAAACATCAGCAAACTAAACGGTCTTATAGAAGATCAAAGTTTATATGTATCTCAGGCATCCTCTGCCATCGAAGAAATGATAGCAAACATTGCGTCTGTTACAAATACACTTAGCAATAATACTGTTAATGTAAATAAACTAAAAGAAGCGTCAGAAGTAGGACGAAACGGTATTCAGGAAGTAGCGTCTGACATACAGGAAATTTCGCGGGAATCCGAAGGACTTTTGGAAATCAACTCTGTAATGGAAAATATCGCAAGTCAGACAAATCTTCTTTCTATGAATGCAGCAATCGAAGCCGCTCATGCAGGAGAAGCCGGAAAAGGATTTGCAGTAGTAGCGGATGAAATCCGTAAACTTGCCGAAAACTCCAGCGGACAGTCTAAAACGATTGGATCTGTTTTAAAAAAGATGAAAGAATCAGTTGACAAGATAAGCCGTTCAACAGAAAACGTGCTTCAAAAATTTGAAGCTATCGACTTAAGCGTAAAAACTGTAACACTGCAGGAACAAAACATCCTTAACGCAATGGAAGAACAGGGAACGGGCTCTAAACAAATACTTGACGGTATCAGCAGTGTCAACGAAGTTACTCGTCAGGTAAAAAGCGGCTCGCACGAAATGCAGGAAGGCTCAAGGGAAGTAATAAACGAAAGCAAAAACCTCGAAAAAGTTACACAGGAGATTACCCAGAGCATGAACGAAATGGCAAGCGGCGCGGAGCAAGTAAACGTCGCCGTACACCAAGTAAACGAAATCTGCATTAAAAACAGAGATGGTATCAACTTACTAATGAAAGAAGTCTCCAACTTTAAAGTTGAATAGGTTAAATGACAGAGGCTTCTAAATCATTACTCAGATTTTTAAATGGCTGTCAGGGAATTTCCTTGACAGCTTTTTTGTATTTTATTTAATTTTTATCTTGCTTTTTTAGTTGTAGGGTTTTATAATTATTACAGTGAAAAAGAGAAAAAGCGCAAACAATAAGCTCCCTCTTGTCTATGTATTGTTTTTTTTATCTTCGATAGCTATGTTAATTATCGTTGTGATATTTTCTATTTTTATAAAAGATATCGAAAAAGAAAGAATCAACAGCATCCAAAACCACTTGCGGGTTGCGGCTCAGCGCGCTTCGGTTTTTCTTACGGTGGATGAGCTGGAATTGTTCCATACGGCAGAAGATATGGAAAGACCCGAATGGGAAGAAATACGAACAAGGCTTAAGAAGTTTGCAGAAGAAACCGCAGTTCTTTATGTGTACTATTGGCGCTATGACGGCGGAGACTACATTCAGTACATTATTGATAACGACGATGACGAAGAATACATGGTAACGCCCGATCTCTTTTTTGCGCTTGAAGATGACCCTTTTACTGCTGATGCTGTTCTCAAAATTGAAGCAGGAGAAAGCTGGGTAACAGAACTGGGTGTCTATACATCATCTTGGGACGGTCTTCTTTCCGCTGTAGTGCCGGTGTTCAACAATGACGGCACGGTTTACTGCACAGCCGGAGTTGACATAAGCGATGAAATATTTATTACCATGCGCAAAAATATAAAGATGATGGAATCTGTGTTAATTTTTTCATTGTTTATTTCGATTTTTTCAGGATTCTTTGCTATACGCTCATATAGGAAAAAAGCCATTCAGAGCGCCAAAGATAGTTTATCTAAGAGCCATTTTCTTTCGACAATGAGCCATGAAATGCGCACTCCCCTAAACGCCATAATTGGTATGACGGTAATTGGAAAAAAAGCGGAAGACTTGGATAAAAAAGACATTGCATTTAACAAGATTGAAGATGCGTCATCTCATATGCTCGGTATAATTAATGATGTGCTTGATATGGCAAAAATTGAGGCAAACAAATTGGAACTCTCACCGATAGAATATAGTTTTGAGAAAATGCTGAATAAAGTAATTACAGTCGCTAGTTTTCGCGCAGAAGAAAAAAAGCAGATTCTGACCGTTAATATTGACAGCTCTGTACCGAAATTTATTATTGGAGACGATCAGCATTTAGCGCAAGTGATAACGAACCTATTATCCAATGCGGTAAAATTTACGCCGGAAAACGGCGAAATAAAATTATTGGTTTCTTTAGCTGGTGAATCCGGCGCATCTTGCAACGAAGTTTCCAGCAATGAATGTGAACTGCGTATCGAGGCAGCCGATAATGGAATTGGCATAGCTCCCGAACATCAGAAAAAGCTATTTGAAATGTTTGAACAAGCAGAAGACGGGACGACCCGTAAGTTTGGAGGCACAGGGCTGGGGCTTGCAATTTCGAAGCGTATTGTTGAGTTGATGGGCGGCAGGATTTGGGTCGAATCGGAGTTGGGCAAAGGCGCGCGTTTTATTTTTACTATTAAAGTTTTACGCAGTGAAAAAAACAACGATTACATAGCTCCCATCAAAACAGATAGTATTAAGGAAGAAAATTCTGGGGGTATGAATTATAGATTTCCCGGTAAAAGGATGTTAATTGCCGAGGACATAGAAATTAATAGAGAGGTACTTGTATCATTACTGGAAAATACCGGCTTGCTCATTGACATCGCTGAAAATGGCCAAGAAGCATTGAACAAGGTAATAGCGGATACTAACAAATATGATATTGTATTTATGGATGTTCAGATGCCTATTATGGATGGGCTTGAAGCAACCCGGCAAATACGCGCTCTTGAAAAACAGCTTATTGAAAAAAAATCCACGAGTTTCGCCAAAGGCGAAACTCGAAGGTATCCGCGACAGCGGATACCAATTATAGCGATTACTGCTAATGCTTATAAGGAAGATATAAAAAATTGCCTTAAAGCCGGCATGGATGATCATCTTAGCAAGCCGCTTGATACTGAAAAAATATTCAAGATTCTGCGTAATTATCTTGTTGCCACCTCGGAGAATTGAACTAAATTTCAAAGCTGTTATTTTTCTTGTATCTCTTGATAATATGTGGTCTGTAGTCTACACTATAAAAATGGTTGTGTTTTTACATAAAGAAGCAGAAAAATATTTAAATCGATTAAATCCAAAAGAGCAAGATCGAATTAATGACGCAATAGAAAAATTAGGAAGAGAGCCGCCCGAAGGTGATACAGAACCATTAACAGGGCAAAATGGGTTCAGAACAAGGGTGGGAAATTACAGGCTTTTGTGGCGAATCGATGAAAAAAATATACTTGTAACGCACATTGATCCAAGAGGTCAAGTCTACAAGAAAAAGAATAGGGGGAATAAAAGATGACGGCAGCAGTATTAAGAAAAGAATTACAAGGTTATATTGCAATAATGCCAGAGCGCAGATTAAAAGTGTTAAAACCACTATTATCAGAAATGGCGGAGCCGCTTTATATAACTGAACCTGCAAGCAAAAAAGAAATCGCCATGATTGAAGAAAGAGCAAAAGAATTTCCAAAAAATTTTGTCAAATTTAAAAAACGTGTAAAAGCATAAAAAACAAGAAATAGCGTACTTGTATTAAAAAAAGTGATTCAATAAAAAAGCTAAGTCCCTGTAAAACAAAGACTTAGCTCACTTGCTTCTTTGCCACCTCGGAGAATTGAACTCCAGACACGCAGATTTTCAGTCTGCTGCTCTACCAACTGAGCTAAGGTGGCTAAACAAACAGTGCCGCTTCAAAAAACAGCACTTGTTCCTGTAGAGAGCTGTAACAACCCCCCATAAGGACATTCCCAGTATGCCAAAAAAGGCTAAAAATGTCAATAGAAAAACTAGAATTTTATCCTTACATTGACTAAATACTTCAATTATGGCTAAATAGCCTTATAAAGCGGGGATATAGCTCAGTTGGTAGAGCGATTGGTTCGCAATCAATAGGCCAGGGGTTCGAATCCCCTTATCTCCATAATTTGAGATTAGTGGTATAATTAATAATACCCATTAATTAACAAAAGGCGGTTAATCGGGGATTCGAACCGAAGTGCCGTGCCTCGAAAAGGCGAAAGCCTTTGAGAGGTTGAGGCGCACGGATGCGCCGAAAGGCACGAAGGCGGGCTGGAGGGAGTTTGCAGGAAGCAAACGACTGGAAGCCGAATCCCCTTATCTCCATAGTATAAAATCGTAAACCGCCATTTTTGAAGAAAAAACATATGAAAAAAATGATATTTCTGCTGTGCGGCATTATTGCCGTCAGCACAGTTTTACATTCTCAATCCTCAACATGGTCTGTAACATTCAGTCCTGATGGAAGGCAAGTTGTCTCGGCAGGGAGCGGCGGAACAATGAAGTTCTGGGATGCAACTACAAGGCAGGAAACCCGTTCGTTTATTGGCGCTAATGCGCCTCAGACCCGGGCTTTTTAAGCGATGTGAACCAGCCAGCCTTTTGTATCAGGTAGTTTGCCGTATTGAATGCCCTTTATTGTATCGCGCATATCTGCTGTAAACTCCCCTACTTCGCCGTTGTTAAACTCTGCTTTTTTGCCCTTATTTGTAAGAGAAGTAAGAGGCGTAACGCCTGCGGCTGTTCCGCTGACAAAACATTCTTTTGCTTCGTCCATGGCTTCGTCTATCGATATTTTACGCTCGGATACTTTAATGCCCTTATCGCGGGCAAGTTCGATAATGCTGGCGCGGGTTATACCCGGCAGTATTGTATCACCTAACTCCGGTGTTACAAGTTCGCCGGATTTAAGATAAAAGAAAATGTTACACGATGAGCCTTCTTCGATATATTTGCGTTCTGTGGCATCAAGATAAACACATTCCATGTAACCGGCTTTTAAAGCTTCGGATTTAGCAAGCGCAGAAATTACATAGTTTGAACAAGCTTTTATCCAGCCGGTACCGTTCGGCGTTGCGCGGATTTTATCTGTAACAACAGCGTCCGACCTGCCTGCTTTAAAATAAGCGCTTACAGGAGTTGTAATCACAAAAACATAGGGCTCGCTTGAAAGGTTTACACCTATTCCGCCCTCGCCCATTGTAAATGGTCTTATGTAAACAGAGTCCGCTGTCATATAAGAATCTTTTTCCCAATCAGGGTTATATTTTAACGTAAAGCCAAGTTTGTCATTGCGCTTAACTGTCTCGGTAACTGCATCCAGAAACATTTTTTCCGGGAACTGAGGCATGCCCAATCCTGCCATGGAACGCGCAAAACGGGCGGCATTCTGGTCGGGCCTAAAAATGGCGAGTCCGCCGTCTTTTTGTGGGAGAGCTTTTAATCCTTCAAAACAGGCAAGGCCGTACTGGCTTGTATAATTGACGAGAGGCATATCCGCGTAACAGTTGCGGGAATTTTCAAGCTTAGATCGATCTTCATCGCTCATAGCAGCTTCTTCGCTCGGTGTTTTGTGGGGTTTTTCCAGATACTCTTCTGACCATTTTCCGTCCAGAAACTGTGAGCGGTACGTTATTGGATATGTGTTTAATGCAAATGCCATAAGTTCTCCTTATAAAAACTATACAGATTTTTATTTGGATATTCAAGAAGAAATATAAATATTTTCTGCGATATTCTGAACTTAGGGGCGCACAATACGGAAGCCGATGTCGTTGCTATTGACCGACGGACTAACCCTGCTCCTGGCAGCAGAACGAACAAATAAAGCTTCGCTGAACCAACCCCCTCCGCGTAATACACGATAAGTCCCATCAATTGCTCCAGTTGGATCTTCCATTTCAGCAAAGTTATAATCTCCAGACCAGTCCCAGCACCATTCAAAGACATTACCGTGCATATCAAATAATCCCCAATGGTTTGAATGAAAACTTCCTACTTCTGTTGTCATTCTTCTATTACGATTATAATTCGCACGACTCGGTGAAATAGAATTTCCGAAATTATACGCTGTTGTTGTTCCAGCACGGCATGCGTACTCCCATTCTGCTTCTGTCGGCAGCCTGTAACCATTTGCATTACGATTCCATGTTACTGTTGCACTTGTTATTGGATAACCTTCTGCAGGTATTCTATGGGTCATCGTATAAGCAGGAGTTAATCCTTCTCTTTGACTTTTTTTGATGCAATACTCTATCGCATCAAACCAACTAACTTTTTCTACAGGAAGATTATCACCTCTAAAGCGGCTGGGGTTTATTCTCATAATTTCCCGATATTCTTTTTGTGTAACAAGATATATCCCCATATAAAACGAGCTGATTGTTACCTGATGTTGTGTTTCATTTCTATTGCGTCTAAATTCATTTTCTGGGCTTCCCATTGTAAAGGTACCGCCGTTAATGCGCACCATTTGATTTTGCTGCGCAAAGACTGCAAAACTCCCAAAGAATAATAAAAAGAGAATTATTGCTTTTTTCATGGCGCCTCCTATGTACGGCGGATAATCCGATCCTAATTATATTTTAATTACCATTATTTGTTAATATACTGTTTTTTCTTAAATATGTGGTACACAGGGAAGAAAAAGATGCCCGATTTCGCGGTCAATCTTAAGAGCGGGAGCAATGTTTTTATATTATTTCATCTAAAGGTAATTCCTTCAATATATTAATCCAATCTCTTTTACTGTACATAAAGGTAATAAGATTTACAATATTATCATCCTCTTCAATACTATAAAACAATAAATAATTATTTACTTTTATTAACCTAATTCCTAAAACTGCTAATAATTTGTCGTTTACCAATGGTCTGGAATAAGGTTTTTCTTTTATATAATTTAATTGTTTATACAATTCCTTCATTAAATTTTCTGCAGCCATCGGTGCTTCCAGAGTGTCTTTTATATAAGAATAACATGAATCAATATCCTCATCTATTATTTTTGAAAATGAAAAATTGTACATTACAATCCAGCATATTGTTTAATTTTTGTCATCATTGTTTCTTCAGGAACAGTTTCACCATTTTTAATCTGAGTTAAACCTATTAAAATTTTTTGATATAATTCAAGTCTACCGTTAATTTCTTCGTATGTTTCAATACCCATAATAGCCAAATCTCCCTGACCATTTTTAGTAATAAATACAGGTTCCCTATAATTATGGCAAAATTCCGAAATTTCACTGTAATTATTTCGTAAATCTGCGCTTTTCCGTATTGCTGGCATAAAGCCCCCTTTTTAATATCTCTATAAAATATATCATTATTTTGATATGAAGTCAAGTCATTATTTAAACGAAAATTTACTCTATTTTGTTCTTTAAAATTTACCTTGAAACTTCGTCTCCGAACCTTTCGAAGGCTCGTTGGAAAGACCGCTCAAAAGCCAAATAAAACCACTAACACCACAAACCTTCGCTTTATATCCTTATTTAGAGATATATACGAAACTTACGTTGGAAAACTTTCGTTTATATTACTAAAATTGACTTGTATATGAATGCATAGAACTTTCGCCTATCGTTTAAGGTTGGCGACGTTTTGCCTGCCCGAATAAGCGAAACCGTAGGTTTTGCAGGGCAGGCAAAATGTGGTGGAGCAAAATGCCGCAGAGGGCGAAGCCCGAACGGCGTTTTGCGGA
>WQXI01000012.1 GCA_009784935.1 Treponema sp.
TATGTTGCGGTGCGGGGGTGAGAAAAAATGGAGAAAGTAGTTTGGGATGACTGGGATGTTGGACCGGGAAAACAAGCGGAGCAGGAATCGATGGGTCCCCCCCCCCCCCCCCCGCGTAATAAACAACAAGAAGGATAAATATGGGTAAAATATTTATACTTATATTTTTTGCTTTTGCTTTACCCTGTTTTGCGCAGCATTCGGCTCCAGTTACGGCTGCAGCTGCTTACACTGCAAGCTGTTCTGCGACACTAAATGAAGCTATGGCTGTTATTACGGCTGGCAATACTGCCATCGGTTCTGCTGCCGCCGGCTCTCTGAACGAAATTATTATACTTGCAGATATTATTTTAGACGAACCTTTAATAATCGAAGACGGTGTGCATTTACGGCTTGTTGCGGGAAACGCTGATGTAACTATTCAACGCGGCGGCAATAATTTAAGCCACCCTGTTATCTGGATAAGGGGAGAGAACGCGGTTCTTCATCTTGGAAAGCCCGAAATGGAAAATAATTTGTTTATTGACGGCGGCTTTTTGAGCGACGGTATATATGCTTATGCGCCTTTGGCTGCGCTTTCGGGACCTGGCGCAAAACTTTATATGTATAATAATGTCTTTTTGCAAAATAATTATAACAAAGGCAATGTTCCGGGGAATAGTCATTTTCAAAACGGCGCAGGCGTTAATATCCGTACATTCCCCGAAGATTCCGGGCGGCAGGCAGAGTTTATAATGAAGGGCGGAACTATTCGCGGAAACACTAATGATGTTCTAAGCCGGGTCGTAAAAGGCGGCGGTGTGTTAATCCGCGGCTTTGGTATCTTTACTATGGAAGGCGGCATTATTATGGATAACACGGCTCTTATGACCGGCGGAGGTTTTCATACAGATTCTAGGGGAACTTTTAATAAAACCGGCGGCATTATTTATGGAGCAAACGCGCCTGCGGGTTATCGCAATACTGCCATAGAAGGAATGGGTAAACCTCCAAGCTACGGGCATGCAGTATCTGTAGCTGTTGTAGATCATCAATTTTTTCAGTATAGGAACGATTCGATTGCAGAAAATGAAAATCTTAGTTATACAGGCGCGCGAGAAGGAAACGGTGTCTTTGGCGCAGGAGAAAAATGGGATACTTCTGATAAAGATATATGGCAGCGCATACTTGTTATTGTTCTCATAGTTTTTGCAGTTTCTGTTCCTGTTTTTCTGATCGTATGGAGATTTACTTTTAAAAAACAGCTGGATAAAAAGTTAAAAGAAAACCCTGCGCCGGTAATTAATTTAGAAATTTTTGGGCTGTCTCCGCGGGAAAAAGAAATATGCAAACTATTATTAACAGATCTCTCTCTTAAACAAGTTGCCTACGCATTAAAAATTTCTAATTCGGGCGTTAATTTTCATATTAAAAACCTGTATTCAAAATTGAACATTCACAGCCGCAGAGAATTAATGGTAAAATTTATGAATCAACATACTATGTCATAAAGTTCTATTGGTAAAATCCTTATTGGCAAAACGAGTTCTTTGGTGTTAAACCCTAATAATGCAAAACCTACCAATATTTATAGGTAAAAAAGCTCAAAAAAAGGCAAACCTATCTACATTTATAGGACGAAATAACCAAAATATCGAATATATTAGAAAATAACTATAATACAGCGGAAATACCGCAGGGAGAACATAATGAAAAACACAGTAAAGATTATCGGGATTATTGCTTTTATTGCAATAATTGGGCTAACAATCGCAGCTTGCGGAGGCGGCGGCGGTAAACTGGATGGCACTTACGAAAATACAACGGCTGGATTTACAACATCATTTACCTTTGAGGGTAACACAGTTGTCATGAAGATGGGCGGATCTGTTTTAGCCGAAGGCACTTTTGAAACTAAAAACGGCGAGTTGTCAGTTGCTTATACTAACGGTGTATCAGATTCATTTAAGTATACCATTAAGGGTAACACATTGACTCTGAATAATAGTAGTTATGGAGAAGCGGTCTACACCAAGAAGTAATGTGTGGGTGCTTGACACCAATTTTACAAAAAAAGGGGGCAGCGCTCCCTTTTTTTTATGCATTAATAATAATATTGAATTATTTTTTATCGTCATCGTAACCGGTTTTACCGCAGCTTGTGCTAGAACCGGTTTTTACATGATATGCAATACAAGCTTTGCAGTCTCCATGGCGATTACATGGATATGTGCATTTGCAGGATTTGTTTATTTGATCAGGCATAACATCCCCTTTAATTTGTACTTTTAATATCTTCTGCAGAAATGCTTAATCTGCCGTCGTCTTTTCTGGTGGCTATTTTTCTAAAGTATTCAAAATACTTTTTATCCATTAGAGCGATATGGGACAAAACCCAGTCTTTTAAAAACCTTGTAAACGAAGAAAGGGTGAGTCTTTTTCCGGCTTCGTAGTCTTTGATGTTTTCGACTACTTCGAGTATAAAGGTTTCGTGTTCCTTTTTATGCTCGGCGTAACCTTCAAATTTGGTCGCAAGCATTAATTTTTCTTCTGTAGCAAAGTGGGTCTTTACATAAGAAACCGCATCGTTAATAACCCTGTTAAAGTAATTATGCTCCTGAAGATCATTGCCGGTAACATGGTTAAACATCTCATTAACAAGCTCAACAAGCTGCTTGTGCTGATCGTCTATCAGTTTAACCCCGCA
This sequence comes from Treponema sp., assembly GCA_009784935.1. GTDB lineage: Bacteria > Spirochaetota > Spirochaetia > Treponematales > Breznakiellaceae > WQXQ01. The sequence goes on from WQXI01000012.1 coordinate 2,687, forward strand.
CGAGAACTTGTCAGACCATGTGACTAATTCGTTATTTACAATCATAATCCCTCAATTGTATTCTATCACAATATTTATTTTTTAACAAGATTGAATTTCCTTTGCATATTCTATACAATGAAACAGAGTTACTCAAGGAGAAATATATGGTCTTTATTTTAAAGCCCAACGTACCAAAAGAAAAAATTGACAAATTTATAGAAGAATGGGAACAAAAGGGGTTTTCTACCATTCACAGTATAGGAACAGAGCACACCGCTATCTGCTTAATTGGAAACACTATGGCTGTGGATTTGGATCATGTTGTCCAGACCAATGACATTATCGACTTTGGTAAACGAATAACTGAACAGTTTAAAGCCGTTAACCGTACTGTCCGCGAAGATGACACTATTGTCAAAGTCGGGGATGTGTCAATCGGCGAGGGATTTTTCCCGGTTATAGCGGGTCCATGTTCTGTAGAAAGCGACGAACAGATTCTGGAAATCGCCCGCAGCGTAAAGCAAAGCGGGGCAAAAATACTCAGAGGCGGCGCGTTTAAACCCAGAACTTCGCCTTATGCGTTTCAGGGCAAGCAGGTCGAAGGGCTTAATATGCTCCGCCTTGCAAAGAAAGAGACTGGCTTGCCGATTGTATCAGAAATTATGAATCAGACCCAAATTGATTTGTTTGATGATGTTGATATGGTTCAAATCGGCGCGCGTAATATGCAGAACTACGATTTATTAAAAGTTGTAGGAAAGTTAAAAAAACCTGTGCTTTTAAAGCGCGGTCTTGCAAACACTATAGAAGAACTATTAATGAGCGCAGAATATATTGTTTCTTCCGGTAATGACAATGTCATTCTTTGCGAACGCGGTATCCGTACATTCGAAACATATACGCGCAACACGCTGGATTTATCCGCTATTGCGGTTATTAAGCAAAAGTCGCACCTGCCTATCATTGTAGACCCAAGCCATGCCGTTGGTATCAGAAGTTTTGTGCCGCCGCTTGCAAAAGCCGCTTTGGCTGCAGGAGCTGACGGCTTAATGATAGAAGCGCATAATAATCCTGCTAAGGCATTGTGCGACGGCGCGCAAAGCCTGGACTTGGAACAGTTTGGCGCGCTTATGGAAGAGTTAAAAGTGCGTGCGGAGATAGAGAAGAAGGTTTTTTAGTCCGCGGATTTACGCGGAGGGCACGGAGTTCTTTATTCGAACTCTTTATTTTCCTCCGTGTTACTCCGTGTACTCTGTGGTTAAATATTAGGGAGATATTTTATGTATAAACCATTATTAGAAGAAGCGAAGCAGATTACTAAAAGCGGGCAATATGATTTGATTCCAATCAGTACAGAAATGTATGCGGATATGTTTACTCCAATCGATGTATTTAAAAAGCTAAAAAAAGTAAGCAAACATTGTTTTATTCTGGAAAGCGCAGAAGATATAAAAACATGGGGAAGATACACTTTTTTGGGATTTAATCCTTCGCTGGAGATTACATGCCTAAACGGTAAAATGACAATCAATGCAAAAGAAAAAAAGTCTTTTACAACGGACAATCCAAGCAAACATATTCAGGAAATCCTTGATCAGCACAAGAGCATTAAACTGGATTATCTGCCGTCATTTACGGGAGGACTTGTAGGTTATTTTGCTTATGATTATGCTAAATATTCGGAACCTGCTCTTAACATCGACACAGAAATTAATTTGGCTGATACAACCGATCGCTTTAATGATGTCGATTTAATGCTTTTTGACAAAGTGATTGCCTTTGATCATTACAAACAAAAAATCATTTTAATTGTGAATATAAAAACAAATAACTTAGAAGCTGAATATAAAAAAGGAATACAGCAGCTTGAACAGTTAAAAAAACTGATAAGCGCCGGCGGGCATGAAAAAATACCCCCTGCAAATTTAAAGTCAGATTTTAAAGCATTATTTACAAAAGAAGGTTATTGTCAAATAGTAGAAAAGGCAAAAGATTATATCAGTAAAGGCGAAATAGATCAGATAGTATTATCCAATCGTTATGAAGCAGATTTTGACGGCAGTATTTTTGATACATACCGTGTGCTTAGAACAATAAATCCTTCGCCTTACATGTTTTATTTTAATGGAACCAATCAGGAGATTGCGGGAGCGTCGCCGGAAACCCTCGTAAAACTGCATAACGGCAAATTGTCCACTTTTCCTCTGGGCGGAACGCGGCGGCGGGGCGCAACAGACGAAGAAGATATCGCTTTAGAAAAAGAGCTGCTTATTGATAAAAAAGAATTGTCAGAGCACGAAATGCTTGTAGATCTCGGCAAAGAAGATCTTGGCAAAGTCAGCAAGCCCGGAACTGTAAAAGTAGAAAAGTACAGAACTATTCTTAGGTTTTCTCACGTTATGCATATTGGTTCTACTGTAACAGGCGAAATCCGCGAAGACAAAACAGGACTTGACGCTATCAATGCAATTCTTCCTGCAGGCACTTTGTCGGGAGCGCCGAAAGTCCGCGCAATGCAGATAATAAACGAGCAGGAATCCTTTATGAGCCCGGAGAGCGGAGTCTCCAAAGTAAAAAGCAGCCGCGGTATTTACGGCGGCGCAATCGGCTATTTGGATTTTACAGGCAACATGGATACCTGCATTGCAATCAGAATTGTATACAGAAAAAATAATAAAGTGTTTGTAAGAAGCGGCGCAGGCATTGTTGCAGAAAGTAACCCTGAATCGGAATATCAAGAATGCGTTAATAAATCTATGGCGGTTATGAATGCGCTAAAGCAGTCCAGCGGCGGGATATAAGAATTTTCGAAGAGCCTCACACAGAGGCACAGAGGACACGGAGGAAGAATAAGGGTGAAAGTGCAAATCCACGAGAGTGCGGAGTTACCTACGAGTGCGCTTGTTTTTTCCAATGACTTACTAAACTACTGCAAAGCCAACACCTGCGGGAATTATAATAAATCATGGACTTGTCCGCCTGCCTGCGAAAGTATAGAAGAACAAAAACAAAAAATTTTTTCTTACGAAAAATTAATTGTATTTACAACAAAGCACAATACAGAAGATTCGTTTGATTACGACAGTATAGAAAAAGGCAGAAAGCTTCATACATCGCTTACGATAAAAATAAAGGAACAGCTCCCCGACGCTCTTGTTTACGGCGCCGGAAACTGCCCTGTATGCGTCAAATGCGCCTTTCCGTCTCCCTGCAGTTTCCCGCAAAAAAAAATATGTTCTATAGAAGCTGCCGGCATTAATGTTACAGAACTCAGTAAAACAGCCGGCATAGCTTACAATAACGGACCCAATACCGTTACTTTTTTTTCTATCATTTTCTGCCAAAAACAAACACACTTGAAAGAGATGGATCTTTAAGATGCCTTCTTGCGTCTTCTAGATGATTTACGGCGCAGATATCATTTGGATCTGCTTTTACTACTTCTTCAAAACGTTCAACAGCTGTGGCATAATCCTTCATATGGAATTTGCGCACGCCGGATTCAAAGATAGTTTTTGTTTCGAGCCTTAATTGCTTATCTTTCGGCGAAAGCGCATCGAGCATATCAAATAACCCGACAACAACGTTAACCCCAGCCGCCTGAACCATACCGATAAATCTGTAAGAAAATTCTGATTCATTGCCGGCAAGCTGATTCATTGTGTCTCTTGTTATAAGCAAGCCCGAAGCTGTCTGCTTTGACAAGCCTTCTACACGGGAGGCAAGATTTACGTTAGGCGAAATAACAGTGCTTGAGAGCCTTTCGTTTTCTCCGACAATTCCCATCATAACAGAACCTGTGTGTATACCGACTCCGATACTGATTCCGTCAACTCCGATTGTTACTCTGGTTTTTTCATCGTTAACAAGCGTATTATAAAGCTCAATGCCTGCGCGAACGGCGTCTATACCGTTAACAAACAGCGCCATCGCAGCGTCACCGATATATTTGTCAACAAAGCCGTTATTTTTTCGGATGATCGGACCTGCTATGCTTAATACTTTATTTATAAATACAAAGTTTTCTCCGGCTGTCATCATTTCTGAATTAATCGAAAAATAACGAATATCAAAGAACAATACGGTTATATCCCGCTGAACGTTGTCGCCCAGTTTCATTTTGGTAATATCAGAAACTCCCAAGTGTTCCATAAATTGCAATGGAACAAACCGGATAGTAGATTCGTTAAGGCTTGTTATGCGATCAAACTGCCCCTGAAGTTCTTCTGCCATGCTGTTAAGGCCATGGCTTACTTTTCCAAGCTCGTCACGCGCAACATACGATACACGCGCAGTCCTGTCACCGGATGCAATATTTGACAATACCCTGCCTGCAACAGACAGCTGTTTAACAATGGTAGAAATTAAAACGCTTAAAGCAAGCAAAATAGCTATACATACAACTGCAACTATAATTGCAACTTGTCCTCTTATTTTGGCGTTTCCTATCTCGTACCCTGTCATATCAAGTCCAATCTCCAGCATACCGGCAATTTTTCCCTCGCTGTTATAAATCGGAGCTTCGGCAAAAGCCCATACGCCTGTAGACATTTCTAGGATCATCGCAACCGGCTGTCCGGTCATAAACATATCAAATTCTTCTCCGTCGAGCGGTTCATCCGGGCGGAAAAGGTTCATCTCTTCGCTGGAAATAACAACGATATACTCAAAATTATTTCCTTTGTAAATCGCGGCGTAAAAACTTCTGTTCCAAGGGTCGGCATTATATCCAACCACATCTTTTATAAACGCAGAAAGTTTTTTGTATTCCGGTTTGTGTATGTCTTTTATAGAATTAATTTTTTCTATATCATCTCCGTCAACAAGCTTAGAAGACACTACCGCAATAGCAATCATTTCGTTAAATAATGCGTCGTTAAGGCGGTCTGTCATCATAGTAAAAGTTACTTCAAAAACAATTATAAACGCAACAATTAATAACGGAATAATAACTACGGATTGTTTAATAAAAAGCGAGATATAGCGGTTCATAATTCCAATAAAAAGAATAATTAGTCCTGCTATAAGGAATAAAACTGCCAGTATAAGTGAAATATGAATAAATGCTATTTGAAACCTCTCACTAGGAGGCAGTAAAAGTTCATCTTCGTAAGCTGTAAAACGCAAACCATCGTACATCCAAACAACATCGCCGTAGACGCCTGCAAATGTGTTTTCATAAAAACCAAAACCTTTAAGCGCCGGCATTTCTCCCTGCGCCTTTAATGGTTCAAAATATTCGCCGGGGACAATGTGCTGTAAATCATTTCCTTTAATTCTAAATAAAGCGTTAGATCCTATATCAAAGAAAACAAGGTCATCATTCTGATCATAATAAATGTACCATGGGTAGATGCCGCCTTCTTCTATGGTCCAGTCAAAAGACGCGCGAAGCACAGGACTGCCGCCGTCTATTACTTCGTATATATCGCCGTCACGCTGAACATACGCATAATTCAACATATCCTTAAGCACAAGCTGGGCAACAAGGAAATCTTCTGTTACAAAATGAGAAAAAGAAGACGATCTTAAATCATCGCGGTAGGTATCGTATTCGTACATGGTAACTTTGTCGCGCTCTGTCTGGGAAAAAGTAAGAATGCCGTCATCGTAACGGAACGAACCAAACTGATAAAACAAGCGCGGATTACTGTAAACATCCATATAACCCATGCGAATAATATCTTTTACAAAATTTCCGCGGCTGTCGTATTTTCTAATAATATCTCGTTTTGTAAGCAATGCGTCGTACTCTGCTTCTATCGCATACACATACAGGTTTCCTGCGTCATCTATAATTGTGTCTACGATTCTGATATATTCCTTAAATTTATCTACATTGATGGTATAATTTATGGTTCCGTCAGGCGCCATACAGACAAGACGAAACGAGCCGCTGTCTATGACGTATAAATTTCCGTCTCTTTCAAACTTAGCCATTGCAGGAGATTCAAACATTGTTGTCTGCTGAAAAGGCTTCATACTGAAAACATCAAAATTAAACGCGCACAAAGCGCCAAAAAGCAGAGATACTGCCATACAAACGGCAAAAATCAGCCAAAGTGTGTTTTTATTCATGAACATATTATACAAAAATTGCCTGCGATAGTATATAATAAAAGTAACAAAACTTAAGGAGCGGAATATGTCAGAACATATTGAAATTTTCAACGAAATATCGGAACTTCTTCAGAAAGGAAAAGCCAGAGATATTGTAGGATCTGTGCAAAAAGCTCTGGATGCCGGGGCACAGCCTGCAGATATTCTTCAAAATGCCCTGATGAACGGAATGAATATAATCGGCGGAAAATTTAAACGCAACGAAGTTTTTGTGCCGGAAGTTTTAATCGCCGCCCGCGCGATGAACAAAGCTACAGAAGCGCTCAAACCTGCCCTTGCTAAAGCCGGGGTTCAGCCTGTCGGCAAGGCGATAATATGTACTGTAAAAGGCGACCAGCATGACATTGGCAAGAATCTTGTAAAAATGATGATAGAAGGCAAAGGCATTGAGGTCGAAGATCTCGGCGTAGACTGCGATACACAGCATGTTGTAAATGTGGTAAAAGATACAGACGCAAAAGTTCTGTGTCTGTCTGCTCTGCTTACTACTACGATGGGAGCCCAGAAAGATGTAATTGACGCCCTAAAAGAAGCCGGAGTGCGTGATAAAATTAAAGTAATGATCGGCGGCGCTCCTGTCACACAAGGGTTTGCAGACGAAATCGGCGCTGACGCATACACGCCTGATGCCGCTACTGCCGCGGATGTTTGCAGAACGTTTTTCTAGAAACGAGCTATTTGTAATACGAGCTATTTGTTAAACGATATATTATATTCAAATGCCGCGGCAAAATATTTGTCGACTGCAAGATCTATAGTTTCTGCATGCTTAATTATTTCACTGCAGCGCTGCAGAAAAGCATGATTGGTTAAACATTTAACCGCTCCTTTTAAACTTGTATTGCCGCAAATTTTTATTTTTTGCCGGCTGCCTGCAAACTCTTTCGGCAAAAGTCCTGTTTCTGCGGCGCTTTCAATGTTTAGATGAAAACCAATTCCTCCGGCAATATAAATTGCTCCAAAATCGTCAATATTTAATTTTGTCTTTCTGCACATTGCTTTAATGCCGGAGCATATGGCGCTTTTTGCAAGTTGAAACTGACGCACATCCTTTTGCGTAACAGCGCCGCCTGAGTATTTGCTTGTCAGCGCTCCTGTTTCATCGATTTCATTACTGCGCCTCATTCTTGCTATTTCGTCAATAAAATCAGGCGCGCGCAAACCGCAGGAAATTTCTGACTCTTCAAAACATGGTCCTGCGGCGGCAGAACAGCATAATAACTTTTTTTCGCTTTCTTTCCATACAGCTATTTCGCCGTTTGTTCCGATGTCTGCAAAAAGCGCGTTCTCACCCTTATTTATAATTTCGATTAAAGCAAGACCTGCCGTTACATCCGCTCCTATAAAAGCGCTGATACCGGGGAGCAGAATAATTTCTTCTGCGGACAGAGAAAGCTCTGTTCCTTTAAAACGGCGTTCTTGTAAAAACACCGGCGTATACGGCGCTTTTCCCATTGCTGACGGATCTATATTGCAAAAAAGATGAAGCATTGTTGTGTTTCCGCTGATAATACATTTATCAATAACAGAAATATTATTTTTATTTATAAAGCCCTTTAGTATATTTTCTGTTTGACTGTTAACAGTCTTATATAATTCCGGCAGTTTTAAGTTTTGCGCGGCGCTGATCCGGCTCATAACATCTGTGCCAAAACTGCGCTGATCATTTAAAGCGGAAAAATCATCCAGAATACTGCCTGTATTTAAATCTACAAGCTGAGCTTGAATGGTTGTAGTGCCGATATCTATTGCCGTGCCGATCATTGCACCTTAAACTTCCCGACTTCGTTAACAAGAATAGAAATATTGTCTTTATTGTCGCTTGCTGTTTCTGTAACGCGTTTTACTGCGCTGCCAATCTGACTTGTTCCCCTGCTCATTTCTTTCATTGCGCCGGTTATTTCTGATGTTACCTGTTCGAGGTTTTCGCTTTCCTGCATAATTTGGTGAGAACCTTCCAGCATTTCTAAAGAGCTGCCTTTAACCTGTCTTGTAAGCTCATTGAGATTGCTTATCGCGTCAAGTATCTGCTTGCTTCCTGCGCTCTGCTCTTCCATTGACGCCCTGATATTATCTTCCTGCTGAGAAACAATTTTTACGCCTTTGTCTATATCTTCGAATTTTTCCAGAACAACATTTGTAGACATTGTTATCTTGTCTATGGATTCTTTAATTTTTTTAAGAACACCAGAAATTGTTTTGCTCTGATCGCTCGACGACTCTGCAAGCTTGCGGATTTCGTCGGCGACAACGGCAAAACCTTTTCCCGCTTCGCCTGCATGAGCTGCTTCTATTGCCGCATTCATTGACAGCAGGTTTGTCTGCCCCGCAATATTTTCCATTACCGAGTTAATTTCTAAAAGCCCTTCTGACTCGCGGGCGATCTCCTGAATATCAGAGGCAACTTCCTGCAGCCCGCCTCTTCCCGCATCTGACGCTTTCGCAAGACTGCGGACACTTTCGCTGTTTCTAACAAGTGTCTGCGTAACGCTTTCGATATTTGCAAGCATTTCTTCTATAGCTGACGAAGACTGAGCGACGCTTTCACTTTGGGATTCAACATTATCGGATAGTTTATTTATAGAAGAAATCATCTGTCTCATTGTAGAACTGGTTTCTATTACAGAAGCGCTTTGATTTTCCATGCGATTGTTGACATTAGTCATATTAACATCAATTTGATTCATAGCTTCTGCAGTTTGAATCATGTCGCCAGAAAGCTGTTCTCCGGTTTTAAATAAAAAATCGCTCTTTTCTTTAATAGTTTTTACAAGGTGCTGAATATTATCCATACACTGATTTAATGCTCCTGCAATGGCGCCTATTTCATCGATAGCTAAAATAGGATGGTGCTGAGAAAAATCCCCGTCACCAAGACGCGTTACAGTTTTTTTCATGTTTTTTAAACGCTTGCTCATCCAGCCTGCGATTTTTAATGCGACAAAAAGCCCTGCTCCGATAAATACAGCTACGACAATAATAATTATATTGCGCAGTATATTAATTTCTGTTAACAGCGACTGATGAACTGCAGTAAGAACAAGAACCATATCATAACCGGTTACATGAGCAAAGGCGCAAACCATCTTTGTACCTTCAAATATATAATCGGTATTTCCTCCTGCAGTATTTGAGATCATGCGCTGAACTGCTCCAGCGTGAGAAACCATCGCGGGATTTGTTTTTGCTAATTCCAGCGGATTTTCCAGAATCATTTCCTGTCTTGTTGAATGCGCAATATATTCGCCTTTACCGCTAACCATAAAAGCATAACTATGCCCGCGGGCTTTTATACTTGTTATAAGAGAACTAAAATCAAGAGCGTTTGTGCGCGCGAGTAATGCGCCTATTACCATGCCTTCTGACTTTATGGGAACTACATAATTCATTACCGGATATTCGAGCCTTACAGCGCCTGCTGTCGGAGAGATAATATCGGAAATTGCTGTTTCTCCCCTTAGGGCGCGCTGAACATATTCGCGGTTCATAAGATTTGGATTACTGCCTCCAAGATGACGGGCGTTACCCTGCAAATCTATGACTGCAAATTCATCAAAATCCATTTCTCTTGTATACGGAAGAAGAAGCTGGTATTGGCGGTCCCAATCCATGCTTTTCATATGATCGGTACTTGCAATTTCCCTTAAAATATCAAAGCGGTTTTGAATAAAAACCGAAACGAGATACGCGCCGATAGCTGCCTCGTTGGTCATCCACCCTCTGGTGTTTTGTTCGACTATTTGCGTTGAGCTAATAACAGTTATAGCGCCGACAGTTATGGAAGATAAAATTACCAGTAAGCTAATGAGTAATGTCAGCCTTTGTTTAATACTCATTTTGCTCTTTTTTTTCATTTGCGCACCTTTACTTTCTGCTGCTTTATATTCTAATATAAAATTAAATAAATGTCAATATTTTAAAAAATTTGAAATTTTAATAGAAAAACTAATTATTACTTGCAAAATTTTTCGAAATATAATACAATAAACAATGACATATAACGAAGCTTTTAATCACCTAACTGAGGGAAATGCGCGTTTTACCGCAGGAAAACCGCGGCAAACACATGTAACGGCAGAATTACGTGAAAATCTGTTTAAAAACGGCCAATTCCCTTATGCAGCAATTGTATGCTGCTCGGATTCCCGCGCACCCGTGGAATTGATTTTTGATGCCGGTCCCGGCGAATTGTTCGTTGTCCGCACCGCAGGCAACATTGTAGGTCCTACACAATTAGGATCGCTGGAGTTTGCAGTAACTGTTTTAAAAGCGCCTTTAGTTGTCGTTATGGGACATCAGGCATGCGGCGCAGTAATTGCAGCTACCACAAATGGAGAATTCAGCCCTGCTTTAGGATCAGTTATACAGGAAATACGATGCTGTGCACCTAATGTTATTGGAAGCGATCCAGACGTAATAATTGACGAAAATGTAAAATACGCGCTGTCTAAAATTGCAGAAAACCCGTTTATTTCCAAAGCGGCTGCGGAAGGTTCTGTAAAACTGGCAGGCGCAAAATATTCGCTGGAAACAGGAATCGTTACATTTTTTGACTAAAAAATCAGAACGAATGTCCCTATAGTAATTAATACTCCGCCGATTATGGTTTTTAAAGTGACCGCTTCTTTTAATACGATAAATGCAAGCGCCATTCCAAAAACGAGGCTTAGTTTATCTATCGGAATAACTTTTGACGCATCTCCCATCTGCAGCGCTTTGTAATAACAGAGCCACGATAACCCCGTCGCTACCCCTGATAAAATTAAAAAAACCATGTTTCTTTGACCGATACCAGAAATCTCATGCTGTTTGCCGGAAACAAAAACAATCAGCCATGCCATTACAAGAACAACAATCGTTCTTATCGCTACTGCAAGATTTGAGTTTACATTAGTAAGACCGGCTTTTGCCAGAATTGCCGTCAGCGCGGCAAATACTGCAGATAAAAGCGCATATGCTATCCACATAAATTAAACGCTCCGTTAACAAATATTAATATATTGAAAATTCTGATATTCTATGATAATATTTTAATCATGAAACAAAACATGCGCAAGTGGCTAAATGAACAAAGAGAAGCTAAAGTAAAAAAACCTCTCCCTGTTCTGTCGTTCCCATGTATTCAGCTTATGGAAATATCGGTTAAAGATTTAATTTCTAACAGCGATACTCAGGCAAAGGGTTTAAAATTGATAGCCGATAAATGCGACAGCGCGGCTTCTGTAAGCCTGATGGATCTTTCTCTAGAAGCTGAATGCTTTGGCTCAGAAATAAAAGTATCTGATGACGAAGTCCCCACTGTTGTCGGTAGCGTAGTTACAGACATGGAAAGCGCACAGCGGTTAAAAACTCCTTCTATCGGCGCAGGCAGAACATCTATATATATAGAAGCTGCCGAAAAAGCTGTACAGATGATAACCGACAGGCCTGTTTTTGGCGGAATAATCGGACCATTTTCACTTGCTGGGCGGCTTACCGGCGTTTCGGAAGCAATGATCTATTGCTACGAAGAACCGGAAATGATGGAACTGGTTCTTAACAAAGCAACTGATTTTTTGATTGCCTATATTAAAGAATATAAAAAAGCGGGCGTTAACGGTATTGTAATGGCAGAACCTGTTGTAGGAATGTTGTCGCCGGATTTAGCAAAAGAATTTTCGCAGGGTTATGTAAAAAGAATTAATGAGGCTGTAAGAGACGAAGACTTTATCGTAATTTACCATAACTGCGGCAATTCTACGATTCAGATGATAGACTCGATACTCGCGACAGATTCAGACGCATTCCACTTTGGCAATGCGATAGATATGGCAAAAATGATGGAGTTTATCCCAAAGGATATAATCGCAATGGGAAATATTTCTCCCGCCGAACAATTCAGAGGCGGAACGCCGGAATCGATTAAAAACGCAACTATCGAACTTTTAGAAAAATGCAGTAAGTACCCCAACTTTATAATTTCTTCCGGCTGTGACATTCCGCCGCTTTCGCCTTGGGAAAACATCGATGCGTTTTTTAAAGCAGTAAAGGATTTCTACGGCTAAACTATCTCTTCCTGTAAATTTTATACTGCTTAAAGAGTTTGTCGTATCTGTTTGTTTTTGTTTTCTTTTTATGAACCCGCACAATGACTATCGATAAAAAAGCGATTGCAAGCGCAATGCCCGCAATTATAACAATAACATGAAACTGCAAACCGTCGTCGCTGATAATATAATTATGCGAAAAACCAAGCAAACCCGCGGCTGTCAGAACAAGCACAGAAACAATAAATATAACCGCAAATCTCTGCGCCAGTTTTTTTGCAAAATCTCTTTTTTGTTTTTTGGTCATGTTCATCATTATATATCCTATAAACTATAACAGCAATATGGTATAATAGTATGCAACAGGACACTAAATGGATTTTATAACTATCGATTTTGAAACAGCAAAATATTCTCAAGAAAGCGCATGTTCCGTAGGACTTGTAAAATTTAAAGACGGCAAACCTATCGACACTTTTTATTCACTTATAAGGCCTCCAAGCCTTTATATACGCCCCGATTTTACCGAGATCCATGGCTTAACAATCGATGATGTAAGAGACGCTCCGAGGTTTTCTGAAATTTGGGACGAAGGCATTAAAACATTCATAAAAGGTTTTCCGCTTGCGGCGCATAACGCGTCATTTGACATGGGTGTTCTCAAAGCTGTGCTTAACTGGTACGAACTCCCTTTGCCGCAATTTTCTTATTTTTGCACCTGCAGGCTTTCCCGCAGAACATGGCCTGAGCTAAAGTCGCATGCTCTCACGGCACTGGCAAGAAACTTTGAAATAGTGTATGACGCTCATAACGCTCTTGACGACGCATTGACATGCGGTAAATTGGTTATAATGTCCGCAGAAAAATACGGCAGTTCCAGTGTCGATGACTTACTTTCTGCGTCGAAACAAGAAATGCATTTGTTCTAATTAAAAATTAATTTTTGGAGCTGTACTCTGCTTCAAAGACAAGTTTTCTTTCGCATTGATCTTTATCTTTATAGATAACAACAATTTTTGGGGGAAGCGGACTAATCAGTTTTTTCCACCATTTTGTTTCTGTTGTTTCTTCAATGCTGATAATTGAGCTCTGAGAGATAAAAATTGTTTTTTCTTTTGGTTGATTTATATTGGATAAACCGGAAAGCGCGTCTATCCAGCTATTCTGCGGAAAATGATGAAACCTAAAACCGCCGGATGTTTTTATGACCAAACCCCAAAGACCTTTCCAGTTTTTTTCATCAAACTCATCCCAGCCAGATACATATTTTCCAATTCCGCGCGCGGTTACTGTTTCGCCTGTTTCTTCTTCGTATTCCTGCCAGAATACATCCGTCGATTTTTCTTCTTTCTTTAACTTAAAAAACATCAGCTAATCGTCCTTGCAGCAACTATATCTATATTTGCCTCGTTCCAGTTAGAAATAATTACATCGCCGGTTTTTACAGGAAGCTCTACTTGCGTTTTATAAATATCTTTAAGCAAAGCGGAAATTTTTTCTTTTGGGCATGGAGATGAAGTTTTTACAGGTACGCGTCCTTTGGAACATGAAGCGGTTGCGGTAACTGTTCGTTTTGGCGCGGTTATTTCTTCCAGCGCATAATCCTTGCCGCGCGCGCATTTATTGCCTGTCACAGACATGCTTTCTACAGCAAGAGCACAGCCAATTGGGCAGACAATACAAGTCAGGTTAACCATAACACCTCAATTTATACTAAACTCCAGAACAGAATCCGGCTTAATATTACAATCTTTAAAATCCTTTTCAGCAAGTTTAAAATTGATCATTTCTGACGGCTGAACAAGACGTTCTTTTCTACTGCAGATTAAATTGCCGTCTAAACGCATTTCTATAACAGCATCCTGCTTTACAATCATAGAACGCATATAAACAATATTTTCCCGTTCCGGCGCAATCTGCGTTGGGTTAACATAACGCACATGAGATCCGGCTTTTGTAAAAATCTGGCGGGAAGGGCGTTCTCCGCGAAGATAGCTGGCGGCATACCTTCCGGCTCGGCGGCTTTCTTCGCAGACCCAGTCGACAAGATCGTGAACATGCAAAACATTGCCGCATGCAAACACTCCGTCAATGTTGGTCATCAAGCCGGAATCAACCAAAGGACCGTTTGTAACAATGTTTAACTCTACTCCGGCGGCACGGGATAGTTCGTTTTCCGGGACAAGTCCAACCGATAAAAGCACTGTGTCGCAGTCTATACGAAAACTTTTCTGCGGAACAAGTATGCCGTTTTCTAACGGAGTTACTTCGATTCCTTCTACGCGGTCATTGCCGTAAATAAATGTAGTCTGCGATGAAAGATACAACGGAATGTTAAAATCGTTAAGGCACTGAACAATATTCCGCGTTAAGCCTGCGGGATACGGCATTATTTCTACAACGGCTTTAACATTACAGCCTACCCAACTCATGCGCCGCGCCATAATTAATCCGATGTCGCCGGAACCAATAATTACAACTTCTTTGCCTGGGATATATCCTTCTATATTAACAAGGCGCTGCGCAAGCCCTGCAGTATACACTCCCGCAGGACGCGAACCGGGGATACGTATGTTTCCGCGGTTTCGTTCACGGCAGCCCATTGCAAGCAAAACTGCACGACATTCTATTTTCATTACGCCAGAAGAAGAAATACAAAAAACCACGGAGGACTGCAACTGTAGTTGCTTGGAGGATTGGCAACGGCAGTTGCCCGGAGTTATAGGTTCGAAAACTTTACCTTCTCCGTGAAACTCCGTGTACTCTGTGGTTAAATTCTTATTTATTGCTGTCACAGTTGTGTTCAGGTAAACTGCGATTTTAGATTTTATTACACGCTCAATAAAACGTTCTGCAAATTCGGGACCTGTAAGTTCTTCTTTAAATTCATGAAGACCAAACCCGTTGTGGATACACTGCATTAAAATGCCGCCGAGATGATCTTCCCTTTCAATAATTGCGCAGGAAAAACCTTCTGTTTCTAGCTCCAGCGCGGCAGCCAAGCCGGCGGCTCCTCCGCCGATTACAACCGCATCGTAATTCAATATTTTCATAGCGTACCTGCCAGCACACAGCTTGCTCCGCCATGCTTTGTAACTTGTTCTAAACTAAGCTCGGATTCTCTCATTATGATCTTAATAATTTTATAAGTACAAAAACCGCCTTGACAGCGTCCCATTTGAGCGCGGGTAAAATATTTTACTCCGTCCAAAGTAGTATGCCCCAATTTAACAGCCTGAACAATTTCCGCTTCGCTGACATTTTCGCAGCGGCAGACAATATTGCCCCATGCAGGATCGGATTGTATAAGACTGTCCAGTTTTGCAAGACCGGATTCATTTCCTTTTTCGTTATTTGCGTCGATCATATACCTTGCGCAGGGATGATTCTCTACAAAAGGATCCCAGTGCGGCTTTTCTGTAAGCTGCAGACCAATGTCAACCAAAATATTTTTTACATATTCGGCAATCGCAGGTGACGCAGTAAGACCAGGACTTTGAATCCCTGCAACCTGAACAAACGCAGGCGCTTTTTTGGAAGCTTCGATATAAAAGTCTTCTTCTAAACAAGGACGCAGACCGGCAAAAGAAGTAATAACATCGTTTTGACTTAATGACGGTATTATAGTTTTTCCGGAAATAAGTATTTGTTCCAATTTTTTTTGTGTAGTAGAAAAATCATCTTTGTCTTCGCAGGAATCAGCAGTGGGACCGACAAGCGCAGTGCCTTCTACTGTCGGAATCACAAGCATTCCCTTGGAAACAGCCGTAGGAACCGGAAAGACTACTTTAGACGGGCAGGCTTTTGTCAGCCTGTCCAATAAATAGTACTCACCTTTCCTGGCGGTAATTTTAAAATCTTCTGCGCCGAATATTTTTGAAACTTCGTCAGCAAAAAGACCTGCGGCATTAATAACATACCTTGCTTTTACTTCCCTGCCATCTTCGGCGCTGACAGTCCAAACACCGTTAGAACTGCCGCCTGCCCATTTTGCCTTACTAACTTTAAAATTTGTCAAAAGTTCTACACCGTTTTTCTGCGCCGACTCAACAAGAGCATAAACAAACCGGTAAGGTTCAATTATTCCGCCGCCTGGTGCATAAAGCCCGCCGACAGCATCTTCTGATAGTTTTGGTTCAAGCTCTAAAATTCTTTGGCGCGAACAAAGTTCGATCCCGATAACTTCGTTTTCTACTCCCTGCAGGTAAAGGTGTTCGACAACTTTCATTTCGTCGCGATGAAGAGCCGCGACAATAATCCCGCACCTGCGGAACGGAAAATTTAATTCCCGCTTGAGCTGATCAAACATCAAGCCGCCTTGCATTTCGAGGCGGGCTTTTAGATACTTTTTATTATGATGAAAACCGCCGTGAATAATACCGGAGTTGGCTTTGGATGTCCCAAAAGAAACGTCTGCGGATTTTTCCAGTATAGCAGTTTTTATATTATAAGCCGAAAGACGGCGGGCAATATTCGCTCCCGATACTCCGCAGCCTATAACAGCAACATCTAAATCCATACTAATATCATATAGTCTAAACTGGATTAATGCTATATAATTTAAGAATGAAGCTACCAAGAAAAAGGCTGTTTATAAGTAAAAGAGCCGGAGACAGAGAAAGAGTAAAATTAATCAGCAAGGCAGTAGAAAACAATTATGACACAATTGTTTTTTCGCTGGATGATAATTTCTTTAAAAAGAATAACAAGAATTTCCGGTATGCTAAGTTAGCCAGACACAACGGCTTAAATATAGAAGCAGGCGGCAGTGACCTGCCTCTGCTTATTCCAAGATGGATGTTCCTTTTTGACAAAGAACTTTTCCGCATGGTACAGGGCAGACGGACACCGTTTTATCATTTTTGCCCGACCAATCCAAAAACAACAGAAATAATCGCAAAGCGCGTCAGAAAATTGATCGAGCGTTCGTTAAGTTCGGTATCAGTTCCCCGTACACTTCATTTACTTCCGGACACAAGACTAAAGCAGGAAAACACATGGTGCCAATGCCCCGCTTGCAGGGCTTTTCGTCCTTACGAACAATATCTTATAGCTGTAAATGCGGCGGCTGATATTCTTGCTCAGTACGACCATGAAGCAAAAATCGCATACATCGACTTTGACACAGAACCGGAAGCCGCGCGCATTAAACCGAGAAAAAACGCAATTATCTGCGCCCCCTCCTCAGCAAAATAAGGCGAAGCAGGTTTGCAATCGCTGTAAGAGCAGAAGCAACATAAGTGAGAGCCGCGGCAGTTAAGACTTTTTTTGCGCCTTTTAATTCCTGTTCAGTTAACACATTGTTAGAACGAAGCAAAGCAAGCGCCCTTGATGAAGCGTTAAACTCTACAGGCAGCGTAACCAAATAAAACAATACAGCTCCGGTAAAGAGAAGAATCCCGGCATTAAATAGAATATTAGAAAAAGCTGAATATTCAGCGCTGCCGGTAATACCAAGCCCTATGATTGCAAGTATCGGACCAAACTGCGAGCCAATATTTGCGACAGGCACAAGAGTACTTCTTAATACAAGAGGACCCCATTTTGTTGCATGCTGAATAGCATGTCCTGCTTCGTGCGCGGCAACGCCTATAGCGGAAATTGATGTTTGGCTGAATACAGGATCAGAGAGACGCAGTTTTTTATCTGACGGAGAATAATGATCCGAAAGCCTGCCTGCTACGGCTTCTATTTTTACGTCCCTTATATCGTTTGTTTTTAGTAAAAGAGCAGCTGTATCTGCTCCGGTTATTTTACGTGAACTGGATATTTTTTCATATTTAGAAAAAGTTGACTTTACCTTAAACTGCGCCCAGAGGCTCAATAGAAGGGTTGGTACCACCAGCAATAAATAATACTGATCAGTTGGTAACATAATGAACATAGGAATCATCGGCATACTTTTCTCCTAAAATTTTATTTTTCTGCAGGCGGGCTGCGTCTTACAGTATACTCCATTTTTGCAGGTCCGGGAATATCACTATCCCTCGCCGCGCGGGAAAGCATTTCTTTTTGAACACGGAATGGTTTTTCTTTTTCGCCGGGCGTGAGCAATGTCCACTTTCCTTCGCTGTCCAATAAAGACGCCTGACAGTTATCTTTAAAATAATCATTAAGAATATCGATTAAATCCGCGCGGAGTTTTTCGTCTTGAACAGGAAATAAAATCTCTACGCGTTTTTCCAGATTGCGAAGCATCCAGTCCGCGCTTGCCAGGTATAGCTCGTCAGCGCCGCCGTTAGAAAAGTAATAAATACGGGAATGTTCAAGGTAATGATCAATGACGCTGATTACCCTGATGTTTTCCGAAACTCCTTTTACACCCGGAACCAGCGTACAGATTCCGCGGACACAAAGAGAAATCTTTACTCCTGCCTGCGAAGCTTTATACAAAGCTCTTGTAATATCAATATCTGTAAGCGAATTCATCTTTGCCATTATCTTTGCGGGATAATTATGCTTTGCTCTGCTTATTTCTCTTTCTATAAGTTCTAAAAACTTTCGTTTTAATCCGGCTGGAGCAATCGACAGGCTGTTCATCCTTTGAACTGCCGAATATCCTGTAAGCATATTAAAAATAAGCCCCGCGTCATAAGTGATGTCTTCTCTGCAGGTAAAGAGGCACAGGTCTTCGTAATATTTTGCTGTTCTGTCATTGTAGTTTCCTGTAGAAAGATGAACATATCGTTTTATCCTATCGTTTTCTCTGCGTAATACCATCGAAATTTTTGAATGTACTTTTAAATTGGATAAACCGTAAACTACAATTACTCCTGCTTTTTCCAGCCTGTTTGCCCACGAAATATTTCTTTCTTCGTCAAAACGAGCTTTTAATTCTACAACAGCCGTTACATGCTTTCCGTTTAATGCAGCCTGTTCCAGCGCTCTAACTACAGGAGAAAAAGCGGAAGAACTGGAATGCAATCCGATTCCAGGAATCGCGCCGCCGGTTCTGTAAAGTGCAGTCCTGATAGAGATTACCTGCGGGTCAGCTGCAGCCTCCTGAAAAAATCTTACCACAGGATCAAAAGATTGATACGGCATATGAAGCATTACATCACCCTGACTGATACGATCCCAAATCGGCGTTCCTTCGTTAAAATCGGCAGACTTATGAACCTTCCATGGTTTTTCTGTAAGGGCTTCTAAACTTGCAATATTTGTAAGCTCAATAAAATCCGCAGGGTTTATAGGTCCGTCTACTTCGTAGAGACAGTCTTCTGCAAGCGAATAACGCTGTGCAAGTTCGTCCCTTAAACTGCTGCTGCCGCGCGAATAAACCATTCTGATAACTTCGGCTCTTTCCCTGTTTTCCAGAACCTGAACCATAGCTTCTATATAATCTTCGTCTCTTTGTTCGTCTACAGAAAAATCCGCGTCTCTGTTAATTTTGAACATCATGCTTTCTTTAACGCGGTAACCCGGAAACAAATAAGTTCCCCACGTTACTATGACTTCTTCCAGTAAAACAAATTGAAGAGCTTTTTTTTCATCTGTTTCCTGATCATTAGATTCACTTTCATAATCCGGCAGCCAGATAAGCCTGTTTAAAACACCGGGAAGAGGAACAATAACTTTTAATTCCTTTGGAGTCTCGCTGCCGTCATCCGCCGCAGCTGATAATTCGCTGTTTTCCGGCTCCAAAAGAAAAGCCGCGTTTAATGAACGGCTTTCTATAAAGGGCATTTGCTTGCCTTCTTCCAGCCTCAACGGAGTAAGAACAGGATATATTTGACCAACAAAAAAAGCGTCTAAGAAATCGAGCTGAGGCACAGTCCAAGAATCCGGATGCAAGAGCGACAAACCATTTTTTGCAAGACCCGGAAAAATTTCTTTTCGCAGACATTCATACTGCCTGTTAATAATTGAATGAACCTTTGCAGAAATTTCTTTTAGCTGCTGCTCCGGCGTAAGACCAGAAGGATCAATTGCGCTGCCCGGATCTTTTTTAAGCAGGCGTTTAAGCGCGGCGACCCTTACCATAAAAAATTCGTCAAAGTTTGTAGAAACAATCGATAAAAACCGCAATCTTTCCAAAAGCGGAGTCTGCTGACGCAGCCCTTCTTTCATTACACGTTCATTAAAATCCACCCAAGAAAGATCGCGGGCAATGTACGGAAAAAAATCTTCGTTTGTGTTTACTTCATCACTCATCACTCACTCCTTTTCTTAGTTTAATATAACCTTGTATCCAAAGACATCCTGAAACATTCCGCCTTTTTCTTCTATCCCCATTACTTCCAGCGAAAGATCGTAAACCCTGTCTACGTGCAGAACAACTGTTTCCAGACGGCGCTCTACGGTAATTTTTTTAACCTGCTGTGTGTGCCCTCTGTCCAGCGCGTCGGCAACCCTTAAAATAGAAGCCATCTTTAAAACAAGAACGCGTTCTTCTCTCTGGAGCGTCATAAAATCCAAATCAGACTGCGCCGGCGGATCTCCGCGATGGCAGTTTATTACGTTTGCTACAATACCGAGTTCGTCTTGATGAAGCCCGAATATTTCTGAGTTAGCGACGATATATTGACCATGCTTTTGATGACCTGACGCTTTTATATAAGTGCCGACATCATGAAGAATTGCGGCAGTCTCCAGCATAATACGATGGCGTCTATTCATACCGTGCTCTTTTACAAGAGCGTCAAAAATAGTCACACATAAATTTGCGACATGACGGCCATGCGCTTCGTCAAAGTGAAACTTTCGCCCGAGGTTTACAGCAGAAGCAATAATCTGCAAAAAGAATTCGTCTTCGAATGTTGAATCAACGCCGGAAGCTAGGTCTATAAGATAGCCGTCTCTAATCGTGACCTGAGGAACAGCGACATTTTCCGCTCTTGTGCGTTCGAGGAAAAGTTTAAGAACCAATAAACCCGGAACCAAACCTTCTGCATCAGCATAAGTTATTCCAAAATTATGAATACAGTCTTCTATGCTGTAATTGCGTATTTTATCCGCAAACTTAATAAACTCATTGCGTTCTATAACACGGCAGTTTTCGTTTAATTCAATTCCCGCCTTTTCTGCAGCAAGCCGCGCATAGCCGCCGGCTGCAACAAAAGTTCTTACGTGCGCAAGATCCAATTCCATATTTAACATGCCAAGAGTATTTCTGATATTTTCGTTTAAGTAGCGCTCGTATAAAATTCCTGCGCCGAACCCCTGACGCGAATGCTGATCGATAATTATTGTTCCCATTTTAAGGCTATGCGCAGCGACCATCTGTCCTCTGCGCAAAAGCATAATTTCGGTCGAGCCGCCGCCAATCTCAATGATCATCGAATTTGCCCGCCAGAACAAAGGCAGATCCTGCTTTAGCGCAAAACGCACCGCAAGATACATCAATCTGTTTTCTTCTATACCTTCTACAATAGAAAGATTAAAACCTGTTTCCTGCAGAATGCGGTCAATAAAAACATCCCTGTTGCGGGCGGCTCGGAGAGCAGATGTTGCGATAACATGAATATTATCGTCTGTTATACCCCAGCCGGAAAGCAATTCGCGGTAACTCTGCAAAACAGAAAGGCACTCCAGTATAGATTCGCGCGAAAGCACACCAGAAGTAAACACATCGCGCCCAAGTGAAACAGGACGCACAGCGCGGTCAAGCACCTGCCATCCGCCGTTGGAATAAACTTCTGCGACATGAAGCCTAATGCCTGTAGAGCCGATTTCTATAATAGCGGTTAATGTAGTATTCATAACATTACAACTTATCGATAAGAATAGAACATTTTCCAGAAGGAATGGGGAGCGTTTTTTCTTTTACACCCAGAATATTAATTGTAAAATAATAGAGCTTTTCGCTTTCCATTTGGATTTCCCAGCCTCTGCCGCTTTTATTGGAAAGAATAGTAATCATGTTATTTTTTAACGAAAGATTTTCTACACCCATTATTTCTAGACTTGGAATAACCCAGTCTACTGTTTTTCTGGGCAGCGAAATAGATAATCCTACGATATTCTCGATTGTAAGACAGATAGTAGAAAGCGCGTCGTATGTAAGATACTGCGAACGCGGAAAAGAATTCTTGCCGGGCCATTTTGCAGGTCCTTCTTTTATCGGCATATACGCTTCCCACAAATTACCCCTGTGATGATCTCCGTCAGGGCTCATGGAATCCAGCATAAAATATACATGCCTTATAGCGCATTCCCTTGCGAGATCCCATCTTTGATAACGTTCGAGCCCCTTAATAACCATAAATGTTAAATAGGGATAAACAGAACCTCTAAAACCTCTACCGGTTTCGTCAAAGTCTTTTTCGGAAACAGCAAGAGAAGGAAACGGATGAGGCGTTCCGAAATATTTTGGATCAGAAAGTTTTTCGATAATTCTTTCGGCTTTTTCTCCGTTAGGAATCTCTGCTAAAAGCGGCCAATAACCTGCTATAGTTTTGACAGGAATTTGTTTTTCGTTCTTATTAATATCATAGTAAAAACCGTCAGCGGCATTATACATAAGCGAATTAATTTTTGTTTTAAGCGAAAAATACTGCCGTTTGTATACGAAGCTAGTCTCTTTATCATTTAAAATATCAGCAAGGGCGGACATATACAGCATATTAATCGCCATCATAGTATTAAAATCCATCGCATAATACGCATCCCCGCGCGGAGCATTGATCATTCCTGTGGCGCAAAGCGGCGTTTTATATAAACCGTTTGGTTTTTTAAATACAGTTTCTATCCATGTCGAATATTTACAAAGGATCGAAAGCACATCCTTTACTCTCTTTTTATTGCCGGATTTATGGTAAATATTATATTCTGCCCATGCAAAAAGAGGTATACCGAGCCCTTCGGGATTCTCTTTATCAGTAATTGGAGCGCCGGTTTGTGTGTCATAAGCGCCGCGGATAGCCCCATTTGGCTCCTGACGACTGTAAAACAGATCCAAAGTGGGATGAGCTTGGAAAATTCTATTGGAATAGACCAAAAAAAACGAGGAAAAGATAGCATCTGCCTGCGTAACTACATTAGAAGTGGGATAAGAGAAGAATTTTCCTTCAATTTTGCTCTTTTCGCCCCCGCTAATCCAACAATCCTGTATCCATGCCCATGTTTTATCGTAAATATCGACAAAATCCTGATCATAGAAATGGATTTTGGGGAAATCCTGCTTAATCACCTGTTTTATCCTTAAGGAGTATTAATACAACCTTTTAAATATAATACGAAAACGGCAGATTTGCCATGAATTTCGTCAAATTTAATGAAAATTCTTAAAGCGTACCGTTATTTTCGTAAAAAAGAGCCTTTTTCTGATACAGAGCCCGCAAAAGAGCCCGCTGAAAGCTTCTCGGCTATGCCGTTTATTTGTGTTATTTGTATAATTATTTTTTATAAGGGGGAGCACATATATGATTAATAGTTTTTTTCCTTCAGAAATGTATAATTCAACTGGTTTTTACTACAAATTGTATCATAGCCGCAGCGCAAAGCCCTGCCAGGGCACACTACTCAGGATAAATCCTTCGCGCATTTATTATACTGTTAACTTTACTGTGCGCCACACCATGTCAAATTATTCATCCACACCGTTAACACGGTGCTTCTTTGGGTGCCGAACGGCTGTGGCATAAATCGACGCACGCTGGAACTAAAGTTCCTTGGCGTGGCTGGTCTTTCGATCCACACCGTAAGTCGCCGACATGGCTTCGCGCTGCGGCTTTAATAGAATTTTTATAGTTTTAAATAATGCTATTTTTTCTATACATTTCTGAATGATAAATTATTGTAAATATCAGTATCCCGCCTTCTAATAGGAGGGCTTAATTTATTTGCTTTATGTGTAATTTATTTGCATTCCTGCTCCCCCTAGCTCCAGCCTTGCTTCGCAAGTCTTACGCTACCCCCACTCTGGGTTCTTGGTGTTTTAAATAATATCGTCAATTTTCTTTCTTTTCCTTGTAACTGCATTATGAGTTTTTAAAAATTAAAAAAATCTTTTCTGCCGTCACCGTATATTCTATACTTATTTCCATCTTTATCATCTATAACAAAATGATCGTCATTTATAATAACTATTTCACCATCTTGCAGATTATATGTTTGAGTCCAGAGTAAATCGCCGGTATTATCATCAAAACCATAAGCTCTTTTATTGAAAGCAGCAATAAAAATATTATCTATAGAGAAAAAATCTTTTAAAAGAATAAATAAACCCTGATCCTTAAATGGTATGTCCTCCAAAGTTTCAATATTGATAACATGAGTATAAAGAACATTACCGCCAGTTAAATATTGTATGCTAATATTCACACCAAGTAAGTTATTTTCATGATATATTGATACAACTACATCATCTTCGAAAGGCAAGTCCTCATATATTTCCATATATGTAAACTTCTTACTACCTAAATCGAATGTACCATTATTGTAAACAATTAATTTTATATCATCAATTATGGTAATCTCAAACGGTAATGTGACATAGTATCTTTGCCTACTACTTTCTTGTATGACGTTATTATGAAAAATATTATACTGAACAAAAATATTTTCATCATTTAAAATGTTCTTTATATCCGCTTCCTTTTCTTCAATGTTTGATGTTGATACAATTTGAGCAGGTATTTTAGGAGTACAACTTAAAACAATCATAAAACAAGTAAAAATAAAGAATAATTTATTCACTGGATATTCTCCTTCTTCAAAAATTAAAAAACCTTACGCCTAGCCTTTGACTCTATATCATCTGAAATTTTGCAAAACAAAACTTCAAGCAATTAGAAGAATTGCAAACTTGCGGAGTGCCTTTGTCTCGGAGCAAGTCTTACGCTACCCCCACTCTGGGTTCACTGTATTCCTTTTATTTTTTTATAAAAACCAATAATGTTTTCAGTTCTCAAAAAAGCCTAATTTTACAGTAAATTTTCCTCCTTAATTTTTTATTTTATTATTTCACTTTGTTGTTTTAAGAGCCTGCAAACGCAGGCTCTTAAAATTACAATTAATTACAATAGTTAAGAAGCAGAGGAAAGCTCTTTTATCGTTTTTAAATCTAGCCCAGTGATTTTTTGAGTGAACTCGAGAGTCGATCCTTCCGCAAGCAGGTTTCTTGCGATAGTTTGTTTTTCATGTTTACTGCATTCTTCCCAAGTTTCTTCTCGAGTTTCTCTTTTGACAACCGCAATCTCATCTTCTATTCTATATTCACCGTACAACATACTATGAATCTCCGAACTATGTTTTTTGATGAAATCCACAAGGATTCCTTTCCCTAAGCAATATTCTACAGCAAGTTCTATCGATTCTTCAAGGGATTTCTTGGAACTTCTGTATTCCCATATCTTACCTGTTAAAATACTGTAGCCATCTAGAACTTCGCTTTTCTTAAGCATTTCTGTGTTATGACCCTGTTTTATGTTGAAAACATGCACTATTAGCTCTAAAGGAAGTTTGTCTGGTTCTATTCTCTTTAATCCCTGTATGTCCATAAAGGCGTCAGAGAGTTTTAATTCCCTATAATCAGGGAAAGGATCTTTACCGTTGTATAACACGATAAACTCAGGTTTAGGGAGCTTAATAAGTGTCCTCTGAAACCGTTTTTCGTAATCAATAATTAATTCGTAGACCCTGCCTATGTATTCTAAAAGGCGTAAGGGCAGATTCTCGCTAATCGTTGACTGGTGTTCGATCAAGACTACCAGTCTGTTGTCGATAGTAAAGGAGACATCATTAACGAGACCTTTTATTAACACATTAGAGAGTGTGTTAATACTGATAGGTGTATCAGGCGGAATGGTGATACCTTCGATAGCTGAGTAGAGTTCTCTTAGAACATCCGGGTCATTGAACAGCGCGGAGAACACGCTGTCTTTGTACTTTTGGTTAGCTTTCATGCAAACACTCCATAAAAGAAAAAAGATAAAACCTTCAAAAAAGAAAGTTTTACATGTATATGGCGCGAGCATGCGTGGCGCTTTAGAAAATGAGAGAAAACGAGGAATTTTTTTCTAAACTGTGATGAAGATCATATGCTAAGAGCCTCACACCAAGGCACAAAGGCGCAAAGGGACACGGAGAAGATTGGAGGTTAAGACTAGATATCTTTCTTCAACCTTCTATCCTCTGTGTCCTCAGTGCTCCCTGTGCCGCTGTGTGAGTAAATTTGAAATTCTCACTGCGTGAGGTTTTGAAAAAATTATTTCTTTACCGACTTACGCGCCCACCATGTTCCGTCTTCCGGGTATGTCCAGTATCCTTTGCCTTCGTATCTGGCGCAGACTTCCGGGAGAGCTTTGTACCAATCCCCATCTACATCAGTGTACTGCTCGCAATGCATTAAATGATGCTCATAAGCCCTAAAACGGATTTCTTCTTCTAAATTAACAATATGCTCGGTCGTTTTAGTCTCGGTAACTGGAACAGCAACCGGCGCTGCAGCAGGCGTTTCTGTTCTTTCAGACCTATCATCAGATTTATTATCATGTCTATCATCATGCTTGTCTTTTTTCCTAAATAACAGGAATAAAAGCGGCAAGAGTAAAAACGGGAATAAAATGAGCCATGGGATATCAAAAATCCTTGTTTCGGTTTCGGTACTTGTCTCTGCAGGAATAGCTTCTTCAACATCAGAAGAAGTTTCTTCATAATAACCGGCTTCGAAAAGAACTTCCGGCGTAATTGCTATTTCTTCTATTACAATCCTGACGCGCCTATTGGGTACTCTGTCTTCTTCATCTGTATTATCGCCCCATGTAAACACAGAACCGTATCCGACAGGATCAGAGAATAAATGATTAGGCACACCGCGCCTTACCAATTGATTAATAACAAAAGCCGCTCTTTCTCTGGAAAGACCGAAAGGTTCGACATCGCTTACAGCAAATGCAGTATATCCAAAAACAGAAATTTGACCGGTAGAAAGGTTTCTGCTGTTTATGTACCTTGCTATATTATTAAGCTGAACCCTCGCCCTGTCCTCGTTTGCAAACTCATTGCCGCTATTCGGCATAAATAACAAAAAGTCTACTTCTTCCTGGTCGCCTGTTTCCCCGAACGCTAAAAAACTAAAAAAAATAAGGAAAACCGTTAAAAAATACAATTTCTTCATAAATTATTATCCCTGTATAAACTTTATACATTGTAGCACCGATTGTCAGAATTTTCAATATAAAGTTTTACACATTTTTAATATTATTGGGTGTTTAAAACGTAAAAACTGCGTTGTATTGTGTTTCCGGCAGAATCTACAAGGGTTAAAGTGCGGTAACCCGGCTCAGGGCGGGCTTCGATTTCGTGAAAAGTCCGGGTAAATCCAAGATATTGCGTATCTAAATGCCAATGTATTGTTTCTGAATCATTACGGTGAGCGGCAGAAAAAACAATTTTGCCGTCAGTGCCATCGAGTTCGCGCGGAACATAAACTTGGCTTTCCGGTTCGGGATTAAAAAGAGCAAGAACACCGCCGCCTCGCCCCTGAATCCCATGAGCGTTTATCGATGCAGGCAAGGGTCTGTAATCAAGATTCCAGCGGCGGTAATACCATTCTTCTGCCGGAGTAAGAATAAACCATTTTTGTCCGTCAATTGTATGACAATACCTGCATGCAGAAACCGCAGGCGCATTAAGAGGCATGTCGGTAAACTTTATTTCTGCGCAATTAATCGAAGCCGGAAAGCCCGAAGACGCGCAGGTTTCTTCGCTTCGTAATTGTGCCGTAGGCTTAAAAAACCATGTTCCGCGGTTACCGCCGGCAGAATCCAGCATGGAAAAAATTTCGAACATCACAGGAGCGGCAGTAAGAGTGCTTCGAAGTTCCGGTCTTCCTTCTCCGGAAGCGTTTCCTATCCAAACACCTACTGTCCATTCGGGAGTTACCCCGATTGCCCACGCGTCACGCAGACCAAATGATGTTCCGGTTTTCCATGCAATGTGTCTCGCTCCGGCATATTCCTGCCAGATAGCTTCTTCGCCGGGACGCGCGGCATAAGCGAGAGCTTCGAGGGTAAGCCATGCCGCTCCGGCAGAAACCGGAGGCGCTGTTTGCCTTTGCAATCTGCCTGCCGTCTGCCTTGCTGTTCTTTGAGAACTATTGCTTCGGTTAACAGGGGTAACAATATTCACAATAGGAGTAAAAAATATTTCGTTTGCGGTTGTTCCGGAATTAGCGTTAACTGCTCTTCCCAATCCGGCATAAAGCCCTGTGATCTCGAACAGCGTAACTTCTGCGCCTCCCAAAACAAGCGGAAGTCCGTAATCATTGCCGGAGCGAAAGAGCGTGGTAAGCCCTAGCGAACGAAGAAGCTGGGTGAATCTGTCAACGCCGTATGTGCGCAGCATACGCGCCGCCGGAACATTTAAAGAACGCGCCAATGCATCGTCAGCCGGGATAACGCCCAAATAATTGCGGGTTATATTTTCCGGACTAAAACTGCCTATCCTAGTGGGAATATCGCTTACAAAAGATGAATGGGTTATATCTCCGGAATCCAGCATTGCCGCAAAAAGGAATGGTTTTAACAGACTGCCAGAACTTCGCCATGAAATATTGATATCAACATCCGGCGCATGATGCGTAAGCGTATTGCCTACATATGCAAAAACTTCTCCTGTCCGGGTATTCATAACAATGCATGCGCCGTTAAATATTCCGTTAAACGCAAATCTGTCTCCGGCGCGGTTTAGTATTACAGATGTCCGTTCCTGTATATCCCTGTCTAAAGTGGTTTTAAAAGCCGCGCTTCCGCTGCTTAAAACAAATCTTTCCAAAAGATGAGGAGCAAAACGCGGGAGCGCAAGAGGTTCTCCGGGAAGCGGCTCTGCAATACTTAAAAAATATGTCTCGTTGTCTATATGTCCGTTTTTTAAAAGTTTCTCCAAAAGAGCGTCTCTTTTATTTTTAAGCGTTTCACGGTTACGCCCGGGATGTATCATCGCAGGATTATTGGGAAGAACAGCCAAAACTGCCGCTTCTGCCCACGACAGGTCTTCCGAACTTCTGCCGAACCATCTCCACGCCGCGGCTTCCAGCCCGACGACATTTGCGCCAAACGGCGCGTTAGCTGCATAAAGAGCAAGTATATCGTCTTTTGATCTTCCTATTTCCAGCCGCAGCGCAAGTATCGCTTCTATACTTTTCTCAAAAATGTTCCGTTTTCGCATGCCCCTTGAGAGGCGTATTGTCTGCATTGTAATAGTTGAGCCGCCGGAAACAATTCTTTTATTGCTGATATTCTGAATCATTGCGCGGCTGATTGCCAAAGGATCAACTCCGAGGTGCCTGCGAAAACGGCGGTCTTCCGCTTCTATCAATGCGATAGAAAACTTTTCGTTGATAGTGTCAGCCGCAGGAAAACGCCATTGTCCGTCTGCCGCGACTTTTGCTCCTAACAGTCTCCCTTCCCTGTCATAAAGAACAGGCGAATAGGAGACATTAAAGAGCTGACGCGGCAGCGAAAAAATAAAAGCTATAACAAGCAGAACAAAAACATACCGGCGCATTACCTTGCACCCGGAATTAACGCCCTTATCGATTCGTCATACATTGCATAAGCATGTATTGCAGGTCTAAAGAAATTACCTTCGTATGCTCTGTTTACCCTAAATCTGATTGTTCTTTCTTCTCCCCTGTTAAGGTTAAAATAAGTCATTACCCTGTCGTCTCTTATATCCTGATAACGGAAATTTGACGCAGATCCGTTTCCGCCGATACGGGTATTAACAATTTCCAGCGAAGCGGAAACAGGAACAATAAGCGCAATTTCTTCTACAGACTGCGCATAACTATTGCGTATACGAACAATGATTTCCATGTCTTCGCCTATTTTTAAAGTTGCAGGAGCGATTATCCTGTTATTGGAATCACGGTATTCAACCGTAAGCGCAAGACCTTCGGAAAGAGCAGGTTCGCTTCCTTCTGCAGGAAGACCTCTTGCAGTATACCGGACATAGACAGGAGATGAAGAACGATTAGTTGCGGTAAAGGCGGTGCCTGTTCCGCTTATGTTTCCAAAAGAAAACTCTGCAACTGGAGAATCAAATGTTATATTTGATGTTCTTCCCGCGGCAGAATAATCTACTGATAACGTTCCGCTTCCTGCGTTAGCCTGCATATAAGGAGCCAATGCAATTAAAGCATAGGCAGTTTCCTGCGTAGAGAGCCATCTATCTTCGGCAAGCGTACTTGTTATTTCTTCAAAGAGCGCGCGGGTTCTTCCCATGTCTTCGGGAGAATTAATGAGTATCAGAGTTTCGAGTATCATTGCTTTATCTCTTAAAGAAGATCCAAACGTTGCAGATAGTTCACGGTAATCACCCTGCGGAAGCGCAAGTCCCGTTACCATGTTACGCGCAGTATCACGCTGTCCTGCAAGCCAGTAAGCAGCGGCAAGACGCCAGCTTGCCTGAAGCGGCAGTCTATGGCTTCTTAATCTGTTCATAGAACCAAGATCAGCTTCGCCTGCCAATGCCAATGTATAAAGACGATAGGCTTGCTCGGTAAATCTATTACTGCCTGCCTGCCAGAGAGCCGCGGTATTTTTTTGATAATTTATCCAGCTTCTTAACGCGCTGTCCCTGACCGGATAGCCGGCTTTGCGCGCTTCTAAAAGGAAGTGACCTACATAAGAAGAACTCCAGTCATTTACATTTGTTTCTCCTGGCCAATAAGAAAAACCGCCGGACATAAGCTGCATGCCAAGCACACGTTCTATTCCTCCGTTGATGTTTGTTCTGATCTCTGTTCTTCTGCTGTCGCTCAACTGAAGCACTTTATCCAGATACAATTGCGGGAAAGCGCTGCTGACAGTCTGCTCCAAACATCCGTGAGGATAGTTAACCAGAAACTCAAGGCGCTTTTCCATATTTAAAGGCGGAAGCCGCGAGAAACTTGCGATTAATGTATTTGTTCCGTTCCTGCCCGGATACTCAAGGTTACCTCTCCAAGTTTCGCCGGGAGCAATTAAGTTTTGCATTGATCTAGTTACCGGTATTGCAGTAGAACGCACATCCATATCTACAACTTGACGCGCTGTTCTTAAACCAGAAGATTCGGCAGTGACTGTAAATTGAAGTTTTCCGGGATTGTCAGGCGCTTTTACCCTAAAGCGGATTAATTTTTCACCGCTTGAGTCAAAAGAAACATTCTGCGATGCCTGTCCCTGAACCACAGCGCCGGGAACAGAAAGATTTACTCTGACGTTTCTGTTTCCTTCTCTTTGTGTGTTTACATAAACGGGAACTTCTACTTCATCCCCGGGTGACAGTACGCGCGGAAGAGACGCAAAAACCATAAGGTCAGAAGTTACTCTGACAGTTGTTTCGGCTGTTCCGTATGCTCTGAGAGCTCTGCCTGTTTGAGGCTCGCTTGTTGATGACGCGGCAAGAACCATAATACGCACCGCGCCGAAATACGGAGGCAGTTCGAATGTTTCGGTCTTTTGGCCGTTTCTGCCAATCTCAAAAGGTCCAAAGAAACGCACTACAGGTTTAAACCGTTGAGTTTCTTTTAATGAATCTGTTTCGGCGCCGTCACCGCCGCCGATGGCAAGAAGAGTTTCCAGCCTGCCGGAGTGCGCTCCCATAATTTCGCTAAACAGATCCCACGATTTGATAAAAGAAGCGTCTCTTGCATAAAAAGTATTACGCGGATTAGGAATATTAAAACGAGTGAGTCCAAGAAGCCCTTCGTCTACGACGGCAACGGTATAAGCCATCGGCCTTCCGTTTGCTTCGCTGACTGTAAATGAAACCCGTGACTCTGCCTGCCAGTTATCCGCAGTTCGTATTTGAGGACGAAGCGTAACGCGCGTATCTTCTATTAATACAGGTGTAACGCCGTACAGCCTGATCGGAAGATCGTTTTGAGTTTGAAGATGAGGCTGAACAAGAGTTACATGCGCATATATGTTAGGAACCATTGCAGGGTCTGCAATAAATTCATAATTAGTTGTTCCTTCGCTGCAGTTAATCCATTCGCTTCTTATTATGTTTCCGCCTTTTTCCAGAACAACAAGAGCGGCAGCTTCTCTATTAGAAGGAAATGATATTTGAATCCTTTCGCCTGTGTTATAAGTTTCTTTTCCTGCGGTAAGAGCAAGCGTAGTCTGCGAACCCTGTCCATCTTCCCGTGAACGTCCTGCCCAGCCCGGCCAATCAATATAAACAACTTGAGCGGCGGCATGTCCTCCGGATGAATCTCTTGCAATTACAAGAAAGCGTCCCCATTCAGGATGGTTTACCCTAAAGTTGAACGAAGCTCTTCCGTTTGTAACAGTAACAGTCTGACGTGATATTGGAGTTCTGGAAAGCGCCGAAGCAAAATCGGCAGGCTCGCCGATTCCTCTTTCCCACCACCAGCGCCAGTTTACTTTATACACGGCGCATTCAAGTTCGACATTGCCCTGCACTGGTCTTCCGTCTTCATCGAGGATTACTAAATCCGCGCGATGATCGACATCAGTTAACAGCATATTCCTTGCAGCGTCTCCTCTTGGGAGCCTGATTCCGACATAACGGCTGTAAGGAGAATATTCTCTGCTTATTTGTTCTGACGAAAATACTCCGGATGGTTCAAAGACACGCGTCAAAAACCTTGCTGTTACTTTTCCGGGAACTGCAGTGCCGGGATTTAAACCCATTTGAAAAACTGCCTTTCCGTCTCTGTCAAGATTT
This sequence comes from Treponema sp., assembly GCA_009784935.1. GTDB lineage: Bacteria > Spirochaetota > Spirochaetia > Treponematales > Breznakiellaceae > WQXQ01. The sequence goes on from WQXI01000012.1 coordinate 35,437, forward strand.
CCTTCCCAAACATTCTGACGTTCCGACGAGACTCTTCTCGAAGGATCGCGGAAAGAATAATCGTTAAAACCCTGAAACACAGTTTCCTTATCAGCGAAACTTACAGAAATATCCGCTTTTAATCCGGAAGCCGGAGCTCCGTAAAGCCATTCAGATTCTATCGGGATTCTATGAGCGCCTTGTTTAATAAAATTACCGGCGCCGAAATTAAGATCTATTTTTAATCTGTTGGGCATTATTGTTTCTATTTTTACGTTTCTGTTAAATGTACTGCCGCCGACCCTGACTCTTGCGGTCCAATCCCCTGTCGGCGCGTCAGAAGCGGTAGAAAAATGAATCGGATAAAATCCGTCTACAGAAGAAGTAAATGTTCTGTTTACAACAGGACGGCCTCTTGGATCTTCGAGCTCAAAAGAAACAGGATGATTGGTGGGAAGCGTTCCTAAAGGATCAGCAAGAAGGAATGTTAAATACACATCATCGCCGGGACGCCATACATCGCGTTCACCGTAAATAAGTCCGCGGATACCGGAAGTAGGAGTACCGCCGGCAATATCAAAGTGACTCATCGCAAGAGCCAAAGAATCGTTTACTCTAAGATATGCTCTTCCTAAATTACTCTCGGCATAAATAACAAGCCGCGAACCATTACCTGTATCTACTGACGCAGGTACTGTGGCAATGCCGCTTGAGTTTGTTCTGCCCTGATGTAAAAGTCTTCCTTGATAATTTAAAACCCTGTATTCGGTATTAGGCGAAGCGCGCGCGGTTACAAGGTTTACTGTTGTAATGAGCCATGAGCCGTCAAGCGCTCTTTTTGCATGAAGCCCTAAATCCGAAACCATAATATTGCGGCTCTTAGTAATGTTCCTGTTACCCATTGGAACATAAAACGCCGGATGACAAGGATCGGAACTATAGTTATTCCATTCCCTCCAGTTTGACCACATATTGTTATGATAATAATCCCAGAAGCTCCGCTGGCTAGATTGAGCGATTCGCGGCAAAGAATCATCCGGAAATTCCATGCCGGTAAAGTTTCCATGGTTTTCTGTACAAACATACTGAATATGCCTGTGCCTAAAAGTAATCCTTATATGAAACATGCCGCCGGGAAATCTGCGGCTAAGGTCTGCCATATCAAGCCCTCTGCGAATCCAGCGGTTTTGATCCTGCGCTGCCCATTCAAAATCAAAAACCTTTGTCCATGCGGGCTCTCCTACGCGATCAAGTTGATTATCACCTGCAAGACTATTAACCTGAAGGAACTGAAGCATGTTCTGATTATAAATATGAAACGCTTCTACAATGATTCCTGTTACGTTTCTTGTTTCTATTACAAGCTGCGCTCCCTGAGATGTCGGTAAAATAACGCCGGATCCGGCAAAACGAATTTCCGGCAGTTCCCAGTTGTCAGGTATTGTAAACTGAACAGGAACGCTTAGGCGTTTGCCTTCTGTGTCTTCTAAATCCTGAATAACAAGTTCTGCGCCGGCAGGAATCCCGCCGGATGTATCGCCGAATATTCTTACGATATTTCCTTCTGTGCTGTACCGCACATTAGTGTTGCCGGAAAGAGAAATAAAACCTCTTAAATCCTGATTGGCTTTTATGTTTTTAGAAAACGCTACTTCTATTATTCCGTTAGCATAGTTTAAATTGATCATCTGGAAGATATCCAAACCGGGAATCATTACGGTAGTAAAACCATTTTCCTTGATTCCCAAAGGAGAGCCGTTCCATGTGACTTCTACAGTTCTTGACGCTTCTGTTCGGCTTACAGAAGGAAATGAAAAACGATGCACTCCGTTTTCGTGAGTCCACGAAGGTCTGCCCAATTCTCTGGAGCTGACAGTTTGTTCTATTTTGGAAATTTGCTCTTCTCCGTCAGAGTCAAATTTTAGAATACCAGAAATTAAAACATCATCATCCGAGTTAAGCCGAACAGGATCAAGCTCTACATTAAAAAGAGGAACGGCGGCAGTAAATTCAAAACCAAACGAAGGAACGCCGGGAATATTAATATTTACCCTGTACCTCTGACCTGATTTAAACGGCTCAGAAGGAGTAAAGACAAGGGTATATTCATCCTGCCACGAAAGAGCCCCATGAATCCTTGGGTTAATTGTAAAGGCATTAGACGCTAAAGGAACAGAAATATCCTGACTGTTTGTAAACTCTACAACTACAGGGGAGTTTCTGTCCAAAACTCCGGCAGAAACTGCAGAAACATAAAAAGGGTCCGGCTGATCGGTTTTTCCCTTACACGAAACAACTAAAACTGCCAATAAGATAACGGCGGATAATGTTTTAAACTTATTCATACAACCATTATGCCACATAAAAAGCCATATGTCTATAAATCTATTTTTTTGGTTATTTTCTATGCAATTTCTTTAGATTAAAGCCTGCGGTTTCGGTAAGAGAAACAAAAAGTTTTAATGATGTTTTTAAATAGGTACTAAAGGGGTCAATTGTTTTTATTTCTGTTTCTGCCTCTGCTTCTTCGTTTTGAGTATCAGGAAAAAGAAAACCTGCGACTTCCTTTACCTCGCTGTCAGAAATGCGGCGCATTATTTTATCTAAATCTTTTAGCAGGCTGTCTTTTTGCTGCTGGTTCAAACTGCACTTTTGCGCTTTTTGAATTATAGCCGTTCCTTCTTCTGCCGCAGATTTGATATTTTTCAGCCCGCGGTCTAAAACAGAAACAGCTTCATTAAACCGTTTGTGCCTTTCGTTAAATTCCTGCGGCGCGTTAAAATCGTGTTCTATTTTAGAAAACAGACTTTGTATCAAGCTGTCAATTTCGGCGCGGCGCACGGGGAGCGCAAGAAATTCATCTGTGCTCTTAGAATCAAGTCCCGCAATGGCAAGTCCGTCATTAAAGAAGCAAAAGTTTTGCAATTGCGCGCTTTGGCGGAACTGCGCTTCGAACCAAGCTCTATAGAGCGAAAGCCTGCGATCTGTAACAACATTGCTGCCGTCAGCGGACTGCGATAAAAACGGGAAGCCGTCCCGGAGAGCGCGTACAATCCATTTTTCTACCGGATTAAAGCGGCTGGATTCGGAATTTGCTTTTTCTTCGAAGCGGGCGCCGCGAAAGTGTGTTTTAAGCCCCGGAAACGCAAGGTCTAAACCTGCAATCCAGATCTCTTTTCCGCCGAGAGATCTGGCAAAATCCCATGCTGTAGTAGCAACCGAACCTCCGGCTCCCAATTTTCCTTTTGAATCTACCTGCTTTTCTATAAACGCGCCGAGTGGAAACATAGAACTGCACAAAAATTTATTTTTAAACGGCAGGTTTAAAACAGACGGGTATACAGCGGATTCGGCAACCAGTGCGGTTTGCGGCACAGATGTCTGCGGCGCAGTCTGCGCATTACAGCGATCCAAATGACGGCTGTTCCAAAACTGAGGATCAACAACAAGAACAAAATCCGGCTGTATTCCGTTTTGGATAAAAAATCTTAAGTTTGTATCTACAGCTACAACAATACATCTTTCGTATATATGGCGAAGCATGGGTTTTATTTTATCAAGGCTCGGACCTGCTGCCGCAAGAAAAACAGGCAAAGGTTCGCCGTTATAACCTGCCGCCAAACCTGACAAACGGGAAACGCCGGGGAAATCACGTATTGCGTTAATATTGCGGGAAAGATTAGACACCCATCTTTTGCCGAACCGTTTATGAGTTGCAGTATTAACATCTTCTCTCATAGAAAATGCCCGGATTCTGTCTTCTAACAATTTGTACCATTGTTCATCTAAACCTATGAGCGCTTTGTTGCGGATAAAAGACAGTTGTTTTGCAAATTGTTTGTCAGAGACAAGATCTCCTGCGATCGAAAGCGCGCTTGCGATTCCTTCTCCGGAATCTCCTATAACAAAAATTAATTTACCTGCAGAAAAAAAACCGCTAAGATCGCGCGCTTCCAGCGCCTTTAAAAAAAGAGCTTTGTGTTTTTCTACAATAACGACCGGTCTTCCCAAAGACGCAGCGGCTTCTGCCGCATAACCAAGTCCAAATCCAAGAACAACAACAGGTCCGCTCTCTGCGCTTACAGCTTCTGCGATACGCTGCCCTTCGCGCACAGGATCGCGCGGCGAATGTACATGAATGCCTTTAATACAGAGCGAAGGATCTCCGGAAGGCGCAGTTTCGATTTTTAAATCTTTTATATTCTCCTGCGCAGAAAAAAAATCTCCGCCGAGAGAAATGTCTTCCCATAAACCAGAATAATGCTTTTGGAGTACCGATCTGTTTTTTTCTAAAAAACTCATCCTTGCTCCTTATCCTTGTCCTTCTCTTAACACTATTCAAGTTCCAGCACAATTCTCATGCCGCTTGTCACAGGAGTTCCCGCAGGCGGACTCTGACGGCGAACCCAGCCGTCGCCGTAAATCTCTACATTAAGATCAGGGCGCAGCAGCATTGGTAAAAGAGTTCTCTTTGCAATTCCGGTAAAATCGGGAACAGTTGTTTCGACTGCAGGAAGACGGCCTGCGGGAATATTTATAGAAGGCGGATGATTAATCTGCGGATTACGTCCGCGCGGAATTCCAAGATAATCGATTAGAGACTCGGCAGCTTCGCGGATTGCAGGAGCGGCGATTCTGCTTCCGTAAATAACACCCTGCGGTTTAATAATAGCAAGATAAAGAACAAGCGAAGGGTTTTCGGCAGGAAGCAGAGCGACACAGCTTGCGATAAAATCGGTATCAGAATATCTTCTTGTCACAGGGTCAATAATCTGAGATGTTCCGGTTTTTACGCCGATAGACATATCCTGCACACCGGCTCGATGTCCCATTGCGCCGCTCGCGGCAGTATCCGCCATGTACGAACGCATAGCTCTTGCGGTTTCCGCGCTTATAACCTGACGTTTTTCGCCGCCTTCCCATTCTGTTACTGTTCTTCCGTCTGCCGATACAATCCTGGAAATAATTTTTGGCGGAACAAGTATACCATCGTTTGCGATAGCGGATGTTGCCTGAAGTATCTGATACGCGGAAACCGCGACTTCCTGTCCAAAAGCAATCGTCGGCTTAGAACGCTCCGACCAATTGGCGCTCGGTACAAAGTAACCAGCTGTCTCGCCGGGACTGCCGGCGCCGGTTCTTGCTCCAAATCCAAAATTATTTAACGACTGATAAAACGCGCTGCTTGTAATATTATCTGATGCGTAAGCGGCGCCGGCATTGCACGAGTGGATAATAATTTCCCTCGCTGTTACCCTGCCGTGGTTACCCATACAATTAATCGGAGCGCCACGGGAGGGCGTGTACACTCCGTTGCATACAAATACTGAACTGCCCGAAATCGCCCTGCTTTCCATCAGCGCGGCAAGCGAAAAAACCTTAAATGTTGAACCGGGTTCGAAAGCCCAAATCACAGGGCGGTTCATACGGCTGTTGGCGTCTGACGAACGTATATTATTGGGATCAAAATCCGGCAAAGACGCCGACCCTAAAATTTCTCCAGTACGCGGATCCATCGCGGCAAAAATTACAGCTTCGGCTTTTGTTTCTTCCATTGTTTTTGCAGAAATCTGCTGCAGTATATGCTGAACATAAGTATCTATTGTTAATACAACCTGCGAACCAACTCCGTTATTATCAGTTCCATCCAGAATATTGTTAAAGGCAAATTCGATTCCTTCGAGCCCCCTGTTTCGATCTCCTACAAAACCAATAATCTGGCTTGCAATATTTTTTTCGGGGTATACCCTTCCTACAATAGGCTGAACCATTACTCCTCTTATTTTTTTTTCGTCAAGAAGAGCGCTGAGACGCCTTGCCGTATTATCATCGATCTGTCTTCTTAAATAGAGGAAATTAGATTCCGAAGATTCTATTCTATTGCGGATTTCGGCGGGAGACATGTCCAGCATAACAGAGATCTCATTGGACAGAAAATCAATATCGGTAATAGAAGGCCGCCAAACGCTTACATCGGCAAACCTTATCTGAAGAGCAAGAAAACGCCCGTTCCTGTCCAGAATAGGACCGCGTTCCGGAAAATTAGCGCTTTGCCTGATAGCAGCCGGCTTTTCGCTTCCCAGCATTAAAACGGCGTAATGGACAAGCAGATATAAAACAAAAATCAGCAAGAACGAAAAAAGTATGATATAACGCCGTTTTAAATTCATTTAATATCCCAATACCTTTCCAATAATATTACTTAAAGGAACAGGTCCGTAAGCCCGTGAATCATACGATGCAAGGCTATTGTCCCCTTCAGCATAAAAGCTGTCCCCTTCTACCATAACACATCGTTTTACAGCCAGCTCCCCGTCGGGCGTATAAAAAACTACTATTTCTCCAATCTGCGGCTGCCTAAATTTATAGGCTAAACGGCTGATAATAAGCACGGTTCTGTCTTCTATGGCAGGTTCCATAGAATGCCCGTCTGCAATAATAAAATCGAAGACGAACAGCTTTATAATTAAAGCTGTAATAACTGCTAAAATAACAGGTTTTGTTCCTTTCATCTATAGCTATAATCCCAAGCGCTTTTTTTGTCGATAATCCAGTATGGCAGCAATAATGGAAAAACAAAGAATATCCAAAAGACGTAGAAATAATTCATTAAAGCCTAATAATAAATCGGCAGGTTTTAATTCCGGGTTTATGAGCGAGTTTAGGCAAAAACCTGTACATATAAAAAAGAAAAGCTCTATTTCTAAATTTAAGAGTTTTCCCATGTTTTCGGAAAAAAGCGAGCCAAAAAAGAACAAATGCTACGGCTTTAGCATTCCTATACCGTCAGCTGCGGCTATAGCCGTTGTCACCGGAACCATTGTAATTGCCCTTGCAACCCTAAATTGGGAAGGTATCGAAATAAGCATTATACCCTCCGAAAGCGATAATACCGACCAAATGATCACTCAATATGCTATATACGGAATTTCGGGGCTTTTTCAGGAAAATCCCGAAACGCAGTCAGCAGATTCGGCAAATGAGCTGGAAATAGAGCCGGATGACCCCCATGGAATGCTTGTCACCTTTGAATGGAAACAGTACAGGGTTCAAAGGGGAGATTCTGTATCGGCAATAGCGCAAAGACACAATGTAAGCATAGGCGCAATTATAGCTTCCAATGAAATTCAAAATGCCAGAAGGCTTCAGGAAGGGACCATATTAAGAATACCCAATATCGATGGTATTCCGTATAATGTACAGAGGGGAGACAATTTATCCAAGATTTCAGCATCTTTTAACGTTCCATTAGAAGTGATTTTGGACATTAATGATATAAAAAGCGACAATATAAGCGTTGGGGAGACACTTTTTATCCCCGGCGCCAGAATGAATGACATCGATCTTCGGCTCAGTCTGGGCGAATTATTCATGTTCCCGCTTGGCTCGCGTAATATAACCAGCTATTACGGCATGAGAAAAGACCCAAAAACAGGCGTTTTACAGTTTCATGCAGGCGTAGATTTTAGGGCGAATATCGGCACAACCGTAATGGCTTCGCTTGATGGAGTAGTTTCTGTAGTGGGCGAAAACTGGCTGTACGGAAAATACATCATTATGACCCATAGTAACGGTTATAAGACTCTATATGGGCATTTAAACGCTTTTTCTGTTAAACAAGGCGACAGAATTGCCAGAGGCAGAAAAATCGGAGAGGTAGGCAACACCGGCTACAGCACGGGACCGCACCTGCATTTTGGAATTTATGACAGAAATAATAAACTGGTTAACCCCCTTGATTTATTAAAGTAAATATGTGATAGTGAGGCAATATGAAAAAGTTACTGTTGATACTTTTAGCGTTTTTTGCAATATTCACCTACCTGCGAACATTTGATATAGCCGAAGCAGGCGAAATTCAAGCGGAAAATGCTGTGGAAATTACACGTTAAAGTATACTACAATTAATATATGACACTAAATGCCAGTTTTAGCGATGTTGTAGATAAAGCATGCGAAGGACTCAAAGACAGGCAAATAAGGAACTCAATCAGGCGAATAAAAGAGATGGAAGAGCGTCTCTTAAATCTGGAGCAGGAATTGGACTTATTCCTGAATACTAGGGAACCAGTATGAAAAATAGACTATTATTGGCACTTTTTCTTGTACCTGTTATTCAGCTTTGGGGTATAAATTTCAGCGGATTAACCCTTTCTAATGATGATAAGCTGCTTTTTAAGGCAGACTTTCAATCTCAAAATGCCCTATTTATCACAGACCTTAACAATATGGAAACAAGACAGCTCACTGCAGCCGCAGAAAAGCTGTATTTAATAGAAAACGGAAGAGCTCTTTTGGCGTTAAACCAGTTTGGAGCGGTAAAAATCAGCGTTTCTGGGGGACTGCCGGAACCGCTTCCCGGATACCCGTCATTTACCAAGGGAAATATACCGTTAAAGGGCAGACTTCAGGATATCGCGGCTTCGTCAGACGGACGCTGGGTTATATATATTGAACCTGTAAGCAGCGGGTACGGAAATCTTCTATTAATTGATACTTCTAACGGAGTTAAGAGAATAATCAGCGAAAGAATAGAATTACCGGGCGCTGACTTTCCTGTAAAATGGAACCCGGACTCTCGGCTCTTTGTATACGAAAAAGGCGGCAGATTATTTTATTTTCCTATATTGAACGAAATGTCCGCTCTTGTTGACGAACGCTTTAGAATGATAGGACCCGGCAGGGTTTCTTCGGTATCGTGGGGGCAAAACGGCGATTTTTATTACTTTACAGGAAATACGCTATACCAAATTATAAACCCCGAACTATTTACAAGAACAATATACGGCGATTTTTTATCTATCGGCAGGGTTGCCGCTGTTTTACCTCTGGATTTTGACGCCGGTTTTGACCGTTTTTGGGTTGCGCCGGATTCTTCTTCTATATTGATTAACAAGGGCGGCAAGGGTTTATTTTTCTTTATTTTGGGCGAAAACAGAAACAACGCCGCTCCCAATATTTTAATTCCGGCAGGAGCCGAAAACTTTAATGTTCTTTGGCCGTCTCCGTCTGCACGGCTGCCTTCGAGCTTTCTTACAATTACTTACTCATTAAACGGAGAAACCACTGCGCTGCGTTTTGAAGCAAGCCGCAGTTCTATAAATTTACTGGCAAGCAGAACAAGTCCTTCGCTTCCAAACTCTGCATTGTCGCCTGACGGAACAAGAGCGGTTTTTTGGGGCGAAAACGGATTAGAAATTTGGGATTATATAAACTGGAGGCAGATACAAAGATTGAGCCGCGAAGAAGTATATTCATGCGTTTGGCTTAACAACAGGCAGATTATTGCCGGCAATGCCAAGTTTATAGAAGAAATAGATGTAACAAGTTCTGCGTATCCGCGCAGAAGAATCTGTCTTTCTACAGCGGCAGAATTCGGCTACGAAGAAGGTTCGAGAAGACCTTTGCGCACACTCGCAAAAATAGACAATGAATGGTTTGCTACAGACGGAACAAGCGCGTGGACTGCAGTTACAAATGTACAGCTGCGTCAGGCTTCATTCTCTTCCGAACGCTTTCGTGTATTTTTAGAATCACATTCTTCGGGTCATTTTAAAAACATGCCGATGATCCGCAATATATCTTCGACAGGTACAACATCTCTTGTTTCTAGATTTACAGCTAACAGCTCTTTTACATTAAACCGCCCTATGCAAATTGCGCTTTGTTTTGATCTTTATGATGATGATACCGGATTAAATAATGTATTGTCCGCTCTTAGACGTTATAATATAAGAGCAACTTTTTTTCTTAACGGCGAATTTATCCGCCGAAATCCGTTGGGAGCTGCCGCAATTGTAAACGCAGGACACGAAACAGCTTCTCTTTTTTACGCTCCTATCGATCTCTCTGATACAAGATACAGAATAACCCGCGATTTTATCGCTCAGGGTCTTGCACGTAACGAAGACGAGTTTCACCGCGCGACAGGAAGAGAGCTGTCCATTCTTTGGCATCCGCCGTTTTACCGCAGTTCCGCTCAGGTAAACGCAGCTGCGGCGGCGTCAGGTTATATCACAGTAGAAAGAAGTTTGGACCCGGGCGATTATTTATCCAGAGAAGACGCGTTAAGATTGAATCTTCGCCAGATTCCTCCCGCAGAAATGATAGAACAGATTACACAAAGAAGAGAAAGCGGCATTATTGTTCCGGTGCGGCTTGGACAGCTTCCCGGCGGAAGAGACGAGTATCTTTTTCAGCGCATTGATGTGCTATTAGACGCATTGCTCAGATCGGGATATGAAATTGTCCCCGTGTCGTCAATTGTAAGATAATGCTGAAAAACATTCCTGCGTTAATAGAAAAAACTTTTCCTATTCCGGCGCGTTTTAGGAACACTCTGCCTTCTGATATTGCAGAACTTTCTAAACTGCTTACAAATCAAAGGGGAAACAGGTCTCTTTCTTATTTGTCCCGCCCTCCTTTTTTAAGCGCATATCTGCGGTATTTTATGCCATGGAATTTGTTCCGGCTTTCTTTTTTACTGCCAAAACTTAACCTTTCGCTTAAGGAAGGCAGTATAATTACAGATTTGGGCTGCGGTCCGCTTACATTTACATCCGCATTATGGATTGCCTGCCCGGAACTGCGGAATTTAAATCTTGAATTTAACTGTATAGACCGCAGCAGCGCCGCGCTGGAAGCAGGAAGAACATTTTTTTCTGCGTTATGCGAGACAAGCGAAACAGGCAAATGGAAAATAAACTTAATAAAAAAAGAGATTGATCTAAGAAAAACAACAAGTTTTTCAGGCAGAGAAAAGGCTTCGCTTGTATGCGCAGTAAATGTTTTTAACGAAACATACGACAAGCTTTCGCATAACAACACAGAAGGCCTAAGGCAGACTGCGGCAAATGCGGCACAATTAATGCAAAACGAAGCCGCCGCCAGCGCGTCTATTTTAACTGTGGAGCCGGGGATTCCCCAATCAGGGCAGTTTATTTCTTTTCTGCGAAACGAACTCCAAAAAATAAATTATTTGCCTATTGCTCCATGTACACACGATACCGCCTGCCCTCTTTTAAACAGAAAAGAAAAACGCTGGTGTCATTTTGCTTTTAAAACTGACGGCGCTCCAAAAGAGCTTCATAAATTATCGGCGGCGGCAAAACTGCCAAAAGAAAGGCTTGCGTTAAGTTTTATTTATGCCGGCAATGCTGCAGCTTCTGAAGAAAAAATGAAAAAGACAGATCCAATTCGGATTATATCAGATTCGTTCCCTCTGCCTGCAGGGCTCTCCGGCTGTTACGGATGTTCAAAAAAAGGGCTTGTTCTTTTAACGGGGGATAAGACTAGTATAGAAAAACTGGATTCGTTTGGTTTATATCCGTATAATGTATTGAACAGCGAAACCGCAGAAGAACAAAGAGACACAAAAAGCGGCGCGTTAATAGTGAGGGTTAAATGAGCGGGCAAAAACTGTCAAGCATGCATACACATACAACTTTTTGCGACGGCAGAGATGATGTCGAAACAATGTGCCGTAATGCCCATACAAAAAATCTTTTTGCAATAGGGTTCAGCGCCCACGCTCCTGTAGAAAAACAGATTTGCAGACAAACCGAATGGCACATTAAAGACGAGCATGTTCATGATTATACTGCAGAAGTAAAAGCTGCAAAGGAACGCTGGAGCGGAAAACTTAATGTTTTTCTTGGTTATGAAGTTGATTATATCAATGGAAAACGTTCTGCTCTTGACAGCGATATAACCGCTTTAAATCTTGATTTTATCATAGGAAGCGTTCACTATTTGTTTCCAGAAAACGGAGCCGAGCCTTTTACAGTTGACGGTTCCAAAGAAGAATTTGAAAAAGGACTAAAAGACGGCTTTAACGGCGATGCTCAAAAATTAATGCATAGTTATTATGATGCAATGCTGGAAATGATAAAAAAAGGCGGTTTTGATATTTTAGGGCATGCTGATTTGCTTAAAAAAAATTGTCAGGGAGAAAACTACTGGCAGGAAAATATTGAAATTTGCCGTCAAAAAGAAGTAGCTATTGCCGCAAAAAAAGCGGATCTTGTAATAGAAGCAAATACAGGCGGCTTAAACCGCGGTAAAATCAAAGATTTGTATCCTTCACTTTCATTCTTAAAAATAATAAACGAACAGAATATTCCTGTAATTATAACAGCGGATGCTCACAAAGCAAATGATATAGACGGAAACTATAATATAGCGCTAAATACACTAATTTTAGCTGATTTTAAGGAACATTTCATTTTTTATGGAAAAAGAAACGGAAAAGCAATATGGAAAAAAGAAAAAATATTGCAAATTTAAGATAAAGTACTCGACTAATTTTTATTAATTTGGTATTATTTGATATATTAAAGATAAGGAGAAATCATGGCAAAATCAAAAAAGTCACCAGGATCGCTGCTCTTGGATTTTATTGGAAAGTATGATCTTAACTGTAACAGAGTCTCGAGAGAAATCAAGTGCAGTCAAACCGCGTTAAGGCTTATAAGCCTTGACAGAAGCAGGATTACAACATCTATCGCTGTACGTCTTGCTAAATATTTTTCTACAAAGCCTGAACTTTGGCTTTTAGCGCAGATGGAATTTGATCTTAAAAAAGCTGCCGGCAATAAAACACTGGCAAAAACGCTCGCTAAAATTCCTAAAGCAAAAAGGTAATTATTTTCTGATATAATACCTGTCATTTGCATGGCAGGTATTATACTACCTTGACTTTCCTACATCTCTGCGGAGACATCTGTTTTTAATAACACAACAGGAACAAAACGGACTCACAGGACGGCATACTTTTTGCCCGTAAAGAACAAGCAGATTATTAATTTTCTTCCAGTATTTTTGAGGTAAAATTTCCCTTAAAATCATCTCAGTTTCATCGGGATTTTTGCTTTTTACCCATCCGCACCTATTAGAAATTCGATGAACGTGGATATCCACGCATAAACCGGGAAGATCAAATGCTTCTGTTAATACTAAATTTGCAGTTTTTCTGCCGACTCCGGGGAGAGCGAGAAGTTCATCCATGGAAGAAGGCACTTTGCCGTTATGTTCATTAAGCAGTATAGAAGCGATTTTTTTTAAAGAAGCGGCTTTGTTCCTGTAAAACCCGGCAGGATATATAAGTTTTTGAATTTCGGTTTCTTTAAGCGCGTTTAATTTCTGAGGATTATCAGCTTTTTCTAAAAGTTTTTTTGCCGCAATAACAGTAACTTCATCCTTGGTGCGCAGACTGATTATCGTAGAAACAAGCGCTGCCCAAGGCTTGCCGGCTGCCGCCGCTGATACAATTGTAACAGAAGGCTCTTCTATATTGTTGCTCTCACGCCATTTTACGAGTTTTTTAAAAATATCGTTCCATTCAACATCGGACATTATGATAATTCTTTTTTAACCAGACAAACAGCATGCGCTTCTATCGCTTTTCCTTTACCGGTACAGCCAAGCCCTTCTTTTGTTTTACCCTTTAAGAAAATATTTTCTGTAGACGTACAAAGAACATTAGAAAGGGAGCTTCTGATCTCATCCCTAAAATGCAGCACTTTTGGTTTTTCGCAGATTATAACGCAGTCAATATTTACAATTGAATACCCTAATTGTTTAATTCTTAAATAAACAATACGCAAAAGTTCCATAGAATCAGCGTTTTTGTACGAAGGATCTGACGGAGGAAACAACTCGCCGATATCAGCAATTCCGCAAGCGCCCAAAAGCGCATCCATCACAGCGTGGGCTAACACATCTCCGTCAGAGTGACCGTCTTCTCCTTTTGCGAAAGGAATTACAACACCGCCAAGGATAAAACGGCGGTCTCTTTTGAGTCTGTGAATATCATAGCCGATTCCAACTCTCATCATTGTACTAAAGCAACACCCGGCAGCGGCCTAAAAGCCTTAAAGGATAAATATTTAAACGGATGTATGTCCAAAGCGTTTGGGAACCATCCGTCTAATTCACCTGTATCAACAATATTAACGGCAGGAGTAAAGCATATTGGCAGTATTAAAGCTCTGTCCAACAAAAGCTTTTCTGCTTCGGCAAGAGTTGCAAAACGAGTTGTGCCTTCTTCTGTCATAGATCTTGCTATCAAAGCTTCATAATCCGCGTCATTAAAACCGGCATCATTCAGGTTAGAATCAGCTTTGTATAATTTAAGGAACGCATAAGGATCGGCAAAATCTCCAATCCATGTCAATGTAGCTACTGTATAATTATCTTCTTTGAGGGTATCAAAGTAAGTTTCGTACGAAATAACTTCTACGCGCACATTAAAGCCTAAAATATCTTTCCAAGCATTTGCCATTAAAGCGCCGACACGCGCTGCATCACGGGAAGGCGGCAAACGAATAACAAGATCCGGCAAACCTTCTAAACTGGAATATCCTGCTTCTATCATGAGCCTTTTTGCTTCATCGTAGTCGGGTTCTGATATACCCTTAACCTGCGGATACCCGCGGATAGGAAAAATAAAATTTTCGGCGGGAAGATAATAAGCGCTTCTTATTTCGTTCCAAGGCAGAACAAGAGCCATTGCGCGGCGGACTCTGTGATCGTCAAATGGTTTTACAGTACTGCGGATATAGTAATAATGCGTCGCAAACATTATATTAACCTGAATGCCCGAACGATCGGTTAGAGCATCCATATCAACATTACCAGCAATCCAGCGCGCTTCGCCGGAATTCCAAAGATGAGCCGCTTCTTCTCCGTTGTCAGTGAATTTAATTGTTAGTTTATTAAGCTCAACATTCGCGCGATCCCAATAATGTTGATTTTTCTGCATTACAATTATGTCATCATTTACCGAGGTTATGCGAAACGGTCCGTTAACAATAATATTAGCGTTAGACCAATCAGCAACATTAATCATCGAGCGGTGAATAGGGCTGAATGAGTGGTGGCAAAGCATAGACGGAAAAAATGACGCAGGATTATTTAATTTAACTACAAGGGTTCTTGCGTCAACAGCTCTTATCCCTACTTTATCCGGATCTTTTTCTGTGCCATTACGAAAATCGCGCGCTCCTTCTATTATGTCAAAAAAACTTGCATACGGCGCTTCCCTTTCAGGTTCTAAAAGCGAGAGCCAGCCCAAGCGGAAATTTTCTGCCTGCACAGGATCCCCGTTGCTAAAACGCGCATTGCGTCTTATAGTAAATGTCCACTCTAGTTTGTCTTCGGACAAATGCCATCTTTCTGCCATTGCCGGAACAGGTTCTAAAGTTACCGGATGATATGAAAAAAGCCCTTCGTGAATAGCTGTAATTATCTGAGCTTCGCTTGCAAAATATGATTTACGATAATCGAGGTTTACCGTGTGCCTGGAAAACACAACTGTGAGCTCGTCCATTGTCCGGTTTTCCGGACGCATTTCCGCTCTGTTGTCCGCTTCTCTGGCAGCCTGAATGCCTTGTTCCTGTACTTGAGAGGTTTGGCAGGCTGCAAACAGGATAACCGTTAATATTAAGAGAAATCTTTTTTTGATTTTATTCATACATAAAGTATAATGCAAATATACTTTATATACAACATATACAACTTATTTATTATTCGTTGTTATTATTCTGTAGTGCGAAGATGTTAAATCAAGGCCTGATTCGCGGAATCCGTCCTGAATATTTTCGTAAAGTATTGTATATATCCGCGGAACCTTACCAACTTCCTTTGTATAACAATTAATCTGATAACATGCATAAAAATCATCCAATTTAGTCTGTAAAACAAACGGCTTTGGATTCTTTTGAACATGCTCAGTTTTTAACGCCGCATTTATCAGAATATCGTGAATTGTCTGCCACGGCGTTGAATAACCAAAAGTTACCTCTGCAAATATAATTAAACCTTCCTCATCTTCGTCAGAAGATGTATTGTAATTAATAATATTGGAGCCTAAAATAAGCAGATTAGGAAAAGTAACATATTCATTTTTGTGAGTTTTAAGGCGAATGACCATAAGATTTTTTTCTACAACAAAACCGATTATATCTTTTATTTTTACTCGATCTCCTATTTTAAACGGCCGCATATACGTAATAACAAGACCCGCTACAAGATTACCGATGGCAGAAGAAGACCCAAGAGAAAAAATAATGCCGACAAAAACAGAAACTCCCCTAAAAGCCCCTGAGTCAGAGCCCGGCAAATAAGGATAAACGACAGCGACAGTAAAAGCCCATATAAGCACCTGTAATATTTTATGGGTAGGCGCAGCCCATTCTGTATAGAAACCGGGAATTTTAAGTTTACCTTTTTCTATTTGAACAGCAAAGAACTTAAGCCCCTTTAACGCATAACGGGCAACAAAAATAATAACAAAAATATAAAAGAGATTGGGTATATAATCTACAATACCGATTGCGATATTTTTTATCGGATTTAATATATAACCGAATATTACCGAAGCCAGATTACTTGTTGCCGAGAACAGGCTAAAAACGATAGGCACTGTAAGAAAAAATTGAATTGCGGTTATCAGGTATTTAAACAACCGCAAAAAATATTCGATTAATCTAATAATTTGTTTTGTAGAAAGCAGTTTGAATTTTTTTATAATGAGGGGTTTTATTTTTTCGCTTCCTGAATGTTCCAGCTTTTTTTCCAGCCGTTTAAATAAAAACCATATAAGCCAAATTAGTAAAACCTGACCTGCAATAATTGCCAGCGCGATCCCAATCCTCTGTAAAAGATTCCTGTCCTCGTTAAACTCTCTTATGTATTCTATTGCAGGCTCAATAAAAACTGCGGTAGCGGATGAAACAGCATCAACTTCGCTTTTGCTTTCTGCAGAACTTTCCTCTGCGTTTAGCAATAAGTCTCCTGCCGATACTTCCTGCGTAAAAGCTTCGGTAAGCGGAAGCATTAAAATTAAAACAATAAAAAACAGCTTCATCTTTTTCCCTCAATAAATAATAATAAATTAAAAACAGCTTGCGACAGCGCTTTCGAAAGCATCAAGCTGAGGCGGAATAAGCGCAATTGGATCACACTTCTTCCATAATTCTTTTAAGAAGTCAGGAGTTTTAATTGCTTTTCCTGTGGCTTTTTCCGCGAGATTGGCTGATCTTGCAGGATGTCCTGTAGCCAAGACTACAATATTTGTATTACCTTTCCATTTTAGTCTATCAGATGTTTCCATTGCCGCGGCAAAAGCAACAGCTGTATGAGGATCGATATATGCATTGTATTTTTTATATACATGTTCCATTGTTTCGAGGGTTGTCTCATCCGTTATAGAAGCCGGATAAACAATGTTTCGCATAACAGCGGGAGCTTCTGTATAAAATGACGCAAGCCGTTCATAATTAATCGGTACGCTGACATCCAGCGCAGGAGAATTTGTATAGATAAGCGGCTTGGGTATAAAAGGTTTACCGTGAATAAAACCGCCCATAGAATTATTTGCGTTCATTGCTGCAATAAATCCGTTTACCGGCATGCCAAATTTCCATGCATAAAGCCCTGCGATAAGGTTTCCAAAGTTTCCGGATGGCACACTAAAAACCAGATCTCCGCAGAGTTTATTTTTTAATTGAGTAAATGCATAAAGGTAATAAAAAATCTGCGGAAAAAGACGCCCCGGATTCATTGTGTTTGCGCTTGTTACATTGTAGCGTTCCGAAAAATCACGATCATTGATTGTCTCTATTACAAGACGCTGACAATCATCGAATGTCCCTTTTATTTGAATCGGAATAATGTTTCCGCCGTTTTGCACAAAACTGGATGAATCGAGACCGCGAAGCTGCCCTGACGGATACAGAAGCACAAGCAAAACGCCTTTTCTGCCTCTAAAAGCATGAGCCATGCTTACACCGGTATCCGGTCTTGCAGCAGCCAGTATCATTGCTTGTTCACCGTCTTTTAAGAATTCTTCGAGAATTGCAGACATAAAAGCAATGCCAAAATCTTTAAAGACTCCGGTTGGACCATTGTAAAGATTAAGCAGATATAAACCGTCATCTATATCAATTAATTCCGGTTTAAAATCAAATGCGCTTTCTGCAATTCTGGATGCGCAGGAAGAATTAAGCCCGCCTTCTAAAATTGACGGCGCAATGGCGGTAACAAGTTCGTTAAAAGTAGTTTTTTTGTTCATGTTTAAAAAGAATTGTCTAAAGTCAACTGTCTTACATGGCACGTATAAACCGCCGTCATCCGGCATGCAGTTTAAAACTGCATCCTTGTACGAAACAAGCGGGAACATCGACTTTGTAGAACGAAACTGCATTCTTCTCCGATACTTTTACAACAGCGAAAACGCCATTGTTACACCGATAAATACGATAGCAACAGTACAGGAAACAGTAATAACATTGTTAAAGGAAGGCCCTGCTGTATCTTTAAGAGGATCACCGACAGTATCGCCGATAACTGCCGCTTTATGAGAAGGACCGCCTTTGCCGCCAAGATTTCCTTTTTCGATGTATTTCTTTGCATTATCCCATGCTCCACCAGCGTTAAGCATAAACACTGCAAGAGTAAAACCTACAACAATAATACCCGCGAGGTATCCAACAACACCGGAAACGCCAAGCAAGATACCGGTAACAATTGGTCCAAGAATAACTAAAAAAGCTGGAGCTATCATTTCTTTTAACGCGCCTTTTGTACAGATATCTACACAGGTCGCATAGTCTGCTTTTGCTTTACCTTCCATAAGCCCTGTAATTTCTTTAAACTGGCGCCTTACTTCCTGCACGATACTTTGCGCCGCGCGTTGTACAGCAGATGTACAAAGAGCCGCAAAAAGGAATACGACAGCTGAGCCTGCAAAAAAGCCGACTAGAACAGGCGGATTAACTATAGAAAGATTAAGCGGTTCTGTCATTCTGGCTTGCGCAATATTTACATAAGAAACTAAAAGCGCAAGGCCAGTAAATGCGTTGGAAGCAATCGCAAAACCCTTCCCTGTCGCCGCAGTTGTATTGCCCAGTGAATCGAGCGCGTCTGTACGATTGCGTACTTCTTCCGGCAGATTTGCCATTTGCGCAATACCGCCGGCGTTATCTGCAACAGGACCAAATGCGTCGGTCGCAAGAATAATTGCATTTGTAGCAAGCATTGCAACCGCGGCAAGACCAATACCGTAAAGACCTGCATTATAATCCATGAGAAAACCTGCATCAAAATATCTAAAGCCGCCGGAAACAATAAAGCTGAGCATTGCGGCGCCTGATATTGTAATAATAGGACCGGCAGTTGATCTCATTCCAAGAGCAAGACCGCCGATCATCAAAGGACCAGTACCGTACACACTTGAGTTGGCAAGTTCTACAGTTGGCTTACTCGCATCGGAAGTATAATATTCTGTAAAGAGACTGACGATAAAACCGGCAAGTATACCAATAAGAACGGCGCCGTATATACCCCAGACATTTTGTACCATGGGACTTTCTGCCATACCATCAGGCGGAGCAGCGTTATTTGCAACATACATTATAAGCGGCAAGGCTGCGACAGCCGCAATTCCGCCTGCGATATAAACGCCTCTGCGGAGAGAGTTTAATAATGACTTTTGATCCAGACTTTCTTTTGACCTTACAAAAAATGTCCCAATGATAGAAGAAAGAATTCCAACTACAGATATAATGATAGGAAGCATAAACCCTGCAATACCGTAACCTGCGCCGAAACTGATCGCAATGGTCGCAACAAGCGCATTGGAATTTGATTCATGAAGGTCAGCGCCCATACCGGCAACATCACCAACATTATCACCGACATTGTCAGCTATTACAGCGGGATTCCTTGGGTCGTCTTCCGGTATACCGACTTCGACTTTACCGACAAGATCCGCGCCGACATCGGCTGCCTTGGTAAATATACCGCCGCCGACACGGGCAAAAACAGCAACAACTGCAACACCCATTCCAAAAGTTACCATTGTATAAGCGATTACATCGGGACCTTCTCCAAACACATATCTAAGAAGCATATACCACAGTGTGAGTTCTAAAACCGCAAGCCCGTTAACAATAAAACCCATTACAGACCCGGATGCAAAAGACACCCTAAGAGCCCTGTTAAGCCCCTGAGTAGCGGCGGCATGAGCTGTGCGGGAGTTGGCAAATGTCGAAATCTTCATACCGATTACCCCGCAGAACGCGGTAATAGTGCCGCCAGTTATAAAGGCAAACGGCGTATAAATAACTATAAAGCCATTTAACGCAAGAATGTATAATATTACAAACATGACTGCGAGGAAAACAGCGACTGTACTGTACTGACGCTTCATAAAAGCGTTTGCGCCTTCTCGGATAGCGCCGGCAATCCGTTTAATATCATCATTACCGTCTTCGTATTTTAATACCTTAAGCGCCTGTATAAAGGCAAAAAGAAGCGCCGCTCCGGCTCCTACATAACCAATCCAATAAAGATTTTCGATCATAAAAAACAACTCCTAATAGGCAAGTTGTTTAATCTCAGCATATTTTATAGAAAAATTCAATACCTCTATTTGTATATTCTATTTAAAAAATCGATTTAGAAACAATTCCATATCATTATTTTCAATTAAATAATAGATTCGTACTTGATTAAGCATTTATATATGAATATAATTAAAAATACAATTAAAGGAGTTCTTATCATGAAAAAAATATTATTTCTTTATCTATTGTTATTGGGAAGCATTGCATTCTTAAGCGCCCAAAATACAGAATATTTGCTTTCAAGCGAATACAAAGACGCACTAAGACAGGAATTTTACAGGCTTGTAAATGAGCACAGAAGAGCTAATGGACAGAGGGAGCTTGAAGTCCACGCAGGCTTGGAAGAATATGCGGATATCAGGGCTGCAGAACAAAGAGCAAGGTTTGGGCACACCAGACCTGACGGCACTCCTGCGGGAAGCGGCTGGTATAATTCCCGGAATATTATGAACACCAGATTTGCCGAAAATGCTATCAGTGTACATAGATTAAATTCAAATCCCGCTATTGCCGCTAATTATATTTTTACAAGATGGAAAAATTCTGCAGGACACAATAGACATATGCTTTATAATTTTTCGGCGCCCATACAAATGGCTTTAGGAATTGTTCCAATGCTTGAATCAAACGGACGGGATGTTTCGTCAGGTGCAATCTGGGCAACCGGTTTTGACGAATTTATCGGCGTGTTCCCGGACAACCTTACAGCTATAGGGCAAAACGCATATTTTAATTCTCTTTTTACAAGAGTAGTTATACCGTCAACCGTAACCTCAATTGGCCATGGCGGATTTGATGCTTGTAGATTTCTTGGCAGTTTAACCATACCTGCCAGTGTTACCCGAATAGATGCCCGCGCATTTAACCGCTGTGATGAACTTGATAGTGTTACATTTGAAGGCATAATCGATGCAAATAATTTTAGTTCCAACCTTTCCTTCCCAGGAGATTTAAGAAGTAAATATCTTGCAGGAGGTCCGGGTACATACACGCGTCAAAGAGGTTCCAATATATGGACAAAACAATAAAGGGGTTTTAAGTTCTGTATATCACCATACAGAAGAACAACCTATCCAAATCTCATTACTCTGTGATATTAAAATATCGTTAAAATATATTTTTAGACAAAATACTTCATCGCTTTTATCGATAAACGGACTGTTTACATCATCGCCCCAGTCATAATCTGTAGGAATGTTTATTTTAATATTTTTCTGTCTCATTTCAAATTCCATGCCGGATATTTTTATTAATTCTCTGCTTTCGGGAAATCTTATCCAATATAATTCTGCTCTAATTACAGCTGAACCATTTATTTCTGTATTAGAACTAATTGTTATTATAATATCTTCTCCGCAATAGAAAAATTCTCCGCTGTAATTTACAGTAAAATTAGAATTATACTCTTCGCTTACAGCATTTTTAGAAAATAATAAAAGAAGAGCAATTAAAATTAAAAATGCAAAAATACTGATTTTTATTTTCATAAATTACCTCAAAAGTGTTTCCAGCTTTATTACGGTTAAACTGCCGTCTAATCCCGATGATTGCAGTAAATATACATGTTCCTTTCCGTCGGCAGTTCTAAAAGACACCGCTTCTGCGGGAATTCCTTGCGGAACATAAGTCGAATATTCTAATGCGGTTTTAAACGAAAGAACATCAACCGAAAAGATTATTCTCTCTGTAAAGAAATTAAAATTTTCATCGGAGCCGATTGCCAATATTTTAAATTCAAATAAATCAATATTGGAATAAAAATACACTTGTTCTAAACCGCTGCCTATGTACATTATTTCTCTGTCCCTAAGATGATCTATATAAACATCTCGATAATAACCGGCATAAAATTCAAATGCATTTGTGTTGTCCTGTCCTGTATAAAACCGCTCAATTTCTGAATTATAAATCCTCCTGTCTGCTTCTGATAATCTATTAACTGCTTCTGTAAGCAAACTCAGTTCTTCTGCAGCGGCTGGATCTTTATTGTCCCTTCCTTCGATCTGTAAAATTAAATACATAGCCAGTTTTGATAATAATATCGGATCATTAACATTGATAAAAGAAACACCGGGATATTCTATTAGTAAAATGGGAGCTGTTCCTCCTTCTTCGGGATCTGCGTTATTTGCATTTATAGAAAAATACCGTCTTTGGTTATTTTTGTCCAAAAATGATATTCCGGCATGGGGCATTGTACCGATTTCCATCCAATTAACAACAAACGGGTGCTCGGGCAATAATTCATCAATTTGAAATTTAACTCGATGTTCAACAATACGAATAATATCATGATCAAAATATAATTGCAGCGCTGTATATTTAAAATCACGCAATGTATCATTTGCAGTAAAAATAATTTTTTGCTCTTTAGGAGCTTCCTTGTCATCAAATTCAATAAATGAATTGTATTGGCTTATTATTTTTGGCATTAGCAATGTGATTCTTAATCTTTCTTGGGTAGGCGTAACAAACCAAGCGTCATTGTAATAATTCTGCTCCTTCTTTACATTGCAAGAGAATAATAATATAGAAATAAATAAAAAACTAAAAAAATAACGTATTGGCGTCATAATTTCTCCTAAATAATATTATACAGTATTCTCTAATTTTTATCCAATACCCCAAGAAGCAATAACCTGTCAGGGCTGGAAAATAATAATTTCTTCTCATATTTATTAATAGCTGCAATATAATAATTTACCTGCCTATTATCAATATAAGGCAATCCAATGCTATATAAAGGCGGCTCCGAAATATACCAATCAGAATAAATAATTCTATTATTATCGATATTTAAATAATCAAAATAATAATTCTCATTATAAGGTAATATTGAATAAGTATTATCTTCCAAATTATAGATATTAAGATTAATATCATCTAAAACAATTGTTTTAACAAAATCTTGATCTATGTTTATTTCAACTTTATTATATTTATCGTATAATAATAAATTATTAATAATAGAAAAGTTTCTAACATGCTCATCTATTAGATATATTAAATTCTCTGTAATATCATACCTAAATAATCTCTTTTGAATAATATCATAATTATCTCTGTACCCGGTAAATATTATAGAATCATTATAAACAAAAATATCAGACGCATAAATTTGATCTTCTTCCGGAAGCAGTATATTAAAGTTTATAATTGTTTCATCTTTAGTAAGCAAGTTATATAAAATAATATAATTAAATTCTTTATTATGTCCTTGGTTTGACTGCTCGATGAGATTTGTTAAAAATAATTCATTATCATTAATAAAAAAGTTAAAATAAAATAAATTTGCGCGATGAGGCGTATTTGTTTTAAATATTTCTGTAATATTAAAATCGTCTATATTAATTTTATATATTGTTGTCAGTCTGCCGCTGCTACTCCAGCTTTTTTCCATTAAATACACATTTATATCATTATTTTTATAATGCCATTTATATGAAAATCCCTGATTATTAATACCGCCGCCTCTCAGTATTTCCATTTTTAGCCTGTGTTTTTTTTCTATATTTCCTGTTTTAATATCCATAATGCAGATTTCATTTGTGTTATAATTAAAATAAATTAAATGCTTATTTATACTACTTATATCTTTACATGCAGTTACAGCGAAAACAAATACTAAAATAAATATTATTTTCTGTATATTTTTCATTTATTTATAATTAACTTCTATTCCTAATTGATTTTGACAAGACGGGACAACCCACATCATTAATGCCATTTCTAAAACACCTCTGCAAAGACCTTTAAAACCGTATTTTTTTTGTTCTCTGCTTTTTATATAATTATTTATAACTTCAATTGCGTCATTATAATCTTCATCCAGGATATTAATACTTGAATTATTATAATTTGGACAATGAATAACGGGGTACACTTTCATTAAATGTTCAAATTCAATGTAATAAGGGATATTTTCTGAAATAAAAAATGACTTGATCATCATTAAATCAAACGGAGAATAGATTCTTAATAATTTATATGATTTGCTTCCTTCTCTGATTTTTTGGAAGTATATATTTTCAATTTCATTATAATCTAATACTTCTTTTTCTTTATTCTTATTATTTTTAATAAGGCATATAATAATAAAATAAACAAATAAGAATATAAATCCAAATACAAAAAATCCGTCAAAATTCATTTAAATAAAGTGTATATTAAAAATTAGTTTTGGTCAAGATATTTTATCTTCATGCTTATCTGCCAAACAATAAATTTAATTTCTCTGCCAACAGAGCTGCCTGCAGTGTGTATATTTCATCTTCTGCTTCTTCAATATCTTTATCAGATAATATTTGGCGCTTTTTTATTAAGCTTGAGTATAATCTGTCAGATGCAATTATAGCGGTTGTCTGGTTGTCAATCAATGTAAATTCTATATCTGATTCAAATTTAAACTCACCTCTAACCCATTGAGAAAAAGTCATCGATCTATTTGAGCGATTGTAGAAAATTACAGTGTATTCACATAAACTTCTTATTCCTAAATCCTGTATAATATCAAAGGTTAATCTCTGCGGAATAAATATCCTTGGTATCGGAACAAACTTTTCTACATTATTAATGTTTCTTCCTTGAGCCATAATATAATATGGAAGCCCTGCATTATTTGAACTGCGGGTATTAAATGTCTGCAAAAATACAACAGCTATTGACACTGTGTTTTGAGGGGGAAACCTTGTTGCTAAAATACTGTTTATTTGTTCCTGAGTCAGTCCTCTTTCGGAAATTGTTATATTGGACTGAGCAAAATCACTTTCTCTTTGAGAAAAACTATCATACGAGCTATACGTAGAACAGCCAAAAAATAATATAGAAATAATTAATAAAACCCAAATTCTCTTAGCCATTTTATTCTCCTTCAATATAATAATATAGAATATATCAAATTATTTAACTCTTGTCAACGGTTGATTAGAAATAAACAACATTGTATACTAATCACATGAAAAAGAAAATAACATCTGTATTATTATTTATAGTATCAATATTAATACCGGCTTTGGCGTTTTCGTTTGAGCCTCTTTACGGCAAACCTGCAAAAATGCAGATAACATTTATAAACCAAACCGGCAATAATGTAAAAGTATACTTAAATAACCAAGACGAGTATACAATAATAAATCAAAATGAAACTTTCGAAAGTGATGCCTTATCAATGGATTTCGAAAACACATATCCTTTATACATAGCTGTCGAACGCAATGACGATATAAAAAGATACTATGCTTTTGAACGTCCGGAGTTTAATAATATCTGGGAATATCACTATTATGTAATTATAAACCCCGATGAATATATTAACCGCATGTATGGTATAAATATTTTTAGTAAAGAATTCTATCTTACAGAATTAAGTCTGCCTGATTCACAAAGAACAGGATATAGAAGCATAACACGCGATTGGAGGTTTTTTGATCCTGTTAATCAAAATTCAAGATGTAATCTGGAAATTATAATAATAAATAGTACAGGAAAAATGCAAAAAGTAACATATAGAGACCATGAAAGAGAAATAATTTTTGAATTAGCTTCGGGAGAAGCAAGATTGATTACTATCTTTAATCCAATATTTCTGCAAAAAAACAGTTTCGAAGGCGAAGAGTACCTGTATTACAATATAGAACCCGAAAACTATTATATCCCTTCACCGTTTTCAATGGGGGTAATAAGAATGGAAAAAGGTATTCAAATTAGAAGGATGAGAGAAGGATTAGGCGGTGTAATTTTGTTTGGATATCTATAAAAAAAATAGTGACAAAACCGTATGTCTATGATACAATCACATCATGAATGCAGGATTTTATTCACTCGGCGCAGCCGAAGAAGTAACAGGTTCCAAGCATGTGCTTGAGATTGACGGGCTTTCGTATCTGATTGATTGCGGCGCTTTTCAGGGCTCCAGAGCCGA